>NZ_JBITGW010000020.1:0-254690 GCF_044457345.1 Nonomuraea sp. NPDC050547
GCGCCCCGGGGGGGGGGGGGTTTTTTAAACCCCCCCCCCGGGGGGGGGGCCCCCCCGCCCCCCCCCCCCCCCCCCCCGCCCCCCCCGCGGGGGGGGGGGGGGGGGGCCCCCCCCCCCCCCGCCAGGGGGCGTGGGGGAGCTGGGCTCCCCCACACCAACCAGCCCGGAGCGAAGCGAAGGCCCATGCCCTCAGAGCTTTTCGAGGGGCGCGTAAGCCAGCAGCAACGTCTTCTCTCCCCCGCTCCCAAAGTCGATCTTGACCTTGGTACGCTCGGCCACCCCGTCCACCGACACCACGGTGCCCAGGCCGAACGCGTCGTGCGTCACCCGGTCGCCCGGCGTCAGGTTCGGGACCGCGCGGGAGCTCTTCTTGGCCGGAGCCGGGGTCGGGTCGCGGCGGACCGCGGCGGTCCTGGCCGACTTCTCCGGGTCGGTACGCCAGTCGAGCAGCGTCGCCGGCACCTCGTTGACGAAGCGGGAGGCGGGGTTGAAGGACGGGGCGCCCCATGAGCTGCGTACGGCCGCGCGCGTGATGTACAGGCGCTGCTGCGCCCGCGTGATGCCCACGTAGGCCAGGCGGCGTTCCTCCTCCAGTTCCTTGGGCTCGCCCAGGGACCTGATGTGCGGGAAGACGCCGTCCTCCATCGCCGTCAGGAACACCACGGGGAACTCCAGGCCCTTGGCGGTGTGCAGGGTCATCAGCGTGACCACGCCCTGGCCGCCGTCGGCCTCGGGGATCTGGTCGGCGTCGGCCACCAGCGAGACCTGCTCCAGGAACTCCACCAGCGTGCCTTCCGGGTTGGCCTCCTCGAACTCCTGGGCCACCGAGATGAGCTCGTTGAGGTTTTCCAGCCGGGACTCGTCCTGCGGATCCTCCGACGCCTCCAGCTCCGCGCGGTAGCCGGTGGCGACCAGGATCTCCTCGGCCAGCGCGGACGGCGGCACGCCCTCGGCCTTGGCGATCAGCTCTTCCAGCATGGCCACGAACTCGCGTACCGCGTTCAGGGAGCGGGTGGCCATGCCGTAGGCCTCCTCGGCGCGGCGCAGCGCGTCCCAGAACGTGATGTTCTCCCGCGAGGAGAGCGCTTCGACCATCGCCTCCGCGCGGTCGCCGATGCCGCGCTTGGGGACGTTGAGAATGCGCCGCATCGACACCACGTCGGCCGGGTTGGCCAGCACGCGCAGGTACGCGAGCAGGTCCTTGACCTCTTTGCGCTCGTAGAAGCGCACACCCCCGACCACCTTGTACGGCAGGCCGGTCCTGATGAAGATCTCCTCGAACACCCGCGAGGCGGCGTTGGTCCGGTAGAAGACGGCCACGTCGCCGGGCTTGACGTCTTCCTCGTCGGACAGCCGGTCGACCTCCTGGGCGACGAACATGGCCTCGTCGTGCTCGTTGTCGGCGACGTACCCCACGATCTTGGGGCCGTCACCCTGGTCGGACCAGAGGTTCTTCGGCTTGCGGCCCTCGTTGCGGGAGATGACCGCGTTGGCGGCGGCCAGGATGTTCTGGGTGGAGCGGTAGTTCTGCTCCAGCAGGATCGTGCGCGCGTCGGGATAGTCGCGCTCGAACTCCAGGATGTTGCGGATCGTCGCGCCGCGGAAGGCGTAGATCGACTGGTCGGCGTCACCGACCACGCACAGCTCCGACATGTCGGACCCGGTGCGGACCAGCTCGCCGTCGGCCGTCTTCAGCTCGGGGTGGCCGACCAGCTCTCTGATCAGGATGTACTGGGCGTGGTTGGTGTCCTGGTACTCGTCGACCATGACGTGCCGGAAGCGCATCCGGTAGTGCTCGGCCACCTCGGGGAAGAGCTGGAAGAGCGTCACCGTGTTCATGATGATGTCGTCGAAGTCCATGGCGCCGGCCTCGGTCAGCTTGAGCTGGTAGGCCTTGTACGCCTGGGCGAGCGTCTTCTCCAGGTGGTTGTTCGCCCGGTCGATGGCGGTCTCGTAGTCGATGAGCTCGTTCTTGTAGTTGCTCACCTGGGCCGAGAAGCCGCGCGGCGGGTAGCGTTTCGGGTCGAGGTCCATCTCCCGGCAGACCATCGCCATCAGCCGCTGCGAGTCGGCCTGGTCGTAGATCGAGAAGCTCGACGGGAAGCCCAGCCGCTTGGCCTCCTTGCGCAGGATGCGCATGCAGGCGCTGTGGAAGGTCATCACCCACATGACCTTGGAGCGGGGGCCGATGAGCTTGTCGATGCGCTCCTTCATCTCTCGGGCGGCCTTGTTGGTGAAGGTGATCGCGAGGATCTCGCCCGGGTGGACCTTGCGCTCGGCCAGCAGGTAGGCGATGCGGTGCGTCAGCACCCTCGTCTTCCCCGATCCCGCGCCCGCGACGATGAGCAGCGGGCTGCCGTGATGGATCACGGCCTCGCGCTGCTGCGGGTTGAGGCCGTCGAGCAGTGGGTGGTCTAGAGAGACTTGGGTCGGCACGCCCCTAGGTTAGGACGCCCCACCGACAATCGTGACTCGGAATGCCGACTGGGGCCCTCTGGTTGTGCCCAAGGAGATATCGGAAAGGGGACGCCATGCTGGCGGAGAACCAGGTCAACAGGGTGCTGGTGGTCACCGCGCACCCGGACGACGCGGATTTCGGCGCGGCCGGAACGGTGGCGCTCATGGTCGATCGGGGCGTCGAGGTCACCTACCTGCTCGTCACCGACGGCGACGCGGGCGGCAACGAGCGCGCCCAGGACAACGCCGGCATGGCCGAACTGCGCCGCTCCGAGCAGACCGCCGCCGCCAAGGCGGTGGGCGTGACCGACGTGCGCTTCCTCGGCTACTCCGATGGCACCGTCGTGCCGTCCCTGGAACTGCGGCGCGACATCGCCCGGGTGATCCGGCAGGTACGCCCGGACCTGGTCATCACCCACCATCCCGACCGTAACTACGAGTTCATCGCACCGAGCCACCCGGACCACCGCGCCGTCGGCGGGGCCACGCTGGACGCCGTCTACCCCGACGCGCGCAACCCGTACGCCTTCCCCGAGCTGCTGCGCGACGAGGGCCTGACGGAGTGGACGGTGCGGGAGGTGTGGCTCAACGGCGGCTCCACCCCGAACCACTGGGTCGACATCACCGACTCCCTGGACCGCAAGGTGGCGGCGCTGCTGTCGCATGTGAGCCAGGTGTCGCACCGTGAGGGGTTCGAGGCTTTCGTCCGCGACCGCTTCCTCCAGAACGGCGCCACCGCCGGCCTCCCCACCGGCCGCTCCGCCGAGTCCTTCCAGATCGTCCCCACCGCCTAAAACCCCTTCCATCCTTTACGGCGCAGCCACCCCCACCCCCACCCACCCCCACATGGCTGAGGGCCTCCAGGGAGACGCTTCTGCCCCCGCACAGGGCCGGGCACCGTAACGACGCCCCCTTACCCACCCGACCGGGAACACCCCGGGCACAACTACCCGGCCAGAGCAGAGGCTCAGGAAAAGGGGTGGGCGGCTTGTCAGGTGGTGGGTGTTTCCGGGGCGGTCGGGAGGCGGGTCGACAGGCGGGCGAACAGGTAGCCCAGGGAGTTGGTCGCCAGGTGGAGGAGCACCGGGGCGGCCAGGCCCGCGTGGCGGCGGAGTTCGCAGAAGGCCACGCCCGCCACCCCCGTCGACACCACGCTGCCCGCCACCACCCGTGCCGTGTCGAGGTGGCTGGGGGACTCGGCGGCGGTCAGGGCGCCCAGGGCCGGGTTGGCCTTGGCCATGTCGATCGACGGCAGGATGTGCCACAGGCCGAACACGGCGGAGGATCCGGCCGTCGCGGCGGCGGTGCCGTGGCGGCGGCGCAGGGCGGCGTACAGGACGCCGCGGAAGCCGACCTCCTCCAGCAGCACGGTGCCGAACGGGACCTGCACCAGCGCCTCTTCGAGGACCCTGGCGCGGGTCAGGGACAGGGCGCGGTCGTCGTGGAACAGGGGGCGGGTCCTCGGGTGGGAGATGCCCGCGGTGTAGACGACGGCCACCGCCGCGAACAGGACCCCACCGGCCACGGCGCCCTTGCGGCCGTGCTGGAAGCCGAGCTCCTCCCAGGTCAGTCCGGACCTGCGGGCCATCGCGACCAGCGCGGCGGTGGCGGCGGCGGAGGTGACGGGGCCGAGGCGGGGGGCGATCCGGTTGTTGAGGATGTTGGCCGCGGTGAGCACGGCGAGGGAACGTAGCAGCACCCTTGCAGGCTAACTGGCGGCCGGACTGTGCCAGCCCGCGGGAAAGCGGGCGCGACGGCGCTCGTCCGGCGTCATCCCGCCCCAGATCCCCTCGGACTCACCGGCGCTCAGCGCGTAGTCCCGGCACTGGTCGAGCACCTGGCACCCGGCGCAGACGGCCTTGGCCCGCGCCTCCTGCTCGGGGCCCGGCGCGAGCGGGAAGAACAGCTCAGGATCGCTGGTACGGCAGGCTCCCCTGCGCAGCCAGCTGATCTCTCCCAACGGCATGGCACCACGCTAGACCGGGTCGGCGCCGGCGCGCATCATCCCGCGGGCGTACTTCTCAGCAGCCGCCTACTCCATCGCGGTATCCGACGGCGAAGGAGGCTTGGCGCTGCTCGGCCGTACCGTGTGCCTGGGGGTTGAACCAGTCCTCGTCGGGGTCGCCGGCGGCGGCGAGGTTGAGCAGGAGCTCTTCCTCGTCACCGGGTTCGGCGCGGAGGGCGCCGGACTTCACCAGGGCCGCCAGGGTGCCGCCGGCGTAGCAGTCCGCCTGGAGTTCCTGCTGCACGTTGAGCTGGAACGACGTTTCGAGCTGCGCCTGAACGGCATGCCCGAACTCATGCGGGATGATCAAATACACGGAACCATCGCCCATCTCCTCCCACAGGCCGCGCATCCACCGGGCGTCGTAGGCGATGAAGTGGCCGGCCGGGCAGTAGAAGGCGTTGTTCGGCACGGACGGCTGCCCGCCGCACCTCGGCCCGCCCTCGCCCTCGTAGGCCACGAACTCCGTGACCGGCCGGTACGTCCGGCCCAGCGCGGCGAACTGCTGCTTCCAGTACTCCTCGCTCAGCACCCGGGCCGAGTTCACGTCGTCCTCGAAGGTGTCCTTGCCGGTGGCGTCCATGGACGGGGCGCGGACCAGGCCGCAGGCGGTCAGCAGCGCCAGCAGCACGACGAGCGCGAGGGGACGCTTCACGTGGTTCACAATGCCCAAGTGTGCCCGGGTTCACTCTGCGGATTGGCCGCCAGTGCCAATCTCAGGCATTCGGCCAGATCGTCGAGGTGGCCGGCGCCTTCCAGGAAGCGGGCGAGGGCGACGGCCAGGCGGCAGCAGTGCTCCGCGCGGCCTTCCGCCGCGGCCTGCCGTACGGCGGAGACGAGGCCGGGGCGTTCGCTCTCGAACCAGTCGGCGGGGTCGCCGACGGCGACGCCCTTCGGCGACCAGCGCCCTTCCGGCGGGCCGCTCCCGCCGCCGAACCGCAGCCCGTTGGCCTGGTCGGCGAGCACGAGCCAGCCGTCGAGCAGCCGTCCCAGCGCCTCGGCCCGCTCACCGCCGCCTGCCCCCTCGTCGCCGCCGGCCCGCCGGGCGGCGAACGCGCGGACGACGTCCTGCAGCCGGTACCGCGCTGGGCCGGTGCGTTCCAGCAGTTGGGCCTCCACCAGGCGTTCCGCCAGTTCTTCCGCTTCGGCGAGGTCGGCGTCCAGGAGCGCGGCGCAGACCCAGGGCGCGAAGTCGGGGGCCTCGACCAGGCCGGTCAGCCGCAGCAGCCGCTGCGCGGCCTCGGGCAGCCCGGCGTATCCCAGGCCGAGCACCTCGGCGGCCGGCCAGCCCAGGGCCGAGGCCACCTCGGAGTCCTGTCGCTCGGATCGCCGCTCGCGATCGGGGTGCTCATGGTGCGGGTGCTCGCGTTCCGGCTGCTCGGGGCGCGGGTGCTCGGGGCGGGGGTCTCGGTGGATCGCGTGGCCGGACAGGCGGTCGGCCATCCAGCTCACCCGCAGCCGGGGCTCGGCGGCCAGGCGGGCAGCGGCCACGCGGATGGCCAGGGGTGAGCCGCCGCAGTGCCGTACCAGATCGCGCGCCGCGGCGACCTCGGCCGCCACGCGGCCCGCGCCCGCGATCTTGGCGAGCAGCGTCATCGCGGGGCCGCTCTCCAGCGGCGCGAGCTCGACGAGCGAGAGGCCGGCGCGGGGCGTGCTCGGGCGGCTCTGGCGTACCCCGAAGCCGGACATCCCCGCCCAGGCAGGCCAGATCGGCCGGGCCGGGAGGGGCCCGGACCCGGGCGGTCCGGCGGTCGCGTCGCCCAGACCGGAGCGGAAGGCCCCCTCCGCCATTCCTCCCGGTTCCGAGCGAAACGCCTCATCCGCCAGACCTCCGAGTCCGGGCAGTACGGAGCCCGCCGACATCCCGCCCAACCCCGGCAGCCGGGAGCCGCCGGTCAGCTCGTCGAGGCCGGAGCGGCTGGTGATGAGCACCGCGCAGCGCGGGGCCTCGGGCAGGAGCGGGCGGGCCTGCGCGGCGTCGGCCACGTCGTCGAGCACGATCAGCGCCCGCCGCCCGGCGAGCTTGTTGCGGTAGAGCTCGGCGCGTTCCTCGATCCCGTCGGGCACCGCGTGCCCGGGTACGCCCAGCCGCCGCAGGAACCCGGCCAGCACCTCGGCGGGCCCGCTGCCGCGCAGGCTCGCGAAGAGCTGGCCGTCGGGGTAGCGGCTGCTGACGCGGTGGGCGACGTGCACGGCGAGCGCGGTCTTGCCGATGCCCGCCTCCCCCGACACGACGGCTCCGGCCTCGCGGCTCAGCAGCGCGGCCAGCGCGCCGGTCTCCTCCTCGCGCCCGGTGAAGTCGGGCAGGTCGGCGGGCAGGCGGCCGGGCCGTTCCGGGACGCCCGCCTCGCCGCGCAGGATCGCCGCCTCGATCTCCAGCAGCCGCTCGCCGGGCTCGAAGCGGGCGCGGGCGCCTTCCAGAGCGATCAGCGCCTCGTGCTCGCGGCCGCACCGGTAGAGGGCGATCACCAACTGCCCCCACATACGCTCGCGCAGCGGGTGCCGCGCGACGAGCACGGCCAGCTCGTCCGCGACGGCCACGTGCTTGCCGAGCCGCAACTCCAGGTCCAAGCAGTCTTCGAGTACGGCGAGGCGGCGCTCGTCGAGCCGTTCGACCTCTCCGGTCAGCGGCCCGAGCTCGATCCCGTCGAACGCGGGCCCGCGCCACAACGCCAGCGCCGAGCGGTAGCACCTGCTCGCCTTCCAGACGTGCCCTGCCCCCGCGAGGGCACGTCCTTCGTCGGCCCGCGCCAGGAACGCGAGCATGTCCAGCTGATCGTCGGCGACCCTGAGGAGGTAGCCTCCGGGGGTCGTCACGATCGTCTTCGGGGACAGCCCGACGTCGGTCATGAGCCTGCGCAGACGTCCCACGCAGTTCTGGGCCTGCCGCCGTGCGGTGGGTGGCGGCCGCTCGCCCCAGGCCAGCCTGACGATGGTGCCGATCGAGACCACCTGGTTGGCGCGCAGCAGCAGCAGAGCGAGGAGCTCCCGCTGACGCGGTCCGGGGGGCTGCGCCAGCCGTTCACCCAACGTGATCTCGAGCGGGCCGAGAACGCGGAACATGGCGCTCAGCCTCACCCATCGCCCCCGCCCCGGTCACCCTCTTTCGACCAGAACCGAAAGACCCTGCTTATGACACCGATATGACGAAATTTCTGGTCATAATGGCGGCACGATCCACCGAAGAGGCCGGTCGCATGTTACGCATTCACTTCACCGGGGACGACCTCGCTCGTACCCGCCTGGCATCCTCCGCCGATCCGCTCTGGGAGACGGTCTTCAGTCTCCATCGCCTGTACGGCCGGCGGGGCCGTACCTTCTTCGCCGACTGGCTCACGCAGGTGGCCCCACGCCTGTCCGCCGAACCACTGGGCGGGCTGCGTTCGCTGGCGCCGCCCCGGCCCTACTTCCCCGACTTCCTCACGCCCGGCAACGGGGGCACACTCGACGACGGGCTCGACAGCCTGCTGTCCACGCCGGGCACCAGGGTCAGGGACGAGGTTTCCAGGCTGCCGGGCCGTACCGGCTGGGCCAGGGACCTCGCGCGCGCCGACGCGCAGGCGATGGACGAGGTCGCCGGCGCGCTGCGCTCCCTGCACCGGATCACCGTCGCCCCCTACTGGGCCCAGGTGCGCAACCACGTCGCCGCCGACCACGCGCGGCGGCTGCGCGCCTTCCACTCCGGCGGCGTCGAGGCGGTCCTGTACAGCCTGCGGCCGATCATGCGCTGGCAGCCGCCGGTCCTGCACGTGGAGTACCCGGTCGACAGGGACCTGCACCTGGGCGGGCGGGGGTTGCTGCTGATCCCGTCGTGGTTCTGCTGGGGCACGCCGGTCAGCCTCGCCGACCCCGGCCTGCCGCCGGTGCTCGTCTACCCCGTGGAGCACCGGGGCGCGTGGCTGCTGCCCTCGGGCGACGCGGCGGACGACGCGGTCTCCGGGCTGCTCGGCCCCACGCGCGCGGCGGTTTTGCGCGCCACCAGGAGCGCGCGCTCCACGACCCAGCTCGCCCGGCTGCTGCACATCTCCCCCTCCTCGGCCAGCCAGCACGCCTCGATCCTGCGGGCGGCCGGCCTGATCACCAGCAGCCGCGAGGAGAACTCCGTCATGCACACGATCACCGAACTGGGCGAGAGCCTGCTCACCTAGACGGACCAGGTGTGGACGGGCTCGTTGGTGTGCATGCGCTCGATGTACTCCAGCGTCATCCTGCGCAGCGCCTCGTGCCGGTCGCCGCCGATCGCGTCGACCTTCTCCACCTGCCACGTGGCGCCCGTACGCCCGGTCAGGCAGCGACCCTCGATGACCCCCAGCAGCCGCTCGGCGACCGCCTTGTCCACGCCCCAGCGTTCGAGCCCCTCATGGGCCATCGGCAGCAGGCGGCGCAGGATCAGCTCGACCGCCGGCACCTCCCCCGCGCCGGGCCAGTAGAGGCGGGCGTCGATGCCGTGCCGGGCGGCGGTGTTGAGGTTGTCCTCGGCCGCGGCGAACGACATCTGGCTCCAGATCGGCCGCTCCGCATAAGGCAGGACGGCCATCATGCCGTAGTAGAAGGCGGCGTTGGCGGCGACGTCGAGGACCGTGGGGCCCGCGGGCAGCACCCTGTTCTCGACGCGCAGGTGCGGGGTGCCGCCGACCACGGCGTAGACGGGCCGGTTCCAGCGGTAGATGGTGCCGTTGTGCAGGGTCAGCTCGGGCAGGTGCGGGATGAGGCCGCGTTCCAGCAGTTCGCGCGGGTCCTCGTGCTCGACCAGCGGCAGCAGGGCCGGGAAGTAGCGGACGTTCTCCTCGAACAGGTCGAACACGCTGGTGATCCACCGCTCGCCGAACCACACCCGCGGCCGCACGCCCTGCTCCTTCAGCTCGGCCGGGCGCGTGTCCGTAGCCTGCTCGAAGAGGCTGATCCTGGTCTCGCGGTGCAACTCCTTGCCGAAGAGGTACGGCGAGTTCGCCGCCACGGCCACCTGCGCGCCGGCGATGGCCTGGGCGGCGTTCCAGTGGGCGGCGAAGGCCTCGGGGCTGACCTGGAGGTGGAGCTGGACACTGGTGCAGGCGGCCTCGGGCGCCACGCTGTCGGCATGGGTGTCGAGCCGTTCGACGCCCTCGATGAGCAGGTGCAGGTCCTCGCCCCTGGCCGCGAAGATCTGCTCGTTGAGCAGGCGGAAGCGCGGGTTGGCCGACAGTGTGCCCTCGCCGATGTCCTGCTCGCGCAGGGTCGGAAGGATGCCGATCAGGACCAGGTGGCCGCCCTCCGACCGGGCTCTGGACTCGGCGTGGTTGAGGCGGGAGCGCACGTCGTTCTCCAGGGCGAGGGCGCCCTCGCCGTCCAGCCCCTGGGGTTCGATGTTGATCTCGATGTTGAACTGGCCCAGTTCCGTGGCCCAGTCGGGCTGGGCGATGGCGGCCAGGACCTGCGCGTTGCGCATGGCGGCCTCGCCGTGTTCGTCGACGATGTTGAGCTCGATCTCCAGCCCGGCGAGGGGGCGTTCAAGCTCGAAGCGGGATTCGCGCAGCATCTGGGCGAAAACATCCAGACATCGCCGTACTTTTTCCCGATATGTCCTACGGTCTTCCCGGCTGAACACGACGACTGGCACGTCCCTGCCCATACCTCGAAATGTCGCACGATCTAGCCTCAAACACCAGCCCACCCCCCGGGCAGCACAGCGCCCCACGGCCTCCACCCGGCATGCGCCGCCCCACCCACCGGCTCCCACCTTCGGGCTTCCACCGCCGGGCTACGGCCCGCGGCTCTCGCGCCGCGAACCCCGGAAGCCGCCGCGGGTTCCGCTCGTCAGGCCGGCGCGCCACAGGCCACACCGCCCGGCGCCACGCGATCCGCCCATGGGTTGCCGCCGCATCCGGTGCCGCCTCGTCCGGTTGGATTCCGCCCTTCGCGGCCATCGCCCCGTGGTGTCCCGCCCCGCGGGTCACCGGCTCGGGCGCCTGGCCGGCGGCGGCGTGGGGTCAGACCAGGCGGCGGGCGGTGGCCCAGCGGGAGAGTTCGTGGCGGTTGGACAACTGCAGCTTGCGCAGCACCGAGGACACGTGCGTCTCCACGGTCTTCACCGAGATGAACAGCTCCTTGGCGATCTCCTTGTACGCGTACCCGCGCGCGATCAGCCGGAGCACCTCCCGCTCCCTCTGGGTCAGCGAGTCAAGCTCGGGGTCGATGGGCGGCGCCTCGGAGGAGGCGAAGGCGTCCAGGACGAATCCGGCCAGCCGGGGCGAGAAGACGGCGTCGCCCTCGGAGACGCGGCGGATGGCGTCGGTCAGCTCCTTGCCACTGATGTTCTTGGTGACGTAGCCGCGGGCGCCGCCCCTGATGACGCCGATGACGTCCTCGGCGGCGTCGGAGACGGACAGGGCGAGGAACCGCACCTGGCCGCCCGAGCCGAGCACGCGGCGTAGGACCTCCTGGCCGCCGCCGCCCGGCATGTGGACGTCGAGCAGCACGACGTCGGGCTCCATGTCGGCGATCGCCTTGACCGCCGAGTCGACGTCCTCGGCCTCGCCGATGACCTGGATCGAGTCGCCCAGCTCGGCCCGCACGCCGGAGCGGAACAGCCTGTGGTCGTCGACGATCAGGACCTTAATCACGCTTCGCCACCTTCATCGTCAACATCACCTCTGTGCCCTCACCCGGCTCGGTACGTACCCTGGCGCTGCCACCGTGCCGTTCCATTCTGCCGATGATGGACTCCCTGATGCCCATCCGGTCGAGCGGCACCTCGTCCAGATCGAAGCCCTTACCCCGATCCTTCACGAAAACGGTGACTTCTTCACCCTCCACTTCCGCGTAAACGGAGATGGACTGGCTCTCAGAGTATTTGGCGGCGTTGACCATCGCCTGCCTGGAGGCCTTCAGGAGGGCGGCGAGCTTGCCCTCGGCGTCGATGTCGATGTCGCCGACGCAGACCACCTCGATCTGGACGCCGTGCGCGTCCTCCTCCTCGGCCGCGATCCTGCGTACGGCGGCGGCCAGCGTGGCGTCGGCGTCCTGTTTGGGCTGGTAGAGCCAGTTGCGCAGCTCGCGTTCCTGCGAACGGGCGAGCCTGGCGACCTCGCGCGGGTCATGGGCGACGCGCTGGATGAGCGTGAGCGTGTGGAGCACCGAATCGTGGACCATCGCCGCCATCTCGGCCCGCTCCTCCTGCCGGATGCGCTCCCGCCGTTCAAGCTGGAGCTCTTTCCACAGGCCGGCCAGCCAGGGCGCGACGATCACCACGAGCCCGACGACCACCACGACCGTGAACAGCAGGCCTGGCGTGGCGTCCTGCAGCTCGTCCTGGGCGACGAGGAAGCCGACGCCGCCCGCGACCACGAGGACGACGCCGATCAACGTGCGGACCCGGTTCTTGCGAATGCTCTTGGTGCCGCCCGCGACCCATTCCCTGCGGCGGTCGGGGTCGGCCTGCTGCCAGAGGATCAGCGCGCCGATGCCGCCGATCGCGAACGGGATCATGCCGATGCCGCCCTGCGAGGCGCCGCTGATCCAGCCGAAGGCGAACAGCGCCACCCCGATTGCGACGAACGCCGCGAGCTGGCTCCAGTCGCGCGCGGGAGGCGGTCCCTCGTACTCCTCCCGAGGGGTCACCATCCACAGAACGGCATAGGCCACCGCGCCCACGCCGTCCACGACGGACAGCAGCACGAACGCCAGCCGGATGACCACGGGATCCAGCTTCAGCTGGTCGGCCAGCGCGTGCGCGACGCCGCCGACGAGGCGGCCCTCCATACGCCGGCGCATGCGGCGATAGGGCGCCTCGGCGGTGCCGGGCTCTGCGAGAGTCTTCTGGTCAGCCATAACACCGACATAGTCACATGTCGGCGGGGGTGCGGGCATCAGGGAACAACCCCCAGGGTCGGCTCAGGGGTGTCCCGGATGCGAGCGCGCGCGCGTGCCGTCACGATGGAGTACATGACGGAAGCTCCATCGAACGAGGCCCGGGTCCTGCGCCGCAGCGGCGAAGGGCGCATCCTGACCGGGGTGTGCGCCGGGCTGGGCAGGCACACGGGGATCGATCCGGTGGTGTTCCGGGTCGGGTTCGCGATCCTGCTGTTCGGCTCCGGTGTCGGATTCTTCCTCTACATCGCGGCTTTCATGCTGATGAAGGACACGCGCGGCCTGCCCGGCATGATCGAGCACTGGACCCGGCGTGACTTCGACGGCGAGGCCGTGCTGGCGATGATGACCGCGGTGCTGGCCTTCGGGCTCGGCATCAACCTGACCACGGTCTGGCTGGCCACCGGCACGCTGGTGGTCGGCCTGGTGCTGGTCATCTCGCTGCTGACCGCGCATGCCAACGGGGTGGACCTGCTCGCGCTGGCGCGTTCGATGCCGGAACGGCTGAGCCGCAGGCAGACCGCCTCGCCCCAGCCCACTCCCCCGGTGCCGCCGCCCTACAGCCGCCCGGAGCCGGGCCGGTCGATGGTGAACGTGGCGTTCGCGGCCGAGGCGGCGGCTCCGCCGTACACGCCGCAAAGGCCTTACACCCCGCAGAAGCCCTACACCCCGGACAGCGCGGAAAGCTCCCCGGAGGCGGCGGACGGCACGCCGACCCGCGAGCAGCCCGCGACCGGGCAAGAGCCCATGGCCGGGGAAGGGCCTGTGACCAGCCACGAGCCCGTCACCAGGCAAGAGCCGCCCACCCGCGAAGAGCCCGTCTCACCGGACGAGCCCACCACGCACCACGAGTCCGTCGAAGAGCCGCCCACCCGCGAGGAACCGGTTCGCTACGGCGAGCCGCTCCCCGAGGAGCCCCGCGAGCACCGGCCCCCGCGCGTCCACGCGGCGCAGGACCGGCCGCGGACCCGCGAGGAGGCGATGATGCGCGTCGAGGCGATGATGCGTGAGAAGCGCGCTGCCCGCATGGCCGGCGGCGAGCGGGTGAGCCCGCTGCCCGCGGAGGGCGTGCCGTCCATCCCGCACCGCGAGCCGTTCGCTCCGCACGGCCCCTACCAGCCACTGGATCCGGCCAAGCGGGCCGGGTACTCCCCCTACGACCCCGCCCTGTACGGCAGGCCGGTCCCGCCGCCGACGAAGAAGAAGCGGCCACGCTCCTTCATCGGCGTGATCACCGTGCTCCTGGCACTCATCATTGGAGGGATCCTCGTGGCTGTCCAATCAGGGTCGGCCCAAGGCGTGAACCCGACCACCGTCGGCGCGGCGGTGCTCATCACGATCGGCGCCGGACTGCTGGTCGCGGCCTGGTGGGGACGTGGAGCGGGCCTGGTGGCCCTGGGCACTCTGGTGGCGGTCGTCATCGCCAGCGGCCTGATCGTCGGCGGCCTGCCCAAACGGGTCGGCGACTACGACTGGACCCCGCTGACGATGGCGGAGGCCAGCAGAAACTACGACGTGGGCGTGGGCGAGGGCCGGCTCGACCTGTCCGAGCTGAAGCTGGATCCGGGCGCGACGGCGGAGTTCAACGCCTCGGTCTCGGTCGGCGAGCTGATGGTGATCGTGCCACCCTCGGCGCGGGTGGAGGTGCACGCGACGGCGAAGGTCGGCGACATCACGATCGACCAGTCGCTGCGCGGCGGCGTGGACGTGGAGTTCGACAAGATCCTGGTCCCGGAGACGCCGCCGAAGGGCGCGGTCTCGACGATCGTGCTGAACCTGCGCGGCGGCATGGGCGATGTGGAGGTCCGGCGTGCGGCGTGATGTGGACAGGCCGCGCCAGTTGCACAGGACCGACTGGATGGCGTTGCTCAGCGGCCTGCTGTTCGTGGTGCTGGGCATTCTGCTGGCGACCGATTCGATCACGGACGCGGCGGTGCTGGTGGCACTGATGGTGGTCGGGCTAGGTTTTGCGGGGCTGGTGGCAGTCGTCGCGAGGATCACTCGCCGTAAGTGACCCTTGACCGGGACAAACACGGGCGTACGTTGGCGAGTGTCCGCCTTGCCCCCCTGAGAGGGAGGACGTATGCCCCGTATCACCGTCACCGTCGACGACATCGCATACGAGGAGGAAGTCGAGCCGCGGCTCCTTCTCGTCCATCTGCTGAGAGACCGGCTAGGCAAGACCGGGACCCCGATCGGCTGCGACACCAGCAACTGCGGCGCCTGCACGGTGCTCCTGGACGGCAAGTCCGTCAAGAGCTGCTCCGTGCTCGCGGTCCAGGCCGACGGGTCCGCGATCACCACCATCGAGGGCCTGGCCGCCAACGGGACGCTGCACCCCATGCAGCGCGCCTTCCACGAGGAACACGCCCTGCAGTGCGGTTACTGCACGCCCGGCATGGTCATGGCCGCCATCGACATGCTGCGCGACGACCCGGAGCCGTCGGAGGAGTCCATCAGGCACGGCCTGGAGGGCAACCTCTGCCGCTGCACCGGTTACTGCAACATCGTCAAGGCGGTACGGCGGGGCGCGCAGGACATGGCGGTGAAGACGCCATGACCGAGGTGGGCACGGCCAGGCGGCGCAAGGAGGACACGCGCCTGCTCACCGGCCGTACGCAGTGGACCGACAACATGCAGCTGCCCGGGATGGCCTACGTGGCGTTCCTGCGCAGCCCGATGGCGCACGCGCGGATCACCAGGGTCGACGTGTCCGCGGCCCGCGGCCTGCCGGGCGTGATCGCCGCCTACGCCGGCGCGGACTTCGCGCAGGAGCAGGGCAGCCTGCCGTGCGCGTGGCCGGTCAGCGAGGACGTCGTCATCCCCGACCATCCGCCGATGGCCCTGTCCGAGGTGCGCTACGTGGGCGAGGCGGTCGCCTGCGTGGTGGCGACCGACCGCTACAAGGCGGCCGACGCCCTGGACGCGATCGAGGTCGACTACGAGCCGCTGCCGCCGGTGCTCGACATGAACGACGCGCTGGCCGAGGGCAGCCCGAAGGTGCACGAGGCGGGCAACCAGGCGTTCACCTGGAAGTTCGCCCAGGGCGACATCGACGCCGCGCTGCGGGACGCGCCGGTGCTGATCGACCGCACCTACATCCAGCAGCGGCTCATCCCGACCGCGATGGAGCCCCGGGCGGTCATGGCCGCCACGGACGGGGAGAGCTTCACGCTGTGGAGCGCCACCCAGATCCCGCACATCCTGCGGGTGATGCTGGCGCTGACGACCGGCATCCCCGAGCACAAGCTGCGCGTGGTCGCCCCCGACGTGGGCGGCGGGTTCGGCTCGAAGCTCCAGGTCACCGCGGAAGAGGTGCTCTGCCTGCTGCTGACGAGGAAGACCGGCAGGCCGGTCAAGTGGACCGAGTCGCGCTCGGAGGGCAACCTGACCGTGCACCACGGCCGCGACCAGATCCAGCACGTCACGCTGGCCGCCGAGGCCGACGGCCGCATCCGCGGGCTGCGGGTGGAGCTGCTGGCCGACATGGGCGCGTACCTGATGCTGGTGACGCCGGGCGTGCCGCTGCTCGGGGCGTTCATGTACAACTCGATCTACAAGATGGACGCCTACGACTTCGGCTGCACCGGCGTCTTCACCACCAAGATGCCCACCGACGCCTACCGGGGCGCCGGGCGGCCGGAGGCGACGTACGCGATCGAGCGGGTCATGGACGAACTGGCCGCCGAGCTCAACCTGGACCCGATCGAGGTGCGCAGGCGCAACTGGATCAGGCACGAGGAGTTCCCGTACACCACGATCGCCACGCTGACCTACGACTCGGGCAACTACGAGGCGGCCACCGACAAGGCCCTGTCGTTGTTCGGCTACGACAAGCTCAGGGCGGAACAGGCCGACCGCCGCGACCGCGGCGATCCGGTGCAGCTCGGCATCGGGGTGTCCACGTACACCGAGATGTGCGGCATCGCGCCGAGCCGGATGCTGGGCTCGCTCAGGTACGGCGCGGGCGGCTGGGAGCACGGCTCGGTCCGCATGCTGCCGACCGGGAAGGTCGAGGTCGTCACCGGTTCGTCGCCGCACGGCCAGGGTCATGAGACGGCGTGGAGCCAGATCGTGGCCGACGCGCTCGGCGTGCCGTTCGACGACATTTCGGTTGTCCACGGCGACACGGCCATCTCTCACAAGGGCATGGACACCTACGGCTCGCGCTCGCTTGTCGTCGGCGGCATGGCCGTGCTGGCGGCGTGCGAGAAGGTCAAGGAGAAGGCGAAGAGGATCGCGGCGCACGTGCTGGAGTGCGCGCCCGACGACGTCGAGTTCAGCGAGGGCACGTTCAGGGTGCGCGGCACCGAGAGCGGCAAGACCATCCAGGAGCTGTCGCTGGCCACGTTCGCGGCCCACGACCTGCCGGACGGGGTCGAGCCCAGACTGGACGCCGACGCCACCGTCGACCCGGAGAACTTCTCCTACCCGCACGGCACCCACCTGTGCGCGATCGAGGTCGACACCGAGACCGGCATGACGAAGATCCGCTCCTATGTGGCCGTGGACGACGTCGGCAAGGTGGTCAACCCGCTGATCGTCGAGGGCCAGGTGCACGGCGGCATCGCGCAGGGCGTGGCGCAGGCGCTGTACGAGGAGGCCGTCTACGACGCCGAGGGCAACCTGCTGACCTCGACGATGGCCGACTACCTGGTGCCGTCGGCGGCGGACCTGCCGACGTTCGTCACCGACCGCACGGAGACGCCGGCCACGTCCAACCCGCTCGGCGTGAAGGGCGTCGGCGAGGCCGGCACGATCGCCTCCACGCCGGCCGTCGTCAACGCCATCGTGGACGCGCTGCGCCCGCGGGGCGTCCACGACGTCCAGATGCCCTGTACGCCCGAGCGAATCTGGAGGGCACTGTCATGATCCCCGCGCAGTTCGACTACCTGCGCCCGGCGACGCTGGAGGAGGCCTGCCAGGCCCTGGCCGCGGACGACGAGGCGAAGGTGCTGGCCGGCGGGCAGTCGCTGCTGCCGCTGCTGCGCCTGCGCCTGGCGTACCCGACCACGCTCGTGGACATCGGCCGCCTGCCGGGCCTCACGGGCGTGCACGACCGCGGTGACCACGTCTTCATCGGCGCGCTCGCGACGCACGACGAGGTCCTGCGCTCGCCCGTGGTCCGCGCGGGCTGCCCGCTGGTGGCGCTGGCCGCGACCACGGTCGCCGATCCCGCGGTACGGCACCGCGGCACCTTCGGCGGTTCCCTGGCTCACGCCGACCCGGCGGGCGACCTGCCCGCGGTGGTGCTGGCGCTGGACGGGGTCCTGGTGGCCAGGTCGGCGCAGGGCGAGCGGGAGATCCCCGCCGCCGATTTCTTCGCCGACTACCTGGAGACGACGCTGGAGGCCGGCGAGATCCTGGTCGGCGTCAAGATCCCCAAGCTGGCCGGCGAGTGGGGCTTCCACTACGAGAAGTTCCGCCGCACGGTTCAGGCGTGGGCGATCGTCGGGGTGGCCGTGGCCGTGCGGCGCTCCAACGGCTCGATCCAGGAGGCCAGGATCGGCCTGAGCAACATGGGCGCGACCCCGCTGCGTGCCCGCGCGGCGGAGAGCGCCCTGCAGGGCGTGGAGCTCGGCGAGGCCGTACGGCAGGCCTGCGAGGAGGCGTCGGCCGACACCGCGCCGCCGGCCGACCTGCACGCGCAGCCGGACTACCGCCGGCACCTGGCCAGGGTTCTGACCCACCGCGCGGTCAGGACGGCGGCGGGAACTCCGTAGGCCCTTCGGGGGCGCCCCTTCCGGGGTGCCCCCTTTCCGGCGTAATGTCGCAAACAGGAGGCGTCGATGGCGATGCGGTTCGAGCACGAGTTCACGGTTCCGGTCCCGGTGGAGCAGGCGTGGGCGGTGCTTCTCGACGTCGAACGGGTGGCCCCCTGCCTGCCCGGCGCGGCGCTCGACCTCGTCGAGAGCGACGAGTTCACCGGCAGGATGAAGGTGAAGGTCGGCCCGATCACCGTGACCTACCGGGGCACGGCCCGCTTCGAGGACGTCGACAAGGACGCCCACACGCTCGCGCTCAAGGCGTCGGGCAAGGAGGCCAGGGGCTCGGGCACCGCCTCCGCCACGGTCGTCGCCAAGCTGACCCCGGCCGGCACGTCGACCGCGGTGAGCGTGGAGACGACGTTCAACGTGACGGGGCGGCCGGCGCAGTTCGGCAAGGGCGTGATGGCCGAGGTCGGGGCGAAGCTGATCGACCGGTTCGCGGCCAACCTGGCGGAGCTGCTGGCCGAGCCGGGGGTGGAGGCGGCAGCCGTACCGGGGAGTGCCGTGAGCGATGACGAGGAGCGGCACCTGAGCGCGGTCCCCGACCCGGCGGGGGTCGCGGACGCGCACCCGAGCGGGACGCTGCGCACCTCGCGCACGGCCGACGAGGAGGCTCTGGACCTTCTGGAGGTCGCGGGAGCGCCGCTGCTGAAGCGGGTCGCGCCGCTCGTGGGCGGGGTCGCGCTGGTGGCGCTGATCATCTGGCTGATCAGGCGTTTTTTGCGGTAGTTAAGGCGAGATCAGCGGTAAAAACACCATCAAGTCCGGACACATCACCCGAAGAGGGGGAATGCCTGAACCCGAGCGTTCGACTTCTCGGGGGAGATGGGCATGCCGGACTGCACCGTTGTCATCATCACCTTCAACGATGCCGAGCGGGTGCCCAGGGCCGTGCGCTCCGTGCTCAGGCAGACGCTGCGCGACATCGAGGTGATCGTCGTCGACGACGCCAGCACCGACGGGACCGCGCGCGTCATGGGCGCCTTCGAACGCGCCGACCCCCGGGTGCGCTACCTGCGGCGCGAGCTCAACAGCGGCGGCTGCGGGGCCCCGCGCAACGACGGCATCGACGCCGCGTCCGCCCCGTACATCATGTTCCTGGACAGCGACGACGAGCTGCCCAGGCACGCCTGCAAAAGCCTGCTGACCGAGATCGAACGCACCGGCGCCGACTTCGTCTCCGGCCAGATCTCCCGCTACTACGAGCCCAGCGGGCGGCTGGAACGCTACTACCCGCGCCTGTTCGCCCGCCGCCGCATCGTGAACGGCATCGCCGAGGACCCCGAGCTTTTCCTCGACTCCTTCAGCACCAACAAGCTCTACGACCTCACGTTCCTGCGCCGCAACGCGCTGCGCTTCCCCGAGGACATCCACTACGAGGACCACGTCTTCGCCACCGAGCTCTACGCGACCTCCCGGCGCTTCGCGGTCGTCCCCTGGGTGATCTACCACTGGCACCGCGCGGCGGAACACACCTCCATCTCCCTGAGCATCAAGGAGATGGACAACGTACGGCACCGCATGATCGCCGCCCAGCGCAGCGACAAGATCCTGCGCGACCACGGGCGCGAGGACCTGCTCCCCGAACGCCAGCACCGCTTCCTGCGCCAGGACCTTCGCGTCTACCTCAACCCGCTGCCCGCCCGCGACCTGGTGTGGGTCAAGGAGTTCGCCGCGGTCGTCCGCCCCTACCTGGCGACGATCCCGCACGAGGTCATCGACCGGATCGAGCCGATGGCCAGGGTCTGCTGCCACCTGATACTCGACGACCGCATCGACGACCTGCGGGTCGCGGTCCGCTCGCTCACCGGCGCCGCCGCGCCGCCGCGCGCCGCGATTCGGCACGAGGGCCGCACCTACTGGGGCACCACGCTCACCCCCGGCATGGACATCACCCGCCTGCGCCTGGCCGAACTGCCCTTCAGCGCCGCGCGGCTGCGCCACGAGGTCACCGAGATCGCCGCGGACGCCGGCAGGGTCGCGATGACCGTCCACACCTACGACCCTTTCGGCGCGCTGCCCACCGAATGGAGCGCCTTCCTGACCTACGGCGGGCACCGCTTCCCCATCCACCCGCATCCCAGCGGCGACGGCTACGTCAGCGAGATCGTCTTCACCCCCGAGGGCAAGGGCGACCCGCGCATCGGCTTCACCCGCGAGCGCGACGGACACACCACCACCGACCGGCTGCTGGTCGACCCGAACCTGGAGCCGATCCCGCTCAACGGCTACACCGTCCAGGCCGCGGGCTCGTCCGCCTTCCTCCGCGTCACCGCCCCGTCCGTCCGGCGCAGGCTGGCCGGCAAGATCAAACGCGAGGTCCTCTCCCGGGTGAGCACCCCGGCCATGAAGCTGCGCGTCTACAAGGCGCTGATCAAAGTCGTGCCGCGGCGTAAGGACCTGGCGCTCTTCGAGTCCGACTGCGGCAAGGGCTACACCGGCTCCCCCCGCGCCATCTACGAGGAGCTGCGCCGCCGGGAGCTGCCGATCGGGGTGATCTGGTCGGTGGCCCGCGGCAGGAAGAACTTCCCCGAGGACGCCGGTCTGGTCCGCCGGATGAGCTGGCGCTACATCTGGATCATGGCCCGCGCGGGCATCTGGGTGGACAGTCACGGCTTCCCCCTCGACTACCCCAAGCCGCGCGGCACCCGCTACCTGCAGACCTGGCACGGCCAGGGCATCAAGTCGATCGGCTTCGACGCGCCCGACCTGCGCGCCGACTTCGCCGGCCCGCGCGACCAGTGGCGGGCCGCCGTCGCCCGCTGGGACGCGCTGATCGCGCCGAGCGCCGAGTTCACGCGGGTCTTCGTCCCGTCCAACGGCTACACCGGCCCGCTCTTCCGGTACGGCACGCCCCGCTGCGACGCCCTGGTCCGCGGCGAACCGGTGCCCCGGGTCTGGGAGGAGCTCGAACTACCCCCCGACAAGAAGATCCTGCTCTACGCCCCGACCTACCGCGACACCGCCAAGAGCAGCGGCAGGTCCGTCCGCGTCGACCTGGAGGCGATGGCGGAAGAGATGGCCGACGACTGGGTGATGATCCTGCGCACCCACCCGGTGGAGCGATACCACGTCCCCCAGCACGTACGCCACTTCGTCCGCCCGGCCGGCGCCTACCCGGAGATCAACGACCTGATGCTGGCCTCCGACGCGCTGCTGACCGACTACTCCTCCGTCATGTGCGACTACGCGGTGACCGGCCGGCCGATGCTGTTCTACATCGACGACTGGGACCAATACCGCCTGGCCGAGCGCGGCGTCTACCACGACCTGCCGTCGATCGCCCCCGGGCCCTGCCTGACCAGCACCCAGGACGTCATCACCTGCCTTCGGGCGCTGCCCGCCGTACACACGTCGTTCTCGGAGAAGTACGCGGCCTTCCGCGAGCTGTGGTGCGCCGACGAGCGCGGCAACGCCTCGGCCCGGGTCGTCCAGGACTTCTTCGCGGTGCCGCTCGAGCAGCCCGTCACCGACCGGTCCGTGGTCTGGGGGACGCGGTGAGCATCGTCTTCGCGTGCATGGACGCCGACACGTTGGGCGGCATCCAGCAGGTCACCCACACGCTCGCGCAGGGCCTGGCCGTACGCGGCCACGACGTGCACGTCATCGGCCTGCATCGGTCCACCACGCCCTTCCGCTACGTGGCCGAGCCGCGCTACCGCAAGCATGTCGTCGGCCGCGGCCCCATGGGGCCAGAGGGCCGCCTGGCCCGCCGCGCCGCCGACCGCCGGCTGCGCGCCGTCTTCGAGTCGATGACGCCCGGCTTCGCCGTGCTGACCTCGCCCGGCGTGGTCACCCGCCTGGTCCCGATGCTGCCCCGCCGCCTGCGCCCGATCGGGCAGTACCACGGCTCGTACGAGCACGCCCGCGGCTCCTGGCACCTGGGCTCCATCCGCAGGCACTACCCCGATCTCGACCAGGCCGTCTTCCTGAGCGAGGACGACGCCTGGCTGTTCTCCGAGCACGCGCTGCTGCCGAACACCTGGTCGCTGCCCAACCCGCTGGCCGCCTGGCCGGCGCGGACCTCTCCGCTGACCAACCCCAGGGTCCTGGGCGTGGGCCGGCTGGAGGGCGTCAAGCGCTTCGACCGCCTGATCAGCGCGTTCGCCCGGACCGGCGAACCTGAGTGGGAACTCCACCTGCTGGGCGACGGCGCCGAGGAGTCGCGCCTGCGCGCCCACGCCGAACGCGAGGGCGTCGCCGAACGCGTCGTCTTCCGCGGCAGGGTGCCGGCCGCGCAGATGCCCGCCGAGTACATGAACGCCGCCGTCCTGGCCCTGACCAGCGAGCACGAGGGCCTGCCCGTCGTCCTGCTGGAGGCGGCCGCGCACGGAGTCCCGTCGGTGGCCTTCGACGTGTCGGGCGGCGTCCGGTCGACCGGCCCGGAGCTGGTCCCGGCGGGTGACGTGCGGAAATTCGCCGCCGCGCTGTCCGACCTCATGTCCTCGCCTGACGAGCGCCGCCGCCTGGGCGCCGCCGCCCGCGCCAGAGCCGCCGCCTTCCGCCTCGACCACATTCTGGACGGCTGGGAAACCCTCTTCACCCACATCGCGCGCTAGGCTTTCGCCAGGTTCACGAGCGGGAGTTGCCGATGCATGTTGGACCAAGCCACGCCGCACAACTGGACACCCTCGACGCGTACTTGGCCCTGGATGAGGAGACTCGCCGGGACATCGAGGTTGTCGACGGCGTCGCCGCGACGCGCGAGCAGCGAAGCCGCGGGCACCAGAAGACGGGACGCCGACTGGCCGAGGCCCTGGAGAACGGCATCGAGAAGCACCGCCGCTCGTTGTCACGGTCGGAGAAAGCGCCATGCGTGGATGTGAACACGGAGATCGAGGTCATCCTGTGGGATGTCCCGCTCCGCCTCAGAAAGCCTGACGTGGTGGTGCATACATGTCTGGAACCCGGCGAGTGGCTCCGGGCGGAAGACGTCATCATCGCTGTCGAGGTGCTCTCGCCCCACTCTCAAGCTCGTGACCGGATCCACAAGGCGGGCGAGTATGCCAAGGCGGGTATTCCGCACTACCTGATCGTCCAGTTCGATGATCAGGGTGCCGTCTCCATAGAGCACCACATTCTGATCGGCGGCGGCCCGTACTCCAAGAGCAAGACCACGCACCGCGACGTGGACGCGCTGGCGCTGAGCATGACGACGCCGTTCGTTCTCGACATCGACTGGTTGCAACTCGACATCGCGCCCATCGCCTGACCCGGTACGGCGGAGCGGCTCCGCCGTACCGGGGAGAAGGTCAGACGCGTTCGGTCAGCGGGGCCTCCGCGCGCTGCTGCGGGATGCCGGCCAGGGCGCGCTGGCCCGAGGTGAGCAGGGCGGCGACCGGGCTGGGCTCGCGCAGGCGGTTGATGCGGTCGCGCATGCCCTTGCGCATGCGTGAGGCCCTGCGCTTCTGCATGGTCTTCTGGAAGGCCAGCACGTGCTCCTTCGCCGCCTTCTCGGTGCCGCTGAGCTCGTAACCCATGGACTCCAGGCGCTCGCCGAGCACCTGCTCGCACAGCGCGATCTCCCAGTCCTCCAGGCGGGTGGACCAGCTGCCGACGCGGGACTTGGTGACCTCGCCGTGCGTGTTGCTGTGCCACACCTTGTGGACGGGGACCGCCACCTGGGCGGCCTCGCGCGGCGAGAGCATCGCCTGGTCGAAGTCCTCCTCCAGGAAGTGGCAGAGCTTCTTCATCTCGGTGGCCGGGTCCTCGGTGAGGTCCTCGTAGCGCAGCTCGTAGTAGCTGTCCTCGGGCATCGACTTGCGCAGCTTCGCCCCGGCGTCCATGGCCTCGGCCCAGGTGGAGACGGCGTGGAAGGAGTCCAGCGTGTACCAGGGCATCTCCTTCAGCGACGACACGCAGTCGCGGCCGTCCCTGATGAGGTGGACGAACTGGGCGTCGGGGAACAGACGCAGGAGCAGGTCGACCTGCTTGACGTAGCTGGGCCGCTTGTCGCCCCAGCGGGCCTTGCCGAACCGGTCGGCGTACATGCGGAAGGCGGTGCCGATGACCGAGCCGAGTGAGCCGGGCCCGTCGGCGGACTCCTGGACGTAGTCGTCCTTGTCGATCTTCAGCTCGCGGAACTTGGTGTTCTTGTCGGTCGCGATCCACTGCGCCAGCGCCTGCCGCGCCGAGGCGACCCGCAGGTCCCCGAAAACGCGGCGCCGGTAGTAGGCCGGCACCAGGAAGCGGGTCTCCGGCGGCACCGCGATCCGCGGGTGCGAATGCAGCATGAGCTGCAGCATCGTGGTCCCTGAACGTGGACACCCGATGACGAATATCGGCCGATCCGACATAGCTTCGATACCCCCGAAAACTTAGACGAGAACGTGCTCTCGGCTCTCCTGGGAGGACACGACGGCGAAGCGCCGCGCGAAGAGCCACATGCGATACACCAGGAAGATCTCGTTGACCAGCAGCAGCACGCTGGCGGCTGCCGAGACCGGGATGAGCGCCGCCGCTCCGATGAGGGGCGCGACCACGAACACGGCGGCGTGGAACTCGATTCCGCTGATGAGATGGGAGCGCACCCGCCTGCGCGCCAGGTACTTGTTGAGCCTGCGCATGAACGACGGGTGGCGCGCGGGCCGGACGACAACCTCCTCGGACACCGTGGGCTTGGGCGGCATGCCCTCCCTGATCGCCTCACGGACTCGCTTCATCTGCGGCGCGTTCACGTACCTGAACAGATCCAGGACGGCCACCGCCGCCCCCAGCACGATGAACTCGACGTTGTGCGTGAGCATGTACTGCCCGATGGCCAGCCCGGTGGCGCAGAACACCACCCGGACCCGGTCCCCCACGTAGTCGAGCCACAGGCCGAAGGGCGTCCCCGTGCCCTTCAGCCGGGCGATCTTCCCGTCGACGCAGTCGATCATGAAGCTGAGGTAGAACACGACCGCCCCCGCGGCCAGTTCGTCAACCGCGAAGCAGGCCGCCGACACCAGGCCGAGGACCAGCGAGAAGACCGTGAGCGCGTTGGGTGTGACGCTCGTGCGGTTGGCGACGGTCAGCGCGACCCGGCAGGCGACCGGGTCCACGAAGTACACGGTCCACCAGGAGTCTCTCCGCTTGCGTGTCGCGTAGACGTCATCGAGCGAATAGGTCCTCATGGATTCCAGCATGGCCACTCAGGGTCGGGAACCGATTACTCTCTGGAACTACTGGAAGATGTCCATGCCGCTTCTTGACCATCCCGGAAGACTCGGCCGAAGATCCGGCTCACCACGCGCGCCGTCGCGCCGCCGTCGTCGAGCTCGCAGAACCGCTCACGGAACCCCCGGTACGCCGCCGCGTACCCGGCCGCGACGGCGTCGAGGTCGGCCAGCGCCCCGATCAGCGCCTCGGAGTCGCGCACCAGCGGCCCCGGCGCCCCCGCCTCCAGGTCGAAGTAGAACCCGCGCAGCTCGTCCCGGTAGCGCTCCAGGTCGTAGGTGAAGAAGACCATGGGCTTGCCGGTGACCGCGAAGTCGAACATCACCGAGGAGTAGTCGGTGACCAGCGCGTCGGCGGCCAGGTAGAGCTCGGCGACGTCGGGGTGGCGGGTCACGTCCACCACGAACCCGTCGCCGGCCGGGATCCCGGCGGTGACGTTGCTGTGCCCGCGCACCAGCAGCACCGTGTCCCCGCCCAGCTCCGCCCTGGCCCGGTCGAGGTCGATGCGCAGGTCGAAGCGGTAGCGGCCGTGCGCGTGCTCGTCGTCGCGCCAGGTCGGCGCGTAGAGCACGGCCCGCTTGCCGTCGGGCACGCCCAGCGCCCTGCGCACCGCTCTGCCGCGCTCGTCGGCGCCGGGCGCGAGCAGCGCGTCGTTGCGCGGGTAGCCGCACTCGACGACCTCGCCCTCGAAGCGGAAGGCCCTGCGCATGATGGGCGTGCTGAAGGCGTTGGGCGAGACCAGCAGGTCCCACTGGCGCACGTCGGCGGCGAAGCGCTCCAGGTAGGCGGCGCCCTCCGCGCTGAGCACGGCGTCCATGTCGAACCCGATGCGCTTCAGCGGCGTACCGTGCCAGGTCTGCGCGTAGACCTGACCCGGCCGCTTGCGGAACCAGGCGGGCAGCGTGCTGTTGGCCACGATGTAGCGGGCCGTGGCCAGCGCCTCGACGTGCTCCCTGCTGCCACGCACCACGGACCGCGCCCCCACCGGTACGGCGAAGCGTCCCTCCCTGCGCACCCAGACGAGGTCGAGACCGCTGCCGGCCAGCGCCTCGAAGATGGCCCGCGGGCTGTCGGAGCACTGCTTGCCCTCCCAGCTGTCGAACACGACGCACTCGCGCACCGGCTCGCGGCGCAGCGCCGGGTAGACCTCCTGCTCCAGCAGGCGGCGGGCGTACCGGCCGCGTTCGTCGTCGGCCAGCGCCTGCCTGACGTTGAGCAGGAGCGCGCCGGTTGCGGACGAGCGCGGCGCGAACTCCAGGTCGTCGTGCACCCGGGCGGCGGGCAGGGGCGCCGCCCCGTCCGTGACGACCGGGCCGCCGCGGTCGTCGAGGAGTTCCCAGGCGCCGGGCAGCATCCCGGCCGGGTTCAGCACGGCGCGGAAGCGGTCGTCGTCCCAGGTGACCTCGAACGGGTGGGCGTCGCCCTCGATCCGCCGGCCGGCCCGCAGTCCGGCGGGGCCGCCGAAGTGGTGTCCGGTGACGACCAGTTCGCCGGCGGCCGTCCAGTGGGCTTCGGCCAGGACGGGGCGGTGGGGGCGCAGGACGAGGTCGGCGGAGCCGTACCCGGTCTGGGTGAGGACCGCTTCCTGCTCGCCGGCGCGCACGCGGACGGGCGGCAGGTCGTCGGCGGCGAGCGGGAGTTGTTCCTCGCCCGCCTCGAAGGACAGGCTCCAGCGGCTGTCCTCGCCCTCCCACAACATGGGGTCGGCGAGCGGGCTCCTCGGCGGGTCTGCGAGCTCGGCGGCGGGGATCGTCACGGTGAAGGCCTGGTGGCGCTCGTCCTCGGGGGTGAAGGCGGCCGGGCGGCGCACCTCGGCCCCGTCGCGCCGCCTGGTGGCCACGAGGACCGGCGGCTCGGCGCTGGCCAGGCGCCTGATCCAGCCTTCGACGAGCAGCCCGTCCTCGACCGGACGGCAGGCGGTGACGACCGCTTTCGGCTTGCGGACCCGGATCTGGAAGCGTCCCGCCTCGGTGAACAGCGGGCGTACCCAGCAGCGCTCGCCCACCGCGCGGGCGGCCGGGCGGCGCTCGGCGACGTCGGGCGACAGACCGGCGAGGCCCTCCCTGGCCTGTCCCCCGGCGGTGACGGCCACGCGCAGTTCCCACGTGCCGGGAGCCCAGCGCTCCCCCGTCTTCAGTACGCCTGCGGGCACCGCGGCCGTGAAGCCCGCCCAGTCGAGACAGACGTGCGACTGCCCGGAGGCGGCGGTGACGTCGGGCCGCCGCTCGCGCGTGAGCTTGAGCGTGACGCGGGTGCCGGAGCGGGTGTCCTGCAGCCACGCGCGCAGCCCGTCGCGCTCGGCCATCTCCAGCCGCTCGATGTAGGCGTGGCCGCGGATGCGCAGGGTCTCGCCGTGCCAGGCGGCCGCGTCGACCTTGGCGCGCAGGGACAGGTCGCGCTCGGCGCGCAGGAGCGGCTCGGGCAGCCGTGCGCCGGTCTCGGGCAGGTCGTGGAGCAGACGGCGGCGCAGCAGGCCCCGGCGCACGATGCCGGCGGGCTCCTTGGCGCGGCGCTCGGCCTCCAGCGCCCTGAGCAGCGCTTCCAGGTCACCGTCGGCGGCCAGCGAGAACTTCAGCCGGTGGGTGGGGCCAAGCTCGGCGATGACGGCCGCGTCCACCGTGTCCAGGTATCCGGTGGCGAGGTCCAGCAAGGTGCCGCGGTCCTCGGGAGAGGCGGCGGGCAGCGCCTCGATCACCCGCCGGACGTCGCCGATGAGAGCGGTCCGGTCGAAGGCGTTCTTCAGCTCGGGCGCCTCGGCGGCGAAGAAGCCGGCCACCTCGTGCAGGCCGCCGACGCGGCTGCGGAGGTTGGCCAGGTCGCCGTCGCGCTGGGTGATGGACGGCGCGCCGGCCCCGTCGCGCTGGCGGTAGTAGTAGACGACGTCCCTGACCACGTCGGCGGTCCCGGCCGCGACGTGGGCGCGCATGGTGACCGGCACGTCCTCGTACAGGCCCGGGGGGAAGGCGAAGCCGCGGGCGTCCCAGAAGGTGCGGCGGAACACCTTGTTCCACGCCGAGCGGTCCCACAGCAGGCGGTTGTCCCTGCGTACGTGGGTGCGGGGTCGGTCGGCGTGGAACAGTCCGCGTGGCAGCCACGAGCGGTGCACGCCGGTCGTGCCGAACGTGCGTACGTCGCCGGAGGCGAGGTCGGAGCCGGTGCTCTCCAGCGAGCCGACCAGCAGGTCGTAGGCCTGGGGCGGCAGGAGGTCGTCGCTGTCGGCGAAGGCGAGGTACTGACCGCCCGCCCGGCGCGCCCCGGTGTTGCGCGCCGGCCCGAGCCCCTGGTTCTCCTGCTGGATCAGGAGGAAGCGGGGGTCGCGGGCGGCGTACTCCTTGGCGATGACGGCGCTGCCGTCGGGCGAGCCGTCGTCGACCATGACGACCTCGATGTCGGTCAGCGTCTGCCGGGCGAGCGACTCCAGGCAGGGCCGGAGGTATCGCTCCACGTTGTAGAAGGGGACGACAATACTGATCTTCGGGCAACCCATGGGTCCAGCATCCTGAGGACGTACCGGGCGTGGCGCCGGCATCGCGATCAGCCGGGGCTCCCGTTGCCGAGATTTGGCGTCTCAGCCGAGAATCCGGTCCACCGCCCTGGCCGCGGCGTTGCCGTCGTCCAGGGGGCAGTACTTCTCCAGGAAGGCCGCGTCGTAGCCGACCTCGGCCGCCCTGACCGCCGCGACGAGTTCCCGCGTGGTGGCCGCCACCGGGCCCGGCGTCCCGGCGGCGTAGTCGAGGTAGAGGCCGCGTACGTGGTCGCGGTAGTTGGCCAGGTCGGGCGCGAAGAAGACCATGGGCCTGCCGGTCACCGCGAAGTCGAACAGCGCGGCCGAGTAGTCGGTCACGAACACGTCGGCCAGGCCCAGCAGGTGGGCCATCTCCGGGTAGGCGCTGACGTCGATCGCGAAGCCGGGCTCGCCGAGCGGCTGCATGGCGCCCGCGGCCCTGGAATGGGCGCGGACCAGGAGCACGTGGTCCTCGCCCAGTCCTTCGCGCGTCTCGGCGAGGTCCAGCATGAGGTTCATCCGGTACAGGTCGCCCCGGCCGATCTCGTCGTCGCGCCACGTGGGCGCGTACAGGACGATCTTCTTGCCCGGCGGGATGCCGAGCCGCTCGCGCAGGCCCTCGGCGGGCGGGCGGCGCAGCAGGTCGTTGCGGGGCTGGCCGACCTCGGCGATCTCGCCCCGGTAGCCGAAGGCCCGGCGGAAGACCTCGCTGCAGTACGGGCTGGGCGACAGCAGCAGGTCCCACCTGGCGACGTCGTCGGCCAGACGCCTGGCGTAGTCGATGGCGGCGGGGAACGGGTGCCGCCTGGCGTCGTGCCCGATCGTCTTCAGCGGGGTTCCGTGCCAGGTCTGGACGTATTTCTGGCCCTCGCGGGCGACGAACCACTCGGGAGCGCAGTCGTTGGAGACGATGAGCGCGGCCCTGGCCAGCGCGTCGACGTGCGCGGCGCTGCCGCTGAGCACCGTGCGCACGCCGGGGGGCGGCTCGAACCGGCCGTCCGCGGTGACCCAGACGCACTCCCGCGCGTCGCCCCTGCGGCGCAGCTCCTCGAAGATCGCGCGGGGGTTGTCGGAGTACTGGCGGCCCTCCCAGGATTCGAAGACGGCCAGGTCGAGGGCGGGCAGGGCGCGCAGGCGCGGATAGTCCTTCTCCAGGGCGCGCTGCAGCGCCGCCTTGCCCGTGGCCGCGAGGGCGCGGACCCGCAGCTCGGCCGTGTCCTCCGCGTCCGACTGCAGGCGCAGGTCGTGGGCGCCCACGGTGACCTCGGCGCCCGCCTCGCGCAGCGCGCTGTTGGTGAGGCCGATCGCGGACCGGCCGGCGTCGGTCGCCGCCGTGAGCTGCCAGGTTCCCGGGGCCAGCGGGAGGCTCTGCCCGAAGACCGGCATGGCGGCCGGGTCGAGCTCCACGGTGAAGTTCTGGTCCTCCCACATCACCGGCAGCTCGTGGACGCCGCCGCCGGCGGTGCGCTCCAGCCGGAAGACGGCGGGCCTGGCCGTACCCCGGTAGTGGCCGCGCAGGGTGAGGGAGCGCGCGTCGGTCCACTCGGCCGACAGTACGGCGGGCCGCCGCTCCCTGCTCGTCGCGGTGAGGGCGCCGGTCCGGGTGGCGCTCAGCCAGCGCTCGCCGCCGGGGGTGGCGCCGGAGCCGTCGGCCCAGTGCTCCGCGGCGAAGATCTTGAAGCGTTCCTTGCCGCTCTCCAGCCACACCGCGCCGGAGAATCCGGCGTCGTGCGGGATGAGGACGTGGAAGGCGGTCCTGTCCTCGCCGCGCAGGAACTCCACCGGCAGCCGGGTGGTGGTGTCGGCCGCGGTCAGCTCCCCCGTACGGACCGCGGTGAAGACGCGGCCCCGCAGTTCGAGCCCGCCGGGCAGGTCCGCGCAGGACTCGGCCACGACCCGCACCGCCCTGGCCCGCACCACCAGGTGACCCTTGCTCCTGATCGTCTCGACCTTGGCCGAGCGCGACAGCCAGCGGTTGAGCGACTGGGCGGGCAGCACGCGGGCGGGCAGGGGCAGCGGCAGTTCGGCGTGCGCTCGGCCGTTGCGCACCTCCACCAGGACCTCCCAGGTGGTGGCCGAGCTCGCCGGCGTCCAGAGGCCGGTCACGTCGAGGTCGGCCTCGAAGCCCGAGCCGTCGTAGACGCCCGGCTCGCAGCCGTGGGCCTCGCTGACGTCGGGCCTGCTCACCCTGCGGACCGGCACCTCTACGCGGCGGCCCTCACCGGGCTGCAGCCACATCCGGATCTTGGAGCCCGTGGCGTCGAGCCCCTCGAAGTAGGCGTGCCCGCCGACCCGGAATCCCGCGCCCGCCTCGCTGACCCGGTCGGCCTGCGCGAGCAGGTTCACCTCGGCGGGCCGCACGCGGAACAGCCGCGCGGGCACCCCGCTCTTCCCGCGCAGCGGATGGTCGACGTAGAAGTTGGGCCAGCGCCGCCGGACGGCGAACGCCCGGCCGGTGCGGCGGTCGGTCAGCAGCCTGGTCAGCTCGTCCGCCTCGCGCGTACGCACCAGGTGGTAGGCGAGCCGCTCCAGCCACGGCAGGGACATGGAGACGTCGCGCGGGATCGCGGCCAGCAGCGGCTCCAGCCGGTCGAAGAAGCGGCCGCGGTAGTCGTCGCGGCCGCCGTCGGTGAACTCGAACGCCTTCAGGAACGGCACGAGGTCGCTCCGCAGCACGTGCTCGTCATAGAGCGGCAGCAGCGCGGTGTGGTCGCGGCGCAGGAAGTCGCGCATGGTCTCGATCGTGGAGACGCGGTCCTCCAGGTGCCCGCGCTCGCGCCGGCTCTGCGTGATCGAGCGGGTGCCGGAGTCGCGCTGGCGCCAGTGGTAGACCACGGTGTTCAGGACGTCGACCGTGTCGGCCAGCACGTGCGCGGGGACCGCGACCGGCGTGTCCTCGTAGTAGCCGGCGGGGAAGGCCAGCTCGGCGGCGTCCCAGAACGCGCGCCGGTAGACCTTGTTCCACACGGTCCTGTCGGTCATGAGCACGGGCATGCGGCTGACGTGGGTGCGTTCGACGGTCGCGGCGAACATGTCGGCGTGCAGCGGCGAGCGCCACGTGCTCACCGAGTCGAAGCAGCAGACGTTCCCGCAGGCCAGGTCGGAGCCGGTGCGTTCCAGGCTCTCGATCAGCGTGGCGTACGCCTCCGGCGGCACGTAGTCGTCGCCGTCGGCGAAGGCCAGCAGGCGGCCGGAGGCCAGCGCGATGCCGGCGTTGCGGGCCGGTCCCGGGCCGCTGTGCCGCTGCTGGATCAGCGTGAAGCGGCGGTCGCGGCCGGCGAAGTCCTTGGCGATCACCGGGCTGAGGTCGCTCGACCCGTCGTCGACGCAGATCACCTCAAGATCCGGGAACTCCTGGGCCGCCAGCGAGGACAGGCAGTGCTCCAGGTAGGGCTCGACGTTGTGGAACGGTACGACGACGCTGAGCACAGGCGTCACGAAGCTTCCTCCCGATCGACGTGCAAACCGCATGTCAGCATGGCCAGAAGCGACACGATCACCGGGTCGCTTGGCGGGGAGCAGAGGAAAACCAGGCGATCTATTGACCTTCGCCGGCCGGCCTCCGCAGCCGCTTGGACAGCACCGCCACCAGGATCGGAAGCAGCATGATCCCGATCATGATGGGTGCGGCCATGTACCTGAACAGCTGCGCCGGGATGGCCGCCGTCACCGCGAGCTGGTGCCCCGCCACGACCACCGCCAGCACGAGCGCCGCCTGCCGCCGTCCGGCCCAGGCCAGCGCGGCCGCCGCGGCGTAGACCAGGTAGCACCAGGTCGCGCCGCGCCACAGCAGCCACTCGAACTGCTCGGTCAGCGACAGGCCCCTGACGAAGACCGCGGCGTCGTGCAGCGTCTGCGAGAGCGGGCGCGTGGCCAGGATCGGCCGGTACGGGCTGGCCGCCATCGTCTGGCCGGAGGCGCGCCAGCCGTACAGGTCTTCGGGGACGTTGGGCATGCCGACGAGCACGCGCTCGCCCGGCTGGGCGGGGAAGGCCACCCAGGCCACCGAGCCGCGGCAGAGCCGGGCGGCGGTGACCGCGTCGGGGGCGCGCTTGATCAGCCGCACCCACAGGCCGACGAGCTTCTTGTAGAGCCGGTCGGCGCGGGCGACGTCGAAGCCGGCGCTGAGGGTGGTGTCGGCGTTGAGGCAGTTGGCGTTGGACTTCCAGTGTTCCAGGGGCGCGATCCGCGCCATCAGCGCCAGGTCGCGTTCCTGGAAGGCGGCGGGACGGCGGGCGTAGGTGACGGCGATGTCGGAGTAGGCCGTGGCGTAGCTCAGCCAGGGGCGGACCGGGTCCACGCTCATGGCGGGATACGCGTAGGCGGTGACCAGGTAGACGGTCGCCAGGGGGACGGCGGCGGCGCCGGCCAGCCGTACCCGCGTCCCGGGAAGCAGGATGACGGCGAGGGCGAGCGCGATGGCGGCGAACAGGAAGCCGTTGTTGCGCAGCAGGCACAGCACCAGCACTTCCACGCCCAGCGTGACGATCAGCGGCCACGAGCGGCGGCGCAGCGCCAGGCGGCCCAGCGTCGCCGTCATGAGCACCAGGACCAGCGCGAACGGCACGTCCTTCCACACCGTGACCACGAACGTGCCGGTGGCGGGCAGCGCGGCCACCGCGAGTGCGGCGGCCAGGCACCACGCCCACGGGACGCCGAAGTCGCGCACCACGCACGCGAGCACGGCCAGCGTGAGCGCGGCGGCGGCGGCCTGGACGAGGGTGAGCGCGGCCAGGTCGCCGGTCGCGGCCAGCGACAGCCACACCAGCGCGTCGTAGAGGACCGAGTGGTCGGCGCGCCAGTTGCCGGTCGTCACCTGCCACACGTAGGTGATGGAGTCCCAGCTCATCAGGCCGGGATAGAAGGCCGCCCACCACAGCAGGTAGACGGCCAGGCAGCCGGTGAAGACGAGGGCGGGCAGCCGGTCGATCCTGGACGGCTTCGCCGCGATCGCGGTCCGCTCAGACGGGGACGCTTGGATGGTAGTCAGGTCGCTCACTCCGATGGCTCACCGCGGGGAAGACCCAGTAGCGGCAGAGGACGAAATTGACGGCCACGCCCACGCCGACCATGGCGGTCTTCGCGACCAGGTAGTGCGTGCCGAGCTCGACCAGCCCGAGCACGCCGACCAGGGTGAGACCGTAGTTGACGGCGCACAGCGTGCAGTAGCGCAGAAACTGGCGGCGCATCCGGCCGGGCGCGGCGGCGAAGGACACCGACCGGTTGAGCGCGAAGTTGACGACGAGCGCCAGCAGGAACGCCAGGAGGGTGGCCGGGGCCAGGCCGACGGCCAGGACGCTGTGCAGCAGGTACAGGGTGCCGAGGTCGACGGTGTAGCTCAGCCCGCCGACCAGCAGGAAGCGCAGCAGGCTCCTGAGCGTGGTCATGCTCAGCGGTGCTCGCGGCTGGACAGTCGCAACAGGGCGACCTCCTCGGCCAGCGTCCGCGTACGCTCCTCCAGGCGGCCGAGCTCCGAGCTGAGCTGCACGTTCACTCCCAGAAGCACGAGGCTGCCGAGGAAGAACAGCAGGTTCGCCGGCACCTGCACGCCGAGCATCGCGGCGGCTCCGGCCAGCACCTCGGGGAACAACGCGATCACCACGATCACCCCGGCGAGCAGCACCCAGAACGTGGCGTACTTCTCGCGCAGCTTCCTGCGGCGCAGCATCTCGAAGACGATCGAGACCGTGACGACGGCGCCGACCAGGCCCAGCATGTAGACGCTCATACTCCGGCCCTCTCCGGAACCTCGGCGGCGGAGACCGGTTCCCAGCGCCTGATCAGCGCCAGGCCCAGCGCCACACCGGCCCTGACCAGGTAGACGAGCGCGCGAAGGCTCGACTGGCTGGCCGTGCCGTACTCGCGGGGCCGCATCTTGACCGGGATCTGCCTGATCACGCAGCCGCTGCGGACCGCGATGACCAGCGACTCCACGGTGTCGCCCAGGTACTCCACCGGGTAGTGGACGGCGAAGATCGCCATCGCCTTCCGGTTGGCGGCCCTGAAGCCGCTGGTCACGTCGGTCAGCCTGGTCCTGGCCAGACCGGAGACGACCATGGCCAGCAACCGCATCGCCAGGCGCCTGGCGAACTTCGCGCTCGTGTACGTGCCCGCCCCCGCGAAGCGCGATCCGATCACGATGTCCGCCGACTCCACGGCGGCGACCAGCTTGCCGATGTAGCGCGTGTCGTGCTGGCCGTCGGCGTCAACTTGAAGGGCCACGTCGTACCCGCGGTCCAGCGCGTAGCGGTAGCCCGCGCGCATGGCGCCGCCGACGCCGAGGTTGTAGGGAAGGCGGAGCACGGCCACGCCGGTCGCTTCGGCCAGCGCCGCGGTGGAGTCCGCCGACCCGTCGTCCACGACCAGGATGTCGGCGTAGCCGCAGGCCCGTTCCAGCTCGTCGATGACCAGCCGGATCGACTGTTCCTCGTTGTACGCAGGAATGATGATCAGTACCCGCATCGCTTCCCCCTCCCTGTCAGGAAGCATGGGCGTCCAGGGCCGCACACGCTGCGCCTCGGCATGGTCCTGGTTCACTCCTTGCCGAGACTTGACGATCGGGCAGCCTGATCGCGACGACGATCCCGCCGGGCAGGTCGCGCACGACGGCGAAGTGCCGGGGTGAGAACTGGACCGGGGAGAACTGCGCCGTGCTGCCGTCGGCCAGCACGGGCCGCCACGTCCAGGCGGCCTTGCGCGCCCACAGCACGAAGACGTCGATCCCGCCGAACCTGCTCGCCCGCGTGGCCGCGGCGAACCGCTCCGGGTCGGTGATGGCGGCCAGCCGCTGGAGCTCGGCGTACCTGTCGTCCCAGCGCACGACGCTGAGGGCGGCGGTCCTGACCACGGGCAGGTAGCCGGGCCAGGGCAGGTAGGAGTAGAGGCGCTCGTCGACGGCCAGCGTGCGCGGGCGCACGTGCGGGCCGTAGTGCTCGCGGACGGCGCGGCGGATCTCGGCGACGGGGAAGGCCGAGGGCGGCGCCGTGCCCAGTTGACGCAGTTCCTCCTGCCCGGCCGCGCCGGTGGCGGGCATCCTGCCGTCGGGCAGCGGCTCGGCGTGCGCCCTCGCGGCGTGCACGCCCTCGGCGTGCGAGGCGGCGGCCGAACCCACCGGCACCGGCGACCAGGCGCGCCACAGGTGGCTGCCGGACCACACGACGCAGACGGCCAGCGCCACCTGCGCCCATGGCTTCACCGGCAGCTTCGGCACGAGCCAGGTCAGCGACAGCACGCCGGAGGCGAGCAGCAGGCCGTGCAGCAGGTGCATGGAGTGGTGCGCCATCCCGGTGTGCCCGGTGAACACGAAACCGACGGCGTAGGCCCCCTGGTAGGCGTACGTGCCGGCGATGAGCAGCGCCATCGGCAGGCCCCACCAGGTCCGGTTGCGCAGCACGACCGCGCCGACCAGGCCGGCGGCCTCGACCGCGCCCAGAAAGGAGGGTTGCATGAACGGGAAGGAGGAGGCGGCGACGGCCGGTGTCGCGTACAGGTCCGCGACGTTCTGGCCGCCGGTCGTGGCCAGCGTGACCAGGTACGGCGCCACGTACCAGGCCGAGACGGCCAGTCCGATGGCCACGACCCTGGTGAAGTACCACAGCAGGCCCCACCGGTCGGCGCTCTGCCAGAAGGCGCAGACGACCAGGGCCAGCAGGCCGGCTATGCCGTACAGGAAGAAGCCCAGGTAGAGCTGGACGATGAGGCCGAGCAGCAGCCCCGAGCCGAGACAGTGCATCCGCCCGCCCGGGCGGGCGGCCAGCGTGCCGAGCGCCCAGGGGATGAAGACGGCGAGTGCGAAGACCTCGTAGGCCTTCCACGGGTAGGAGAACGCGACCAGGCTGAAGACGGCGAGCGCCAGCGCGACCGGGGCGGTGGTGGTGCGTCGCCACAGGGCGTAGGCGGCGACGACGGCGGCGGAGGTCCAGACGATCTCCGCCTCCGCCAGCAGTTGCCAGGCGGGGATGCCGGTGAGCGCGGCGGCGCGGCCGATCAGCCAGGGGTAGAGCGGCGGGTACTCGGCGGCGACGCCCTCCACGATGCCGTCGCTGCTGGCCGCGACCACGCTGAACCTGGTGGCCATCGAGGCCATCCTGGCCATGTCGCCGGAGAGCCCGTCGAAGCCGAACGGCGTGCCGTGCAGGGCCACGCGCATGGCCAGCGCCGTCCACGCGGCGAACGCGGCGGCGGCCACGTCGTAGACGGCCGGGCGCCGCCACATCAGCGCCACCGCGAGCAGGGGTACGGCCAGCATGAAGCCCACGGCCAGCGGGAACAGGGTGCCGCGCAGCGTGAACGGGTCGGCGCCGGCCAGAGCGGGCACCAGGAGCGCCGGCGGCAGGAGCACCGTGTACACGCCGAAGGCGACCAGCGCCGCCCTCCCCGCCCGGACCGCGGGCTCCGCGGCGGTTGCGACCGGCGAGAGGCGAGGAGTGAGCAGGCGCACGCCCTCGACCCTCTCGCCGATCGGCGCCGGTGCGCCGCGGATTGACCTCCCGACATACCAATGGTGGGGCAATCAATTCCCCCGGCGGTGATTTCGTCGCACGATGCGAAAAGTGGATATCGCGGATATGCCACACTTGCCGGGGGTTCGCGAAGGGGAGGTGGTGCCCGGTGGTCGGGCGTGGAGTGGCGGTGCCGGCGGGGCTCATGGCGGGACTCGTGGCCGGACTCGTGGCGGGACTCGTGGTGGGAACAGCCCTTCCGGCGATCCCCGCGCAGGCGGCGAAGGTCAACTGCGCGAAGGCCAAGTGCCTGGCCCTGACGTTCGACGACGGACCGGGCAAGACGACGCCCGAGCTGCTCAAGGTGCTCAAGAAGGCGAAGGTCAAGGCGACGTTCTTCGTCATGGGCAAGCAGGTGGAGCGGCGGCCGGCCGTACTGAGGAAGACCGTCGCCGACGGGCACGCGATCGGCAACCACACCTACGGGCACCCGTCGTTGCCCTCGCTCATGGACGAGCAGGTCACGACCGAGCTGCGGCTCACGCAGGAGATCGTCGAGCGGGTGGCGGGGATCACGCCGAAGATGTTCCGCCCGCCGTACGGGCACACCGACGAGCGCATCGTGGAGCTGGCCGCGCAGGAGGGCATGTCGCAGGTCATGTGGACCGGCACCACCCTCGACTGGCAGTCGCGCGACGTCAGGAAGATCAAGGCGGCGGTGTTGCGGCTGGCCAGGCGCGACGGGGTCATCCTGATGCACGAGACCGTCCCGCAGACCGTGCGGGCCATGCCGGAGATCATCAAGGAGCTCAAGAAGCGCGGCTACACGCTCGTCACCGTGCCCCAACTGGCCGGCGGCAAGAAACTCGCGCCGGGAATGGTATATCCGTAATAGCCGGGTAGGGTTTGCCCCCAAGGTGCACTCTCCCCGGCCTCAGGACTCATGCGCGTTCTCCGTTCCACGTTCCTGCCCATCCAGATCGTGCTGCTCTGCTGGTGGGCGGCCTTCTACCCCGGCCTGTTCAGCCGTGACTCGGTCCTCTATCTGAGCCACACCCTGGCCGGACCGTGGATCAGCGACCACTCGGTCCTCTACGACTCCGTGCTGTGGCTCAGCATGCGGCTCACCGGCGATCTCGGCGCGGTGACGCTGCTGCAGACGACCGCGACGGCCCTCACGCTCACGTTCCTCGCGCGGGCGCTGATCGCGCTCGGGGCGCCGCCGCGCTGGACCAACGCCATGGCGATCCTGCTGGCGTTCCTGCCGCCGCTCGGCGCGTTCTCCGTCGCGCTGTGGAAGGACGTGCCGTTCACGATCTGCGCGGTCGCGATCGCCGGCGTCTGCGCGCGCGTGGCCGCCGACCGCGACCTCACCAACGGCCGCCTGGCCGCGCTGTCGGCCCTGTTCACGCTGCTGGGTCTCTTCCGCGCCAACGGCTTCCTGGTCGTGGCGATCGCCGTCGCCGCGCTCCTGCTCGTCGTGCCCCTTCTGAGGGTACGGCTGGCGCTGCTCGGCACCGCGGCGGCCGCCATCCCCCTGCTGCTCAGCAACCTGATCTTCCCGCTGATCGGGATCTCGGCGCCGAGCAAGACGTACGTCTACCACACCGCCTTCGGCGACATCGCGGTCGCCTTCCACGAGCGTCCCGACCTGTTCGACAACAGCGACCGGGCCATGCTCGCCACGATCGCGCCGCTCAAGCGCTGGGACAAGGGCGGCACCTGCCACACGATCAACCCGCTGATCTGGCGTGGCGACTTCAGCTGGCCGCAGGCCGACGCCCACGCCACCGAACTGCTCGACCTGTGGAAGCGGCTGCTGGTTCAGGAGCCCGGCCTGGCTGTGGACACCCGCCTGTGCAGAGGCGCGATCGCCTGGCAGCTCTGGGCCGACGACGAGGAGACCGGCGGCGACACCTACCGCTTCTCCCGCCGCCCCAACGCCGACTCCTACATCGGCGAGGACCAGGTGCCCGACTACCGGGGCCGCGAGGTCTTCACCCTGCGCCCGCTCAACGAGGGCCTGCACACGCTGGCCGGCACCTGGCTGGACGTCACGCTCAACAAGGCCGTCGACTGGATGCTGTGGCGCGGCGCGCTCTGGTCGTACCTGTCCTACCTCGCGCTCGCGCTGGCCGCCTGGTCGCTGCGCAACCGGTACGTGCTCGGCGTCGGCGCCATCGTCCTCGGCCAGCAGCTGGCCATCCTGGCCAACATCTCGGCCCAGGACTTCCGCTACATGGCCACGCCGATCTTCGTCGGCGTCATGCTGCTGCCGCTGCTGGCCTCTTCGTTCAAGCGCCGGTCGTAGATCTCGCGCGCCCGCGCGACGCAGGCGCTGTGCTTGCGCGACCAGTTGGTCACCGTCAGCAGCGCCTCATACAGCTCCAGCGCCATCGGCGTGGTCTGGTACTCCACCTTCGGCGGCACCGTCGGATACACCGTGCGCTCCAGCATGCCGTCGCGCTCCAGGTTGCGCAGGGTCAGCGTCAGCATGCGCCGGCTGACGCCCTCGACCGTGCGCTCCAGCTCCGTGAACCGGACCGGGCCCCGCGAGGCGACCACGATGATCTGGATCGCCCACTTGCCGGCGATCCGGTCAAGGATCTCGCGCGGCGGGATCGGGCACTGGCCCGAGTCGATGAGCGCCTGAGCGTCCGCCAGCGTCTTGAGCTGGTCTGGTACAGCGGTGTTCCCCTGGGACATGAAAGTGCCTTCTTCCATAGGCCCTGATGGTCACACACGATGTCCACTGTTACAAGTCGTTCCCCTAAGGAAGCATCGTGAAGAACAAGTGGACCGCCCTCGCCCTCCTCACCACCACCCAGTTCGTCCTCATCCTTGACTCCACCATCGTCGGCATCGCGCTGCCGCTCCTCGGCCAGGACCTGCGCATGGGCCAGGAACAGCTGTCGTGGGTGCACACGGCCTACTCGCTCGTGTTCGGCGGCCTGCTGCTGCTCGGCGGGCGCCTTTCCGACTTCTTCGGCCGGCGGCGGGTGTTCGTCGCCGGGATGTTGTTGTTCGCGCTCGCCTCGTTGCTCGGCGGACTCGCCTCCGGCGGGGCGCTGGTCGTGGCGATGCGGGCCGTACAGGGGATGGCCGCGGCACTCGTCGCGCCCGCCGCGCTGTCGCTGGTGATGACCATCTTCAACGGCGATCCCGACCGCGACCGGGCCATGGGCCTGTGGGGCGCGGTCGGCGGCGTGGGCGCCTCGACCGGCGTCGTCCTCGGCGGCGTGCTGACCGACTGGCTCGGCTGGCGTTCGGTCTTCTACGTCAACGTCCCGGTGGGCGTCGTCGTCGCCGTCCTCGCCCTCAGCCTGCTCCCCCGCGTCGCGCCCTCCGGCGCCCGCGGCTTCGACGTCCTCGGCGCGATCACCTCGACGGCCGGCCTCGGCCTGCTCATGTACGCCGTCGTGGAGTCGTCCCTGCCCCTGGGCGGCCTGGCCGTCGTTCTCCTGGCGTTGTTCCTGGTCATCGAGTCGCGCTCCAAGAACCCGCTGATGCCGCTCTCGATCTTCCGCAAGCCGTTGCTGCGCGCGGGCAACACGATCATGTTCCTGGTCGCCGCCGCCGCACAGCCGCTGTTCGTCATCCTCACCCTCTACACGCAGTACGTCCTCGGCTACTCCGCCACCGAAGCCGGCCTGTCGGTCGTCGCCATCTCCATCGCGATCGCCCTGACCGCCTCGACCGTGGGCGGCCGATTCGTCAGCCGATTCGGCATCCGCGCCACCGCCGTCACCGGCATGACCCTGATCACCGCCGGAGCCGTCGCGTACCTCCGCATCACCCCCGCCAGCACCTTCCTCGGCGCGCTGCTCGCCCCCGAACTCCTGACCGGCATCGGCTTCGGCCTGCTGGTGGTGGCCGTCACCATCGCCGCCACGGCGGAGGCCACGCCGGAGGAGGCGGGGCTGGCCTCAGGCCTGTTCAACGTGACCCCGCAGGTGGGCATCTCCATCGGCGTCGCCGCCCTCGTCTCCCTGGCCACCACCGTCTCCGGCCCCAACCCTTCGCAGGAGGCGCTGACCGCGGGATACCAGGCGGCGATCATGGCTTCGGCGGGCATCGCGGCGGTGGGGCTGGTGGCGGCGATCGTGATGCTGCCGAGCAGGCCCTCGAAGGGAACGGCGGCGCCGCTCAAGGCGAGAACACGAGCTTGACCAGCAGGTCGATGAGCTGCTCTCGCTCTGCCTCGGTCAGCGGGGCGAGGAGCTCCTCGTGCATCGCCACGAGCGCGGCTTCCAGCCGGGCGAACTGCTCCCGCCCCGCCTTCGTCATCGAGATGACGTTGCGCCGCCGGTCGTCGGGGTCCGGCGTCCGCTCGACCAACCCGCGCTCGGCCAGTTCGTTGATGACGGCGACCAGATCGCTGCGATAGATCCCGGTCCGGTCGCTCAGCTCGGCCTGACTGGCCGGTCCGGACTCGTGCAGGGCGACAAGGGCGCTGTAGTGCCACTTGCGCGCGCCCAGCTCGGCGAACCCGGAGGTCACCACCCGGTCGGCCTGGGCGGCGGCGAGGCCCAGCAGTCTGCTCGGCACCCTTCTGAGGCGGGCCGGGGTCTTCTCCATGGGCCAAGGCTATTGCGTTAGTGGCACTAACGATGTAATTTCGTTCGTGCCACTAACGTTTATCTGACTAACGGAGTACAGATGCCCACCATCGAGGTCCTCGGCTCGACCATCCACTACGAGGAGACCGGCTCCGGCACCCCCATCGTCTTCCTCCACGGCAACCCCGCCTCCTCCCACATGTGGCGCAAGGTGCTCCCGCTGGTCGGCGAGGGCCGGTTGCTGGCGCCCGACCTGATCGGCATGGGCCGCTCGGGCAAGCCCGGCATCGACTACACCTTCGCCGACCACGCGCGCTACCTGGACGCATGGTTCGACGCCCTCGGCCTGGAGGACGTGATACTCGTCGGCCACGACTGGGGCGGCGCGCTCGCCTTCGACCGGGCCGCCCGCCACCCCGGCACGGTACGCGGCGTCGCCGTCTTCGAAACCTTCATGCGCCCCCTCTCCTGGGCCGACCTGGGAGAGGGCCCACGCGCCCGCTCCGAGGCCATCCGCTCCCCCAAGGGCGAGGAACTGGTGCTCGGCACCGACTACTTCATCCAGACCGCCTACACCGGCGGCGTCCTCACCCCCGTGAGCGAGGAAGAAAAAGCGGCCTACCTCGCGCCGTACCCCACCCCCGAGAGCCGCCGCCCGATCCTGGCCTGGGCCCGGTCCATCCCGCTGGACGGCGAGCCCGCCGACGTGGCCGACCGCGTCGCCCACTACGGAAAGTGGCTCACGGCCAGCCACGAGACCCCCAAGCTCCTGCTCACCTTCGACGGCTCGCCCGTCCTGCTCATCACACCCGAGGTGGCCGAGTGGAGCAGGTCCGCGGTGGCGGCACTGGAGGTCGAGTACGCCGGCGCCGCGGGCCACCACGCCACGGAGGACCAGCCGGAGAGGATCGCGGCGGCGATCGCCGCGTGGGCCGACCGCAACAAGCTCCGCTGACCGGTTCAGGCACACAGCGTGCTGATGGAGCACGTGCCACGGCCGTTCAGCCGGAGTTCTATCTGGACCGCTTCGCCTTCGTCGAGGGACAGGTCATGCCGTTCCGATGATTCGTCGGCGTCCACCCAGATCATGTCGAACACCACCCAGGCGCCCCAGGCGTTCTTCAACCACAACCGCCCCCTCGTGTCGGCCTTGGTCTTGTTCACCAGCGTGAACTTCTCGCTGTAGGCATCGAACGCCACCCATGCCTTGGCGGCGGTGTTGTTCCACTGCAAGGTCGCGGCGCCGGAAACGCCCCCGGCGTCGCCGTCGTTGGGCCACCTTTCCCGTTCGCAGTCCCAGGAGCGTGGTCCGGCTTGAGCGCTCGCCGCCGGGGACAGCGACACGACCGCCAGCATGCTCGCGACCATGGTTGCCAGGATGCCGCGTGCCAGTTTCACCGTTGACTCCTTTTCGCGCCCGCCGTGAGGCTGCCCCATGGGATCGATGCAGGAGTCTAGGGTCGGCCGCTTTGGATTCGCTTTACCCGCGGCCCTTCCCCCGGCCCCGCCAGGGGAAGGGCTCATGGGTGTCGGCCTTCAGCGCAGGTCGGCCGGATCGACGGCGTTCGCCACCGCCCGGTACCCCGTGTCGTTGAGGTGCAGGTGGTCACCGGAGTCATAGGCAGGGTCGAGCTGGTCCCCGTCGGAGGACGAGGCAAGGACGCGGTCCAGGTCGAGCACCGCGTCATACTCACCCGACGTGCGGATCCAGGCGTTGACCTCGTCCCGCTTGGCCTCGCTGACCGCGTCGTAGTACTGCGAGCCCTTCATCGGCGGCAGCGTCGCGCCGATGACCCGCACACCCTTGGCCCGCGCCTGCCGGATCAGCTCACGGTGCCCGGCGATGACCTGCCGCGCCGAGACATCCGTGGGCGGCGCGCCGATCGGAGAGGGCGCCCGGCTCATCCCGATGTCGTTGATGCCTTCCAGGACGATGACCGTGCCCACGCCCGGCTGGCTCAGTACATCGCGCCGGAACCGCGACGTGCCCTTGTCGCCGAGCTGCATCGAGTCGACCGTCACCCGGTTTCCACCGATCCCCTGATTGAGTACGGCCCGCGGCCGACCGGCGGCGGCCAGTCGCTCGGCCAGCTCGTCGGGATAGCGGTTGTCGGCGCCCGGCTTCGACCCGTAGCCGTCGGTCAGCGAGTCCCCGAAGGCGACCACGCCCCGGCGATGCGTACCGCCGATGACGTCGACCCCGCTCAGGTAGTACCAGGACACTGTGGTCTCGGTGAACGCCGCGCCGCCCACGTCGGCCCGGTGGTCGCCGCTCGCGCGGTAGCTGGGCGCCATGGCCTGGGCGTGGTAGGTCGCCGGACCGGTCGGCGCGGCGAGGTAGAGCGTGACCGTGACCGAGCTCAAGGCCTCCACCGGCAGCGGCACCGGATCACTCGCGATCTCGGCCCCGGCCGAGACCGAGAAGGCCCTCGCACCGTTGACGGTGAGATGCCGAACCGACCCACGCCGAACGGCGGCGCCGTCCGCGGTCCGCGCGACCGTGGCCCCCGCGACCTTCAGCGGGGTGGTCCCGTAGACGTTGGACAGCCGCACCCGGGCCGCCACACCGCCCACGCTGATCCGGACCACCTGGCGAACCGTCTGCTGGGAGAAGCCCTCCTCTGACCAGTTCGGCGTGTAGTTGACGCCCGGCCGCTGCGGCGAAGCGGTCCAGGTGGCGGCCCAGCCACGGGTGCCGCTCTCGGCGGACGCGACCCCCGTTCCCGTGGTCACGGCGGCGAGGACGAGGGCGAAGGCGATGGCGAGTCGTCGGGGTTGGACAGGCAAGGGATGTCTCCTCACGAAAGTCGCGCACGTGGGGGCACGGGCGCCTCACATGGGGAAATCATCGCCGCGGAGCCGCCCGCGATCATCGCCCTGGGGGCGTTCGTCCGGCTACGACGTCCAGGGCAGATCCGGGCCCGGCACTACGACGTGAGGAGCAGGCTCGATTGACTTCTTAGAGCCTCTATGTTTACTTAATGACTCTAAGAAATCTAGAGCCTCTAAGGCATCTGCCGTTCTGACCGTCAAGGAGATGTGCGCGTGAAAGTGATCATTGTGGGCGGCGGCATCGGCGGGCTCGCCACGGCCGCCGCCCTTCACCAGCGTGGGATCCAGGTGGAAGTCCTCGAACGCGCCGCCGAGTTCACCGAGGTGGGCGCCGGACTGAGCATCCAGCCCAACGGCCTGCGCGCGCTGGACGCCCTCGGACTGGGCGAGCGTCTGCGCGCCGGCGTCCTCGCCGGTCCGCCCGCGGGCATCCGCGGCAGCCGGGGGGACTGGCTGGTCCGCCACGATGTCGACGACCTCAAGCGCCGCTTCGGCCCGTGGGTGACCGTGCACCGGGCCGCACTGGTCGACCTGCTGAGAGCGGCCGTGCCGCCCGAGGCTCTGCGGGCCGGCGTCGCCGTACAGGATGTGCGGCCCGACGGCACGGTCCGCCACAGCGGCGGCGTCTCCACCGCGGACGTCGTGGTCGGCGCCGACGGCGTGCACAGCGTGACCCGCGCCTCCCTCTGGCCCGGCCTCGCCCGTCCGCGCTACGTCGGCTACACCACCTGGCGCTTCATCGGCCCGCCCCAACCCGTCGAGGAGAGCGTGGAGACGTGGGGCAGAGGCGAACGTTTCGGGTACCTGCCGATGCCCGACGGCCGTATCTACTGCTACGTGATGGCCAACGCCCCGGCCGGCTCCGACATCGGCCTGGACGAACTGCGCGAACGCTTCGCCCGCTGGCACCGGCCCATCCCCGCGCTGCTCGAGTCCGTGCACGAGGAGGCGGTGGTGCAACGCGACACCTACGAGCTGCCGACGCTGCCCACGTACGTCTCAGGAAACGTCGCCCTTCTCGGCGACGCGGCCCACGCGATGACGCCCAACCTGGGACAGGGCGCCTGCCAGGCGCTCGAGGACGCGGTCACCCTCGCGCACGCGCTGGACACCCTCGGGCCGCACGCGGGACCGGCCGCCTACGACCGCGCCCGCAGGCCCCGGACCCAAATGATCGTCCGCCGCTCCCGCCAGGTCGGCGCCCCCGCGCACTGGACGTCCGCTCCCATGACCACGCTGCGGGACGCGGCCCTCCCCCTCCTGCCCAAGATGTTCTTCAACCGCTCGCTCGCCCCCACCTACACCTGGACGATCTGATGACCCTCCCCCGTCTCCTGATCATCGCCGTCGCGGCGATCACGACCTTCGGAGCCGTACTCGCCGACCTGGTCATCCCCGACCTCGCGGCGCAACACGCGTTCAACCCGTCGTGGCCGCCCCACGCCAAGTTCCACGATGCCCAGTACATGGTGATGACCGTGCTTCTCGGCCTGACCGGCCTGGCCCTCGCGCTCCGGCGAGACCGGAACACCTTGCTCCACGCCGCCGCCATCCTGGCCGTCCCGTGGCTTGGCATGGTCGGCGCGCTCCTTTTCCCCGGCACCGCCACCTACGACCCGGAGTTCGCCGACCGCACCGTCTTCGTCCTCGGCCTGCACGGGCAGGTCTTCATGGCGATCGTCCTGCTCGCGGCCCTGCTCGTCGCGGCAGCGGCGACCCTCCGCGAGCCCAGAGACACCGCCACCCGGTCATGAGCGCGGCACTCTGGCCGGGCGGCGTCGTCGGATGATCCCTCGCAGGCGAGCCCGGCGGCTGCGGTCTCGAATCATCGGAGTGCAGCTCCCGTCCCCGGCGCGGTGATCGATCACGCGGATCTCACCGGGTGGTGACCACAGCGCAGTCCAGCCCAAGACGGGTGCGCCTCGGGCTGGACCGCTACATGTCAGGCGTCGTCGCCGCAGCCGGGCGAACGCACGAACGTGGTCGTGGCGGCGGCCGAGGCGTTGCCGGAGCCGTCCACGGCACGGACCGTGATCGTGTTGTCCCCCACGGGCACGATGCCGATGGTGTAGGCCCCGGCGCCGCGTACCCAGCCATCGTGCGTGCCGTTGACCAGGACCTCGTAGTCGATCGCGGACTGCGGATCGGCGTTGTCACTCGACTGCGTCCAGGTCAGGTCGACGGTGAAGCACGCGTACCTGGCCGTCTTCGCCACCAGCCCGGTGGGAGCCGACGGCGCGGCCACGTCCGTACGCGCAAGCGTGTCGAGCGTCAGGGTGTTCGACGAGGGCGACACGCCTATGGCCGTACGAACCGCCCGTGCCACATACGTGTGCGACGACTGCGCGGTGAGCCCCCGCAACGCCAGACCGATCGTCTCCGTCCCGTCGAAGGGCCCGGCGGGGATCGTGGCGACGACCGCGCCCCCGTCGAGAACCTCGTAGTAGCTGATGTCCCAGCTGTCGTCCGGCTGTTCGAAGGCGAGACCGACCCGCGCGGAGGCCACCTCGGTGGCCCGCAGGTTCGCCGGTCCGGGCGGGATCACTCCCGGTCCGCGCGTGGTGATCGTGAGGGTACGGCTCGGCGGCGAGGTGTTCCCGGCGTCATCGGCGGCGATGACATGGAAGGAGTACGTGGCGCCCGGAACCAGCCCGGAAGCGGTGTAGCGCTGGAGCCGCGTGGTCGTGACCAGAGCCCCGTGCTGGTAAATCCGGGCACGAAGGACGCCCACGCTCCCGGACGTGTTCTGGGACCAGTGGAAGGAGATCTGGGTCGCGGTGACGGTGTCGACGCGCAGCGGCTCAGGCGCGGACAGAGCGACGGCCGCCGAGCTCGGAGGGGACAACATCACCGCGGCCACGGCCACCGCGGCGAGGATGGTGGCGAACCTGTGGAGGCGCTTGATCATCTCTGGTTCCCTTCGTGGGCGGCACCTGCCCGTAATACGTCCACACGCCACACGATGGATTTCCCCACAGGAACCCAACCGGGTCACCCGGGCCGCCCTTTATCCGGTCCCGCCTGTTCCCTCGGCCGCTCTGACCCCCTTTCGGGGGTGCTCGGCAGCGGAAAGCGCCTTGAGCCAGGCGAGATTTGCTGTTTGTCGTGGCAGGTGCGGCTCCGACCCCGGCGGTCCGCGACGGCGCTAGTGTTGGATGGCCATCGAACATATTGGCATTTTTGGAGAGTTGGGCATGCGGGCTCGCCGCATGCGCACCACCGTCAACCAGGTGCGCGAAGACGGCCGGGGGCTCGCCGAACTCGCCACGGCCGTTGACGGCGGGCGGCTGAAGATCCGGGTCGACGCGCAATACGCCGTACAGAACGTGAAGGCCGCGCACGAGCACTTCCAGCGGGGGAGCCTGAACGGAAAGATCGCGCTCATCTTCTGAACACACCGTCTCTTCCGAACGCACCGTCCGGGTCCCGGCGCGGCGCGAGGTCTCACGGGCTGACCTGACCCCACCCGACGCGAGGTGACGCGGAGTGGCCTCACCCCACCCGACGCGAGGTGGCCCGGTGCCACCTCACCCCACACAGCGCGAGGTGACGTGGAGTGGCTTCGCCCCACGCGGCGCAGGGGGGTGCGGGGTGGCGCGAGGTGACGTGGAGCGACGCCACCCCACGCGGCGCAGGGTTGCGCGGAGTGGCCTCGCCACCCGGGAGGATGGGGCCACGATTCAGCAGGAGTGAGGCCGGTCCTGCTGGGCGAGAGGACACGGGTGGTCGACGCGGCCGGGACAGCGGGCGGCCACGATCACCAGGTCGGGCGGCGCATTGGGCAGCTCAATCCACACGATGTCTTCGCCGACCTTGAGCAACCCCCAGGGCCTCGCCGCGTCGGTTTCCGTCCGTCACGTTGGCCGGGAGGTTCCTTCGGGGTCGGCCCGCCTCGCAGCGGAAGATCCCCCATGCCGGTCAGGTCATCCGATGCCACCGGTACGGGAGTCGGCCAGCGTGACCATCGTCTTGAGCAGCGTCGTGTATACAGGGCCGGGGTCAGCGGATTCCTCCCAGCTCGGCTCTTCCCCGGCCGCCGGACTGGTTTCCGCCTCGGGAAAGAACAGCCACCACAGGTTGTGCCAAGGGTCGAGGAAGCGGGCGATGCCGTACCCGCCGTAGAAGGAAGACGCCGGAGTGATGACGGTCGCCCCGCGTTCGACCGCTCTGCGCATCGTCTCCTCGGGGTCGGCGACGTACACCTGAGTCAGGGCCGGGGTGAACGGCCAGTCGGCCTTACGGTCAGCGACCATGAGCAACGAGTTGCCGATTTTGACTTCGGCGTGGATCAGCGTTCCGTCTCCGGCGTAGAAGTCAGGGGTGCGGGCTTCCTCCCGCTCAGTCGCATCGAAGACAGCGACGAGAAAGTCGATGAAAGGCGCGGCTCCGTCAACGACGATGAACCCGTTCACGGTGTTCTCGCCCTGGGGTTCGGGAGTTTGCTTGGTCGTCTCCATGCGGTGAAGGCTAGAGATGATTGCGGTCAGCTTCTTACCGCAATTGGCGCCCCGAGGACTCGCTGCCGGGTCCAGCTCGTTGGCTTGGGTCGCCCCTGTCGCGGACGTTGCCAGGGGCCGTGCCAAGCCGGCGGCACATGGTTCGGTCGGTCGGCACCGGTTGACGCCTTTGGCATCTGCCCGGTGGTGACCGTGGATGATGCCGTCTCCGAGAGCACCCTGGGTAGCTGGATAGCGAGCGGTGGTCGGGCTTCCGCTGCCCAACCACTTGGCCGGGCAGCGGGTGGGCCTCAGAAAGACGCGCGAGCCACGCGAGAATCTAGCCCTTGGCTCTTACTCCCACTCGATGGTGCCCGGGGGCTTGCTGGTCACGTCGACCACCACCCGGTTGACCTCGCGGACCTCGTTCGTGATCCGGGTCGAAATGCGCGACAGCACGTCGTAAGGCACCTTGGCCCAGTCCGCGGTCATCGCGTCCTCAGAGGTGACCGGCCGCAGTACCACCGGGTGGCCGTAGGTGCGCCCATCGCCCTGCACCCCCACCGACCGTACGTCGGCCAGCAGCACCACCGGGCACTGCCAGATCTCCCGATCCAGCCCGGCCCGCGACAGCTCTTCGCGGGCGATCGCGTCGGCCTCGCGCAGAAGGTCCAGCCGCTCCTTGGTCACCGCCCCGATGATCCGGATCCCCAGTCCGGGCCCCGGGAACGGCTGCCGCCACACCATCGCCGACGGCAGTCCGAGTTCTTCGCCCGCCCGCCGTACCTCGTCCTTGAACAGGGTCCGCAGCGGCTCCACGAGCTGGAACTGCAGGTCGTCGGGGAGCCCGCCCACGTTGTGGTGCGACTTGATGTTGGCGGTGCCGGTGCCGCCGCCCGACTCGACCACGTCCGGGTACAACGTCCCCTGGACCAGGAAGTCGACGGGGCCGTCCGCCATGATGGCCCGCTGCTCGTCCTCGAAGACGCGGATGAACTCGCGCCCGATGATCTTGCGCTTCTCCTCCGGGTCGGTCACGCCGTCCAGGGCCTTCAGGAAGCGGTCGGCGGCGTCCACCACGCGCAGCTTCACCCCGGTGACGGCCACGAAGTCGCGCTCCACCTGCTCGGCCTCGCCCTTGCGCAGCAGGCCATGGTCGACGAAGACGCAGGTCAGCCGGTCACCGATGGCCCGCTGGACGATGGCGGCCGCCACGGCGGAGTCGACGCCGCCGGACAGCGCGCAGATGGCGCGGCCCTCGCCGACCTGCCGGCGTACCGCTTCGACGGCGTCTTCGACGATGTTGAGCATGGTCCAGCTCGGACGGCATCCGGCCGCGTCGAGGAAGTGCTTGAGCACCGCCTGCCCGTGCTCGGAGTGGAGGACCTCGGGGTGGAACTGCACGCCGTACAGGCCGCGAAGGGTGTCCTCGAACGCGGCGACGGGGGTCTCGGACGTCGAGGCGGTCACCACGAAGCCGGCGGGCGCGGTGGCCACGGCGTCACCGTGGGACATCCACACCTTCTGCTTGTCGGGCAGGCCCGCGAAGAGCACGCCCTCGCTGAGCACGTCGAGCGCGGTGCCGCCGTATTCGGCCACGCCCGTGCGGGCGACGTCGCCGCCGAGGGAACGTGCCATCGCCTGGAAGCCGTAACAAATGCCGAACGTCGGCACACCCGTCTCGAACAGCCCATCCGGTACGGCCGGCGCCCCGTCGGCATAGACCGACGAAGGCCCACCCGACAGGATGATCGCCTTGGGCTTCTTGGCCAGCATCTCCTCGACCGGCATCGACGAGGGGACGATTTCCGAGTAGACGTGGCATTCGCGCACGCGGCGGGCGATGAGCTGCGCATACTGCGCACCGAAGTCGACCACGAGCACAGTGTCGAACTCAGACACGAGACAGACCCTCCAACAGCGAATGCGGTACACCCAGTGTATCGGCCCCCGCACCCCGCCCCGCTGCGGACGGCGCCGCGGTCACTCGTAGCCGGGCAGCGGCGGAAGGGCGCCGTCGAGCAGGGCTTCGAGCTGCTCACGCAGCCCCTTGGCGTACTCGGGGTGCGTGAGCAGGAGGAAGCGCTCCTCGTGGATCGCCTCGACCACCTGCCTGGCCACGTCCGCGGGGTCGATGCCCCGCTCCATGATGGCGTCGATGATGCCCTGGGCGGCGTAGTCGTCGCGGGTGCGGCCGACGAGGAGGTCGGCGGGCCGTACCCGCTCGGAGGTGTTGATCTGGGTGCGCACCGCGCCGGGACACAGCGCGGTCACCTTCAGCTTGGAGCCGGTGATCGCGAGGTCCTGGGCGAGGGTCTGCGACGCGGCGAACGCCGCGTACTTGCTGACGGCATATCCCGCCGTGTACGGCGCGGCGAACAACCCCGCCACCGAGACGGTGTTGACGATGTGGCCTTCGGTGTCCTGTTCGATCATGCGGGGGACGAAGGCCTGGATGCCGTGGAGCACGCCCCAGAGGTTCACGCCCAGGAGCCAGGCGAAGTCCTCGGTGGTGCGGTTCCAGATGTGGCCGCCCTGGAAGACGCCGGCGTTGTTGCACAGCACGTGGACGGCGCCGAGTTCGCCGAACGTGCGCGCGGCCAGGTGCTGGACGGCGGCGTCGTCGGAGACGTCGGTGATCTGCGTGAGCACCCTGCCGCGCCCGGCCAGCGCGGCGGTCTCGGCCAGCCCGCCCGGGTCGACGTCGGCGAGCATCAGGCTCATGCCCTCCTCGGCCAGGCGGACCGCGAGCGCGCGGCCGATGCCGCTCGCCGCTCCGGTGACCACTGCGACCTTGCCGGAGAGTTCCCGCACGCCAGCCTCCCGAGCGCTCGCTTGGCACCAAGAACGTTATCAGAGCGAGTGGCGCACCCAGATGTTCGGTTCGACGTAAACCGCGTGATCGTGGGTGACATCGCAGTGCACGGGAACGAGCGCTCCCGGCACCTCGACCGGACCCTCGGCGTCGAACGGCAGGCCGGTCCACTCCCGCCACTCGCCGAGCGTGCCGGAGATCGTCATCGAGCGGTGGGCGACCTTCTCCACCGTGGCGCCGGCGCGGACGTGCACGCGCAGCCAGGCGTCGTACGGCAGGCCGTCCGCGCGGGTGCGGAAGGCGTACTCGGTGGCGGGGGTGCGCGGTTCCAGGTGCTTCTGGCTGGGTCTGACCGGCGCGAGCAGTTCGGAGTAGCCCAGGCGCGCGGCCCGCTCGCGCATCGCGGCGACCATGTGACGGGACAGTCCGGCGCCGAGCAGGTCCTTCCTGATCGTGATCTCCAGGGCGGAGAGGGCGTCGGGCGTCGTGCCCCTGTCCCTGGTCAGCCAGCCGCGCCTGATGACCGCGTCCCAGCCGTCCTCGGGCAGTTCGCCGTCGCGGGAGTTGAACGGGATCATGCAGCCGCGCGCCACCATCCGGCCGGGCTCGTCGGAGTCGTCGGCGACCAGGATGTACTCGGCGTAGTGGGTGGTGGCGACCGCGTAGAAGAGGTCCGCGATCGGGTCGTTGAACATGAACTCCGGCCAGGCCGTGTCCATGTCCCACAACGACTCGGCGAACTCGGGACGCTCGGCCAGCGTGGTGATCCGGAGGGACATGGCGGACATTCTCACAGTTCGGAGGGCCGTTGCACCGCCTGTTTTTCGGTCTTGAAGATCAAGGTGGTCTGCAGGTGGACGATCTCCGGCCGGACCAGGAACTTCTCCAGTACGAGCCGGTGCAGGCTGGTGGCGTCGGCGACCGCCACGTGCACGAGGAAGTCCTCGGGGCCGGCCACGTTGAACAGCGTGATGGTCTCCGGCAGGCTCAGGACGAACCGGCGCAGCGGGTCGGACAGCTGGGCGGTGTGCGGGCGTACCCGCAGCGCCAGCAGGGCCTCCAGCGGGCGGCCGAGGCGGGCGATGTCGACGTCGGCGCGGAAGGCGGTGATCACGCCACGGCGGCGCAGCGCGCGTACCCGCTCCAGGGCTGTGGAGGGTGCCACGCCGAGCTTTTCCGCCAGGTCCTTGTTGGGCAGCCGAGCGTCGTTCTGCAACTCGGCCAGAATCGCCAGGTCAATCGAATCGAGTTCGGCTGCCTGCCCCGATTGGTCCCTCATATTCGGTAAATCTAGCCACATGCCCTGCTGAGCGCGGATATTTCGGGGTATGTGGGATGTTGAGGCTTTTACCAAAGCTGCCGCCGTCACCGTGAGCGAACTGGCCGCCTACGTCGAGGAGAGCCAGCGCGGCCAGGTGCCCGTGGTCCGGCAGCGGCCGCCGGCGGAGATCGCCGGGAGGCTACGCCTGGCCGAGCTCATCCGGGAGGGCGGGCTGAGCACGGAGACGTACCAGGACTTCCTCCACGCCTTCCTGAGCGAGGGGACCCGACTCCACCACCCCGCCTATCTCGCCCATCAGGTCGCCTCTCCCGACTTTCCCGCCGCGCTGGCCGACTTCATCCACGGCGCCACGAACAACCCCATGGCCATCTACGAGATGGGCGCGGCGGCGGCCACGGTGGAGTTCGAGGTGATCCGGTGGATGCTGGAGAAGGCCGGCTTCCCGCGCGGCGCCGGCGTGCTGACCCACGGGGGTTCGCTGGCGAACCTCACCGCCCTGCTGGCCGCCCGCGCGCACGCCGCGCCCGAGGCGTGGGCGAACGGCACCCCCGACGACCTGGTGATCCTGGCGCCGCCGTCGGCGCACTACTCGGTCTCGCGGGCCGCCTCGATCATGGGCCTGGGCCAGAAGGCGGTGGTGGAGCTGCCGACGGACGAGCTGGGCCGCCTGGCCGTCGCGCGATTCCCCGAAATCTCCGGAAAACGGCCGATCGCGCTGGTGGCGTCCGCCTGCGCCACCGGGACCGGCCTGCACGACGACCTTCGCGCGGTCGGACAGTGGTGCCGCGACCGGGACATCTGGTTCCACGTAGACGGCGCCCACGGCGCCTCCGCCCTCCTCAGCCCCGCCCACCGCCACCTGCTCGACGGCGTCGAACTGGCCGACTCCCTCATCTGGGACGCCCACAAAATGCTCCGCACGTCCTCCCTGGCCGCCGCCGTCCTGGTCCGCCGCGATGGCGCCCTGGACGCCGCCTTCCAGCAGGACGCCAGCTACATCTTCTACGGCGACCAGGGCTTCGACCTGATCGGCAGGACCGTCGAGTGCACCAAGGCCGAACTCGGTCTGAAGATCTTCCTGAACCTCGCCTGGCGGGGCGAGCGGGGCCTCGGCGACTTCGTGGCCGGCCGCTATGCCGCCGCCCACCGCTTCTGGGAGCTGGCTCGCCGCCGACCGGGATTCGCGCTGCCGTACGAGCCGGAGAGCAACATCGTCTGCTTCCGGTACGGCGCGGCCGACACGGCCGGGATCCGCGAACGCATGATGGCCGACGGCACCTTCTACCTGACCTCAACCGTCCTGAACGGCATCCGCCACCTCCGCGTCACCGTCATGAACCCGGCAACCGACGACAGCCACCTGGAACACCTCCTCGACGAAATCACCCGCCTTGCCCCGCCTGGCCCAAGGGATAGCACGTGACGCAGGACTCACGGACCAAAGCCAGGAGAACCCTCACAGGGGCAACCGGCGGCGGGAGAGCCACCCCCGAAGGCCGTGTAGCCCAGGAGACGCGGCGCGACACGGCCAACAAGCCACGGCACGGCAGCGGTGGGCCGGACGGTGGGACAGGCAGCAGACCGCCCGAGAGGGGCCGCTCGGGAGGTGTGGCTCAGGAGGGGGTGGGGTGGGGCCCGGCAGCGCGGGCTCCGGGTTCCGCGCTGCCGGGAGTTTCAGAGCCGGCCATCCAACCCCGCCATGAAGTCCTCGAACAGGTGCCGGTGGATCGTGTGTTCGGCGCCCTTGACCACCTTCACCTCGAATCCCTTCCCCACCAACTCCTCCTGGAACTCCGGTGACACCAAAAACGACGGATCAGCCACCTGCGCCCCGGGTGCGTGGCCGCGATCAGCCGCCTGTGCCATCAGGTCGGTCATCGGGGTGCCGCCCTCCAGCACGGGCAGCCGGAAGGCGGGGTCGGAGCCGATCGCCCGGCCGGGCATGAGGCGGTCGACGGCGGCGCCGAGCGTGAGGCCGCCGAGCGAGTGGCGAGGGCGAGCGCGGGCCGGAGAGGGCCTGATGTTATACGTATAAGCGCTTGATAGCATCCCACGATGGACGGGACAAGAGTGTGACCTCGAACAGACCGCCGACCAGCGTGGACGTGGCCAGGGCCGCCGGCGTCTCCCAGGCCACCGTCTCCTACGTGCTCAACGACAACCCCAACGCCCGGGTGAGCGAGGAGACCAGGCAGCGCGTGCGCGACGCCGCAGCCCGGCTCGGGTACGTGCCCGACGCCAGCGCCCGCACTCTGCGCACCGGCCGCAGCGGCATCGTGCTGGTCCCGCTGTCCCCCGCCCGCACGGGCGGCCTCGTCCGCGATCTGCTCGACGACCTCGGCGAGGAGCTCCGGCCGCGCGGCTACACCCTCGTCCAGTACGGCGAGCGCCACCTCAAGGGCGTGCCGGCGGCCAAGGTGTGGGCGGGACTGCGCCCGACGGCGGTCATCGTCGAGGCCGACCGGCTCACCAAGGCCTCGGTCGACCTGCTGCGCGCCTCGGGCACGCGGGCCGTGATCGGCTTCGCCGACGCCCCGTCCCCGCTGGTGCCCACGGTGGTCATGGACCACGAGTCGGTGGGCGCCTGCGCCGCCCGCCACCTGGCCGAACGCGGACGCAGGCGGCTGGCCGCGATCGTCCCCCGCGAGGAGGGCGTCGACCTCATGGGCGCGGGCCGCCTGCGCGGCGTACGCCAGGTGGCGCCCGGCGCCGAACGCATCGACCTGGCCTTCACCGAGGAGGCCGCCCGCGCGGTCGCCACCAGGCACGACCTGCCCGACGGGATCTTCGCCTACAACGACGAGTACGCGCTGCTGCTGATGAGCGCGCTGCAGGACGCCGGCGTGCGGGTCCCGGAGGACGTGGCCATCGTCGGCGCGGACGACCTGCTGCTCGCCTCCCTGGTACGCCCCCGCCTGACGAGCGTCCATTTCGACACCACGGCGACCCCGGCCGGAATGGCCGCCTTCATCGACGAACTGGTCCGCGGCGACCGCACCGCGGAGCCGGGGACGGTCATCAGCGTCTACGGCCCACGTCTGATCGTCAGATCCAGCTCGTAACAACTTGGCCGCGTGTCTTGTCACGCGGGGACCGGCGACCTACAGTCCAGAGCAATCGTCGGTGATACGTATCACCACTGCTGGAAAGGTCCTGGTCGATGACCCATGTTCAGGGCAAAGCCCCCACGGCAGATGAGGATCGCGGATTCCGTCTCGGCCCGCTCTATCTCACGCTCCCCCTCGCCAACGTCGCGGTCATGTTCCTCTGGATCGGCGTGGGCGCGTTCCTGCTGCCCCGCCACGTCCAGCTGATCACCGGGACCAACGACGTGGCCGCGCTCGGGCTGGCCAACTCGATCGGCCCGCTCATGGCCACCATCGCCAACCCCATCTTCGGCCAGATCTCCGACCGGACCCGCTCCCGGTTCGGCCGCCGCTCCCCCTGGATCCTCGGCTGCGTCGCGATCGGCGTTCTCGCGCTGCTGCTGCAGGCCAACGCGGCCAGCGTGCTCATGCTCGGCATCAGCTGGGCCGGCGTGCAGCTCATCATGAACGGCTACCAGGCCGCGATCACCGCGATCCTGCCCGACCGGGTCCCGGCCCGCCGCTACGGCACCTTCTCCGCGTTGTTCGGCCTCGGCACGCCGGTGGCCACGATCGCCGCCGCCCTGATGTTCATGAGCATGCCGCAGCTGGCCGACGGCGGCGCGTACTACGTGGTCATGGGGGTTCTGGTCGCCGCGGCCCTGCTCATCGTGCTGGCCAGCCCCGACCGCTCGTCGACGGAGCTGCCGCGCCAGCCGTTCGACATGGGCGAGTTTCTCGCGGCGTTCGTGCGGCCGCTGCGTCACCGGGACTTCCTGTGGGCGTTCGTCGGGCGCTTCGGAATCATGCTCGGCTACATGATGATCTTCACCTTCAACCTCTTCCTGCTCGAGGACTTCATCAAGATCCCGAAGGCCGAGGTCGTCTCCAAGATGGGCATGCTCATGCTCGTCGGCCAGGTCGCGACGTTCCTGGCGGTGGTGCTGATCGGCCCGCTGTCGGACAAGGTGGCGAGGTTCCGGATGTTCGCGCTGATCGCCGGTCTGGCCTCGGCGATCACGCTGGGCATCCCGCTGCTCATGCCGTCCTTCGAGGGCATGCTCGTCTACAACGTCCTGCACGGCGTCGCCTTCGGCATCTTCATGGCCGTGGACATGGCCCTGGTGACCAAGGTGCTGCCGAACAAGGAAGAGGTCGGCAAGGACATGGGCGTGCTCAACATCGCCAACGCCGGCCCGCAGATCGCCGCCCCCGCCCTCGCCGCCTTCCTGGTGACCATGGGCGGCTACACCACGCTCTTCCTGGTCGGGATCGTGGTCTCGCTGATCGCTTCGCTGGCCGTACTGAAGATCAAGGGTGTGCGTTAGCGTCGAGTTCATGACCGAACTCGATCCCCGGCTCCGCGCTGTCACCGACCTGATCATGGCCGAGGCCCGCGAGATGGGCGGCAGGCACGAGTACGACGGCCGGACCCAGGACCTCTCCCCCGAGGGCGTCCGGTCCGGCCTGGCCCGCCTGGGCGAGGGCACGCTGCCCGACGACCCCTATGACGCCGAACACCTCACGGTCTTCGAGACCGGGCTGCGCGTGCAGTTCGGCGAGCTTGAACTGCACCGCCGCAACCCGCTGCCGCACCTGTCCAACCTCGACCTGGCCTGCTACGACCGCGACTACGCCCCGGAGGCGGAACGCGCCGCCGCCAGGGCGGCTCACCTGGCGGAGTGGCCGGCGGCGGTCCATGGCGCGATCGCCGCGCTCGACCAGGTCAGCGCCCCGGTCGCCACCGCGCTGGCCGGAGCGGTCAAGGGCCTGGCCGCGGGCGTCACCGACGCGGCCGCGCTCGACGCCCACCGGCTGCTGGTCGCGCACGTCGAGCGTGCCGCCGCCGTCGGCGACCCCGACGCCTCGCTGGGCGGTCCCGCACTGGCCCGGCTGATGGGCAGCACCGAGGGCATCGACGTCGACCTGGGCCGGCTGGCCGAGCGCGCCGACGCCGAACGCGACCGCCTCCACACGCTGCTGGCCGAGGCCGTCGCCAAGATGGGCGAGAGCGGCAGGCCGCTGGACGTCGCCCGAGAGCTGGTCAGGCAGCATCCCGGCGCCGACGGCGTCATCGAGGCCGCCAGGATCGGCACCGAGAAGGCCATCGCGTTCACCCGTGAGAAGGACCTCGTGCCCTACCACGACGGCGAGTGCCTGGTCGGCCTCGCGCCCGAGTCGCGCCGCTGGGCGATGGCGATGATGTGCTGGAACTCCCCCGGTGAGCCCGAGGGCCCCAGCTGGTACTACATCACCCCGCCCGACGCCTCGTGGCCGGTCGAGGAGCAGGAGGAGTGGCTGGAGGTGTTCAGCCACACCACGTTGCCCGCGATCAACGTGCACGAGGTCGCGCCCGGCCACTTCTCCCACGGCCGCGCGCTGCGTCACGCGAAGGGCGACGTGCGCAGGCTGCTGCAGTCGATGGCGTTCGCCGAAGGCTGGGCCCACTACGTCGAGGAGCTGTGCGTCGAGGAGGGTTTCGAGGCCGGTGACCCGCGCTTCGAGATCGGCGTCTGGCTGGAGGCTCTCGTACGGGTGACCAGGCTGGCCTGCGCGATCGGCGTGCACACCGGGCAGATGACGGTGGAGGAGGGTGCCCGCCGCTTCGCCGCCGACACCCACCTGTCCGGGCCCGCCGCGCTGTCGGAGGCCCGCCGCGCTTCCTTCGATCCCACCTACGGCCGCTACACGTGGGGCAAGCTGCTCATCCTCGACCTGCGTGAGCGGGCGCGCGAGGAGTGGGGCCCGGCCTTCACGCTGCAGCGCTTCCACAAGGCCATGCTCGACCTCGGTTCGCCGCCGCTGGGGCTCCTCAAGACGATCCTGTGACGGCCCACTCTCCGGGGGCGAGCACCCGCACGCCGTCCACGTCCGCGAACGCCTCCGCCAGCGTCGCCCGCCCCTGCGAGAAGTGCGCCCAGTGCTCGAAGTGCAGCGGCACCACGTGCTTCGCGCCCAGGATGCGGGCGGCCTCGGCGGCGTCGCGGCTGTTGAGGGTGAGGTCGGCGTCGGGGATGAGCGGGGTGCGCGCGGCTCCGGCGAACAGCACCGCCACGTCCACCTCGCCGATCCGCCCGGCGATCTCGCGTACGACGTCGAGTGAGGCGTTGTCGCCGCTGACGTAGACGGTCGGCAGGCCGTCGCCCCTGAGCACGAACCCGGTGACCTCGCCGACCAGGTGCTCGGTGCCGTCGGGCCCATGCTGGGCGGGCACGCCGGTGATCGTCAGCGGCCCCAGCTCCACCTCGCTCCAGTTGGGCAGCGCCTGGGCGGCGATCCGCGTGGCGGCGCTCGGCGTGGACAGCACGAGCGGCGCCGACGCGAGCAGCTCGCGTCCCGAGTCGTCAAGGTTGTCGGGATGCTGATCGTGGGAGAGCAGGACGGCGTCGATCGCGCCGATCTCGGCGACCGCCACGCCCGGACCGTCGGTCTTGGTCAGCCCGCTGCCGACGGGGTAGTGGCCGGGCGGGTCGAAGGTCGGGTCGGTCAGCAGGCGCAGCCCGCCGATCTCCAGGATGGCGGTCGGGCCGCCCACGTATTGGATCCGCATACCGCGTTACGACATGCCGGGCCGCCGGGATATTCCGTACAGCCGCAGCGCGGCCGGGGCGGCGGCGGGCACGACGGGGGCGCGCGGCGCGACGGGCTCCATCCGCGTGTACGGCGCGCCCAAAGGCGGCCTGGCGTCCGGCTCACCGGCGTTCGGCCAGAGCGCGATCGCCCGCTCGGCCTGGGCGGTGATGGTCAGCGACGGGTTGACGCCCAGGTTGGCGGAGATCGCGGAGCCGTCGATCACGTGCAGCCCCTCGTGCCCGTACAGGCGGTGGTAGGCGTCGATCACGCCGTTCTCGGCCGAGGAGCCGATCGCGCAGCCGCCCAGGAAGTGCGCGGTGGCCGGGATGTCGAACAGGTCCAGCCAGGAGCCGCCGGGCAGGCCGCCGATCTCCTCGGCCGCGTGGCGTACCGCGTCGTGGCCCGCCGGAATCCACGTGGGGTTCGGCTCGCCGTGTCCCGGCGTGGCGCGCAGCCCCCAGCGGGTGCGGGTCACCGAGATCGAGTTGTCCTTGGCCTGCATGACCAGGGCGATGAGGCTCCGCTCCGACCAGCGCCGCAGGTTGAGCAGGCGCAGCGCCCTGAGCGGCTGCGCGGCCAGCTCGCGGCCGAAGACCCGCCACCGGTTCTGGCCGCCGTCCACGAGCAGCGTGCGCAGCAGGCCCATGGCGTTGGAGCCGTTGCCGTAGCGCACCGGCTCGATGTGCGTCTCGGCGTCGGGGTGGATCGAGGAGGTGATGGCCACGCCGCCGTTGAGCTTCTCGCCGTGCACGGCCAGGCGTTCGAAGCCGAGCAGCGCCTCTGAGTTCGTCCTGGTCAGGACGCCGAGCCGGGCGGAGATCCGGGGCAGCGCGCCGTTGGCGCGCAGCTTGTGAAGCAGCCGCTGGGTGCCGTAGGTGCCGGCCGCGAAGATCACCTGCCGGGCGGTGAAGGTACGGCGGAGCCGTACCGAACCCGTCTTGCGGACCTCCACCACGTAACCGCCGGAAGGGCGCGGACGGACGGAGGTGACCGTGCACTCGGGGTAGACGCGGGCCCCGGCCTTCTCGGCGAGGTGGAGGTAGTTCTCGGTGAGCATGTTCTTGGCGCCGTGGCGGCAGCCGGTCATGCACTCGCCGCACTCCACGCAGCCGTTGCGCGTGGGTCCGGCGCCGCCGAAGTAGGGGTCGACGCCGTCCTCGCCGAAGTAGACGCCGACGGGGGCGAGGCGGAAGGTGTCGGCCACGCCCATCCGGGCGGCGACCTTCTTCATGATCTCGTCGGCGCGGGTCGTGGTCGGGTTGACGACGACGCCGAGCATCCGCTTGGCCTGGTCGTAGTGGGGCGCGAGCTCGGCCTTCCAGTCGGTGATGCCCGCCCACTGCGCGTCGGCGAAGAAGGGGTCGAGCGGCTCGTAGAGGGTGTTGGCGTAGACCAGCGAACCGCCGCCCACCCCCGCCCCGGCCAGCACCATCACGCGGTCGCCCCGGTCGCCGCCGAGTACGTGGATGCGCTGGATGCCCTTGAGCCCGAGCCACGGCGCCCACAGGAAGTCGCGTACCCGCCAGGAGGTCTTGGGCAGCGTGGCGGCGGTGAAGCGGCGGCCCGCCTCCAGCACGCCGACCGTGTAGCCCTTCTCGGTCAGCCGCAGCGCCGAGACGCTGCCGCCGAAGCCGGAGCCGATGACCAGGACGTCAAAGTCGCTCATGTGAGCCGCAGCCTCCGCATGGTCTTGAGCGCGGTGGCCATGAACTCGGCCCAGGTGTCGTTGCCGAGGCCGAAGGGCGCCTCGAAGCCCAGCAGCGTGCTCTGGGAGGCCACGGTCTGCGCCTCGGTGTAGCGCAGCAGGCCCTCGGCGCCGTGCCTGCGGCCGAGGCCTGAGGACTTCATGCCGCCCATGGGCGCGTCGTAGGAGGCGTACGCGGAGGCGTAGCCCTCGTTGATGTTGACCGTGCCGGCCTTCAGCCGGGTGGCGACCGATCGGCCCCTGGCCAGGTCGCGGGTCCAGACGGAGGCGTTGAGCCCGTAGACGGTGTCGTTGGCCAGGGCCACGGCGTGCTCGTCACTCGTGAACGGGTAGAGGGCGACGACGGGGCCGAAGGTCTCGTTGGCGCACAGCTCCATCTTCTCGGTGACGCCGGTGAGGATGGTCGGCTCGTAGAAGAACGGGCCCAGGTCGGGCCGGGCCCTGCCGCCGGCCAGGAGGGTCGCGCCCTTGACGATCGCGTCGTCCACGTGGGCGCTGACCGTGTCGAGCTGGCGGCGGGAGGTGAGCGAGCCCATCTGGACCGACCAGTCGAAACCGGCGCCGAGCTTGAGGTTCTTGGTCTGCTTGGCGAAGCGCAGGGCGAAGTCGTCGAAGCGCGACTCGTGCACGTAGAGGCGTTCGATCGACAGGCAGAGCTGTCCGGCGTTGGTGAAGCAGGCGCGGACCGCGCCGTGCGCTGCCACGTCGAGGTCGGCGTCGTCGAGCACGATCATGGGGTTCTTGCCGCCGAGCTCCAGTGAGCAGCCGATGAGCCGCTTGGCCGCCTCTTCGGCGATCTTGCGGCCGCCGCGCGTGGAGCCGGTGAACGCCACGTAGTCGGCGCCGTCGAGCAGCGCGTCACCGATGTCGGCCGGCTCGCCGAGCACGACCTGCCAGATCTCGCGCGGCAGGCCGAGCTCGGCCAGCAGGTCGACGGTCCACAACGTGGACAGCGCGGTCTGGGTGTCGGGCTTGTGGACGAGCGCGTTGCCGGCCAGCAGCGCGGGTACGGCGTCGGTCACGCCCAGCGAGAGCGGGTAGTTCCACGGGGTGATCAGGGCGACGACGCCCTTGGGCTGGCGCAGCTCGGTGACCTGGGTGGCCACGGGGAAGATGCCCTTGCGGCTCTTGGGCGCGAGCAGGCGGGCGGCGCGGCGGGCGTAGTGCAGCGCGCAGCCGGCCACGTCGAGCACCTCCTCGAACGCGTGCTTCCTGGCCTTGCCCGTCTCGTTCTGGACGATGTCGAGGATCTCGTCGCGGCGGTTGAGTATCTCGTCGTGCAGGCGCAGGAACGGGCGGGCGCGCTCGGCGACCGGCAGGGCGGCCCACGCCATCTGAGCCTGCCTCGCCTTCTCGTAGGCGGCGCGTACGTGGTCGCCGTCGGAGATGGGAAGTTCGGCGATCTGCTCGCCGGTGAAGGGGGCGGTGATCTGCCGGGTCACATGCATGACCGAATGATATTCCGGATAGCTACTGGCCGGTAGTTTTGTCGTCCATCCCTATATGAGGCCAGAATTCGAATCATGCCGTCTTTCTCGCCGCTCAGACCAGGGGACCCAGAAGGGTTGGGACCGTACCGGTTGCTGGGCCGGTTGGGCGAGGGCGGGCAGGGTGTCGTCTACCTCGCCAACGACCCGGCCGGCAACCACGTCGCCGTCAAGTGGTTACGCTCCGAGCTGGCCGGCGACTCCGTCAGCATCGAGCGGTTCATGCGCGAGGTGCAGGTCGCCGAGCAGGTCGCGCCCTTCTGCACCGCCACCGTCCTGGCCAAGGGCGTCGAGAACGAGCGGCCCTACATCGTCAGCGAGTTCATCGACGGACCATCGCTGCACCGGATCGTCCAGGAGCAGGGTCCGCACGCCGGATCGGCGCTGCACCGCCTGGCCATCGGCACCGCCACCGCGCTGGCCGCCATCCACCAGGCCGGGATCGTCCACCGCGACTTCAAGCCGGCCAACGTCATCATCGGCTCGGACGGGCCGCGGGTGATCGACTTCGGCATCGCCCGCGCGCTGAACGCCACCTCGACCCTGACCAGCATGGCGGTGGGGACACCGTCGTACATGCCGCCCGAGCAGTTCATGGGGCAGCCCGTCGGGCCATCCGCCGACCTGTTCGCGTGGGGCGCGACGATGGTCTACGCCGCCACGGGACGGCCGCCGTTCGGCAACGACACGATGCCGGCGGTCATCAACCGGGTGCTCAACCAGCCGCCCGACCTCGGGGCGCTGGACGGGGCGCTGCGCGAGGTGGTGGGCGCCTGCCTGCAGAAGGACCCCGCGCTGCGGCCCACCGCCGAGCAGGTCATGATGCGGCTGCTGCAGCATCCGGTGCCGTCGGCCGGGGGCATGCTGGCGCAGGGCGCGGCGGCGGCGACCATCCATCCCCAGCCGACGCCCTACCCGACGGGTCCGGGAAGCCAGGGGCCTTTCGCCACCGGGCCGGGCAATCCCGGACAGAGCTGGGCGGCGCCGAGCCAGTCGGCACCGGGCCAGGCCGCCCAGAACATGGGCGCCCACAGCACGGGCGGGCAAGGCATGGGCGCCCACAGCATGAGCGGCCACGGCATGAGCGGCCAGGGCATGGGCGGCCAGGGCATGGGCGGGCCGCCACACTGGGGGGCGGCGCCGACCAACCAGTCCGGGCGGAAGCGGCGGGCGCCGCTGCTCATCGGGATCTCGATCGGCGTGGCGCTCCTGCTCCTGGGGGGCGTGGCGCTGGCCGTACCGTGGAGTCAGGGCGGGACGACCGCGTCCTCGTCGTCACCGAAGCCGAGCGCCAAGAAGCGCACGAGCACCAAGCCCACACCCACCGCCGAGATCAAGCGGACGAAACTGCCCGGCGCCGGCCTCTACCTGTACGAGAGCACGACCGACCCGATTACGCTGACCTCCTACGAGATCTACGACAAGGGCGACAAGAACTGGGTCGACTACGCCAGGGACGGCCTCGACGGCGGATTCGAGCGCTACGGCGACAACGAGGAGACCCTGCTGTCCCCCGACGGCACGATGATGGCCAGCCGGGGCCAGAACTACACCTCCGACGGCTACGACTACATCGTGATCACCGACCGGGCCGGCGGCGGCAGGACCACGGTCAAGACCGTGCGCCGCCCCGAGATCAGCAGCATCGCCAGCTGGTCGAAGGACAGCAAGCGGATCCTGCTCAACCTCGAGAAGAAGATCGGCGGCAACTGGATCTACCTCGGCTTCGCGATCGTCGACGTCGCGACTGGCAAGGCCCGCCTGAGCAAGGTCAGCGACGCGCAGGTCCGCGAGTCCGGCTACGGATGGGACGCCCAGGAGAAGGGCGTGATCGCCGTCTACGGCAAGGACGCCGGGCTGCGCTTCTTCGGCCCCTCGGGCAAGGCCGTGCGCGACTTCGCCGAGGTGGGCGAGCTGCCCTCGGGCACGCAGGACGTCTTCTCCCCCGACGGCAGCATGTTCGTCACCAACTGCCCGGGCGGCGACGACGGCGACCACTGCCTGTGGAACGCGGACACCGGCAAACAGGTACGCAAGTTCACCTCGGCCTGCGACAAGGTGCTCGGTTGGCACGACAACACGAACCTGTTCTGCTGGGAGCAGGACGACGCGCCGCGCGACGAGATCCAGGTGGTCGGCTTCGACGGCAAACTCAGCCGCAAGCTGCTGGACGTCTCCGACGACGTGGAGTTCAGCCCGAGCTTCACCATCAATCCGACACGAGGCTCCTGAACCGCTTCGCCCGGCTATCCGTCATGGAGGACATGAAGACGCTGATCCGCACGGCACTGACCGTCGCCGCCCTGGCGACGGCCGCCGCCGCCTGCACCTCCACCGCCCAGACGCCGGAGCCGGCGCCCCTGGATCTGAGCAAGGACGTGCGCCTGGTCGCCTACTCCAGCTGCGACGACATGCTCGCCGGGCTGCGCCAGAAGGCGGCGGAGAACGTCGGCCCGTGGGGGTTCGGCCCGGGGATCCAGCCGTTCGGCGCGCGCGAGATGGTGCAGTCGGACACCGCCATGACGGCGAAGGCCACGCCCGAGCACTCCACGACGAACGTGCACGAGGCCGGTGTGGACGAGCCCGACCTGGTCAAGACCGACGGCAACCGCGTCTTCACGGTCACGAACGGCAGGCTGCGCGTGATCGACACCGCGACCAAGAAGGTGACCGCCGAGCTCGAACTGGTCAAGCAGGACCAGCCGGGCGGCTTCATGAGCGGCGACCTGCTCATCTCGGGCGACCGCGTGCTGGTGATCTACCGCGGCGGCATGGCGATGCTGGAGAAGAGCTTCGCCCCGCAGATGCAGACCACCTACATCCTGGTCGACCTGTCCGGCAAGCCCAAGGTGCTCAGCACCGTACGCCCGCAGGGTGAGCACGTGGACGCCCGCATGGTCGGCTCGACGGTCCGCATCGTGACCCGCAGCCAGCCGGACATCAAGTTCCCGCAGCCGAAGGACCGCGTCGGCGAGGAACAGCTCAAGAAGATCAACCAAGAGGTCGTCCGGCAGGCTCCCGTCGAAGCCTGGCTGCCCAAGATCGAGATCACCGACGAGAGCGGCACGGTCAAGAAGGACTCGGTGGCCTGCGAGCGGGTCAGCCACCCGGCCGACTACACCGGCACCTCGCTGCTGACCGTGCACAGCCTCGACCTGGCTCAGGGCGTGACGGCCGCCGGGACCGACCCGATCAGCCTGGCCGCCGACGGCGACACCGTCTACGGCACCGGCCAGTCGCTGTACGTGGCGAGCAACCCGCGCTGGTGGTGGCCGAGCGGGCCGGTGATGCTGGAGGACACCCCGGTCGAGCCGCCGCCCACCCCGGCCGCCACCCCGGACACCGCCTCCGCCACCCCGGACACCGCCTCGACCGCCCAGGCGCCCGCCGAGGAGCCCTCCCCGACCGAGCCCACCCCCACGGCCACCGCCACCCCGACCACCACGGCCACGCCCACCGCCACCCCGAGCGACGTGCCGCCCGTCGATCCCACCGAACCGGCCCGGCCAACCCCGGTGATCCCGCCCGAGGAGACCGAGCTCCACCGCTTCGACGTCGGCCAGGCCGGCGCGCCCAAGTACGTCTCCTCCGGCAAGGTGCCCGGCCGCCTGCTGAACCAGTACTCGCTGTCGGAGTTCGAGGGCAACCTGCGCGTGGCCACCACGCAGTCCGACCAGAAGACCAGCTCCAGCAGCGTCTACGTGCTCAAGGCCGACACCCTGGCCAGGGTCGGCGAGGTCGGCGGCCTGGGCAAGGGTGAGCGCATCTACTCGGTGCGCTTCATCGGCCCGGTCGGCTACGTGGTCACCTTCCGCCAGGTCGACCCGCTCTACACCCTGGACCTGCGCGACCCGGCCGCCCCGCGCGTCACCGGCGAGCTGAAGATCACCGGCTACTCCGCCTACCTGCACCCGGCGGGCGACGGCCGGCTCATCGGCGTCGGCCAGGAGGCCAGCGACAAGGGCCGCACGCTGGGCACACAGTTGTCGTTGTTCGACGTCAGCGACCCGGCCGGCCCGCGCCGCCTGTCGCAGATGTTCCAGAAGGACTCCGGCTCCGAGGCCGAGTGGGACCCGCACGCGTTCCTGTACTGGCCCAAGACGGGCCTGACGGTGATCCCGCTGTCCGGCTACAAGGACAACACCACCGGCGCCATGGTGATGAAGGTGGACCAGAGCGGCGTCACCAAGCTCGGCATGGTCAAGCACCCGAAGCAGACGCAGAAGGAGTACTCCTACCAGCCCGGCATCCAGCGGGCGATGGTGATCGGCGACGAGCTCTGGACCGTCTCCTACGAAGGCGTCCAGGTCAACGACGCCACCACGCTCGCCGAGAAGGCGTGGATCCCGGTGACGTAAACGGATCTGGACAGTCCCCAACTAATGGTGAAAAATCCACTGACACCGTGATGTTGGGGGTGCGGATGCCTTTCGTGGGACGAGAGCGAGAACTCGACCAGGTGTCGGCCGTTCTCGCCCGCCCACCCGCGGTCGTCCTGATCGACGGCGAGGCGGGCGTGGGCAAGACGCGCCTGCTCCACGAACTGTCCAGCCCCCTGCTGGTCGGCAACTGCCACCCCATGCGCTTCCCGTTCGGCCCGATCGTGGAGGCCCTGCGCGACGCCGAACTCCCGCCCGGCCTCAACCCGGTCACCGGGGCGTTACGCCCCCTGTTACCGGAGTTCTCCCACCTCTTGCCGCTCGACCCGCCTCCTGTCCAGGACCCGCAGGTCGAGCGGCATCGTTTGTTCCGGGCGGTGCTGTCGCTGGTCGACGCGCTCCAGCCGATCACCCTGGTCGTCGAGGACGTGCACTGGATCGATCCCGACACCCGCGAGCTGCTGGCCTTCCTCACCCGCTGCCTGCCCGCCGGGGCCAACCTCCTGCTGACCTTCCGTCCGGAGGACGCCTCCTTCCCCGTCGCCGCGTTCCGCTCGCACCTGCCGCCGCACATCCGCCACTCCCAGCTGTCCCTCGCGCCGCTGGACGCCGAGGAGACCGCGCTGCTGGCCAAACATCTGCTGCCCGATCCGCCGGATCTGTGGCCGCTGACGCTCGGGGTACCGTTCGCGATCGAGGAACTGGCCCGCATGCTGGCCGAAGGCAAAGGCTCCGGGACACCGCCGGCGTTGCGCGACGCCGTACTGCTGAAGATCGAGGCGCTGCCGGTCGCGGCGCGGCGCATCGTGCAGGCGGCCGCGGTGCTCGACGAGCCGGCGAGCGAGCGGTCGCTCGCCGCCGTCGCCGGCCTCCCGCCCGAGCAGAGCGAGCGCGGTCTCGCCGAGGCGGTACGGCGGGGCCTGCTCCACCAGCCGGCTCCCGGCCGGTACGGCCTGCGCCAGCCCCTGGCCAGGCAGGCGGTCTACGACTCGATCACCCCCGGTATCCGGCGCAGGCTACACCGCAGGGTGGAGGCGCCGGCCGAGACGAAGGGCGCCGTGTCGCCGCGCGAGGAGCAGGTGATCGGTCTTGCCGCCCAAGGGCTGACCAACCGGGAGATCGCCGAGAGCCTCTTCCTGTCGCCCAGGACCGTCGAGGTGCACGTGGCCAACGCGCTGCGCAAACTCGGCCTGACCTCCCGCAGGCAACTGCCGGGAAGCAGCGGCTAGCCCCGCCGCATGGCGTGCGGCGGGGCTGCGGTCATGCCTTTCCTAGTGTGTGAACGCCTGCAGCTCGGCGGCCCTGATGTGGCCGGCCAGCGGGCTGGCGGTGGTGCAGTCGGTGGCGGAGTTGGGGTCCTGGTCCTGCTCACCGGCGTAGACCGGGTTGCCGGTGCACTGGCTGGACACCGTACGCAGGATGAGGTGGGTGGCCTTCGACGACCGCACCCGGAACGACTCGATCAGCAGGTCGGCGCCGCGCGGGCGGGGCCTGGCCGTCTGGAACGCGTCGGACGGGCTGGTGTAGACCTTGCGGAAGCTCGCCGGGTTGGCGCAGTCGGCCCCGGTGGAGGCGTCGCAGGCCAGGATCTCGAACGAGCGCAGCGCCGAGAAGCGGTTCTGGCCGCCCGGGTCGGCCGGGTCGCCGATGTTCGGCCGGAGCATGGCGCTGACCTGGACCCGGCCCACGCGCACCGGCGCGGTCCCGGCCAGGTCGACGATGACGTTCTTGCCGGCCACGGGGCCGGTCAGCGAGGCCCAGTTCGTGGCCTCCGTCTCGTCGATGAGCTTGGCCTGGTTGACGCCGTCGCCGGAAGCCGTCGCGCCCGCCGCGGCGGAGGCGTGGTTACGGCTCAGCGACAACGGCAGCGGCAGCTTCACACCGGGCGGCACCGGCAGCGAGAAGCGCGTGTGGCCGAAGCCCGGCGCGACCGCCACGAAGTCGTACTTGCCGGGCACGATCTGGAAGGTCTCGTCGATCGCGGTGGCCGGGTCGGTGTCGGCCACCGGAACCACGCGGCCCTCGTAGTCGCCCACGTACAGGCGGACCGCCGCGTCCTTCGCCTCGCCGACCGGCTTCAGCGTGAACGTGGCGTTCTTGGCGTGCGGGGAGACGAAGCTGGGCACCGGGTCGGGGTCGGCGGTGCCGTTGCTGGTGGCGCCGTCACCGAGGCCGTGCTCGGCGAAGGCGTTCCACATGATGTCCTGGTTCTTGCCGTCGAAGCGCAGCCGGTCGGCGGCCAGCATCGCGTCGCGCATGTCGACGTAGCTGAGCGTGCCGACGGCCGTGAGCAGGAACGCGTCGAAGTGGAGCTGGATCCAGCGGCGGTTGCCCGGGCACTTGTCGATGGCCCTGCGGCCTTCGGCGCAGTCGCGCTGGACGCGGGTGGAGGCGTCGCCGTACCTCTTGAGGAAGGCCTTGCGGACGTCGAACTGGGTCGAGGACCAGATCTCGCCGTCGGCGTGCACCTGCTGGCCGACCAGGTCGTAGGCGATGTTGCTGTAGTTCAGGTCCGACTTGGACATGTCGTAGTTGCGGATGCCGCGCTCGGCGTCGCCGGTGGCGTAACCGCCGGTGACGTACGGGGTGTTGCCGCGCGGGCGGAAGCCGTTCTCGTAGAGGTACTCCATCGCGAACAGGTCGGACATGCTCTCGCCCATCGCGCCGGCCTGCGCGCCGCTGAGGCCGGCGTTGGGGCCGGCGACCATGCGGTTGGAGATGGCGTGCGTGTACTCGTGCCCGATGACCGACATGTCGTAGTCACCGTCGACACACGGCGAGTAGAAGGAGCCGGCGATCGGCTGCCACATGTACATGTTCGTGATCGGCGCGACCCCGTCGGGACCGGTGATCTGGTTGGCGTTGTCGCGTACGCTCAGGACCTTCGCGCCCGCCTGGGCGTTGCCCTGCTCGGGGTCGCCGCCGAGGCCGCCGCGGTCGCCGTTGCTGACCTGCATGTTCCACGCGGTCTCGGTGAAGCCGAGCCGGTAGGACCAGTCGTGCATGCGGTTGTGCATCGCGCCCAGGTTCGAGATCGCCGACTCGAGGTCGGCCTCGCCCGGCTGGTCGAGCACGGCCGGGTTGCACGACGCCTTGTACCAGGCGTTCGTCCACGGGTAGACGTACTTGCGGCTCGGCGTCAGAACGTTGCTGCGGGTGCCGACCGTGAACGGGTCGCCGCTGGCGCGGTTCTCGAACGTGCGGGCCGCGTTGCCGAGGCTGGTGTTCGTGGGCGTGTCCGTCGCGTGGTCCACGTCCCACGCCTTGCCGGTGGCCGGGTCGCCGCCGACTACGAGGGCGCAGCCGGGACCGGGAGTGGAGCACCAGCGCTGCCGGTTGTCGGTCGAGGAGTAGTCGGCCGGCGGGTTGGCCGGGAACACCGACCACTCCGGGTCGAACTGGTCGGCCAGGCTCTCGCGCAGCAGGATCGCGCCACTGACGGCATCGACGTGGGTCGTGTAACCGACGTCCTTGCCGATGAGCACGACCTGGAACGCCCGGTGCACGCTCTCACCCGCGGGCACCGCCACCGCGGTGACCTGCTTGGTCGTCGCCGAGGCCACGTCGATCTCGGCGTCCTGGGCGGCGATCTCCAGCGCCCGCTGCTCGGTGATCACGGCCGCGGGAGGCGTGGCCGTGGAGCGTGACAGCGAGGAGGAGGCGTAGACGGCCTTGCCGCCCTGGACGCCGACCACGACCATCCCGTCCGCTCCGGCGGGCAGGTCGCCGAACTTCTGCCGCAGCAGTACGGCGAAGCCCGAGCCGATGGGATTGACCGCCACCTTCTCCAGCGAACCCAGAGCCTCACCGAAGAGCTGCGGGTTGGCCGCCAGATAGGCGCGCGCCGCCTGCTCCGGATCGGATGAGAGCCCCTCGGCCAGCGGCGTGTCGGCCGTGACCACGGAAGCGGTGCCGAGAGCGTTCCAGCGGACGGTCTCCTTGCCGCTTCTCCTGGCCTGGGCGGGCGGACTGACCTCGCCCTTCCTGTTGTCGATGTCCGGCTTGCCGTGGTCGTCGCCGTGTACGGCGGGCGTCGCCGGCGGGGCCTGCTGGGCCTGTTCACCGGAGGCGACGCCCACGCCGGATAAGGCGAGGGCGCCGGCGAGTAAGGCGAGTACCGGGATGCGTCGTCGCATGAAGGTCCTCCTGATCGGGATCAACAGCCAACATCGATCACGATCAGGGGCGACGCCTATACGTAGGACCTACGTAATGCGAATACTTACTCATCCACCACGCCGACGGCAGGCGGACGCCGCCAGCCGCTGGGACGGTTCGCTCATGACCGTTCCGGGACCGGGACGATCTCCGGCGCGCCCAGCCGGATGGCGTCGGCCGCCTGGTCGGAGTCCTGCTCCTGCGACAGGCGCTCGGCCTCGACCCGCTTGGTGTAGTACTCCACCTCGCGCTTGACCTGCTCGTCGTCCCAGCCGAGCGGCCCGGCCAGCAGTTCCGCGGCCTCGTGCGCGACGGCCAGGCCGCGATGGAAGGTCTCGATCGAGATATGGGTACGCCTGGTCAGCACGTCATTGAGGTGTCTGGCGCCCTCGTGGGTGGCGGCGTAGACGATCTCGGCACGCAGGTAGTCGTCGGCGCCGTTGAGCGGGCCGCCCAGCGACGGGTCGTCCTCGATCAGGGCCAGGACCTCGTGGATGAGCGAGCCGTACCGCTGGAGAAGGTGTTCGATCCTGGCCACGTGCAGGCCGGATTCGGCGGCCAGGCGCTGACGGCCGTTCCACAGCGCCTGGTAGCCCTCGGCGCCCACGAGCGGGATGCGGTCGGTGCACGAGCGCGGCACCCGCTGGTCGAGGCCGTGCGCCACGGCGTCGACGGCGTCCTTGGCCATCACCCGGTACGTCGTGTACTTGCCCCCGGCGATCATCACCAGTCCGGGCACCGGGTGGGCGACGACGTGCTCGCGCGACAGCTTGGAGGTCTCCTCCGACTCGCCCGACAGCAGCGGGCGCAGCCCCGCGTACACGCCCTCCACGTCGTCGCGCGTCAGCGGCACCGACAGCACCGCGTTGACGTGGTCGAGCAGGTAGTCGATGTCCACGCGGGAGGCGGCCGGGTGGGCCTTGTCGAGCGTCCACTGGGTGTCGGTGGTGCCGATGATCCAGTGGCGGCCCCACGGGATGACGAAGAGCACCGACTTCTCCGTGCGCAGGATGATGCCGGTGCGCGAGTGGATGCGATCCCTGGGGACGACCAGATGGATGCCCTTGGAGGCGCGTACGTGGATCTGGCCGCGGCCGCCGACGAGCTCCTGGATGTCGTCGGTCCAGACGCCGGTGGCGTTGACCACCTGCTGGGCGCGCACGTCCAGCTCGGCCCCGCTCTCCAGGTCGCGTACCCGGACCCCGGTGACGCGCTCGCCCTCACGCAGGAAGCCGACCACCTGGGCGCGCTGGGCCACGTGCGCGCCGTAGGAGGCGGCCGTGCGCAGCAGCGTCATCACGTAGCGCGCGTCGTCGACCTGCGCGTCCCAGTACTGCACGGCGCCGGTGAACGAGGTCTTCTTCAGCGCCGGCGCCAGGCGCAGCGCGCGGCTGCGCGACAGGTGCCGGTGGCCCGGTACGCCTCTGTTCTGGCCGGAGGCGAGGCCGAGCGTGTCGTACAGGGCCACGCCCGCGCCCACGTAGGGCCGTTCCCACCCGAAATGCGTCATCGGGAACAGGAACGGCACCGGCCGTACCAGGTGCGGCGCGATCCGCTGCAGCAGCAGCGCCCGCTCCTGCAGCGCCTCGCGGACCAGTTCGAAGTTGAGTTGCTCCAGGTAGCGAAGGCCGCCGTGGATCAGCTTCGACGAGCGCGAGGAGGTGCCGGAGGCGAAGTCCCTGGCCTCCACCACGCCGACCCGCAGCCCGCGCGTGATCGCGTCGAGCGCCACGCCGGCGCCCACGACACCGCCGCCGACCACGACGAGATCGAGCTCTCGCTCCGCCATGGCCGCAAGCGCCGCCGTCCGGTCGTCCGGCCCGAGTGCGCCCTTACCCGACATCTGTCCCCCTGCCGCTCGTCCTGGCCGTCGGCTCTCCCTCCGACCCTATTCCCCCCTTCTCCCTGCTTTACGGCGCCGCCTCGTTTCGTGACCTGGTTCCTCCAGGCTTGTCGGCCATGACCACCACCACCTTCACCGCCGACGACGGAACCACCCTGGCCTGCCACGAGCTCGGCCGGGGCGAGCCGCTGGTCTGCCTGCCGGGCGGGCCCATGTCCGCCTCCGGTTACCTCGGCGACCTGGGCGGGCTGTCGGAGGAGCGGCGCCTGGTCATGCTCGATCCGCGCGGCACGGGCGGCTCTGCCGTACCGGAGGACACCTCCACCTACCGTTGCGACCGGCTCGTTCCCGACGTGGAGGCCCTGCGCCGCCACCTCGGTCTGGAACGGCTCGACCTGCTCGCGCACTCCGCCGGCGCCAACCTCGCCGTCCTCTACACCGCCCGCCATCCCGAGCGTGTCCGGTCGCTGACGCTGGTCACACCCAGCGTGTTCGCCGTCGGCCTGATGCCGTCGGGGGCGCGGCGGCGCGAGTTCGCCCTGCTCAGGAAGGACGAGCCCTGGTTCGCCGGCGCCTACGCCGCCCTGGTGAACATCACCGAAGGCCGCGGCGGGCCCGACGACTGGCCGGCCATCGCGCCGTTCTCCTGGGGACGCTGGGACGACGCCGCCCGTGCCCGCGTCGCCGCCGAGGACGCGCTGCGCAACGACGAGGCCGCGCGCGTCTACGGCCAGGACGCCTTCGACCCGCCGGCCACGCGGGCCGCCCTGGGCGATTTCGAGGGGCCGGTGCGCCTGCTGGCCGGCGAGTACGACATGGGAGCCATGCCCGAGGTCGTGCGGGAGATGGCCCGGTTGTTCCCGCGCGGCGTCATGGCCGTCCAGCCAGGCGCGGGGCATTTCCCCTGGCTGGACGACCCTCAGGCGTTCCTCCGGTTCATGCGGGAGTCGTGAGCACCCGCAGCAGGTGTGTCACCTCGCGGGCCACCGCCTCGCGGCCGGCCTTGAGATACTTGCGGGAGTCGACCACCTTCTCGTCGCCGGCCAGGTAGTCGCGGACCGCGCCGGTGAACGCCTTGTTGAGGTGCGTGGCTATGTTGATCTTCTTCATGCCCTGCCGTACCGCCGCGCTCAAGGTCTCGTCGGGCACGCCCGACGAGCCGTGCAGCACCAGCGGGACCGGCACCGCCGCGTGCAGCTCGGCGATCAGGCCCAGGTCGAGGACGGCGTCCTTCGTGGTCATGGCGTGCGAGCTGCCGACCGCGACGGCCAGGGCGTCCACGCCGGTGCGGGCCACGTAGTCGACCGCCTCGTGCGGCTTGGTGCGCGCGCCGGGCGCGTGCACGCCGTCCTTGCCGCCGACCTCGCCGAGCTCGGCCTCCACCCAGACACCCCTCTCATGGCAGTACGCCGCCACCTCGGCCGTGACCCGCACGTTCTCCTCGTCGGGCAGCGCCGAGGCGTCGAACATCACCGACCCGATCCCCAGCTCCACCGCCTCCTCCACCAGGTCACGCCGCGTGGCGTGGTCCAGGTGAACGGCGACGGGCACCTTGGCCAGCTCGGCCACGGCCATCGAGGCGCGGGCGATGGGCGCGAGCGCGCCGTGGTAGCGGACGCAGTTCTCGCTGATCTGCAGGACCACCGGCAGGCCCAGGGCCTCGGCGCCGGCCACGATGGCGGTGGCGTGCTCCAGCTGGATCACGTTGAACGCGCCGACGCCGGCGGGGGAGCTGGCGATGATGTCGCCGATTCCGGCGAGGGGCATGACGGGCTCCTTCAGATCGGGATGTCCCGGCGGGAACCGGGCGTTCGCTGGGTCGTGCGGGTCTGCTGGATCGGGCGGTTCTGCTGGGTTGGGGTTGGGTGGGTGGGGTTAGGAAATGTCGATCTTTGGGTGGATGTCGGTGTAGACGTTGTGGTCGAAGTCGCCTGCCACCGGGGCGGCGACCGCGGCGGCGCCGAGGGCCGCGGCTCTGCGCAGCCGTTCCGGCCAGGCCGCCGCCTCGACCAGGCCCAGTGCCAGCCCGGCCACGAGCGCGTCGCCCGCGCCCGTCGGGTTCCCCTCCACCGTGTACGGCATGCGGGCCCGGAAGTCCCCCTCCGGCGTGACGGCCAGCAGGCCGTCCTTGCCCATGGAGACGACCACCGACTCGGCGCCCCGGGAGCGCAGTGCCTGGGCGCCTTCGGCCGGGGTGCCGCCGGGTACCGCCCTGGCCAGCTCCTCGTGGTTGGGCTTGACGATCGTGGGCCGTCCGGTGGGTGCGTGGCGCAGCGGCTCACCGTCGGCGTCGACGATGGCGGGCACGCCGTGGCGGGCGGCGATCCGGGCCAGCGTGGCGTAGAAGTCGGCAGGCACACCGCGGGGCAGGCTCCCCGAGATCACGACCGCGTCGGCCGCCTTGACCCGCGTCTCATACGACATCACGAAATTTCGCAGCTCTTCGGGCGTCACCTTGGGCCCCGGCTCGTTGAACAACGCCGTCCGGCCCCCGGCGGGCGCCGCCGTACCCGAAAAACCTCCCGCACCCGGCAGATCTCCCGCACCCGACGGATCACCCCCGCCCGAGGGATCTCCCACGCTCGGCAGATCTCCCGCGCTCGACGGATCCTCAGGGTGTGCGGAGATGACCAGTGTGGTGCGGGACTCGCCCGCGATCGGGGTGAAGGCGTGCGCGAGCCCCGCGGAGTCCAGGTCGGACAGGACGGCCTGGCCGGTCGGGCCGCCCGCGAGGCCCACGGCCAGCACGTCGTGACCGAGGGCGGCCAGCACGCGGGCCACGTTGACGCCCTTGCCACCCGCCCGCCGGTGAACCGCCGAGACGCGGTTGACGCCGTCCCAGTCCACGGCCCCGACCCGGTAGGTGGTGTCCAGGGCGGCGTTGAGGGTGACAGTGACGATCATCAGGGCTCCGTGGTCCAGATTCCGCGCCGCATCACGCCCTCCACCTCAAGGTCGGAGGAGAGCACCACCAGGTCGGCGAACTTGCCCGCGGCGATCGTGCCGAGCCGGTCCGACAGTCCGAGCACGCGTGCCGGGGTCGCCGAGGTCACGCTCACCGCCTCGGGCAACGTGAGCCCGGCCATCCGCACCGCGCGCCGGAACGCGACGTCCATGGTGAGCGTGCTGCCCGCGATCGTGCCGTCGGTGGCCAGCCGGGCCTCGCCGCCGGCCACGTTGACGTCCATGGCGCCGAGCTTGTAGACGCCGTCGGACAGGCCGGTGGCCATCATCGCGTCGGTGATGAGCGCGGTACGGCCCGGCCCCGCGACGTCGAAGGCCAGCTTGATCATCGCCGGGTGCACGTGCACCCCGTCGTTGATCAGCTCGACGGTCACCCGCTCGTCCTCCAGCAGCGCGGCGATCGGCCCGGGAGCGCGGTGGCCCAGCGCGGGCATCGCGTTGTACAGGTGGGTGGCGACGCTGCCGCCAGCCTCGATCCCGGCCTGGGTCTGCTCGAACGTCGCGTCGCTGTGCCCGATGGCGGCGATCACGCCGGAGCCGACGGCCTCGCGGATGGTGTCGAGCGCACCGGGCAGTTCCGCGGCGATCGTGACCATGCGCACATGCCCGCGCCCGGCCTTCACCAGCCCGGCGAACTCCCCCGGCGACGGGTCGCGCAGCGCGGCCGGGTCGTGCGCGCCGCAGCGGTCCTTGGAGATGTAGGGACCCTCGAAGTGGATCCCGGCCAGCACCCCGTCGTCACACAGGTCGGCCAGCGAGGCGGCCGCGGCGGCGAGGCCGGCCACAGGCCCGCTGACCAGGCTCGCCACCATCGTGGTGGTGCCGTGCCTCTGGTGCAGGGCGATCGCGTCGCGCGCGGTCTCCTGGTCGCCGGTCGGGAAGGAGCCGCCCGCACCGCCGTGGTTGTGGATGTCCACGAACCCGGGCACGACGTGGCGTCCGCCAAGACTGTGACCGTCACGCGGAGCCGGGCCCTGGCCGACGTGCGTGACCCGGCCGTCCTCGATGGTCAGCCACCCGTCGTGAACCCCCTCGGGGCTCACGATGCGGGCGTCGGAGAGAGTGACGGATGCAGTGATGCTCATGAAGAAAGGATCACAGATCGCGTGAGGTGCAGGGGCTCGTCCGGGTTGAGCCCGCGGGCGAAGGCGCGCGCGACGGCCACGCGCTGGGCGCGGACGAGTTCGGCCATCGGGTCCAGCTCGGACTCGAAGAACCCGCCGCCGGTGGCCTCGACCTGCTCACGCAGTCCTTCCGGGGCGGAGCCGAGCATCCAGGTGACCCGGCCGGGTCCGGCGATGCTGATCGGGCCGTGGCGGTACTCCATGGCCGGGTACGCCTCGGTCCACGACCGGGACGCCTCGCGCATCTTCAGCGCCGCCTCCTGGGCCAGGCCCACCGACCAGCCGGAGCCGAGGAAGCTGAACTGCTCGGCCTCGATCAGTTCGTCGGGCAGCGGCGCGGCGACCGCCTCCGCCACGTCGGCGATCGCCTTCGTGAGGTCCTCGCCGAGGCTCGCGCGGAGCATGGCGAGCTGGGTGGTGGCGAAGCGGGTCTGCACGACGGACTTCTCGTCGGCGTAGTCGAGCACGATCACCTGCTCGGCGGCGCTCATGATCGGGGTGTTCGGGTCGGCGGTGATCGCCGTGGTCCTGGTGTCGCCGAGCTTGCCGAGCAGCTCCAGCACCTCGGTGGTGGTGCCGGAGCGGGTGAGGGCGAGCACGCGGTCGTAGCGGCGGCCGGTGGGCGCCTCGGAGGCGGCGAACGCGTCCGTCTCGCCCAGCCCGGCCCGCTCGCGCAGCGTGGCGTACGCCATCGCGATGAACCAGGAGGTCCCGCAGCCGACGACGGCGACGCGCTCTCCCGGCCGCGGCAGCGCGTCGACGGGAACGTTCTCGACGGCACGGCGCCAGCATTCGGGCTGAGAGGCGATCTCTGCCTCGGTGTGGGTGGTCACCACTTACCTCCCCGGGGGTGATTGTTTCTGCGTTTTTTATACCAGAATGGAGCAGGAAACTGCACTGTTCGCTCTGACCTCCCTGGTTGTGCCACGCTTGCTCCTGACGGATCACCTAGGAGGCAAATCGTGTCCAGGTATGACAGATGGAACGCGATTCTCGAATTGCTCGCCCAGGAGGGCCGTCTCTCCGTAGAGGAAGCCGCCCAGGCGCTCGAGGTCTCCACCGCCACCATCCGCCGCGACTTCGACCAGCTCGCCCAGCAGCAGATGCTCATGCGCACGCGGGGCGGCGCCGTGGCCCAGAGCGTCAGCTACGACCTGCCGCTGCGCTACAAGACCGCCCGGCACGCCGACGAGAAGCACCGCATAGCCGCGGCCGCCGCCGAACTCGTCAACCCCGGCGCCGTCATCGGCCTCAACGGCGGCACCACCACCTCGGAACTGGCCCGCACGCTGGCCACCCGTTCGACGCTGGAGTCGGGCTTCACCATCGTCACCAACGCGCTGAACATCGCCTCGGAACTGACCGTCCGCCAGCACGTCAAGATCGTGGTGACCGGCGGAGTGGCCCGCCAGCAGTCCTACGAACTCATCGGCCCGCTGGCCGGAGGCGTCCTCGACCAGGTCACCCTCGACGCGGCGTTCCTCGGCGTGGACGCGCTCGACGCCGAACTCGGCGCCTCGGCCCACCACGAGGGCGAGGCCAGCGTCAACCACCTGCTCGTCAGCCGCGCCGCCCAGGTGGTGGTGGTCGCCGACTCCTCCAAGATCGGCAAGCGCGCCTTCGCCCGCATCTGCCCCCTGTCCGAGATCGACACCCTCGTCACCGACGAACAACTCTCCGACGCCCTCTTCGACCAACTCTCCGAAGCGGGCGTCAAGGTGATCCGCGCCTGATTCCGGCTTTCCTCTCAATCGCCTCTCCGTCGGTCCGCCGCCCTGTCCGGGCGCCCATCCGTTACGGCAAGCCGCCCCGCCCCCACCCGCCGTCGTGCGCGGGCCCCGATCGTGGGGGTCGCTTCTCACGTCGGACGTGGTCCCCACCGCAACGGCCCACGTCGGCCCCTCAAGGCCCGGCTCCTTGGCCGGGCCCTGGCCCCTGAAACCGGCCCACCCATGCCCGGACACACCCGCGCTTGCCCGGCGGCGTCCCGCGGTTACCCGGCTGTAACCGGGCGCGGGGCATTCTGGGACACCATGCGGGTGCTGATGGTCGAGGACCACGAGGAGCTGGCCCTGACGGTCGCCGCCGGGCTGCGGCGCGAGGGCATGGCCGTGGACGTCGTCTTCGACGGCCACGCGGCGCTGGAACGCGCGGCGGCCAACGCCTATGACGTGGTCGTCCTGGATCGCGACCTGCCCGGCGTACACGGGGACGAGGTCTGCAGGGCGCTCGCCGCCGGCGGCCGCCCGGCGCGGGTGCTCATGCTGACCGCGGCGGGAACGATCTCCGACCGCGTCACCGGCCTGGACATCGGCGCCGACGACTACCTGCCGAAGCCGTTCGCCTTCGCCGAGCTGGTCGCCCGGGTACGCGCGCTGGCCAGGCGGGCGCTGCCCGCGCTGCCGCCGGTGCTGGTTCGCGGCGGGCTCAGGCTGGATCCGTCCACCCGGGTCGCCACCCGCGACGGACGCCGGCTGACGTTGAGCCCGAAGGAGTTCGCGGTGCTGGAGCTGCTGCTGGCCGCGCAGGGCGCGGTGGTCTCGGCTGAGCAGTTGCTGGAGCGCGGCTGGGACGAGTTCGCCGACCCGTTCACGCAGACCGTGAAGGTGACGATCAGCCGTCTGCGCCGCAAACTCGGCGACCCGCCGCTGATCGAAACCATCCCCCAGGCCGGATACCGCATAGGAGGATCTCTCAGCCCATGAAGACCGTGCGGTTCCGCCTGACCGCGCTCTACAGCGGCCTGTTCGTGCTGGCCGGGGCGCTCCTGGTCGTGCTCACCTATCTCCTGGTCGAGCACTCCCCCTTCCCCGGCCCACCGGCCGCCCCCGTCCTGCCGGGCGGCGGCGCCTCGACGGCGGTGACCGTCCGCGAACCCGCGCTGGGCGCCCTCCGGGACCCGGCCGTGTCCAGGCGCCTGCTGGTCAACTCGCTGATCGCGCTGGGCGCCATGGCCGTGGCCTCCCTCTGGCTGGGGTGGCTGGTCGCCGGGCGGGCGTTGCGGCCGCTGGGCGTGATGACCGCGACGGTACGCCGCATCACCGCCGACCGGCTGGATCGCCGCCTGTCGGCGACCGGGCCCGACGACGAGCTCAGGGAGCTGGCCGACACCTTCGACGAGCTTCTCGACCGGCTCGACGCGGCCTTCACCGCGCAGCGCCGCTTCGTGGCCAACGCCTCGCACGAGCTGCGCACGCCGCTGACCCTTCAGCGGGCGATGGCCGAGGTGGCACTGGCCGATCCGGACGCCGACGTGGTGGCGCTGCGGGCCGTACTGGAAAGGCTGCTGGCCGCGGGCCGGCACCAGGAGCGGCTCATCGAGGCGCTCCTGACTCTGGCCCGCGGCCAGCAAGGGCTCGGCCGGCGGGAGCCGCTCGACCTGGCCGCGGTCGCCGAGCCGTTCCTGGACCATGCGGGCGTTCGCGCGACCCTGGCTCCCGCGCCGGTCTCCGGTGACCGCGCCCTCCTGGAACGCCTGGTCGCGAACCTGGTCGACAACGCCGTGACGTACAGCGGGCCGGGCGGCCTGATCGCGGTGGAGACCGGCGCGAACGACGCCACGGCCACCCTCCGCGTCGCGAACTCCGGCGCGGTGATCCCGCCCGAGCAGGTTCCGATGTTGGTGCAGCCGTTCCGGCGCCTGGAGCCGGGGCGGCGGGCCTCGGGCGACGGCCTCGGGCTCGGCCTGTCGATCGTGGCCGCCATCGTCGAGGCCCACCAGGGCACGCTCGACCTCAGCGCGCCGCCCGAGGGCGGCCTGAGCGTGGGCGTCACCCTGCCACGCCGTCCTTGAGGCGTTCGTGCGCCTCGTCCCAACCGGCGGGGGCGGCGGCCGTCCAGAACTCGAACGCCGATGCCGCCATTCCGCTCTTGTACGCCTGGACGATGCCGCGGTGCGGTTGCGCCCCGGCGTACGCGCCGAGCGCCGCGCGGTCCGTCCACGCCGACAACGTCCAGAAGGTCTTCCTGAACGGCGCCGCCTTCAACGTGGCCCCCACCGCCCCCGCGCTACGCCGGGCCTGCAGCAACATCCGCATCGCCTGGAACAGGAACCCGGGCACCTGGGCCAGGCTCTTCAGCTCGAATCGGGACGCCATCACCTGTACGTCGCCCGTGTGACCGGCAGCGGGTCCCGGCACCCATGGAGTCATCATGCATTAGATAGTAGCACTATCTAATAAGATGTCAACGGCCGATCAGACGCTCCACCAGCACGTCGACCAGCTCGTGCACCTCCTGCTCCGAGAAGAGGCCGGGCAGCGTCAGCCGTTCCATGATCAGCCAGTTGAGCGCGAGCATCAGCGTCACCACCGTGGCGGAGTCGCCCGGCAGGCCGGAGGCGACGTGATTGGCGATGTTCTGGTCGACGTCAGCGCGGATGCGCTTGGTGACGACCTCCCGCAGCTCCGGGCGGCGCGTGGACTCCAGGCGCAGTTCGAGCAGGGCCAGGAAGCCGGTGTTGAAGGCCATGACCCGGGCGACCAGTTCGTGCATGAGCCGGGCGAAGTGCGCACGATCCTGATCCCCCACGTCCAGCTGGGCCATGGTCTCGTCGTCGGGCAGCAGCCGCTCGTAGATGCGGCCACCGGCCTGGGTCAGGAGGTCGTCGCGGCTGGTGAAGTAGTTGGACGCGGTGCCCGTCGGCACCTCGGCCGCCGCGTCGACCGCGCGGAACGTCAGCCCGCGCGCCCCCTCCTTGGCCAGCACCTCGATGGCGGCGTCGACCAACGCCTGCCGCCGCTCCGGGTTCTTCCGCACTTGACACCACTCCACCTGTAGTACTACGTTGAAACCACTTCAAACAGAGTACTACATACGGAGTTAAGAATGCGAAAGCTTGTCTACTACGTCGGCGTCTCCATCGACGGCTACATCGCCGGCCCCTCCAACCAGTGGGACTTCTACCCCGTCTCCGACCAGATGTCGGCCTGGATCAACGCCCGCTACCCCGAGACCCTGCCCACGCACGTACGCGCGCACGTCGGCCTCGAAGGCACGCCCAACCAGCGCTTCGACACCCTCGTGATGGGCCGCGGCACCTACGACCCCGCCCTGGAGATCAATGTCACCAGCCCGTACGCCCACATGCGCCAGTACGTCGTCTCCACCACCCTGGGAAAGATCGACGACCCCACCGTCGACCTGGTCACCGAGGACCCCGTCGGGCTGGTCAGGCGCCTCAAGGCCGAGAACACCGGCATGGACGTCTGGCTGGCCGGCGGCGGCAAGATGGCGGCCAGCGTGCTCCCGGAGATCGACGAGCTGATCATCAAGAGCTACCCGGTCGTGGCCGGCGACGGCGTGGCGGCCTTCTCCGGCGGCTTCGACCCGACGCTGTTCACGCCCACCCACCGCGAGAGCTTCGACAACGGGGCCCAGGTCACCTGGTTCACCCGTGGCTAGCCGTACACGGAAAAGGACCCGCACCCCGAGGGGGCGGGTCCTTCGTGTCGCGGACGTCAGCGCTGCACCGGCGCGACCACGACCTCCACGCGCTGGAACTCCTTGATGTCGGAGTAGCCGGTCGAGGCCATCGTGCGCTTCAGCGCGCCCATGAGGTTCATCGAGCCGTCGGCCACGCTGGAGGGCCCGTGGAGGATCTGCTCCAGCGTGCCCACCGTGCCGAACTCCACCCGGCGCCCGCGCGGCAGGTCGGGGTGGTGGGCCTCCGAGCCCCAGTGGAACCCGTGGCCCGGCGCCTCGGCCGCCCTGGCCAGCGGCGAACCGACCATGACCGCGTCGGCGCCGCAGGCGATCGCCTTGGCGATGTCCCCGGAGGTGCCCATGCCGCCGTCGGCGATCACGTGCACGTACCGGCCGCCGGACTCGTCCATGTAGTCCCGGCGGGCGGCGGCCACGTCGGAGATGGCCGTGGCCATCGGCACCGCCACGCCCAGCACGTTGCGGGTGGTGTGGGAGGCGCCGCCGCCGAAGCCGACCAGCACGCCGGCCGCGCCCGTGCGCATGAGGTGCAGCGCCGCCGTGTGCGTGGCGCAGCCACCGACGATCACCGGGACGTCGAGCTCGTAGATGAACTGCTTGAGGTTGAGCGGTTCGGCCTTGCCCGAGACGTGCTCGGCCGAGACGGTGGTGCCGCGGATGACGAAGATGTCGACGCCCGCGTCGATGACCGTCTTGTGGTACTGCACGGTGCGCTGCGGCGACAGGCGCACGGCGGCGGTGACGCCGGAGGCGCGGATCTCCTCGATGCGCCGGCCGATCAGCTCTTCCTTGATCGGCGCCGCGTAGATCTCCTGGAGCCGCTTGGTGGCCGCGGCGGAGTCGAGCGCGGCGCACTCCTCCAGCAGCGGCGACGGGTCCTCGTAACGCGTCCAGAGCCCTTCGAGGTCGAGCGGCGCCAGGCCGCCGAGGCGGCCGATCTCGATCGCGGTCGCCGGCGAGACGACGCTGTCCATGGGCGCGACCACGACAGGCAGCTCGAACCGGTAAGCGTCGATCTGCCAGGCGATCGAGACCTCTTCCGGGTCACGGGTACGCCGCGAGGGCACGAGGCCGATCTCGTCGAGCGCGTACGCCCGGCGGCCCGTCTTGCCCCGGCCGATCTCCACCTGAGTCATGTTTTACCTTCTGTGGTAGTTGGGAGCCTCAACGGTCATCTGGATGTCGTGCGGGTGGCTCTCCTTGAGGCCCGCCGCGGTGATCGGCATGAGCTCGCAGTCGGAGTGCATCTGCGCGATCGTGCGGCATCCTGAGTACCACATACCCTGGCGCAAACCGCCCACCAGCTGGTGGGCCACCGCCGAGACCGGGCCGCGGTAGGGCACCTGTCCCTCGATGCCCTCGGGGATGTATTTGTCCTCGCCGCCGACGTCCGCCTGCGCGTAGCGGTCCTTGCTGAAGGACATGCCGCCGCGCTCGCGGTTGCGGACCGCGCCGAGCGAACCCATGCCGCGGTAGGACTTGAACTGCTTGCCGTTGATGAAGATCAGCTCGCCCGGGGACTCCTCACACCCGGCGAGGAGCGAACCCAGCATGACCGAGTCGGCGCCCGCCGCGATGGCCTTGCTGATGTCGCCCGAGTACTGCAGGCCGCCGTCGCCGATCACCGGCACACCCGCGGGACCGCAGGCGAGCGAGGCCTGATGGATGGCGGTGACCTGCGGCGCGCCCACACCGGCCACGACGCGGGTGGTGCAGATCGAGCCGGGGCCCACGCCCACCTTGACCGCGTCGGCGCCCGCGTCGACGAGCATCTGCGCGCCCGCCCTGGTGGCGATGTTGCCGCCGATCACGTCGACCTTGCTGTTGGCCTTGACCGTGGCGATCATGTCGGCCAGTCCCTTGGAGTGACCGTGGGCCACGTCCACGACGACGACGTCGACACCGGCCTCGATCAGCGCCTTGACCCGCAGTTCGGCGTCGGGGCCCACGCCCACCGCCGCGCCCACGACCAGGCGGCCGCCCGCGTCCTTGGTGGCCAGCGGGTACTGCTCGCTCTTGGTGAAGTCCTTGACCGTGATGAGCCCGCGCAGCCGTCCGCCGCCGTCGATCAGCGGCAGCTTCTCGATCTTGTTGCTGCGCAGGAGCGAGAAGGCGTCGTCACGCGACACGCCCACCGGCGCCGTCACCAGCGGCATCGGCGTCATGACCTCGCGCACCGGGCGGCTCTGGTCGGTCTCGAAGCGCATGTCACGGTTGGTGACGATGCCGACGAGGATGCCGTCGCGGTCGGTGACGGGCACGCCCGAGATCCGGTACGTGGCGCACAGCCTCTCGACGTCGGCCAGCGTGTCGTCCGGCGTACAGGTGACCGGATTCGTCACCATCCCCGCCTCCGACCGCTTGACCAGGTCGACCTGCTGGGCCTGCTCCTCGATCGACAGGTTGCGGTGCAGGATGCCGATGCCGCCCTGCCGGGCCATGGCCACCGCCATGCGCGCTTCGGTCACCGTGTCCATGGCCGCGGAGACCAGCGGGATGGCGAGCGTGATGTTGCGCGACAGCTGTGTGACGGTCTCCGCCTCCCCCGGTTGGAGATCCGAATACCCCGGCACGAGCAGCACGTCATCGAAGGTCAACCCCGTTTGGGTGAATTTGGACATGCTGCGGCCCCCTCCTGCCAATGCGCTGATGCGACAAGTTTAGGGCCTGCCTGCAAACGGAACCGCGCGGGTCCGCAAGATGGGGGTGAGAATGCGCCGGGGGGACGATGACCCCCACGGACCGCCGTCTCCCCGGCGCCCCCGGAGAGGCACAAAAGTGCCGGAGGAACCGGCCGGTCGGTGATCCGCCCGGTTCCTCCGGCCACCGGCATCTGGTCGGACGCGCTCTACGCCACCGAACCCCCCTCCGCGTCCTGATGGCCGCGTCGCCCGACCCTTGATGCCGACGCTGGGTTAAGCCTGCGTTACTCATGGGCACACCGCAATGTGAAAACGTGCAATTGCACGAAGTTGCACCCCCGCCGAAGGAGTCAGAGCAACACCCGGACAGAGGTCTGGTGCCGGGTTATTCTCGCCGCACGCCCGTGTCCCCCCTACGGAGCCCCCCACATGCGTAACGAGCCCGCCACCGTTTCCGATCCACTCGAGACGCTGGGCCTCGACCCGGCACAGACCGCGCTGTACACCGCGGTCCTACGCCTGCACCGCGCCACGCTGGCCGAGCTCGCCGAGGCCATGGACGGCCCGGCCGACAGGGTCGGCAGGCAGCTCGAGGACCTCGTCCGGCTGGGCGTGGTGGACGAGCGGTCCGGCGAGTACCTCGCCCGGCACCCGGCCGCCGCCCTCGGCCGGCTGATCGCCGAGCGGCTGGACCGGCTGGCCGAGGAGAGCCGGCGCATCGACTCCGCCCTGGGCTCGATCCGCGGCCTCATCCACGACTACGACGCCGGCCGCCACTACCAGAGCGGCCCCTTTCCGGTCGAACTGGTCAGTGGGGCCGACGTGCTCTACGAGAGCGTGGTCGGCATGGCCGTACAGGCTCCTCCGCTGGAGTTGCTGATCGCCATCCCCGACGAACGCACGATGACCGACTTCGTCCGCAAGTTCGCCGACCCCTGGATCGACGCCCAGCGGCGCCGCCTGCTCAGCATGCGCGCGGTGATCCCGGTGGCGACCCTGACGCTGCCAGGTGTCCGCGACCAGCTCACGCGCCTGCTGGAGTCCGGCGGAAGGGTCCGCACGCTCGACCGGGTACCCAGCTGGTTCATGACCGCGGGACCCGAAGCCGCCGGCCTGCCCGCTCTGTGGGGCGGCGGCCTGCCCGACCACGCCTACAACTTCTACCTCGTCCGCGCGAACATCGTCGTCGGCGTCCTGCGCTCGCTCTTCGAGGAGCTGTGGAGCCGCTCCGTCCCCCTGCCGTGGGGGCGGCGGGGCGACGGCATGGTCCAGGTGCTGCGGCTGGCCGCGCAGGGCATGTGCGACGACTCGATCGCCCGCCAGCTCGGCGTCTCGGTCCGCACCGTCCGCGCCCGCTTCGCCGACGCGATGGCCGAACTGGGGGCACAGTCCCGCTTCCACGCCGGGGTCGAAGCCTCCCGCCGCGGCTGGCTCGGCTGACCCGGCCTTTCCGGTACGCCCCGCGCCGCCGGCAGGCACGCCGTCCGAGGGACCGGAGGTGTCGACGGACCTGAGCGTGGTCGGCGCTTTGGCAGGGGGTTTGCCGGTGTTTCGGGAGCTGTGGTCCCGGGGTGAATGCGGCACAAGTGGTCGGTGCGGTGCTTATTAGTGCCCAGGCTGCGTTAGGTCACTATGGTGGAAAGGTGCTGGAAGACGTCCCCCGCGACCCGTTCGCGGACGATCCGAACGATCCTTCCTCGGCCATGGGCGAATTCGACGACCCGGAGCCGCTGACGGCGGCCGAGCGCGACGAGGCCATCACCGACCTGGCCGACGTGGAAGTCTTTCGCTCGCTGCTGGAGCCCCAGGGCGTCCTCGGACTGGTCCTCGACTGCCCGGAATGCGGCGAACAGCACTTCTTCGACTGGGAGCTGCTCCGCGGCAACCTCCGCCAGATGATCGACAAGGGCCGGCCGCAGGTACACGAGCCCGCGTTCCACCCCGACCCCGCCGACTACGTGACCTGGGAGTACGCGAGGGGCTACGTCGACGGCGTCATGGACACCGAAGAGCGCCGCTGATCGTCGAGGTCGTGCCGCAAGGCCGCGAGCAGCCGTAGCGCCGGATCCGTCGCGTCAGGCTGGTACCCGAGCGCCAGAGCATCCAGAAACGCGTCGGTCTGCTCCTCGGCCGTCAATCCCCCGAGTTCCCACTCCCCGGCCACCGGCCCAGAGGAATCCCCCGCGTCGGCCACCGCCCCGCAGGCCACGACCACAGGCCCGGCCGGCTCGGGCAGCCCAGAAGGACATACCGGCAAGCCCCCGGACACAGGATCGTCCGAGAGCTTGGGTGAGCCGTCAGCCGCCGCGCGGGCCGAGCCGCCGGATGACGGATCGGCCGGGACGTGGGACGACGGGCCGGTCGAGCTCGGGGGCGTCCGGTCGCCGTACGCGGCCGCGCCCTCCACGTGTTCCTCCGGCGTCAAGCCGACTCCAGCTCGGCCATCTGCCGCAACCTGGCCAGCGCCCGATGCTGGGCGACGCGGACCGCTCCTGGTGACATGCCGAGTACATTACCGGTCTCTTCGGCCGACAGTCCTGACACCACCCGCAGCAGCAGGAGTTCGCGCTGGTTGGCGGGCAGCCGGGCCAGCAGCCTGCGCGCGTGCTCGACCTCGATGTAGCGGACCACGGTCTCTTCCGGCCCCGGGCCCTCGTCGGGCCCGTCAGGAAGATCCTGCGTGGGTACGGCGGAGCGCACCGAACTCCGCAAGGCGTCGGCCACCTTGTGCGAGGCGATGCCGAAGACGAAGGAGGCGAAGGGCCGGCCCATGTCCCGGTAGCGCGGCAGTGCGGACAGCACCGCGATGCAGACCTCCTGGGCCACGTCATCTGCAATGTGATATTGCCCAGAAACCCGGCCCAGCCGGGCGCGGCAATAGCGCACCACCATCGGCCGCAACTCGCCGAGCAGGGATTCGATCGCAGAACGATCGCCCGCAACGGCGAGGCTCGTCAGTTCTCTTAGGTCGGAGTCATCCGTCCGTGCCGGAAGTCTCGACGCGAGCCTTACCCCAATTTTGGCGTCGGCGACGCTTCCCTCGCTCACGTTAGGCATGATGCCCGCCCTGGTCCGGCCTGTCGTCATGGCGAACGGCTACGGATTGGTCACATTGAAGAGACGATAACTACCCGTAATCGGACGACCACACTAAGCCTTTCTATGGAGTCGGAATATTTCACCCGATTCCCCGAAATGCGCGAAAATTGTCACGGGCGCGAGACGCTTTACTCCATAGGTTGGTTTACCGCAATAACCCAACTTTCCACATCTGGACATCCACCGGTCGCCGCCTCTACGCATGAGATCGCCCACCGGACCTCATGCGCTACATACGCCTCATGCTTATAAGAACTCATATACAGGCATGAACCACCCAGACGGGCACGATACGCGCGTAACGGCGGCCAGCCCCGCATCACCGGAGGAGCGTCACCCTGGACGGAGCCCGGCCCTGTGCGACGGGTGGGGGTAGGGCGGCTGGGCCGTAGCGGAAGGGCCGCAGAACACGCCCCAGCCCCGCCAGGGGCGCCCCCAGCACGGACGCCCACCCCGAGAACCCGCCCTTCACCCCGAACGACCGGCCCCACCACCGACGCACCCCTCGAAACGGACGTCAACCCTCGAAGACAGCCCGCCCTGAAGACAGCCCTCACGGGAGGACAGCACGCACAACTGACGCCACGCACGGAAGACAGCACGCACAGCGGATGGCACGCGCGGGAAGACAGCACGCAAACACCGCAGGAACGCGAAACGGCCCGCACCGGCGAGCGGTGCGGGCCGTGGCGACCTCAGGGCCGTGGCGGCCTCAACGGGCCTTGGCGACCTTGAGAGGTCAGTGGCGATCCAGGAAGCGATCAGTGGCCGTGGCCGTGACCGTGACCGCCGCCGGCGGCGGGGGCCTCCTCCTCGGGCTTGTCGACCACCAGGGCCTCCGTCGTGAGCAGCATGCCGGCGATGGACGCCGCATTCTGCACCGCCGAGCGGGTGACCTTGACGGGGTCGATGACGCCCTGGTCGATCAGGTTGCCGTACTCGCCGGTCGCGGCGTTGAGGCCGTGGCCCGCGGACAGCTCCGCCACCTTGTGGGTGACGACGTAGCCCTCGAGGCCGGCGTTCTCGGCGATCCAGCGGGTCGGCTCGACCAGCGCGCGGCGGACGACGCCCACGCCAGTGGCCTCGTCCCCGGTGAGGCCGAGGTCGTCCAGCTCCTTGCCGACGTGGATCAGCGCGGTGCCGCCGCCGGAGACGATGCCCTCCTCGATCGCGGCGCGCGTCGCGGAGATCGCGTCCTCGAGACGGTGCTTCTTCTCCTTGAGCTCGACCTCGGTGGCGGCGCCGACACGCAGCACGCACACACCGCCGGCCAGCTTGGCCAGGCGCTCCTGCAGCTTCTCGCGGTCCCAGTCGGAGTCGGACTGCTCGATGGCGAGCTTGATCTCCTTGACCCGGTCCTCGATCGCCTGCGCGTCGCCGGCGCCGTCCACGATGGTGGTGGCGTCCTTGGTGACGACGATGCGGCGGGCCGTGCCGAGCACCTCGAGACCGACGTGCTCCAGCTTGAGCCCGACCTCCTCGGCGACGACCTGGCCGCCGGTGAGGATGGCCATGTCCTGGAGCATCGCCTTGCGACGGTCACCGAAGCCCGGGGCCTTGACGGCCACGGAGGTGAACGTGCCGCGGATCTTGTTGGTGACCAGGACGGCCAGGGCCTCGCCCTCGACGTCCTCGGCGACCACGAACAGCGGCTTCTTGGTCTGGGCGACCTGCTCCAGCAGCGGCAGGAAGTCCGCGATGGAGGCGATCTTGCTCTGGGTGAGCAGCACGTAGGCGTCCTCCAGGACGGCCTCCATGCGCTCGGGGTCGGTCACCATGTACTGCGACAGGTAGCCCTTGTCGAACTGCATGCCCTCGGTGAACTCGAGCTCCATGCCCATGGCGTTGGACTCTTCGACCGTGAGGACGCCGTCCTTGCCCACCTTGTCGAACGCCTCGGCGATGAGATCGCCGATCTTGGCGTCCTGGGCGGAGATCGTCGCGACGTTGGCGATCTCCTTCTTGTCGCCGACCTCGCGGGCGCTGGCGATCAGCTTGTCGCTGATGGCCTTGGCGGCCTTGTCGATCCCGCGCTTCAGCGACAGCGGCGAGGCGCCGGCGGCGACGTTGCGCAGACCTTCGCGGACCATGGCCTGGGCCAGGACGGTCGCGGTGGTGGTGCCGTCACCCGCGATGTCGTTGGTCTTGGTGGCCACTTCCTTGGCGAGCTGGGCGCCGAGGTTCTCGTAGCGGTCTTCCAGCTCGATCTCGCGAGCGATGGTCACGCCGTCGTTCGTGATCGTCGGAGCACCGAACTTCTTGTCGATGACGACGTTACGGCCACGCGGGCCGAGGGTTACCTTCACGGCGTCCGCGAGGGCGTTGACGCCGCGCTCAAGAGCGCGCCGCGCGTCCTCGTCGAACTCCAGGATCTTCGCCATTTGGTTGAAAGTCCTCTCCTAGCGTCGAAAGCCCCGGTCGCCTCTGCTGAGAGCTGCGTCCGGGGCCCGACACATACCGGCTTACTTCTCGATGATCGCGAGAACGTCGCGGGCGGAGAGCACGAGGTACTCCTCGCCGCCGTACTTGACCTCGGTGCCGCCGTACTTGCTGTAGAGGACGATGTCGCCCTCGGAGACGTCAAGCGGAATCCGCTTGTCGCCGTCCTCGTCCCAGTTGCCCGGGCCCACCGCGAGGACCTTGCCCTCTTGCGGCTTCTCCTTGGCGGTGTCTGGGATGACCAGGCCGGAAGCGGTGGTCTGCTCGGCCTCAAGCGGCTGGACCACAATGCGGTCGCCGAGCGGCTTAACGGGAACCTTAGTGGCGGTCGTCACGATCGGACCTCCCCTTCAGATTTGAATGATCTAGAAGAGGCGACCAGCGGGGCCTGCCGTCGCGGGTGGTAGACCTGCCTCGTCGCACGTTGGCACTCTCAAGGGGAGAGTGCCAACACGAAACATATGCAAGAGGGGCTTGACAGTCAACACGAACCGGCTCAGCGGGCGTAAGAGCCTTCCCGCAGCTCGGAGAGGATACCCGGCCTGCTGGGGGCCCATCCGAGTGCCGCACGGGTTCGCGCAGAGCTGACACGCTGGCTGAGCGCGAGCGCTTCGGCGAACGGCAGGCCCACGACCCCCGCCGCCTCCTCCACCGGCCACGACAGCACGTCCGCGCCCTCATCGGCCCCCGCCGACCGGGCAGCGGCCGAGGCCACCAGGGCCAGCGGCACGTGCTCCTCCGCGATCCCGTGGTAGATCGCGCCGGGCCGCCCCTTCTCCACCGCCGTCACGATCAGCTCGGCCAGGTCGTCCACGTGCACGAACGTCGAGCCTTCCCCGCCCTCGCCCACGTGCACCCCGCGCCCGCGCTCGGCCGCCCAGCCGCGCAGCATCGCCGCGATACCGCCGCCGCGCCCGTGCACCAGCCCCGGCCGCACCACCACGCCGCCCGCGCCGAGCACCAGATCCTCCACCTTCGGCCGGTACCCCACGATCGGGATCGGGTCGGCCGCGCTCTCCTCGTGCCCGTCCTCGGTCGCGCCGAGGACCCACACGCCGCTCACGTACACCACCGGCCTGCCCGCGCCGAGCAACGCCCCGATCACCTGGAGGTCGGTCGCCTCATCGCCGGTGAGCTGCGCCGCGTGCACGACCGCGTCGACGTCCGGCGTCACGGCCGCGGTGATCGACGCCGCGTCGGACAGGTCCCCGTACCTCTCCTCCGGTACGGCGGGCAGCCGCCTGCCCCCGTCGGCGGCCGGCCGTACCAGCGCCACGACCTCATGACCGCGGCCGGCGAGCTCCTCGACGAGCGCGCCCCCGACGTACCCCGTCGCGCCCAGCACCAGAATCTTCATCGCTCTTCCACTCCAAACACTTCGACATCGAAACTTTCGACGTGGTGGACAGTAGCCCGCACCCTCGAACATTTCAACCTCGAAGTTTTTGATAGTGTGCACAGCATGCGAGACGCAGTGGACGCGATCACGAAGCAGTGGGCCGCCACCCGCCCCGACGTGGACGTGAGCCCGATGGGTGTGGTGGGCCGCCTGTCCCGCGCCTCGCGCCTGCTGGAGCGGGGCATCAAGGAGTTCTTCGCCGAGCACGGGCTGGAGCCGTGGGAGTTCGACATGCTCGCCACGTTGCTGCGCGGCAACCCGGAGCACACCATGTGCATGAAGGACCTGGCCGCCTCCGCCCTGGTCAGCCCCGGCGCCCTGACCAACCGCATGGACCGCCTGGTGGAGCGCGGCCTGGTGCGGCGCTGGCCGCTGGAGAGCAACCGCCGCATGGTCCTGGTGGCGCTGACCGAGGAGGGCGAACGCCTGGCCGGTGACCTCCTGGCCCTCCACGTCGCCAACGAGGCGAGACTCCTGTCCGCCCTCACCCCCGCCGACCAGAAAGCCCTGGCCGAAACCCTCCGCAAACTCCTGGTCTCCCTGGGCGACACGGAGCTGTGAATGGGGGAACATCTCTCCTAGAGGAAAGCGCAGCAGAACGTGGTTCGATGACCACGAACGGCGACGACACCGACCTTACAGTGAGTGATGTGACCGCCACGATGGACCGCACGAGAGACGTACTCGCGAACTGGCCCTACCCGCCGGACGGCGGCTGGACGTCCGACGATCTCGATCTCCTGCCTCAGGACGGGCCCAACGGCGAGCTGGACCTCTTCAAGCGCGTCGAACTCATTGACGGAGCCCTCATCCTCATGTCCCCCCAACGCCGCTTCCACGAACGCGTCATCTCGAGCTTGCGCTCTCTCCTCACCGCGCAGGCTCCCGAAACCCTGGCCGTAGCAACGCAGATGGACGTCAAGATCGACAGGAGACAGCGCCCCTGCCCAGACGTCGTGGTGATCGACGCGGCGGCCGACAGCGACAGCGCGAACTCCTACCCCTCGGAGGCCGTCCACCTTGTCGTTGAGGTGGTCTTCCCCGAGTCCCAGTACCGGGACCGGGAGGTAAAGCCGCGCATGTACGCCGACGCCCGCATCAAGCACTTCTGGCTGGTCGAAGAAGAGGAGGGCAAGCCCGTCATCTACACATATGTGCTGGACGAGGTCACGCACTTCTACCGCGCCGACGTCACCCACCACGGCAAGCTCACCGCCAAGTCCCCGTTCCCCGTCGAGGTCGACTTCGCCGACCTGCTGACCTGAGCGCGTGCACTAACGTCGGATGACGTGGACCTCGACGCCTTTCTCGACCTGCTGACCCCCCGTGGCCGCAAAGCTCTGGACGAGGCGGTCGAGCTGAGCGGGAGCGATCCGGTCAAGGCGGCCACGCGGCTCAGGAAGACCTACGACAGCGCGCTCACCTCGGCCGCGCTCACCCAGGCCGGGCTCAGGGCGCGGGCGGTGGCGAAATTCGGGGACGACGCCCGGCTCATGTACTTCACGCCCCACGGGCTGGAGCAGTCCACCCGGGCCGAGGTGGCGGCGCATCGGGCGCGGCGGCTGACCGCGGCGACCCACGGGCCCGCCCGGGTGGTGGACGCCTGTTGCGGGATCGGCGGGGACGCGCTGGAGCTCGCGCGGGCCGGGCATCTCGTGGACGCCGTCGAGCTCGATCCGCTCACCGCCGCCGTGGCGCGGGCCAACGCCGAGGCGCTGGGGGTCGGGGAGCGGGTACGCGTGCGGGTGGGGGACGCGGCGGAGGTGGCCCCGGAGGAGTACGACGCGTTGTTCGCCGATCCGGCCCGCCGTACCGCCAGGGGGAGGACGTTCGATCCGCAGGCCTACTCGCCGCCCTGGCCGGTGGTCATGGATCTGGTGGGGCGGGCTCGGGGGTCGTGTCTGAAGGTGGCGCCGGGGATTCCGTACGAGTACATACCGGAGGCGGCCGAGGCCGAGTGGGTTTCGTACAAGGGAGAGGTCAAGGAGGCGGCGCTCTGGACTCCCGGGCAGGCGGGGCGCAGGGCGACGCTGCTGCCGGGCGGGCAGACGCTCACGCCCACGGGCGTGCGGGCGGCGGTGGGCGAGCTCGGCCGGTACGTCTACGAGCCCGACGGGGCGGCGATCCGGGCCCATCTGGTGGGCGAGGTGGCCGAGATGGTGGGCGGACGGCTGGCGGATCCGATGATCGCCTACATCACCGGGGACGAGCCGGTGGACACGCCCTGGGCGGCCAGGTATGAGGTGGACGAGGCGCTGCCGTTCTCGCTGAAGCGGCTGCGGGCGGCACTCCGGGCCCGCGAAATAGGAAATGTCACCATCAAGAAGCGCGGCTCCGCCGTGGACATCGAACGATTGCGGCGAGACCTGAGACTTTCCGGTGACAAGTCCGGAGTAATCATCCTCACGCGGATTATGAACCAACCTTTTGTTCTCATCTGCCTGGGGCTCCCACCTGCATAAATGACAAAACAGGATCTTTTCCAGTCACCCCGACGGACCTTGATCCAAAGGCTAAGGTGGACGGGCGGGAGTTCTCCCCCCTATAGCGGATTACCGCGTTCTCCTTCAGTCATTGCATACCGGACCTATCCCACCGCTGCGCGGCACTCCGTCGGCGAGTGAAGGAGCTTTCGGTGGATCATTCCAATCACACCACCCTTTTGCAGGCAGGCGGCCAGACCGCCATATCCGACAGGATGCGGGAGCTACTCGCGCGCGCCGCCCAGGACCACGTCTACGAGCAGCGCACCCAGGGGGCCGTGCTCGACGAGATCCGCCAGCGGCTCGAAGGCATGGAGTGGCTGCTGCGCGAGGTGCGCGAGCGCGAGCTCGGCGGGCTGAGCGGCACGCTCGAGTCCGTGAGCGGCCGCCTCGACGACATCTCCACCAAGCCGCCGGTCTGGGCCGAGGGACTGGCCCAGCACGTGGAGGCGGTACGCGACCACGTCGACGCCGTCGGCGAGCAGATCGGCAACGTCGACGCCCGCGTGGAGAACGTCAGCCAGCGCGTCAGCCCCGTCATCGAGCTGCCCAGCCTGTGGGCGGACGTCGGCACGGTCGGCGAGAGCGTCGACGAGGCGCTCAAGCGGTTGCAGACGGTGCTCGACGGCACCGAGGGCATCGCCAAGCGGCTCGGCGACTTCGCCGGGAAGCTCGGCCAGCTCAACGCCAGCATGGAGGCGGCGGCCAGCCGCTTCACCCGGCTCGACAAGTCCATCGGCGAGCTCACGGCCCGCACCGAGCGGGTCGAGGGCGGCATGGCCGACCTTTCCGGCACCCTCACCGCCCGCATCGGCGCGGTCGGCGAGGAGCTCAAGAGCGCCGTCGAGCAGGTCGACGCGAGGGTGGAGACGGCGGAGGAGCGGCTGTCCGGCCGCTTCGACGGCCTCGACAGCCGGGTCGACCGGGTCGACGGCCGCCTGATCGCCGTCGACGGCCGGCTCAACAGCGTCGACGGCCGCATCGAGACCGCCGACGAGTGCCTGGCCGACATCGACACCCGCCTCGACGGCATCGACGGCAGGGTCGGCGGCGTCGACAACCGCCTCGTCGGGCTCGACAAGCGCGTCGGCGAGCTCGACACCCACATCGGCGACCTCGACAACCACATGGGCAAGCGCATCGGCGACCTCGACGGCCGGGTCGACGCCCGCTTCGAGACGCTCGACGGGCGGGTCACCATCGTCGACGAGTGGCTGGCCGCCGCCGACCAGCACCGCTCCGACACCGCCACGCGCACCGAGGGCCGCTTCAACAAGCTCGACAACGCCTTCGAATCCCTCGACGAGCGCCTCGGCGAGGTCGAGGAGCACGTGGTGGCCCGCTTCGACGGCGTGGACACCCAGCTCACCCGCGGCACCGAGCAGCTGGAGGGCGTCGACGACCGGGTCGAGGCGGTCAACCAGCGCGTCGGCCAGTTGCCCGCGACGCTGGCGATCGCCGAGCGGGTGGGCGAACTGCTCGACTCGCAGACGACCGAGCAGGTCAGGCGCTTCGACGCCATCGACGAACGCCTGGCCGCCGCCTCCGCCGAACTCTCGGCCACGATCGAGGCCCGCCCGGACCGCGACGAGCTGACCCAGTCCGTCACCGACGCCTCCACCGACCTCACCAAGCGCCTCGGCGCCCTGGAGGAGACCATGCTCGCCCTCGCCGAGGCGCTCCTCCGCCCGACGCGATCCAAGGACTGACTCAAAGGGCCTTTGGAGCAGCTACGGCAGAGCCCACGCACCCGCCCCGCCATACCTCTGACCGCCCGTCGAGCGATGGTCGTGAGGGCTCACGGGGTGCTCGCCGTGACAACTCCGCTCTTGACCGGGTTCCGTGCGCCGCGCTGGCCGCCGTCCAGCGCGGCGCCGAACCCCCACCGCGCGGCGCCGGAATACCCCTGGGGGCCGTCACACGTGCGACCTCGGGCGCGGCGACGTCCCACGTGAAACCCGGAACCTCACAAGACCCGCATCGGTGGCGTGAGGAACCGCGGCCCCGGAGCACAGAACGCCGCCGCCCTGGCGGGTGGTCGCCTCACACGTGAACGGTCGTGATGGGCAGCGACGAGTCGGCGGGGATGTCCAGCGCCGACGGGGTGATCCCGGCCGCCAGCAGGTCAGAGCCCAGCGCGGCGACCATGGCGCCGTTGTCGGTGCAGAGTCCGGGGCGGGGCACGCGCAGCCGTACGCCCGCCTTGTCGCAACGCTCCTGGGCCAGCGCGCGCAGCCGTGAGTTGGCCGCGACGCCACCACCGATGAGCAGGTCCTTCACACCGTACTTCTTGCACGCCTGAAGGGCCTTGCGGGTCAGCACGTCCACCACGGCCTCCTGGAAGGAGGCGGCGACGTCCGGCACGTGGATCGAGTCCTGGGCCTCGACCCAGCGGGCCACGGCGGTCTTCAGGCCGGAGAAGGAGAAGTCGAGGGTACCGTCGTCCATCTTGCCGCGGGGGAAGCTGATCGCGGCGGCGGAGCCGTCGCGGGCGGCGCGGTCGATGTGGGGGCCGCCGGGGAAGGGCAGGCCGAGCACCCGCGCGACCTTGTCGAAGGCCTCACCGGCGGCGTCGTCGACGGTGGAGCCGAGGGAGATCACGTCCTGGGCGACGTCGGGGACCAGGAGAAGCGACGAGTGACCGCCGGACACCAGCATGGCGATGCAGGGTTTGGGCAGCGGCCCGTGTTCGAGCTGGTCGACGGCGACGTGGGCGGCCAGGTGGTTGACTCCGTAGAGGGGGACGCCCAGGCCGAGCGAGTAGGACTTGGCGGCGGCCACGCCCACCAGCAGCGCCCCGGCCAGTCCGGGACCGGCGGTGACCGCGATCGCGTCGATGTCGGAGAACGTCAGGCCCGCCTCGGTCAGCGCCCCCTCCACGACCGGCGTCATCGCCTCCAGGTGCGCCCGCGAGGCCACCTCCGGCACCACGCCGCCGAACCTGGCGTGCTCGTGCATGCTGGAGGCGATCGTGTTGGCCAGCAGCGTGTGCCCGCGTACGATCCCCACCCCGGTCTCGTCGCACGAGGTCTCGATGCCGAGGACCAGGGGTTCGTGCTTGTCAGCCATCCAGCTTCCTTCTCATCATGACCGCGTCGGTGCCGTCGTCGTAGTAGCGCCGGCGCAGGCCGATCTCCTCGAAACCGAACCGTTCGTAGACCGCCTTGGCCCGCGGGTTGTCGGACCTGACCTCCAGGAAGATCTCCCTGGCTCCGCGCCGGCGCGCCTCGCCGAGCAGTTCGGTCAGCATCGCGCCGCCGATGCCCCGGCTCTGGTGGTCGTGTAGCACCGCGATGGTCTGCACGTCGGCCTGGTCGCCGGCCGCGGCGAGCCCCGCGTAGCCGACGATCTCGCCGTCGTCGCGCAGCGCGACGACGTAGTGCCGGGTGCGCGGCTGGTCGGCCAGCTCGCCGCGCATCATCCCCTCGCTCCACGCGTCCAGCGGGAACGTCGCGCGCTCGATGGCCATGACCGCGGGCAGGTCCGCGTCGGTCATCTGCCGCAGTCTCACGCCCGCTCCCTGGTCCGCCTGGGCTCCCTGTCGGTCACCTTCTTGGGTGCCTTGGGCTCGACCGCGTCGGGCCGCCGCAAGTAGATGGGGCGCGGCTCGTCGAGCGGCTGCCCCGCCGCGATGCGCTCGGCCGCCAGCGCGGCCAGAAACCCCGCCAAGGGGTACGGCGGCGCCACCGCCTCCCCCAGCACCTCCGGGTAGAGGTCGGCCCCGGCGACCGGCAGCCCGTCTCGCGGAATGTCGGCCGGCCTGTCCACGAACGGCCCCTCGGCCCGCGTGCGCGCGTCGTCGTAGCGGGCCCAGAACAGTTCCTTGCGCCGCGCGTCGGTCACCACGAGGAAGGGCTCGTCCCGGCGGGTGCCGTAGGCGAGGGCGTCGAGCGTGCAGACGCCGTAGACCTCGGCCAGCCCGAGCGCGGTGCCCAGCCCCTGGGCGGTCATCAGCCCGACCCGCAGCCCCGTGTAGGGGCCGGGGCCGGTGCCGGCGACGATGGCGGTCACCTCGCGCAGCCGCACCCGAGCCTCTGCCAGCACCTTCTCGATGGTGGGCACGAGCAGCTCGCCGTGGCGGCGCGCGTCGACCGTGGTGGACTCGGCGAGCACGCGGTCACCGTCGTGGAGAGCGGCGGTGACAGCGGGTGTCGCGGTATCGAAAGCCAGGACCAGCACGAACAATGAGCCTACCGGCCCCGCGTCATGACCATCCTGTCCGCTCGCGAAGCCATTCGACGGCGACCTCGCCCTGCGCCGCCTGGAAGGCTCTGACGGTGGGGATGCCGGGTGGCGGCGGCTGACGGCTCTGCCGTACGAAGAAGCCGGCCAGGGCGGCGATGACGCAGGTCACGGCCGGGTCGGGGTCGGCGAGTAGCTCGCCGGGACGGGGGCCGCCCTGCATGGTGACGGAGGGCAGCATGGCCAGCCGGTCGAACCAGGCGGCGCCCAGACAGGCGTAGGGCCAGTCGACGACGTAGACGCGTTCGTCGGTGAGCAGGACGTTGTCGGCGCGCAGGTCGGCGTGGACGAGCGTGTCGCCGGCGGCGGCGCTCTCCCAGCCGGACTCCAGCTCGGCCAGGGCGTCGAGGTTGCGGACGATCCACGGGTCGAGCCCGTCGTGGTCCTCGCCGTGGCCGAGCCGCCGCCAGCCGCGGAACATCTGGCCGAAGACCTCGGCGATGGGCGGCGCGTCGATGGGGGCGGGGGTGAGCGAGGCGGCGAGTTCGTCGGCGGCGGCCAGGACGCGGTCGAGTTCGTCGCGCCGCCACGGCATCGCCGGTGGGCGGCCGTCGACGTCCTCGAAGAGCAGCACCACCCAGCCGTCCTGTTCGAAGGAGGTGAGCATGCGCGGCGCGGGGACGCTGGGCGGCAGCGCGGCGGCCACGCGGGCCTCGTCGCGGTACAGGGCGGTGGCCCGGTCGTTGACGCCGGGGCCGACCGCCTTGACGAAGGCGCGGCGGCCGGTGTCGAGCAGGAGCCGCGAGGCGGTGGCGGGAGAGAAGCCGCCGGTCTGGGTGACGGCCTCCGCCACGCGCCCGCCGAGCAGGTCCTCGACGCGGGCGCGCACCGGCGCGGCCACCTCCGACCAGGGGACTCTTACTCCGGAGGCATCAGGCGCGGGAGGCATAGACGATGACGTTATCGTCGTACTCGCCCTTGGCGTAATCGAATTTTCCGCCGCAGGTGACCAGCTTGAGCCCGTCCTCGACGTAGACGCGCTTGGCTGGGAAGTCGTTCTTGTGCACCTGCTCGACCGAGTCGACCTTGTACTCCGCGGTCTTGCCGTCGCTGCGCTCCACGCGGACGATCTGGCCCTTGCGCAGGTGCTTCAGCTTGTAGAAGACGGCCGGGGCGGTCTTGGTGTCCACGTGTCCGACGATGACGGAGGCGCCCTTCTCCCCCGGGACGGCGCTCTTCTCGTACCAGCCGGCCAGCTTGGGCTTCTCGTACGGCGGCAGCTCGACCTCGCCGTCCTTCGTCAGCCCGAGCTTCATCAGCGGCGCGTCCACGTCGATGGAGGGGATGCCGATGCTCTCCGGGACGACGGCCTCGGCCTTCTTCTCCACGGTCTTGCCGAACGCCACCAGCACCAGGCCGGTGATCGCGCCCGCCAGCACGATCCGTCCCGCACGGGCCATGCTCAGGCCCGGCGGCGCTTGAGGATCAGTATGGCGCCGCCCGCCAGGGCCAGGCCGACGATCACGCCTACGGGGCCGATCGGCATCGAGGAGTCGTCACCGGCGTCCTGGCCGAACGTGCCGCCGCCGCCCGCCCTGGGCGCCTTGGTGGGCACGCCGGTGGGCGTGTCGTCGGTGGCCCTGACCACGCGCAGCGTGGCCCTGCCGGTGTGGCTGGTGCCGTCGCACTTGACGTCGACGGTGTAGTTGCCGCGTTTGACGGTGCCGGAGACCGACGCCTGCCCGCGTACCCAGGGGACGGGCGCGGGGGTGGCCGTGGCGTTGGCGGGGCTGGCCGACGGGGTGGCGGGCGGCACGGGGTTGAGCGTGACGCCGGACAGGAACGCGTTGGAGGAGGCGGTGCCGACGTGCGCGGGGCCGCCGGTGGGCACCGGGCAGTTGGCCAGGATCCAGACCTTGGAGGTCTCGCCCGCGGTGACGCGGTCGGGGTTGAGCTGGACGTCGATGGGCGCCCGTGTGGCGCTCGCCGTGGCCTGTGGGGAGGTGGTCGCGGTGGTCGTGGGGCTCGCCGAGGGCGTGGCCGTGGGATCGGTCGAGGCGTCGGCTGTGCAGCCGACGACGCCGAACATGACGATGGCACCTGCGTACGCGACTTGCCTGACCCTGAGCACGGCCGCACCCCACTCCGCCGACTTCCCTCAGCATCCACCAGAATTGCGGATACCGCCCCACCTGATACCCAGAAAATCTAGGTAAATCCATGACCAATGATCATGATTTACGCCAATGTCGATACTCGTCAAGGGTGCCAGGGTTGCCGGGGCCTGAGGAGCGTTTTACTCTTCTGCGCGATCAGACGGCGTGTCGGCCCAGCGCTCGCCGACCCCGCGCAGGGTGACAAGGCGGACGTCGTCGCCGCCCTCCCGGTCGATGTGGATCTCCAAGCGGTCCTCCGACAGCCCCTCCACCAGGCCCTCGCCCCACTCGACGATGGTGACCGACTCCTCCAGCGAGGCGTCCAGGTCGAGGTCGTCGACCTCCAGATCCCCGCCCAGCCGGTACGCGTCCGCGTGCACGAGCGGCGGACCCTCGCACAGCGACGGATGCACGCGGGCGATGACGAACGTGGGCGAGGTGATCGGGCCGCGGACCTTCAGGCCTTCGGCGATCCCCTGGACCATCGTGGTCTTCCCGGCGCCCAGCGGGCCGGACAGCACCAGCAGGTCTCCCGCGCGCAGCCGGGCCGCCAGCCGCGTGCCGTACGCGCGCATGTCCTCGGCGGTGGCGAGCCTTTCCACTAGATCTCCTTGATCAGATCGCGCAGCGCCTCGTTGACCACGGCCGGGCGCTCCAGCTGGATGAGGTGCGAGGTGTCGGGCACCTCGGTGAAGCTCGCCCTGGGCAGGGCCTCGGCCATCGCCCTGCCGTGCTCGGGCGGGGTCAGCCAGTCCTTGTCGCCGACGAGGATCGCGGTCGGCACCGGATCGAGCACGTGCAGCGCCGAGAGCTTGTCGTGGTCCATGAGGGCCGGGTAGAAGTTCGCGAACACCTCGGTCGGGGTAGCGCGGATCATCGACTCGGCGAAGTCGACCAGCGTCGGGCTGACGTTCTTGGAGTCGCCGAAGCCGACGAAGCGGGTGATCAGGAAGGCGATGTCGCTGCCGGCGTGGCGGGTCTTGTCCACCAGGGAGCCGCGCTTGCCGAGCAGGGAGATCGTGCCCGGTGCGATCTTGTGGACCGCCTTGGAGACCATCGCGGGCAGGCCCAGCGTCAGCTCGGCCAGCTTTCCCGCGCTGGTGGCCATGAGCGAGACGGCGCGGATCTTGTCGCCGAACAGCTCGGGGTGGCGGTCTGCCAGCGCCATGATGGTCATGCCGCCCATCGAGTGGCCGACCAGCACGCACGGGCCGGGCACGAAGCGCTCCAGCACCTCGGCCAGGTCGTCGCCGAGCCGGTCGATCGTGCTGTCCTCGGGGGCGGCGCGCTGCGAGCGGCCGTGGGATCGCTGGTCCCACAGCACCAGGCGATGCTCCTCGCGCAGGTCGCGGCGCTGGTAGTGCCAGGACTCCAGGTTGAGGCAGTAGCCGTGGCACAGCACGATCGTCAGCGGCGCGTCCTCGGGGCCGTCGATCTGCACGTGCAGGTCGATGCCGTCGGAGGTGGTGTGGGTGCGCTCCCTGCCGCGCAGCTCGCCGAAGGGCTCGCTGGCCTCGGAGTCGGGGCGCAGCCTGATCCGGCCCACCGCCAGGCGCTTGGCCAGGGCCAGCCCCGCGACGCCCGCCGAAGCGGCGCCGACGATCGCGCCGGCGATCCCAACCTTCCGCCGTGTTGTCGTCGTCATGTCCCCTCATAAACTCTCGGCACGCGTGCGCCGATCTTCGTCACGATCTCATGCGTGATCGTGCCGAGGTTATCCGCCCATTCCTGCAAGGTGGCCTCGCCGTCCTTGCCAGGACCGAACAGGACGACCTCGTCCCCTGCGTCGATGACGTCGTCCTCGACGTCGATCATGAACTGATCCATGCACACCCGGCCGGCGATCGCCCTGCGGCGGCCTCCTGCCAGCACCTCGACCCGCCCCGTCGCGTGTCTGAGGATCCCGTCGGCGTACCCGAGGGGAACCAGGCCAAGCGTTGTCTCGCGATCTGTGACATAAAGGTGCCCATAGGACACTCCGGAATTCTCCGGCATGCGCTTGGCCAGGGCGAGCCTGGCCACCAGGGTCATCGCCTGGCGAAGACCGAAATCACCCAGCTCGGGGATCGGGCTCAGGCCGTAGAGGGCGATGCCCGGCCGCACCAGATCGAAGCGGGCGCGCGGCACGTCGACCAGCGCGGCGGAGTTGGCGATGTGCCTGATCACGTGGGACCCGCTGAGGCCGGCCTGGTCGGCCATCTTGAGCGCCTGGTCGAAGGCGTCGAGCTGCGCCTCGATCGAGGGGTGGCCGGGGATGTCGGCACAGGCGAAGTGGGACCAGAGGCCCACGACCTCGACCGCGCCCTCGGCCCGCAGCGCCGCCGCGGCGGCCAGCAACTCGGGCCAGGCGGCGAGTGGCGCGCCGCCCCTGCTCATGCCCGTGTCGGCCTCCAGGTGCACCTTCGCGGTGACGCCGGTGGCGCGCGCGGCGGCGGCGATCTCCCCCAGCAGCCCCGTCTCCGCCGCCGACAGCTCGACGTCCGCGCGCAACGCCTCCTCGTACGGCCCGCCCCGCGTCAGCAGCCACGACGTGACCGGAGCGGTGATCCCCGCGGCCCGCAGGGCCAGCCCCTCGCTCAGCGTGGCGGTGCCCAACCGGCTCACCCCCGCGTCGAGCAGGGTCCGCGACACCCGCACCAGCCCGTGTCCGTAGGCGTCCGCCTTGACCACGCCCATCAACGCGGCGCCGTCGGCGTGCTCGGCGAGCACGGCGACGTTGTGCCTGATGGCGGACAGATCGATGCGGGCCTCGGCCGGAGATGTCATCTTTCCAGTGTGTCAGCTGGACTCGATGCTTGAGCGAGGTTCGATCGCAGCCCGCTTGCAGGGGCGGCTACGACAGCGACCTGATCGCCGCCGGGATCGCGGCGGCCACGTCCGCGGTGACCAGCGGCGCCCCGTCGGCGGCCAGCCGTCCCGCCAGCCCGTGCAGGTACGCCCCGCACGACCCGGCGTCATAGCAGCTCAGCCCCTGGGCCAGCAGCGCCCCCGCCACCCCGGCCAGCACGTCGCCGGTGCCGCCCGTGGCCAGCCGCGCGGTGCCCGTACGGTTGACCCGCACCGGCCTGTCCTGCTCGGCCACCAGCGTCGTGGAGCCCTTGAGCAGCACCGTCACGCCGAGATCGGCCGCCGCCCTGCGGGCGTGCTCCAGCCTGCCCGCCTCGACGCGCTCGCGCGGGACCCGCATCAGCCGCGCCAGTTCCCCGGCGTGCGGCGTGATCAGCACGGGCGCGCTGCGGCGCAGCAGCGTGGCGTCGCGCGAGACCAGCGTGAGCGCGTCGGCGTCCACCAGCACGGGCACGTCACTGGCCAGCACCCTCCTGGCCAGCTCGTGGGCGAAGTCGCCGGTGCCGAGCCCTGGGCCGAGCACCCAGGCCTGCACGCGGCCGACGCCGTCGAGCGAGGGCTCGCGCAACTCGGTGACGACCGCCTCGGGCCAGTGGGAGCGCACCTGCGCCACGGGCGCGGCGGTGCCGGCGTAGCGCACCATGCCGGCCCCGGCGTGCAGCGCCCCGCCGACGGCCAGCACCGCGGCCCCCGTGTACTCCTCGCTGCCAGCGGCCACCCCCACCACGCCTCTGCGGTACTTGTCGGACTCGGCGCCCGGCTCCGGCAGCAGATCGGCGACGTCCCCGTCGGTGAGCGCCGCGACGTCCGGATCCGGCAGGTACGCGCCCAGCCCGATGTCGACCAGCTCCAACCGCCCGGTGTGACCGGCGCCGGGGTCGATCAGCAGCCCGGTCTTGCAGGCGCCCATCGTGACCGTCACATGCGCGCGTACCGCGGGCCCCGGCACCCGGCCCGTGCTCGCGTCCACCCCGGACGGCACGTCCACGGCGACCACCAGCCCCGGCCCCTGGTTCACCCGCGCCACGGCCCGCGCGTACGGCTCCCGCAGCGCCCCCGCCACCCCGATCCCGACCAGCCCGTCGACGACCAGGTCCGCCCGGTCCACCGCCTCGATGCCGCGCACCCGCCCACCGGCCTGCCGCAGGGCCGCCAGCCCGGCCTCGTGCACCCTGCCGCCCGCCAGGACCGCCTCGACCTGGGCGCCGCGCCGCGCCAGCCGTACACCGGCATAGAGGGCGTCACCGCCGTTGTCGCCGCTGCCGACGAGCAGGACCACCCGCGCCCCGTAGACGCGCCCGAGCATCGCGGCGCAGCAGGCGGCCAGCCCGGCGGCGGCGCGCTCCATCAGCGTCCCGTCGGGCAGGCGCGCCATGAGCGCCTGCTCGGCGGCCCTGATCTGATCGGCGGTGTAGGCGGTAAGCATGATCAGAAGCTATCCCTCCGCGATCACGTAGGCCATCGCCACACCCGCGTCGTGGGAGAGCGAGAGGTGCCAGCGCTTGACGCCCAGGCCGTAGGCGACCTCGGCGGCCTTGCCGCGCACGCGGAGCTCGGGCCGGCCGTTCTCGTCGCAGACGACCTCGGCCTCCAGGTGGCCGAGGCCGGGTGGCGCGCCGAGCGCCTTGGCGACGGCCTCCTTGGCGGCGAAGCGCGCGGCCAGGGAGTGGACGGCCCGGCCCTTCCGCTCGTCCTCGGTGAACAGCCTGCCGCGCAGCCCCGGGGTGCGCTCCAAGGCCGCCGCGAACCGCTTGACGTCGACCACGTCCACGCCGATGCCCAGGATCATGTCCCCAGGCTAGGGCAGGCGGGTCGCGAGGCCGTCGAGGATGCGGTCCACGCCGTAGCGGAAGTCCCGGTCGCGCATCGCCGCGGGGCCGCCGCCGTTCTTCAGGATGTGCTCGTCCAGCGCCTGGAGCCGGGGCAGCTCCCGATTGGTCTGCGCGGCAGCGGCGCGGATCTGGGCCTCCAGCTCCTCCTCGGTCTGGCCGAGCCTGGCCAGCATCGACAGCAGCGCCGCCTCGGAGGTCGACATCCCGATGACGTAGGAGATGAGCGTGCTCATCGCCTGGCTGGCCTCGTCGAGCTCGAACCCGGCCAGGGTGAAGATGGCCAGCATGCGGTCGGTCTGGCGCATCAGGTTGGGGCCGAGCTCGGCCAGGCCGACCTGGCCCAGAACCGAGGCCACCCACGGGTGGCGCAGGATCATCGAGCGCAGGCTGTCGGCGCACTCGGTCGCCGCCGCCCGCCAGTCGCCTTCCGCCTCGGGCACGCGCAGCTCGCCGTACACCTCGTCGACGACGAGCTCGATGAGCTCGTCCTTGTTGGCGACGTGGCGGTACAGGGAGGTGGCGCCCGCGTTGAGCCGGGTGCCGAGCGTGCGCATGCTGAGGTTGTCCATGCCCTCTTCGTCGAGGAGCTTCACGGCCTCGGCGACGATGCGCTCACGGCTGAGGGCGGGTTGCTGCTGCTGGCGGCGTGGGCGGGTCCACACCGAGGGAATGGGCTGCTTCTGGGCGGGCATGCGAAGCTCCTCTCACGTGCCCGCCAGCATAGCGCACGACGTGCGCGAGGTGCGAACATTCCGGATGCTCGCGCACGTCGTTCACATCAGAAGCCGCCCCGATGCCAGGGTCCCCAGATGGCGAACGACACGCCCTGGTTCGACTGGATGTTGACGTAGAGGGTCCGCCCGCCGGGGCCGAAGGTCGAACCGGCGAACTCCGCACCCGGGTCTCCGGTAACGGGCGCCAGCCGGGCGAAGTCGAAGATCTCGCCGCGCCTGGTCAGGCCGCGCAGGAAGTTGTCGCCGCCGCCGTCCTCGCACAGCACCAGCGTGCCGCGCGGGCTGACGGTGACGTTGTCGGGCAGGTCCAGGACGGTCGAGCCGGGCGACTCGTAGGCGAGCTTCAGCCGCCCGCTCCACGTCTCGTAGGCCCAGACCTGCCCGCAGCCCTTCCCGAACCCCGACGGCGGCGTGTCGCCGGTGGCGCCGCCCTGGGTGGAGACGAAGTAGACGGTGCCGTGGTGGTGGACGGCGCCCTCCAGCCTGGAGAAGATCGCCGCGCCCTGGTCGAGCCCCTGCCGGCTCACCGCCCGTATCGCCGTGTCGTTGTCCGGCCTGCCGGTGAACCGCGGGTCGGGCTCGGCGATCTCCACCCACCGGGTCCGGTAGACGGCGCCCGCGGGCTGGCCCGCCGACAGATCCTTCCCGTCCTCATCCCGTACGGCCAGCATCTCCAGCCGCCCGCCGTCCAGGATGCGCCCGGCCCTGAGCGGATGCTTCGGCGGAAGGTAGCGGTAGAAGCCGGACGGGAAACCGAAGTTGTCCTCGGTCAGGTACAGGGCCCCGCTGACCGGGTCGAAGGCCGCGGACTCGTGCGCGAAGCGCCCCGCCGACCTGATCGGCACGGGCCGCGCGACCCCGGTGATCGGCACCTCGAACACGTAGCCGTGCTTCTGGGTGAGCTTGGAGTTGTCGCCGCCGGAGAAGTCGTTGCCCACGTCCGGGCCGTTGACCGTCTCCTCGCAGGTCACCCAGGCGCCCCACGGCATCGGGCCGCCCGAGCAGTTCATCATCGTGCCGTTGAGCGAGGGCCCGCCGGCCAGCACCTCCCCGTACGGGGTCACCCGCAGCGTCGCGGTGCCGCCGCCGGCGGCCGGGTCGTAGGCCCTGGCCGGGTCGCCGAACGCGCCGACGGGACCGTTGACCTCGTGGTTGCGGACCAGGATCGTGCTGCCGCGCGGGCCGCGGAAGGCGGCCATGCCGTCGTGCCTGCCCGGAACCCGGCTGCCGTCGGAGAACGTCTCGCCCGCCGCGTTGAACGAGCGGTAGCGGAAGCCGTCCGGCAGGAAGAGCCTCACCTGGCCGTCCCGGGCGTCGGGCACCGGCCTGAGCGGGCCGTACCCGGTCACCGGCAGCGCGCCACCCCGGGCGCCGGCCTCCGCGACCCCGGCGAACGGCCCGGCGACACCCGCCGCGACGGCTCCCGCTCCGGCGAGAAAGCGACGTCGATCCATGATGCAGACCTTCCGTGACGTTGTTCACCGGATGTTAAGGTGCGCGGAAGATCGCGGGCTATGTCAGACCTCGCCAAGGCAGTACATCATTCCCCGTGCCAAGCACCGGTAATCCCCGTGTTTTGTCCACAGGCTGTGGAGAGGTTCGCGGGGCACCCCTGGCGACCCGGTTTGTACGCCGTCGCTACGCTGCCAACGTGAACAACGGCTACGTGGAACTGAGCAGGGAGCAGTGGAGCGATCTCCGCAGAAACACGCCCTTGACTCTCACCGCAGACGAGCTGGAAGCCCTTCGCGGCGTCGATGATCCCATCGACCTCGCCGAGGTCACCGACATCTACCTCCCCCTCACCCGACTGCTCAACCTGCACTACACCGGGTCCCAGGAGCGCAGCAACGTGCTGAGCGCCTTCCTCGGCAAGCCGGGGCCGCGCGTGCCGTACGTGCTGGGGATCGCCGGAAGCGTCGCGGTCGGCAAGTCGACGACGGCGCGGTTGCTGCACACGCTGCTGGCCCGCTGGCCAGAACACCCCAACGTCGGGCTGCTGACCACCGACAGTTTCCTCTACCCCAACAAGGTCCTCGAAGCCAAGGGCATCATGCACCGCAAGGGCTTCCCGGAAAGCTACGACCGGCGGGCGCTGGTGCGGTTCGTGGCGGAGGTGAAGGCGGGCATGGGCGAGGTACGCGCCCCGATCTACAGCCACCTTGAGTACGACATCGTCCCCGGGGCCCACCAGATCGTGAAAAGCCCCGACATCTTGATCATCGAGGGGCTCAACGTCCTCCAGCCGGCTCCCCCGACCTCGCTGGCGGTCAACGACTACTTCGACTACTCCATCTACGTGGACGCGAAGGTCGAGGACATCAGGACCTGGTACGTCGACCGCTTCCACAAGCTGCGCAGAACCGCCTTCGAAGACCCCAAGTCCTACTTCAAGTACATCGCCGAACTCTCCTACGAAGAGGCCACCGACTTCGCCGTCAACGTCTGGCGCGACATCAACGAGCGGAACCTGGTGGAGAACATCGCCCCCACCCGCGGCCGCGCCGACCTGGTCCTGCAGAAGGGCGCCGACCACTCGATCAGGCGGATACGGCTGCGCCGTACGTGAGATCCCCGCCCCCGCTCTCCCCCAGCACGTAGACGGCGAAGCGGCCCTGGCAGCCCTGGTCGTCGATGTCGGCGAACCAGCAGTCCTCGCCGTCGACGTGGCAGATGCGTATTGACATGGCCACAGCCTGAAGGGACCCGTTCAACAGAACGTCAACGTCGAATCTACGACAATGGCCCCGTGCTACATCTTCGATTGATCTGCCCTCCCGGCCGTACGGACGAGGTGCTGAGGGTGCTGGCGGAGTGTCCGGGCGTCACCAACATCGTGGTGCTGCCCGGCGCCGCCCGCGAGCCCGCCGGCGACCTCGTCTTCTGCGACACCGCGCGGGAGTCGGCCAACGAGGCCCTGTCCAAGCTCAAGTGGCTGGAGGACGAGGGGTCGATCGCGATCGAGCACATCGACCTGGCCCTGTCCAAGGTCGCCGAGGAGGCGGTCGAGGAGGCTCCGGGCGACCCCGACGACGCCGTGGTGTGGGAGGAACTGGCCCACCGGGTGCACAGCGACTCCCGCATCACCTGGGCGTACCTGGCCTTCCTGGCCATCGCCACCCAGCTCGCGGGCATCGGCGCCCTGCAGAACTCGCCCATCCTCATCGTCGGCGCGATGGTGCTCGGGCCGGAGTTCGGCGCGGTGGCGGCGATCTGCTTCGGGCTCCTGCGCCGGCGGTGGCGCCTGGTGATCGAGGCGCTGCGGACGTTGTTCGTCGGCTTCACCATCGCGATCGCTATCACCTTCGCCTGCGCGCTGGTCTCCCACTGGCTCGGCTGGATCGACATCACGAACCTCAACATCAACGACGAGGTGAAGTTCATCGTGAAGCCGGACCGCTGGTCATTCATCGTCGCGCTGCTGGCCGGCGTCGCGGGCGTACTGTCGATCACCTCGGGCAAGTCCTCGGCGCTGATCGGCGTCTTCATCTCGGTCACCACCGTGCCCGCCGCCGGCTACCTGGCCGTGGCGCTCGCGGTGGGTGACTGGGCGGAGGTGGCGGGGCCGGTCTGGCAGCTGGCGGTCAACATCTTCGGCATGGTCCTCGCCGGGACCGTGACCCTCCTGATCCAGCGCAGAGTCTGGCCTCAAGTAGGACGCCCCTCCTCCCCGTGAAGGAGGCCACCCGGTGGCCACGGAGGGTAGTGTCCGGATCATGCACATCCTCGCTACCGAGGGGCTGACCAAACGCTTCCCGACCGTCACCGCGCTCGACCGGCTCACGGTGGACGTCGGGACCGGCGTGACCGGCCTGGTCGGCGCCAACGGCGCGGGCAAGTCGACACTGATCAAGATCCTCCTGGGCCTGCTGCCGCCCACCGCGGGCGGCGCCAAGGTGCTCGATCTCGACGTGACCACGCAGGGCACGCAGATTCGCCGCCTCGTCGGCTACATGCCCGAGCACGACTGCCTGCCGCCCGACGTGTCGGCCACCGAGTTCGTCGTCCACCTCGCCCAGATGTCCGGGCTGCCGCGCACGGCCGCCCGCGAACGCGCCGCCGACGTCCTGCGCCACGTGGGGCTGGCCGAAGAGCGCTACCGCGCCATGGGCGGCTACTCCACCGGCATGAAGCAGCGGGTCAAGCTGGCGCAGGCGCTCGTACACGACCCAAAGATGATCTTCCTCGACGAGCCCACCAACGGCCTCGACCCGCGCGGGCGCGACGAGATGCTCGCGCTGATCCGCCGCATCGGCACCGAGTTCGGCATCAGCGTCCTGGTCACCAGCCACCTGCTCGGCGAGCTGGAACGCATCTGCGACCACGTGATCGTCATCGACGCCGGCCGCCTGCTGCGCTCCTCCGCCATCACCGAGTTCACCCAGGCCACGCAGAGCCTCACCGTCGAGGTCGAGGAGGGCGTGCAGCCCCTGGCCGAACGGCTGGCGGAGCACGGCCAGCAGGTCACCCAGCACGGCCGCCTGCTGCTGGTCAAGGTGAGCGGCCCGGAGACGTTCGACGCCATCCGCGACGCCGTGGTCGACCTCGACCTGTGCCTCATCCGGATGGAGCAGGGCCGCCACCGCATCGAGGACGTCTTCAGGGAGGAGGCCGCGGATGTCGTCTGAGATCTATGACATCGGCTACCGCCACTACGACGGGCCACGACTGGGCCCCGGCTACGCGACGCGGGCGCTGACGCTGCACAGCCTGCGCGGCATCTTCGGCCTCGGCCGTACGGCCCGCAGCAAGATCATGCCGTTCCTGCTGGCCATCATCATGCTGCTGCCCGCGGTCGTGAGCATCGCCATGATGGCCCTGCTCCAGCAGCGCGGCATGGCCTACAGCGCGTTCGCGGTGATCATGCAGGCGGTGATCGCTATCTTCCTGGCCGCGCAGGCGCCCACCGTGGTCGCCCCCGACCTGCGCTACCGCGTGCTGCCGCTCTACCTCTCGCGGCCGGTCGCGGTCGCGCAATACGTCAGCGCCAAGGTCATCTCGATGACGGTCGCGCTGTTCATGCTGGTGGCGGTGCCGCTCACACTCATCTACGTCGGCGAGCTGCTCATCGACCTGCCGGGGCCGCCGCAGACCAAGGAGTACCTGGGCGCGATGGCCATGGCGCTGCTGCTGGCGGTGCTGCTGACCGCGTTCGGCCTGGCGCTGGCCTCGCTCACGCCCCGGCGCGGGCTCGGCGTGGCCTCGGTCATCGCCGTCTACCTGCTGTCGCTGGCCGCCGTACCGGTCATCTACGGCACGCTGTTGTCGCTGAACGAGGAAGCGGCCGCCAAATGGGCGTGGCTGCTCAACCCGTTCTGGCTGGTGGACGCGGTCCAGGTGTGGTTGTTCGGCACCACGCCCAACTCCGAAGGCGGATATCCGCCGGGCCCCGCGCCCGCGCTGATCACGCTCGCGCTGATCGCCTTCGCCATCGGCGTGCTGGCCCTGCGCTACCGGAAGGCGGCGGCCCAATGAAACTCGAGCTCTCCCAGGTCTCGCGCTGGTACGGCAACGTGGTGGCGGTCAACGACGTCACCATGACGATCGGGCCCGGCGTGACCGGCCTGCTCGGCCCCAACGGCGCGGGCAAGTCGACGCTCCTGCACATGATGGCCGGATTCCTGGGACCGTCCGGAGGCAGCGTCACGCTCGACGGCACCAAGGTGTGGAAGAACCACCACATCTACCGCAACATCGGCCTGGTGCCCGAGCGCGAGGGCGTCTACGGCTTCCTCACCGGCTGGCAGTTCGTGCTGTCGGCCGCCAAGCTCCACGGCCTGTCCGACCCCGTCAGCGCCGCCCAGAAGGCGCTGGCCACGGTCGAGATGGAGGGGCCGAAGGACCGCCGCGTCGAGACCTACTCCAAGGGCATGCGCCAGCGCGTCAAGGTCGCCGCCGCCCTCGTCCACGACCCCGAGGTGCTGCTGCTCGACGAGCCGTTCAACGGGATGGACCCGCGCCAGCGCATGCACCTGATGGACCTCATCCGCGCCATGGGCACCGCCGGCAAGACCATCCTGTTCAGCTCGCACATCCTCGAAGAGGTCGAGCGGGTCGCCCAGCACATCGAGGTGCTGGTCGCCGGACGCCACGCGGCCTCCGGCGACTTCCGGCAGATCCGCCGCCTGATGACCGACCGCCCGCACCTGTTCCGCATCAAGTCCAGCGACGACAGGAAGCTGGCCGCCGCGCTCATCGTGGACGCCTCCTCAGGCGGCGTCACGCTCGGCCCCGACGGCCTGGAGGTACAGGCGGTGGAGTTCCGCCGCTTCGCCTGGCTGCTGCCGCGCGTCGCCCGCGCAGAGGGCATCAACCTGCACCAGGTCTCCCCCGTCGACGAGGACCTGGAGAGCGTCTTCTCCTACCTGATCAACCGGAGCACCTGATGAACACCGTGGTTGCCGGGATCACCTACCGCGCGCTGCTCGGCAGGCGGCGCATCCTGCTGCTGCTCCTGCTGCCGCTCGCGCTCGTCGGGCTGGCCGTCCTGCTGCGCCTGACCGGCGGCGCCGACCAGCGCTCGGCCATCCTGCTCATGCAGAACTTCGCGATCGCCACCATGCTGCCGCTGCTCGGCCTGATCGCCGGCACCGGCGTCATCGCGCCCGAGATCGACGACGGCACCATCATCCACCTGATGTCCAAGCCGATCTCCCGGCCGGTGATCGCCCAGACGAAGTTCCTGGTGGCCGCCTCCATGCTGGCCGTCTTCGCCGCCGTCCCCACCTACGTCGCCGCCTGGCTGCTGGTGCGCAACGAGGACGGCATCGCCTTCGGGTTCGCCCTGGGCTCCCTGCTCGGCGGCATCGCGTACGCGGCGCTCTTCCTGCTGCTGGGCGTCCTCACCCGCCACGCGGTCACAATCGGCATCATCTACGCGCTGATCTGGGAAGGCATGGTGGGCAGCTTCGTCAAGGGCGCCCAGAACTTCTCCATCCAGCAGTGGGCCCAGGCGATCGCCGACCAGATCTCCACCTCGGCGTTCATCGACCAGACCGCGGTGACGATCGGCTGGGCCGTACCGGCGATCGTGATCGTCACGGTCGGCGCGGTCGTCTGGGCGGGGCTGCGGCTGCGCGCCTTCTCCCTCACCGGGGACGAGTGAGACACTCCCCTGCATGGGGACGGAGATCATCGTCGCGTTGATCGGCCTGGCCGGCGGTCTGCTGACCGCCGGCCTCGGCTTTTACCAGTGGCGCAAGGGCCACCAGGCCGCGACCACCCCGGGCCCGCCACCACCGGGAAAACTCTCCCGCTCCGAGGCCTGAAGGGTCTCGGCCGCAATGGCCTGCTCGACCGGCTGACCGACGACATGCGCCACATCAATCTCCTCAACCACCCCGAACCCCTCAACATCGAGAGCCTGTACGTGCAGCTGCGCGTCCACGACCGGCAGCCGCTGCGCTTCATGCACCACGAGGAACTCCAGGAACTGCGCGGCCGCGCTCCGGGCGGCCTCAGCAGGCTCACCAGAGCCCGCAAGAAGGACCGGCAGGCCGAGATCCTCACCCCGGAAGAGGCCTTCACCCGCTTCCGCCGCATGGTCGACCTGGGCGACCCCGGCGCGGGCAAGACCACGATGCTGCGCTACCTGGGCTTCAAGGCCGCCACCGACGAGATCCTGCCCGCCTTCGATCGACCGCCTGGCCGCCCGCTACCCCAGCGCCCGCATCGCCGTCACCTGCCGCCGCGCGGGCTGCGCGGCCAGCTGCCCGCCTTCAGGACGCTGGAGGTACTCGACTTCGACGACGCGAGACGGCTGATCGAGCGGATCGGCGACGTGGGCGAGGACGTGGAGACCGTGCACGAACTCCTGAAGGTCATCGAAGAGCCGGGCCTCGCCTGGGACCCCGACGTGGCGACGGAGGCACTGGCCGAGGTGAGCAGGCGGGCCCAGGTGCGCGTCTACCCGACGGGCGCGTGGAATGAGGAAAGGGGCACGGCGCCCGCCGTACCCCTTGGAACCTCTACGAGCAGGACGTGCGCACCACGTCGGCCAGGCGGCCCGCGACCTGCGAGGCCTGGTCCTCCGACGAGGCCTCGACCATGACCCGGATCATCGGCTCCGTGCCGCTCGGCCGGATGAGCACCCGGCCGGTCTCGCCCAGTTCGGCCTCCGCCGCGGCCACGGCGGCCACCAGTTCCGGCACCGACGCCTTGCCCTTGTCGACGTCCTTGACGTTGATGAGGATCTGCGGCAGCGCCGTCATCGCCGAGGACAGCTCACGCAACGTCTTGCCGGTCCGCGCGACCACCGACAGCAGGTGGAGCGAGGTCAGCAGGCCGTCGCCGGTGGTGGCGTGGTCGAGCATGATGACGTGGCCCGACTGCTCACCGCCGAGGTTGTAGCCGTTGGCCTTCATGCGTTCGAGAACGTAGCGGTCGCCCACTGCGGTCTCGATCACGTTGATCCCGGCCTCGCGCATGGCCAGCTTGAAGCCGAGGTTCGACATCACGGTCGCTACCACGGTGTCGTTGGCCAGCGTACCCTCGTCGTGCATCGCCCTGGCCAGCACCGCCATGATGCGGTCGCCGTCGACGACCGCACCGGTGTGGTCGACCGCGAGGCAACGGTCGGCGTCGCCGTCGTAGGCGACCCCGAGGTCGGCGCCGCGCGAGATGACCACCTGCTGGAGCTTGTCCAGGTGGGTCGAGCCGTAGCCGTTGTTGATGTTGAGCCCGTCGGGCCTGGCGCCGATCGCCTCCACCCGGGCGCCCGCGCGGACGAGCGCTTCCGGCGCCACCATGTGCGCCGCGCCGTGCGCGCAGTCGACCACCACGTTCAGCCCGTCAAGGCTGCCCTGGACGGTGGTCAGCAGGTGGGAGATGTAGCGGTCGGCCTCGCCGTAGGCGTCTCTGACCCGGCCGACGGCCGAGCCGACGGGCCGGTTCCACGCCTCACCGAGCCGCCGCTGGATCTCGTCCTCGACCGCGTCGGACAGCTTGAAGCCGCCCCTGGCCAGGAACTTGATGCCGTTGTCCGGCGCCGGGTTGTGCGAGGCCGACAACATGACGCCGATGTCGGCGCCGAGCGCGGCCGTGAGGTGGGCGACGGCCGGGGTGGGCAGCACGCCGAGGCGCAGCACATCCACTCCGGACGACGCGAGGCCGGCGACCACCGCGGCCTCCAGGAATTCACCTGAAGCCCGGGGGTCCCGGCCTACGACCGCGACAGGCCTCTTGTGGCCTGTCGCGGTGAACGCGCCTGCATCGCCGAGGACGTGAGCCGCCGCGACCGAAAGGTCCATGGCGAGCTCGGCCGTGAGGTCGCGACCCGCGACCCCACGTACCCCGTCGGTGCCGAAAAGGCGCCCCACTTAGCGCTTGCTGTACTGCGGAGCCTTGCGGGCCTTCTTGAGGCCGTACTTCTTCCGCTCCGTGGCGCGGGCGTCACGGGTGAGGAAGCCGGCCTTCTTCAGCGGCGGGCGGTTGTTCTCGACGTCCAGGACCGCCAGCGCGCGGGACAGGCCCATGCGCAGGGCACCGGCCTGGCCGGTCACGCCGCCGCCGTCGATGCGGGCGATGACGTCGAAGGCCTCCTCGGCACCGAGCACCACGAAGGGCTCGTTGACGATCTGCTGGTGGACCTTGTTGGGGAAGTAGGCATCCAGCGAACGACCGTTGATCGTCCACTTGCCGGTGCCGGGGACGATGCGCACGCGGGCGATCGCCTCCTTGCGGCGGCCGGTGCCGTACGAGTTGCCCGTGGTGACGGGCTTACGCACGGGGGCGTCGGCGCTGGCGGCGGATTCGGTGGTGTACTCGGACGGGAACTCCTCGGTGGAGAAGTCCTCCTGCTCGGCCTCGACGACGGCCGTCTCGACACCGGTGGGCTCAGCCACGGTTCTCCTCTAAATCTTTCGAACTACTACTGGGCGATCTGGGTGATCTCGAACGGCACGGGCTGCTGGGCCTGGTGCGGGTGCTCGGAACCCGCGTAGACCTTGAGCTTCTTCGCCATCTTCCGGCCGAGGGAGTTCTTGGGGAGCATGCCCTTGACGGCCTTCTCGACCGCCCTGTCGGGGCGCTTCTCCATGAGCTCGCCGTAGGTCACGGAACGCAGACCGCCCGGGTAGCCCGAGTGGCGGTAAGCCTTCTTCTGCTCAAGCTTGTTACCGCTCAGCGCGATCTTCTCCGCGTTGATGACGATGACGAAGTCACCGGTGTCGACGTGGTTGGCGAAGATCGGCTTGTGCTTGCCGCGGAGCAGGGTCGCGACGTGGCTGGCCAGCCGGCCCAGCACGACATCGGTCGCGTCGATGACGTACCACTGACGTTCGACGTCAGCGGGCTTCGGTGAGTACGTGCGCACGGTCGTTAGCCTTATCTTGCTCGGCGTCTTCTTACCGCTGCCGGAATCGGTCAGCGCCTTTGTCGGTCGGTGCGGGCGCACGACAGCCCGGACCTTCCGTCTCCCTGCCTCAACAGGCTTCATGGGAGATGACGCCGGACGCGCCGCGCATCGGTCGCTCTGGACCTATGCACACAACGATTGACTAGGCTACCTCACTTCAAGAGCTACCGGTAACCAGCGCCGAGTCTACCCGACACAGAACGGTTCTATTTCGTTTCCCGGCAATCCCTTCTTTACCACCACCGCTCATCCCTATCGTTGGCTCCGGTATGTGGCAGAGCATTCACACCCGGCTGACCCAGCGGACATTCCGGCGCCGGAACCACCTGGGGGTGCTGGCGTGCCTCTCTGCCGCGGTCTTCGCCGGTGTGCTGATCGGCCGCCTGACCGACGCCGAGCCGCAGGCCGAGCAGCTCTACCTCAACGACAGCGTGCCGCCCGCGGCGGCGACAGCCGTACCGACGCCGAAGAAGCAGCCTTTCGCGGCCCCGATCCCGCGCGAGACCACCCCGTCGCAGCCGCACGGCCGCGCGACCGCCAAGCCGCTGCCCTCGCCGTCGAGCGAGATCTCCGGATTCTTCCCGCAGGACCACCCCACGCAGATCCTCGGCGATCCGGTGGTACGGCTGGAGCCCGAGTTCGCCCGGCGCGTCGTCGTCCTCACCAACATCGCCAGGGTCAAGAAGGGCTGCCGGCCGCTGCGCGTCGACACGCGCCTGACCCGATCGGCCCGCGCCCACTCCAAAGAGATGGCCACCGAGGGCAAGCTCGACCACGTCTCGCCCGACGGTTCCTCGCCGTGGGAGCGGATGGAGCGCGCGGGCTACCGCCAGGGCGCCGCGGAGAACATCGGCAGCGGCTACACCACCCCCGACGAGGCGGTCAGCGGGTGGCTGACCAACCGCTCCCACCGCGGCAACATTCTCAACTGCGACATCGTCGCCATCGGCGTAGGAGTCGCCAACGGGCCGACCGGCCTGTGGTGGACCCAGGACTTCGGCTACCGCTGACGCGGTAATCTCCCGGCATGGGTTTCCCCAAGAAGCGATCGACCGGCGGCGAAGACGAGGCCTCGGCCACGACCGAGACCACACGGCAGAGCACCATGTGGAGCCCCTATGACGAGGGACCGCGCTCCCGGGGGCCGCTGTGGTTCGCCCTGGGCGGGCTGGCCGTGCTCGGGCTGCTCGCCGGCGGCCTCGTCATCATGTGGAACACCAAGACTCCCGGCCAGGCCGAGACGGCGCGCCGTACCTCCGCGCCGCTGCCGTCGGCGCCGCCCGGCGAGTTCGGCTTCGCCGGCGAACGCAAGACCGACCCGGAACCACTGACGGTCAAGGAGCTCTTCGCCCAGAAGAAGTTCACGGTGGACGGGCGCTCCTACGAGATGACCATCACCAAGAGCGACAAGAAGTGCGGTGACGCCGCCAACGGCGAAAAGCTGGTGAAGGCCTTGAAGTCCGGCAAGTGCACCCAGGTGGTACGCGCCAGCTTCCGCGACAAGGCCGGCAAGGTCATCGGCACCGTCGGCGTCGCGAACCTCAACACCACCGGCTCCGCCAAGAAGGTCGCCTCCGCGGGCGGCAAGGACAAGCGTTCGGTGTACGTGAAGGCGCTGCCCGGCAAGGACGCGGTCACCAAGTACATCGGATCGGGCTCCGGCGCCGCCGAGATCTGGGTCCACGGCCACTACGCGATCATGGTCTGGTTCCAGAACAAGGACGGCTCCGAGCCGACCAAGAAGACCTCGAAGGTTCTCGCCCAGGCGGCCGACGACATCGCGAAGGCGACCGCCTTCAAGGCCCTGGACGCCCGCTCCCTCAGCGGCTACCCCGGGACCTGAACCACCCACAGCCCCCCATAAGCGGACAAACAGGGCGGTCGATCCGGCCGGGAACGCCCATACCGGCATGACGATCTCGACCTTCTCGCTAGGCTCCCCCTTATGCGTGGCCAGGAACCCGGGTCCGAGCACGAGCGCGCCGAGACCGACAGCTCGGTCGCTCCGGCGACGACACCGCCGCCGAGCTTCGGCCAGCTCCTCTCACCCGCCGCCGACCCAACCACCCCACCCATCCTGTACGGCGAGGCCGTACCGGAGGGTGGCGAGGGCGACCAGCAGGAGACGGCGGAGCGCCTGCCCTGGCCAAGTGCCGGCGGCGCCGCCATCCCCGTCTACCCGGGCCCACCCCCCAACCTCCCGGCCCCCGAACCGCCCCTGCCCGGCCATGGAGGGCTGCCAGGTCAACCGCCCCCGCCCGGTCAGCCACCCCTGGACGGCCGGCCACCTCTGCCGGGTCAGCCTTCCCTGCCCCAGCCCCCGTTCTGGCCCGAGGCCCCCCGCGCCACCACCCCGGAGCCCCGCCATGACCCCACCAGGCCGATAGCCGGACACCCGCTCGACAGCGGCCCCCAGCCCATGGCCGAACGGTTCGGCGACAACGGGCCCCAGGCCATGTCCGGACCTCCCGGCGCCAGCGGCCCCCAGCCCGCGCCGACGGACGCGCTCGGGTACCCACCGCCGCCCGGCCCCTCCGCGGACACCAACCCGGCCAACCCCGTGCCCGGGGCGCCTCATGCCGACGTCCAGCCGTGGAACGTCGCGGCCCCGACCCCGGCCCCGGCCCCGACTGCGGCCCCCACTCCGGCACCGGCACCCGAGCCCGAACCCACCGCCGACCTGCCCGAGCTGCCCGCCTTCCCCGGCGCGAAGCCGTGGGAGGTCCCCGGCGAGGAAGCCGAGTACGACTGGTTCGCCGACCCCGAGCCCGACGACCCCCAGCTCACCCGCACCTCCTGGCCCAAGCCGGACCTCCCGTCCGACACCCCGCCGCCTCCCGGCGAGCCCACCTGGGAACCCCCGCCCGGCTTCACCGCCGCGGCGGCAGGCATGCAGGTCTGGCCGTCTCCGGTGACCGACCCGGCGGCACCCCCGTGGCCCGCGGCGACCGGCGAACCCATCCCCGGCGCCGACTACGACGCCCTGGAATCCCCGGCTCCATGGCCGGGCGCGCCAGCCGTACCCGCGAACCCCCAGGACGTCCAGCCCCCCGCCACAGCCCCCATGGGCAACCCACCTCAGCCCCCCGGCAGCCCGCTCCAGCCACCCGCGCACCAGAGCACCGCACCGAACCAACCGCCCGGACCACAGAACACCGGACCGAACCAGCCGTTCGACCCGGGCCTCACCCTCCCGGTGGCCCGCCAGGCCGATCGCGGCGACATCCCGGTGTGGCCGATGAAGCAGTCCGACGACACCGGACCACACCAGATGCCCGAGCTCCCGTTCCCGCCGGAGGTCTGGGGTCCGAAGCCCGCGCTGCCCGCACCGAGGCAGCCCATGGCACTGCCGCCGGCCGACTCGGACACCCCGCCCCACGGCATCCCCGCCTTCCCCGGCCCCCGCCCTCCGGCGACGGACAGCCCCCACCCGGACCCCGCGCGCCCGCAGGCACCGGTACCGGTCGGCCCGCCCAGCAGCTTCCAGCCCCCGTCCCGCCAGGCCTTCGGCAACCAGCCCTTCGCCGGTCAGCAGGCGCACACCCAGCCGGGCAGCCTGTTCACCCCGGGCGGCCCCACCGCGCCCCCGCGACCCGGCCCCCCGCAACCACCGGCCAAGGGCAGGAAGGTCCTCCTGGCCGCGCTGGGCGTCCTGGTTCTGGCAGGCGTGGCGACCGGCGCGTTCTTCGCCTACCGGTCGATCAACAGCTCCAAACCCGCCGACGCCGCGGCCTCACAACCCCCGGCCACCTCGCAGCCCTCCGCCACGGCGCCCACCGACCCACCGGACGACACCGCAGGCGCCTCGGTCCTGAACTCCGAGCAGACCGACCCCAAGAAGCTCGCCCTCACCGAGGCCTTCCCCGCCAAGAAGATCAAGATCGGCGGCAGGTCGTTCACCAGGGTCAAGACCAGCATGGCCGAGAACTGCGAGAAGGTCGCCGCGGGCCCGTTCGCCGACGCGCTGCGCAAGCAGGACTGCAGCCGCGTCCTGCGCGCCACCTACGTCGACAGCAAGCGCCGCTACGCCGTCACCACCGGCCTCGCGGTCCTGCCCACGAAGGAGGCGGCCGTGGAAGCCGACCAGGCCAAGAACCTGAGCCGCAACCTCTGGTTCCGCGCCCTGCCCGGCTCGGCGGGCAGCGGCGGCGACCGCATCCACATCGCCGGAGGCTACGCGGCCGGCCTGGTCTGGGGCCGCTACATCGTCTTCAGCTACGCCACCTACGCCGACGGCCACACCCCGACGGAAAAGGAAACCGGCCTGGGCAAGATCAGCGGCGGCTTCCGCGACCAGACCGCCAAGGTCCTGGAACGCCGCATAGCCGCCAGCTGACCCCCGCACAGACACGCCCGCGTGGGACGTTCGTCGCCGCGAGCGAACACCCATGCCAGGGACGCAGGGGTGGGGGTGGCTGCAGGCAGGAGAGCAGCGGCGAGCGCGCGCAGGGGGCTCCTGGGCGTGACGCTCAGCCGGAGTGCGGGTACGGCCGACTTGGCGCTTCCCGGAGTTGCGGGTGCGGGCAAGACCCGGCTGGTCCCGAGGCGGGGCGTCGCGTGGCATGGGCGGGCGCCGGCCGTACCGCCAGATGTGGGAGGCCGGGGAGTGCGGCGAAGGTGGTCAGAGGGTGCGGACGCGGCGGGTGGCGGCTGCTCTGGTGGCGAGTTCGGCGGGCGCCGGGTAGACGACCTCCTCCAGGCACAGCCCGTGGGCGGGCGCCACATGCACCCCCGAATCCCGTACGGCTGCCGCCAGCACCTCCCCCGGCCACTCCACCGGCCGGCGCCCATCACCAGCCGCCATCAACGACCCGACCAGCGCCCGGACCATGGAATGGCAGAACGCGTCCGCGACCACGGTGGCGACCAGCAGCCCGCGCCCATCTCGCAGCCATTCGAGCCGCTGCAGTTCCCGAATCGTCGTGGCGCCTTCGCGCTTCTTGCAGAACGCCGCGAAGTCGTGCTCGCCCAGCAACCGCACGGCCGCGGCGTTCATGGCTTCGACGTCCAGCGGCCTGGCATGCCAGACCACCTCCCGCCGCACCAACGGGTCCACCCCACCGGGCGCGTCGCACACCCGGTACGCATACCGCCGGGACATAGCCGAGAATCGCGCGTCAAAGCCCTCAGGAGCCACCGAGACGCGAAATATCCGTACATCTGCCGCCAGGACTCCCGCCAACCTCCGCACCAGCGCAGCAAGCCTCTCAGCTCGCCCCGCAGGCGCGCCGGCCCGGGGATCCAGCTGCCCCAGCGACTCCTCGTCCAGGTCGACGTGCGCCACCTGCCCCCGGGCGTGCACCCCGGCATCCGTCCGCCCGGCGACCGTCAGCGAGGCAGGCTCCGGCAGCCGCAGGATCCGCGTCAGCGCTTCCTCGATCTCGCCCTGCACCGTGCGCCGCCCCGGCTGACGCGCCCATCCGGAGAAGTCCGTGCCGTCGTAGCCGAGGTCGAGGCGGAGCCGTACCACGATGTCATCCTCCTGAATGCGAAACGGGCCCGCACCCCCGCAAGAGGGGTCCGGGCCCGTTGACGGCCTGAAAGATCAGGCCTCGTCCTTCTTCGCCTCGGTCTCCGTGGCGGGAGCCTCGTCGGCGACGGCCTCGGGGGCCTCGGCCTCAGTGGTCTCAGCCTCGGTGGTCTCCTCAGCGACCTCCTCGACGACCTCGGCGGCGGCCGCGGGAGCGGCGGCAGCCTCGGCGGCCGGGGTGGTGCGCGAGACGGTGACCGGGTTCAGCTGCTCGGTGACCAGCTCGATGACCGCCATGGGCGCGTTGTCGCCCTTACGGTTACCGATCTTGGTGATCCGGGTGTAGCCACCGGGACGCTCCGCGAAAGTCACGGCGATCTCGGTGAACAGGTGGTGGACGACGCCCTTGTCCTTGACGACGGTCAGCACCTGGCGACGGTTGTGAATGTCGCCCTTCTTGGCCTTGGTGATCAGTCGCTCCGCCAGCGGGCGGACGCGCTTGGCCTTGGTCACGGTGGTGGTGAGCCGGCCGTAGCGGAACAGATCGGTGGCGAGGTTCGCCAGGATCAGCCGCTCGTGAGCCGGGCTGCCGCCAAGACGTGCACCCTTGGTGGGCTTGGGCATTGCGTTCTCCTTGAGAATGAACCCGCCCCGGCCGTACGAGGTACCGGAGTCGGGCCGCCAGGCGCCCCCGCAGGGGCGCCCGCGATAAACCAGATGCGTGGTGCGAACCCGTCACCCGAGAGGGGCACCGGGGACGTGCTCAGTACTGCTCGGTCTCGACGTACGCGGAGTCGTCGTCGTCGTAGCCGCCGCCGGCCACCGCGCTCGGGTCGAACCCGGGCGGCGAGTCCTTGAGAGCAAGCGTCATCTCGTGGAGCTTCTGCTTGACCTCTTCGATGGACTTGGCGCCGAAATTCCTTATATCGAGCAAGTCCTGCTCGCTGCGGGCGACTAGCTCGCCCACAGTGTGGATGCCCTCGCGCTTGAGGCAGTTGTAGGAACGAACCGTGAGGTTCAGCTCCTCGATCGGCAGCGCGAGGTCGGCGGCCAGGGCCGCGTCGGTCGGCGACGGGCCGATGTCGATGCCCTCGGCCTCGACGTTCAGCTCGCGGGCCAGGCCGAACAGCTCGACCAGCGTCTTGCCGGCGGAGGCCACCGCGTCGCGGGGCTTCATCGCGGCCTTGGTCTCGACGTCCAGGATCAGACGGTCGAAGTCGGTACGCTGCTCGACTCGGGTCGCCTCGACCTTGTAGGTGACCTTGAGGACCGGCGAGTAGATCGAGTCGATCGGAATGCGGCCGATCTCCTGGCCGGGCTGCTTGTTCTGCGCGGCGGAGACGTAGCCGCGACCGCGCTCGACGGTCAGCTCCATCTCCAGCTTCGCCTTGCCGTTGAGGGTGGCGATGCGCAGCTCGGGGTTGTGCACCTCGACACCGGCCGGGGGCGCGATGTCGGCGGCGGTGACCTCACCCGGGCCCTGCTTGCGCAGGTACATGACGACCGGCTCGTCGTGCTCGGAGGAGACGACCAGTTCCTTGAGGTTCAGGATGATGTCGGTGACATCCTCCTTGACCCCCGGCACGGTCGAGAACTCGTGGAGCACGCCCTCGATGCGGATGCTGGTGACGGCCGCGCCCGGAATGGACGACAGCAGCGTACGCCGCACCGCGTTGCCGATGGTGTAGCCGAAGCCCGGCTCCAGCGGCTCGATGACGAATCGGGACCGGGTCTCGTCGAGCGACTCTTCGAGAAGAGTCGGACGCTGAGCGATCAGCATGTGGGATCTCCCCTTGTAGTGCGGCGACCGCTATATGACGCCGCTCTCCATAACAGCTTAAGTGGAGTACGGCGTGCCGTACTCCACTTAGAGACGAGTGACTACTTGGAGTAGTACTCGACGATCAGCTGCTCCTGGACCTGGGTGTCAATCTGACCGCGGACGGGCAGCTGGTGAACCAGGACGCGGAGCTTCTCCGGCACGACGCCGAGCCACGGCGGAACGGTGCGCTCGCCGGCGGTGGCGCGGGCCACCTCGTACGGCATCAGGTTGCGCTTGTTCTCGCGGACCTCGACGATGTCGTGCTCGCGAACACGGTACGACGGGATGTCGACCTTCTTGCCGTTCACCAGGATGTGGCCGTGGCGCACCTGCTGGCGGGCGGCGTCACGCGACTGGGCGAACCCGGCGCGGAAGACGACGTTGTCGAGACGGCTCTCCAGAATCTGGAGAAGCACCTCACCGGACTTGCCGGTCTTGGCGCTGGCTTCCTCGTAGTAGTTGCGGAACTGCTTCTCGAGGACGCCGTAGATGCGGCGGGTCTTCTGCTTCTCACGAAGCTGGAGCTGGTACTCAGACTCCTTCGGACGACCGCGACCGTGCTCACCCGGCGGGTAAGGACGGATCTCGATGGGGCACTTGGCGGATTCGCACTTGCTGCCCTTGAGGAAGAGCTTGGTCTTCTCCCGACGGCAGAGCTTGCAGTCCGCGCCCGTGTAACGAGCCATTTCTCAATATCTCCTGGGTGTCAGACGCGGCGGCGCTTCGGCGGACGGCAGCCGTTGTGCGGAACCGGGGTCACGTCCTGGATGGACCCGACCTCGAGCCCGGTCGCCTGCAGCGAACGGATCGCGGTCTCACGGCCGGAGCCGGGGCCCTTCACGAAGACGTCGACCTTGCGCATACCGTGCTCCATGGCGCGGCGGGCGGCATTCTCGGCGGCCATCTGGGCGGCGAACGGGGTGGACTTACGGGAGCCCTTGAAACCCACGTGGCCGGCGCTGGCCCAGGAGATCACGTTCCCGTTGGGGTCGGTGATCGAGACGATCGTGTTGTTGAACGTGCTCTTGATGTGGGCGTGCCCGTGAGCGACGTTCTTCTTTTCCTTGCGGCGCACCTTCTTCGGTGCGCCCTGACGGCTCTTAGGAGGCATTGTTAGCCATTACTCCTGAGGTCTTCGGTCCGCGGCTGCGCGAACTACTTCTTACCGGGCTTCTTCTTACCGGCGACGGTCTTCTTCTTGCCCTTACGGGTGCGCGCGTTGGTCTGCGTGCGCTGGCCGTGGACGGGAAGACCCTTGCGGTGACGGATGCCCTGGTAGCAACCGATCTCGATCTTGCGACGGATGTCGGCCTGGACCTCGCGGCGCAGGTCACCCTCGATCTTGTAGTTCGACTCGATGTAGTCACGCATCGGGACGAGCTCAGCGTCGGAGAGCTGGTGCACGCGAAGGTCGCCGCTGACGCCGGTGGCCTTGAGGATCTCAAGGGCCCGGGTGCGGCCGATTCCGAAAATGTAGGTGAGAGCGATCTCCAGCCGCTTTTCGCGGGGGAGATCGACGCCAACCAGGCGAGCCATGGTCGGGCATTCTCCTTCTCTGTGGCGGAGGTCTTGCGCTCCACTGCCCCTCCCCATGCCCGGGGTGAGGGCCTCGGCCTCCGACCGAGGGTGTCCCACTGATGTGGGTGTGGCACGCGATTACTTCAGGCTGCTCATGCGTCGAGCCCGCCACCCCTTGACGGGTGTCGGACTCGGAGAAGCCTTACCGCGACTAGCCCTGACGCTGCTTGTGGCGCAGGTTGTCGCAGATCACCATGACGCGACCGTGCCGGCGAATCACCTTGCACTTGTCGCAGATCTTCTTGACGCTCGGCTTAACCTTCATTGTCCTTCGTATCCTCAGACGTGTTTCCTCGCGGGCCGGAGCCCGCGCCTAACGCCGGAACTTCCCCGCGGAGCTGCGGGTTCCGTCGCTACTTGTATCGGTAGACGATCCGCCCACGACTGAGGTCGTAGGGGCTCAGTTCAACGACTACCCGGTCGTCAGGCAGGATTCGGATGTAGTGCATCCGCATCCGGCCGCTGATGTGGGCCAGGACCTTATGGCCGTTGTCGAGCTGCACCCGGAACATGGCGTTCGGGAGCGACTCAACCACAGTGCCCTCGATCTCGATGGCGCCGTCTTTCTTGGCCAAAATCCCTCGCGTTTCACTGATCGGTCGTCTGAGGTTTCGGTTCACTGCAGCCGCGACATCACGCTTCGAAGAGAGCGGCGATCGGCAAGGATCGCCGACGCGTGAGAGTCAAAGTGAGCCGACTAAGGAGTGTACGACACCTGAGCTAAAAACGCGAAACGCGTGCCAGGTGTCCTGACACAACCATGCGCCAGTTTAGCGCAAGTCCGCGCTCGCGTACGCCGCTCGGAAGCGCGCGTGCACGATCACGTTGTCACTGTAGGTACGCCGGACCCGGTCGAAGCTTCCGCCACAGGTCACCAGGCGCAGCCAGCGCGTGTCCGCCGGCCCGTAGACCTCCTCCGCGGGGAAGCGGTCCTTGGGCGCGCGCGACAGCCGTTCCACCACGAACACCGCCACGCTCGTGTCGGCGCGCACCACGCCCACCACGTCTCCCGCCCGCAGTTCGGCCAGCCGGGCGAAGACCGCCGGTCCCCGCCTGGTGTCGAGATGCCCCGCGATCACCGCCGAGCCACGCTCCCCCGGCGTCACGCCGCCGCCGTACCATCCGGCCACATTCCCGTGATCCAGAGGTGGCACCGCCAGCGCCCCGTCGTCACCCACCCCGAGCACCACGAGCGGCGCGCTCACATGAAGGCGCGGGATCAGCACCCGCGTGGGCTCGGCCCGGCTCAGCTCTCCCGCGAGCGGCCGCGGCCACCCCTTCCCCGGTACGGCAGGCGGCCCGACGGCCACCTCCCAGGGCGCGGCGGGCGGCGCCGTACAGGAGGAAAGGCCCAGAACGAGCCCCACAGCGACGATCACGTGCCCGCCCGGCGCCGACGACCGCCGACACGCGGCGCCAGGCGGGCACGAGTCTCTAGGGCGCGGCGTCACGCGAGCCGCGCCACCGCTTCCAGCCGGCCAGCGCACCGCCCCCGGCAGCCAGCACGAGCACGCCCAGCGCACCCGCCAGCCACGGCGCCCGCCCGTCCTCCCCCGCAACCTCAGAACCCGCGACCTCTGAACCCGCAAGCTCAGAACGCGCGACCTCTGAACCCGCAAGCTCAGAACCCGCGAGCTCAGAACGCGCGAGCGAAGAGCCGGCCCGCGAAGAGCCGGCGAGTTCGGACCCGGCGCCAAGCGCCAGCCCGCCCCCTCCGGTCTCCGGCCCGCGCCGGGGATGGCCACGCACGGTGAGGTAGGTCCTGACCAGCCGATCGGAGCACCGAGCGGTCACCTCGTGCACCGAGCTGACCGCGTTGTCCTGCACCTCCACGCTCCCCGCCCACCCGCCGGGACTCCCGCCGCGCGCCAGCCGGACGTGCTGCCCCGCGAACGCCATCGACGAGGCGACCACCTGGTCCGTGGCGCCGCACGCGTGCACATGAACGGTCACCCGCTGCCCAGGCCCGGCACTGGTGGGCGAAACACTCACCCCGGGCTCAGCAGACGAAGCCCCCGTAGTGGAGAACGCGGTCACCAGCACCCCGAGCAGGACACGTCTCAATCTGTCCCCCTAAAGCGCCGGTTCGCTGGTCAAAGATCATCTACCCCTCGTGATCGCCGCCAACTGGCACCAGCGGTAAAGAGTGCGTCTTTCACTCCGGATATAGGGCAAAGCCCGCCCGTGACCAGGTCACGGACGGGCTCTGTGCGCGAATCGCCTAGTAGATGCGGTGCTTCGAGCCGCAGTTGTGGTTCGGCTTCTTGCCCCAGCAGGTGTAGGTGTACATCTTCTTGATGCCCTTGGCCTTCCAGCTGTCGCCGCCCGAGCCGTTCCAGTGGCGGTAGAACTTGTGCCAGCTGCCGCCCTTGTAGTACTCGAACCAGACGTAGCCGTACTTCTTGTCGCCGCCGAACTTCTCCTTGCCGGACCAGATCGTGTGGACGTATCCGCCGGACTTGTGGGTGCGGCCCTTCGCGTAGGCCTTGCCACCGTTGCTGGAGAAGTACGGCCCCCAGAAGTCGGCCGAGCTCGACGTGTCGGTGCTCGCCTGGGCGGCGGGTGCGAGGGCGAGGCCGCCGGCGACGGATCCGGCGATCGCTGCTGCTACGAGGAACTTACGCATCTGTCTTCCTCCGGGAGTTGGGCCGGCTGTTGCCGACACCGCTCACGTTAGGAAGCAGAACCCGCCCGATCTGCGCAGGAATGCACACATACCACTTTTACGTACGCCGCAGCCCGCTACCGAAGACCGTGCTCAGCAGAAGGATCACACCCCACGGCCCCATCACCCACAGCGGCCACGGATAGATGAAGTCGCCCGAGGTCACGCTGACGATCAGCCAGATCACCCAGTTGATACCGCTGGCCGCCGCCCACGCGCCCCACGCGCCGCGCATCCCGGGATGCATGCCCTGCTTGGGCGCGGGCACTCCAGCTCCGACCGCCTTCGCGGGCCGTGCCCGCAGGTCCACGTCGGGCAGGTCGGCGGTCAGCCTGGCCAGCTCGCCGTAGGTCTTGCTCTGGTACAGCTGCTCAAGCCGATCGTTGAACTCGTCCATGGTGATGCGGCCCTGTGCCGTGTGCTCACGCAGGACTGCGGCCACCCGGTCGCGATCGACGTCGGACGCCCTCATCTCGGGGCTTTGCGCCATCACCCTCAACTCCTGGCCCGCTAGTTCAGCTGTGCTAGTCGCTCTTTGCCCCCATCGAGGGCGGTTAGCACCCAAGGACCATTATGTGTCACCGCGACGCTGTGCTCGAAGTGCGCGGAGGGCTTGCCGTCCATCGTCACGACGGTCCACTCGTCGGCCAGCACGCGCGTACGCGCTCCGCCCAGGTTCACCATGGGCTCGATCGCCAGGCACATGCCCTCTTCCAGAACCGGCCCGCGGCCCGGCTTGCCGTGGTTGGCGATCCAGGGGTCCATGTGCATCTCGGTGCCGATGCCGTGCCCGCCGTACTCCTGGGGGATGCCGTAGCGGCCCTGGGACTTGACGTACTTCTCCACCTGGAAGCCGATGTTGGACAGGTTCGCGCCCACCTTGAGTGCCGCGATCCCCCGCCACATCGACTCCTCCGTCACCCGCATGAGCTCGACGAGCTCTGGTGCCACCTCGCCGACCGCGACGGTCACCGCCGAGTCGCCGTGCCAGCCGTCCAGGATCGCGCCGCAGTCGATCGAGATGATGTCGCCCTCGCGCAACTGGCGGGCATTGGTCGGGATTCCGTGGACGACCTCGTCGTTGACCGAGGCGCAGATCGTCGCGGGAAAGCCCTGATAGCCCTTGAACGACGGAACGGCGCCCTCCTCGCGAATCGCCTTCTCCGCGATCACGTCGAGGTCCAGCGGCGTCATGCCGGGCCGCACCGAGCGCTTCAGCAGATCGAGCGTACGCCCGACGACCAGACCGGCCGCCCGCATCTTCTCGAGCTGCTCGGGCGACTTGATCTGAATTCCATGCCGGTTCTTCTTGAACACGTGTGGCACCCCCCAGGGTGTTTCAACGGGCGGACGCGGGAGGTCAATTCCCCCACAATAGCCGCGAGGTGGCACGGAATCCCGCGCCACCTCGCATACTTAGATCGCTATCCCATGAAAGGGCGAATCGCCTCCATGGCCCGCTGCGTGACCTCTTCCACCGGCCCAGTGGCGTCGACGCCCACGAGAAGGTCGTCCTTGGCATAGAAGGAGACCAACGGCGCCGTCTGCTCCTGGTAGACCTCCAGGCGGTGCCTGACGGTCTCCTCCTTGTCGTCGTCGCGCTGGAAGAGCTTGCCTCCGCACGCGTCGCAGACGTCGTCCTTCTTGTCGTCGAACTCGACGTGCCAGATGCGCCCGCACTGACTGCAGGTACGCCGGCCGGCCAGCCGGCGTACCACCTCCTCGTCGTCGACCACGAGCTCCAGCACGAGGTCGAGACCCTGCTCCCAGTCCTTCAGCATGTCGCGCAGCACCTCGGCCTGCGACACGTTGCGGGGGAAGCCGTCGAGCAGGAAACCGTCCTGCGCGTCGTCCTCACGGAGCCGGTCGCGGACCATGGCGATCGTGACCTCGTCGGGCACGAGGTCGCCGCGGTCCATGTACGTCTTGGCGAGCGTGCCGAGCTCCGTGCCGCCCGAGACATTGGCACGGAAGATGTCACCTGTCGAGATCTTCGGGATGGACAGGTTTGATGCGATGTACTGGGCCTGTGTCCCCTTACCCGCTCCGGGGGGCCCGACCAGAACCAGCCTCACTAGCGCAGGAAACCTTCGTAGTTACGCTGCTGGAGCTGGCTTTCGATCTGCTTCACCGTGTCCAGGCCGACACCAACCATGATGAGAATGCTCGTCCCTCCGAACGGGAAGTTCTGGCTCGCACCGGCGATGGCCAGGGCGACGATCGGGACCATGGCGATCAGACCCAGATACAGCGAACCGGGCGCGGTCAACCGGGTGAGCACGAAGTTCAGGTATTCGGCCGTGGGCCGTCCCGGGCGGATACCCGGAATGAACCCACCGTACTTCTTCATGTTGTCGGCGATCTCAGCGGGGTTGAAGGTGATCGACACGTAGAAGTAGGTGAAGAACACGATCAGCAGGAAGAACGTGATCATGTAGATCGGGGTGTCGCCCGTCACGAAGTTCTGCGAGATCCACTGCACGACCGCGTTCGGGCTCTCCGCGTTGGCGAACAGCGAGGTGAGCAGCTGCGGCAGATAGAGCAGGGACGAGGCGAAGATGACCGGGATGATGCCCGCCTGGTTCACCTTCAGCGGGATGTAGGTGGAAGTGCCGCCATACATCCGGCGCCCGACCATCCGCTTGGCGTACTGCACGGGGATCCGGCGCTGAGCCTGCTCGACGAAGACGACCGCGGCGATCATGAAGATGCCGACCACCAGAACGGCGGCGAAGGTGAACTTGTTCGCCTGGAAGATGTTGGCCAGCTCGGACGGGAAGACCGCGACGACCTGCGTGAAGATGAGGATCGACATACCATTGCCGACGCCGCGGTCGGTGATGAGCTCACCGAGCCACATGATCACCGAGGTGCCCGCCGTCATGATGATGACCATCGTGACGATCCCGAAGATGTTGTCCGGGTCGAGCAGGATCTCCTGCTGGCACTGCGGGAACAACTGACCGGTACGGGCCAGCGCGATGAAGGCGGTCGACTGGAGAATGCCGAGGCCGATGGTCAGATAACGCGTGTACTGCGTGATCTTCGTCTGCCCGGCCTGCCCCTCCTTCTTCAGGGCTTCTAGTCGGGGGATCACGACGACGAGCAGCTGCAGAATGATGCTCGCGGTGATGTACGGCATGATGCCCAGCGCGAAAACCGACAACTTCAGAAGGGCGCCGCCGCTGAACAGCTGCACCATTCCATAGATGTTGCCGGCGGAACTGTCTCGTGCTTGTTCGAGACAGGTCGCGAGATTCTGGACGTGAACGCCCGGAGTCGGAAGAACCGAGCCGAGTCGGAACAGCGCGATGATGCCCAGAGTGAAGAGCAACTTCTTGCGCAGGTCCGGCGTCCGGAACGCCCGGGTAAACGCGGTCAGCACGGTCCCTCCTGCGCGCCATGGTGGCGGTGTGAGTATGCGATGGTGCGGGGATCTGCCATTTGAAGTGTCAAGTCAATTCGAGCCGGACAGATGCCTGCCGTCTCGCGAACTCTAACGCACTACGGGCGTGAGGGCCCATGGTCAGGGCCCCCACGCCTCGTCATAGCGGTCTTACAGCTCGGTAACGGACCCACCAGCAGCGGTGATCTTCTCCTTCGCGGAACCCGAGAAGGCGTGAGCCTGCACGTTCACCGCGACGGAGATCTCACCGGTGCCGAGGACCTTCACCAGCTGGTTCTTGCGGACGGCGCCCTTGGCGACCAGCGTCTCGACGGTGACCTCGCCACCGTCGGGGAACAGCTCGCCGAGCTTGTCCAGGTTGACAACCTGGTACGTCGTCTTGAACAGCGCGTTGGAGAAGCCCTTCAGCTTCGGCAGACGGCGCTGCAGCGGCACCTGGCCACCCTCGAAACCGAGGGGAACCGTCGTGCGGGCCCGCGAGCCCTTGGTGCCGCGACCAGCGGTCTTGCCCTTGGACGCCTCGCCGCGGCCCTTGCGGACCTTCGACTTGTTGGATCCAGGAGCAGGACGCAGGTCGTGAATCTTGAGCGGAGCCTTGTCAGTCATGACTAGTCGACCTCTTCCACCACGACGAGGTGCGTCACCACGGAGACCATCCCACGGATCTCGGGACGGTCCTCCTTGACGACGACGTCGCCGATTCGCTTCAGGCCAAGCGAACGCAGCGAGTCACGCTGGTTCTGCTTGCCACCGATCTTCGAGCGAACCTGAGTGATCTTCAGGCGTGCCATGACTAGCTCACCGCCTTAGCCGCCGCGGCAGCCTCGGCAATACCCTCGGCGCGCGCCTTGAGCATCGCCTTGGGAGCGACGTCCTCGATCGGCAGGCCACGACGGGCCGCGATCGCCTCGGGAGTCGAAAGACCCCGCAGCGCCGCGACCGTGGCGTGCACGATGTTGATCGGGTTGTCCGAGCCGAGCGACTTGGACAGCACGTCGTGGATGCCCGCGCACTCCAGAACCGCGCGCACCGGGCCACCGGCGATGACGCCGGTACCGGCCGAGGCCGGACGCAGGAAGACGACGCCGGCCGCCTCCTCGCCCTGCACGGTGTGCGGAATGGTGCCCTGGATGCGAGGAACGCGGAAGAAGTGCTTCTTCGCCTCTTCGACACCCTTGGCGATGGCCGCGGGGACTTCCTTGGCCTTGCCGTAGCCGACGCCGACCAGGCCGTTGCCGTCACCGACGACTACCAGGGCGGTGAAGCTGAAGCGACGACCACCCTTCACGACCTTGGCCACTCGGTTGATCTTCACTACGCGCTCGATGTACGAAACGCCCTTGTCGGCGGCGCCACCGCGGCGGTCGTCGCGACGGTCCCGCCGCTCGCCACCGGTGCCGCCACCGCGACGCGGAGCTGCAGCCATCAGTGGTTCCTCTTCTCAGCTGTTGCCATCAGTTGCGATCCTCGGTTCCTCATCAGAACTCGAGCCCGCCTTCACGGGCGCTGTCCGCCAGAGCGGCGATACGGCCCGCGTAGCGGTTACCACCACGGTCGAACACGACAGCGGTGATACCGGCATCCTTGGCCCGCTGAGCGAGGAGCTCGCCGACCTTCTTGGCCTTCGCGGTCTTGTCGCCCTCGGCCGAACGCAGCGTGGCGTCCATGGTCGAGGCGCTGACCAGCGTGTGACCCTTGGAGTCGTCCACGATCTGGACGAACAGGTGCCGGGTCGAGCGGTTGACGACGAGGCGCGGACGCTCCGCCGTACCGACGACCTTCTTGCGGACGCGGCCGTGACGGCGGGCCCGCGAGACGGTGCGGGCAGCCGTGTGCTTGCTGTACGCAGTCTTGCCAGCCATGCCTACTTACCAGCCTTTCCGACCTTGCGGCGGATCTGCTCGCCTTGGTACCGCACACCCTTGCCCTTGTACGGGTCAGGCTTGCGCAGCTTGCGGATGTTCGCGGCGACCTCGCCGACCTTCTGCTTGTCGATGCCGTCCACGTGGAACAGCGTCGGCTTCTCGACGCGGAAGGTGACACCCTCGGGAGCGTCAACGATCACCGGGTGGCTGAAGCCGAGCGCGAACTCGAGCTGCGACGGGCCCTTGGCCTGAACGCGGTAGCCGACACCGACGATTTCAAGGCTCTTGGAGTAGCCCTGAGTGACACCCTGCACCATGTTGGCGATGAGCGTGCGAGACAGGCCGTGCAGCGCACGGACCTTGTTCTCGTCATTGGGACGGGAGACCGCGATGGTCCCGTCTTCGGCGCGAGCCACCGAAATGGGCTCGGCCACCGTGTGAGAAAGCGTGCCCTTCGGGCCCTTGACCTGGACGTCCTGGCCGGTGATCGTGATGTCTACGCCACTGGGCACAGGGATGGGCAGCCGTCCGATTCGCGACATGCTGTGTTCCTCCCCTCTACCAGACGTAGGCGAGGACTTCGCCGCCCACGCCACGCTTGCCGGCCTGCTTGTCGGTCATGAGCCCGCCAGACGTCGAGATGATCGCGACGCCCAGCCCACCCAGAACTCGAGGCAGGTTGTCCTTCTTCGCATATACACGCAGCCCGGGCTTGGAAACCCGGCGCAGCCCCGCGAGCGAACGCTCACGGCTCGGCCCGAACTTGAGCTCCACCACGAGGTTCTTCCCGACCTTGGCGTCCTCAACGGTCCAGGCCTGGATGTAACCCTCCTGCTGGAGGATCTCGGCGATGTGCGCCTTGATCTTGGAATACGGCATGGTCACGCTGTCGTGATATGCCGAATTCGCATTGCGCAGACGCGTCAACATGTCTGCGATCGGGTCGGTCATCGTCATGGCCAACGGCCTTCCTCGCCGCGGTTTCCAGTCGGTGAAGCGCTTCTGATGGTCGAGTCCGCCTCAGCTCGCACCTCGGGGTGGGCGAATGCCTCCCTCAGTGTCCGCTTCGGCTACCTCTCCGCGCTCTACCGGTGGACCTTCGGCGTGGTCACGGGCGCTCCGACGGAGCACCCAGTTTGGATATATCTGGAAAGTACGGCTGGCGCACTCCAGGGACGGCCGGAGAACGGCCGCCCCTTAGAGTACCTACCAGCTGGACTTGGTGATGCCGGGCAGCTCGCCCCGGTGCGCCATCTCACGGAAGCAGACACGGCACAGGCCGAACTTCCTGTAGACGGCGCGGGGACGGCCACAGCGAGAGCAACGGGTGTAGGCCCGGACCTCGAACTTCTGCTTACGCCCCGCCTTGGCGATCAGCGACTTCTTCGCCATCGTTTAGGCCTCCTTGAAAGGGAAGCCGAGGAGCTTCAGCAGCGCCCGGCCCTCGTCGTCGTTCTTCGCGGTGGTCACGACCGTGATGTCCATGCCCCGCGGCCGGTCGACCTTGTCCTGGTCGACCTCGTGGAACATGACCTGCTCGGTCAGACCGAAGGTGTAGTTGCCGTTGCCGTCGAACTGCTTCGGCGACAGACCGCGGAAGTCACGGATACGGGGCAGCGCCAGCGACAGCAGCCTGTCGAGGAACTCCCACATCCGGTCGCCGCGAAGGGTCACGTGCGCGCCGATCGGCATGCCCTCACGCAACTTGAACTGCGCGATGGACTTGCGGGCGCGGACGACGGCCGGCTTCTGGCCGGTGATCACCGTGAGGTCGCGGACAGCGCCCTCGATCAGCTTGGAGTCGCGAGCGGCCTCGCCGACACCCATGTTGACCTTGATCTTGGTCAGGCCGGGCACCAGCATGACGTTCTCGAAGCCGAACTCCTCACGAAGCTTCGCGATGATCTCCTCGCGGTACTTCGTCTTGAGGCGCGGCGTCGGACGCTCGGTCTCGGTGGTCGTGGCAGTCATCAGCTGTCCTCACCCTCCGAAGCGTCGGCCTTCTTCTCGTCGGCCTTCTTCTCCGCGGGCTTGTCGTCCTTGAGCTTCTTCACGTTGCTCACGTGGATGGGGGCCTCCATGGTCTGCACGCCGCCCTGCTTGGCGCCACGCGGACCCTGGTTGGTCTCCTTCGAGTGCTTCTTGATCAGGTTGACGCCCTCGACCACCACACGGTCCTCGTGCGGGAGGGAGGCGATGACCCGGCCCTTGGCACCCTTGTCCTTGCCGGCGATGACCTGAACCAGGTCACCCTTCTTCACGTGCAGGAACTTCGGCATTACAACACCTCCGGAGCGAGCGAGATGATGCGCATGAACTTCTTGTCGCGCAGCTCGCGGCCGACCGGGCCGAAGATACGAGTGCCACGAGGGTCACCGCTGTCCTTGATGATGACGGCGGCGTTCTCGTCGAAGCGGATGTAGGAGCCGTCAGGCCGGCGGCGCTCCTTGACCGTGCGGACGACGACGGCCTTGACCACGTCACCCTTCTTGACGCCCGTGCTGCCGGGGAGGGCGTCCTTAACCGTGGCGACGATGACGTCGCCGATACCCGCGTAGCGTCGACCCGAGCCACCGAGAACGCGGATGCAGAGAATCTCCTTGGCACCCGTGTTGTCGGCGACCTTGAGTCGCGACTCCTGCTGGATCACTGTTACTCCTGTTAGTCGCGCCGGTTCTCAGCGAGCTGAGCCTGGCGGAACCTGTCGTTGTCTTGTTCCCACGGCCACAGCCCCTCTCAAGGAGAGAGACCGCACCGCAGGCGACGCGGCAGCCGTACGACGGCCACGTCCTTGGACGCCGTCATGGGGGCTGTCGAGACAGCCCCCACGAGGCGCGCATATATCCGAGCAGGCCTTACTTGGCCTTCTCGAGGATCTCCACCACGCGCCACCGCTTGGTGGCGGAGAGCGGGCGGGTCTCCATGAGCAGCACGCGGTCGCCGACGCCACAGGCGTTGGCCTCGTCGTGTGCCTTGTACTTGGTCGTACGGCGGATGACCTTGCCGTACAGACGGTGCTTGACGCGGTCCTCGACAGCGACGACGACGGTCTTGTCCATCTTGTCGCTGACGACCAGGCCCTCGCGGACCTTGCGGAAGGTCCGCTGCGTCGTCTCAGTGGTCTCGGTCTCAGCCATCGCTCGACTCCTTCTCAACCACCGTGACAATGCCGAGCTCGCGCTCGCGCATCACGGTGTAGATGCGGGCGATCTCGCGGCGAACGGCGCGCAGCCGCCCGTGGCTCTCCAACTGACCGGTCGCTGACTGGAAGCGGAGGTTGAACAGCTCCTCCTTGGCTTCCTTGAGCTTCTGGACCAGGGTGTCCTGGTCCTCCACCCGCAGCTCGCCGGCGGTCAGGCTCTTGGCCATCACGCCTCACCCACTTCACGCTTGACGATCTTGCACTTCATCGGCAGCTTGTGGATCGCGCGCTTCAGCGCTTCACGAGCCACCGGCTCCGCGACACCCGACAGCTCGAACATCACGCGTCCGGGCTTGACGTTGGCGATCCACCACTCCGGCGAACCCTTACCGGAACCCATACGGGTCTCGGCGGGCTTCTTGGTGAGGGGACGGTCGGGGTAGATGTTGATCCACACCTTGCCACCACGCTTGATGTGGCGGGTCATCGCGATACGCGCGGACTCGATCTGACGGTTGGTCACATAGGAGTGCTCAATCGCCTGAATGCCGAACTCGCCGAACGTGACCCTGGTGCCACCCTTGGCGGCGCCACTGCGGTCGGGCCGGTGCTGCTTGCGGTGCTTGACCCTGCGCGGGATCAGCATGGTCAGCTCCCTTCAGCACCCGGCTGCGCAGCCGGGCCGGTCTCGGGGGCAGCCTGTGCGGCCGCCTCGGTGCGGGGGGCGCGGTCGCCACGGCCACCGCCACCGCCGCCGCGGCGAGCGCCACCGGCGCCACCACCACGACGCGGACGGTCGCCGCCGCCACCACCACGACGGTCGTCGCGCTCACGACGCTGGCCGGCGCGAGCACCGGCGGCAGCCGCCTCACGCTCGGCGCGGCTGGTCGGAGCCTCGCCCTTGTAGATCCAGACCTTCACGCCGATACGGCCGAAGGTCGTGCGGGCCTCGTAGAAGCCGTAGTCGATGTCCGCGCGAAGGGTGTGCAGCGGCACGCGACCCTCGCGGTAGAACTCCGACCGGGACATCTCGGCGCCGCCCAGACGACCGGAGCACTGGACACGGATGCCCTTGGCGCCGGACTTCATGGCCGACTGCATCGCCTTGCGCATGGCGCGGCGGAACGAGACACGGCTGGACAGCTGCTCGGCGACGGCCTGAGCCACCAGCTGAGCGTCGATCTCCGGGTTCTTGACCTCGAGGATGTTGAGCTGAACCTGCTTCTTGGTCAGCTTCTCCAGGTCGCCACGGATGCGGTCCGCCTCGGCGCCGCGGCGGCCGATGACGATGCCGGGACGCGCGGTGTGGATGTCCACCTGGACGCGGTCCGTCGTGCGCTCGATCTCGACCTTGGAGATGCCGGCCCGCTCCATGCCCTTCTGCAGCATGCGGCGGATCGACACGTCCTCGGCGACGTACGACTTGTACAGCTTGTCGGCGTACCACCGGCTCTTGAAGTCGGTCGTGATGCCGAGGCGGAACCCGTGCGGGTTAACCTTCTGGCCCACTATCGGGTCCTTCCCTTCGGCTCGCGGGACTCCACGATCACGGTGATGTGGCTCGTCCGCTTGTTGATCCGATAGGCGCGACCCTGGGCACGCGGTCGGAACCGCTTCAGCGTCGGGCCCTCGTCGACCCACGCACGGCTCACGACGAGCGACTCGGGGTCGAGCTTGAAGTTGTGCTCCGCGTTCGCCATCGCGCTCGAGAGCACCTTGTAGATCGGCTCGCTCGCCGCCTGGGGAGCGAACTGCAGCACGGCCTGCGCCTCCGAAGCGGGCAGCCCGCGAATAAGGTCCACCACGCGGCGGGCCTTGAGGGGCGTGACACGGACGAACCGCGCCTGAGCCCTGGCTTCCATCGCTTACTCCTCTTACTTCTGAAGGCTGTTTATCGCCGGCTGCGGCGGTCTTCCTTGACGTGGCTGCGGAACGTCCGCGTAGGCGCGAACTCGCCGAGCTTGTGGCCGATCATCGACTCGGTGACGAACACCGGGACGTGCTTGCGGCCGTCGTGCACGGCGATCGTGTGACCGAGCATGTCGGGCACGATCATCGACCGGCGCGACCACGTCTTGATGACGTTCTTGGAGCCCTTTTCGTTCTGGACTTCGACCTTCTTCTGAAGGTGGTCGTCCACGAAGGGGCCCTTCTTAAGGCTACGTGGCATTGTGGCTGCTCCTACCGCTTCTTCCTCTTGGACCGACGGCGGATGATCAGCCTGTCACTGGCCTTGTTCGCCTGACGGGTACGGCCCTCGGGCTTGCCCTTGGGGTTGACCGGGTGGCGACCACCGGAGGTCTTACCCTCACCACCACCGTGGGGGTGGTCGACGGGGTTCATCGCGACACCGCGGACGGTCGGGCGCTTGCCCTTCCACCGCATACGTCCGGCCTTGCCCCAGTTGATGTTGGCCTGCTCGGCGTTGCCCACCTGACCGACAGTCGCGCGGCAACGCACGTCGACCATGCGCATTTCGCCGGAAGGCATACGCAGCGTGGCGTACTGGCCCTCCTTGGCGAGCAGCTGGATCTGCGCACCGGCGGAACGACCCAGCTTGGCGCCACCGCCCGGACGGAGCTCCACCGCGTGGATGAAGGTACCGGTCGGGATGTTGCGCAGCGGCAGGCAGTTGCCCGGCTTGATGTCGGCCGAAGGGCCGTTCTCGATCCGGTCGCCCTGCTTGAGGCCGGTAGGAGCGATGATGTAGCGCTTCTCACCATCGGCGTAGTGCAGCAGAGCGATGTTGGCGGTCCGGTTGGGGTCGTACTCGATGTGAGCGACCTTGGCCGGAATGCCGTCCTTGTCATGCCTGCGGAAGTCGATAATCCTGTAGGCGCGCTTGTGACCGCCGCCTTGGTGGCGAGCGGTGACCCGGCCGTGTACGTTGCGGCCGCCCTTGCTGTGAAGGGGCGCAAGCAGCGACTTCTCGGGCGTGCTGCGGGTGATCTCGGAGAAGTCCGAGACACTCGAGCCGCGGCGACCCGGGGTCGTCGGCTTGTACTTACGGATGCCCATCTTTTTCGTTCATCCTTTGTCGGTTACATGGGAGAGCCCGCCGCACGAACGTGCGGCGGTTCGCCCTTTTCTAGCTATGTACGGCGAGCACTAGCCGATCTGACCGAAGATGTCGATCCGATCGCCCTCGACCAGGCTCACAATCGCGCGCTTGGTGTCGGGACGCTTGCCGAAACCGGTGCGGGTGCGCTTGCGCTTGCCCTGCCGGTTGATGGTGTTCACGCTGCTGACCTTGACCCCGAAGATCTGCTCAACGGCAATCTTCACCTGAGTCTTGTTCGCGGTCTTACGGACCAGGAACGTGTACTTGTTGTGCTCATCGATCAGGCCGTAGCTCTTCTCGGAGACGACCGGCTTGATGATGACGTCGCGCGGGTCGGCGATCTTCTCCATCAGGCGTCTTCCTTCTTGCTCGACTCGACCGAAAGCCGCGCGACGACCTGGTCGTAGGCCTCCTGCGTGAAGACCACGTCGTCGTGGACGAGCACGTCGTAGGTGTTCAGCTGCCCGGCGTCCAGCAGGTGGACCTCCGGAGCGTTGCGCAGGCTCATCCAGGTCAGCTCGTCGGCCTCGTCGACGACGACGAGAACGCGCGGAGCCTGGGTGATCTTACGCAGCGCCTCCAGGGCGGCCTTGGTCTTCGGGGTCTCCCCCGTGACCAGCGTGCTGACCACGTGAACGCGGTTGCCGGACGCCCGGTCGGACAGGGCGCCACGCAGGGCGGCGGCCTTCATCTTCTTCGGGGTCCGCTGCGAGTAGTCGCGCGGAACCGGACCGTGGACGACGCCACCGCCGGCGAACTGGGGCGCGCGGGTCGAACCCTGACGGGCGCGGCCGGTGCCCTTCTGGCGGTACGGCTTCTTGCCGCCGCCACGGACCTCACCACGGGTCTTGGCCTTGTGGGTGCCCTGCCGGCGAGCGGCGAGCTGGGCCACGACCACCTGGTGGATCAGCGGAACGTTGACCTTGGCCCCGAAGATGTTCTCGGGGAGGTCAACCGTGCCGGTCTTCGCGCCGCTGGCGTCGAGGACGTCAATAGTGGTACTCACTTGGCAGCCCCCTTCTTGGCAGCGGTACGGACGAGGACCAGGCTGCCGTTGGCACCGGGGATCGCACCCTTGATCAGGATGAGACCCTTCTCGGCGTCCACGGCGTGAACCTTGAGGCTCTGCACGGTGGTGCGGACGTTACCCATCCGGCCGGCCATGCGAAGACCCTTGAATACGCGGCCCGGGGTGGCGCAGCCACCGATGGAACCCGGCGAGCGGTGCTTGCGCTGCGTACCGTGCGAGGCGCCCAGGCCCTTGAAGCCGTGGCGCTTCATGACACCGGCGAAACCCTTGCCCTTGGACTTGCCAGTCACGTCGACGTACTGGCCGGCCTCGAAGGTGTCGGCCAGCAGTTCCTGGCCCAGGGTGTAGTCGCTCGCGTCGTCGGTGCGGATCTCCGCAAAGTAACGGCGCGGGGTGATGTCGTGCTTACGCAGGTAGTCGCCGAGCGGCTTGTTGACCTTCCGGGGGTCGACCTGCCCGAAGCCGAGCTGGATGGCGGAGTAGCCGTCCTTCTCAGCGCTGCGGACGCGGGTCACCACGCACGGACCGGCCTCGACCACGGTCACCGGAACCATCCGGTTGTCCGCGTCGAAGACCTGGGTCATGCCGAGCTTCTTGCCCAGGACGCCCTTGATCGTCTTAGCCATGTCAGTGCGTTCCCTCAGAGCTTGATCGAAATGTCAACGCCCGCGGGGAGGTCGAGACGCATGAGCGAGTCGACGGTCTTGGGCGTGGGGTCGATGATGTCAATCAGCCGCTTGTGCGTGCGCATCTCGAAGTGCTCGCGGCTGTCCTTGTACTTGTGCGGCGAGCGGATGACGCAGTACACGTTCTTCTCGGTCGGCAGCGGCACCGGGCCCGCGACCTTCGCGCCAGTCCGCGTCACCGTCTCGACGATCTTCTTGGCCGAGCTATCGATGACCTCGTGGTCATAGGCCTTAAGCCGGATGCGGATCTTCTGTCCCGCCATAGTGGCCTCGGTGTCCTTCGCTGTCGTCTGAAAAAGTATCGTGCGGCCTGTTGCCGCTGTTCATACGGGCGAAACCGCCCGATAACCCCACGTAGCAGACGTATACGATCTGCCGTTTTCTTCCGTGATCCGGCAGTTACTTCGGTCACAACCTGCGGTCGTCCGAAGCCACTGCGAGATCACGGCTTTGCGTGGAGCCGTGCTGGAGCTTTCGCGGATCGGCGGCCGGCCCTGTGATGAGGCCGACCGCCGCCCGGCGAATCGTGCTACTTGAGGATCTTCGTCACGCGACCGGCGCCGACGGTGCGGCCACCCTCACGGATCGCGAACTTCAGACCGTCCTCCATGGCGATGGGCTGGATCAGCTCAACGCGCATTTCGGTGTTGTCGCCCGGCATGACCATCTCGGTGCCCTCGGGGAGGTTCACCACACCGGTCACGTCCGTCGTACGGAAGTAGAACTGCGGGCGGTAGTTGTTGAAGAACGGCGTGTGGCGGCCGCCCTCGTCCTTGCCCAGGATGTAGACCTGAGCCTCGAAGTCGGTGTGCGGGGTCGTGGTGCCCGGCTTGATGACACACTGACCGCGCTCGACGTCCTCGCGCTTGATGCCACGCAGGAGCAGACCGACGTTGTCACCGGCCTGGCCCTCGTCGAGCAGCTTGCGGAACATCTCGACACCGGTGACCGTGGTGGTGGTCTTGTCGGTCTTGATGCCGATGATGTCGACGGTCTCGTTGACCTTGACGATACCGCGCTCGATACGACCGGTGACGACGGTGCCGCGACCCGTGATCGAGAAAACGTCCTCGACCGGCATCAGGAACGGCTTGTCGGTCTCACGGACCGGCTCGGGGACGTTCTCGTCGACAGCGGTCATCAGCTCGATGATGCTGTCCTCCCACTTGGTGTCGCCCTCCAGCGCCTTGAGCGCGGAGACGCGGACCACGGGGAGGTCGTCGCCGGGGAACTCCTGAGCGGACAGGAGCTCACGAACCTCGAGCTCGACGAGCTCCAGGATCTCCTCGTCGTCCACCATGTCGGACTTGTTGAGCGCCACGACGATGTAGGGAACGCCGACCTGGCGAGCCAGGAGGACGTGCTCCTTCGTCTGGGGCATCGGACCGTCGGTCGCCGCGACCACCAGAATCGCGCCGTCCATCTGGGCAGCACCGGTGATCATGTTCTTCACGTAGTCGGCGTGACCGGGGCAGTCCACGTGGGCATAGTGGCGCTTCTCGGTCTGGTACTCGACGTGCGCGATCGAGATCGTGATGCCGCGAGCCTTCTCCTCGGGCGCCTTGTCGATCTTGTCGAACGGGGTCGCCTCGTTGATCTCGGGGAAGCGCTTGTGCAGCACCTGGGTGATCGCCGCGGTCAGAGTGGTCTTGCCGTGGTCGATGTGCCCAATGGTGCCGATGTTCACGTGCGGCTTAGTCCGCTCGAACTTGGCCTTAGCCACTGGTTCTCTCCTTAGAGAATCTGACTGACTTACTTCACACTCGGGCCCGGGAAGTTACCCGGCCCCTGGGCGGTGAGGCGGCTCGCGCCGCCCCACCAGGGACTCCGGGGTTCGTACTACTCGCCCCGGGCCTTCGCGACGATCTCCTTGGCGATGCCGGGCGGCACCTCCGCGTAGGAGTCGAACTGCATGCTGTAGCTCGCGCGGCCCTGCGTCTTGCTACGAAGGTCACCCACGTAGCCGAACATCTCGGACAGCGGAACCAGGGCGGTGATGACGCGGGCGCCGGAGCGCTCGTCCATCGACTGGATCTGCCCGCGGCGGCCGTTGAGGTCACCGATGACGTCACCCATGTAGTCCTCGGGCGTGGTGACCTCGACGGCCATCATCGGCTCGAGAAGCACAGCGTCCGCCTTGCGCGCGGCCTCCTTGAAGGCCATCGAGCCAGCGATCTTGAAGGCCATTTCCGAGGAGTCGACGTCGTGCGCGGCACCGTCGGTCAGCGTCACCTTCACGCCGACCATCGGGTAACCGGCCAGCACGCCGAACTCGGCGGCTTCCTGGGCACCGGCGTCGACCGAGGGGATGTACTCCCTCGGGACGCGGCCACCCGAGACCTTGTTCTCGAACTCGTACCCGTCGTTGCCTTCGCCGAGCGGCTCGAGGTTGATGATGACCCGCGCGAACTGACCGGAACCACCGGTCTGCTTCTTGTGGGTGTAGTCGACCTTCTCCACCTTGCGGCGGATGGTCTCGCGGTAGGCGACCTGCGGACGACCGACGTTGGCCTCGACCTTGAACTCGCGGCGCATGCGGTCGACGATGATCTCCAGGTGGAGCTCGCCCATGCCGGAGATGATCGTCTGACCGGTCTCCTCGTCACGCTGGACGCGGAAGGACGGGTCCTCCTCGGCCAGACGCTGAATGGCGGTGGACAGCTTCTCCTGGTCGCCCTTGGTCTTGGGCTCGATCGCGACCTGGATGACCGGGGCCGGGAACGTCATCGACTCCAGAACCACGGGCTTGTTCACGTCGCAGAGCGTGTGACCGGTCGTGGTGTCCTTCAGACCCATGACGGCGACGATCTGACCAGCGTAGGCCGCCGGGCGCTCTTCGCGCTTGTTGGCGTGCATCTGGTAGATCTTGCCGATCCGCTCCTTACGGCCCTTCACAGGATTGAGCACCTGCGAGCCGGTCTCGAGCGAACCCGAGTAGATGCGGAGGTAGGTGAGCTTGCCCAGGTGCGGGTCGCTCATGATCTTGAAGGCCAGAGCCGAGAAGGGCTCGTCGGGGTCCGCGTGCCGTTCGATGATCTCCTCTTCGTTGCCGACCGCGTGGCCCTTGAAGGCCGGGATGTCGGTCGGCGCGGGGAGGAAGGCGACGATGGCGTCGAGCAGGGGCTGCACGCCCTTGTTCTTGAACGCGGTGCCGGTGAGGACCGGGTTGATGGCGCTGGCGAGGGTCGCGCGCCGGATGGCGGCGACCAGCTGCTCCTCGGTGGGCTCGACCGCGTCGAGGTAGAGCTCCATCAGCTCGTCGTCGTTCTCGGCGACGGTCTCGACCAGACGGTCGCGCCACTCGCGAGCGATCTCGGCGTGGTCGGCCGGGATGTCGACGACGTCGTACATCTCGCCCTTGGCCGCCTCCTCGCTCCAGAGCAGGCCCTTCATCCGGATGAGGTCGATGACGCCCTTGAAGCCGGCCTCGACGCCCCACGGAAGCTGGACAACCGCCGGCGTCGCCGCCAGCCGGCTGACCATCATGTCGACGCAGCGGTGGAACTCCGCGCCGACGCGGTCCATCTTGTTCACGAAGCAGATGCGCGGAACGCCGTAGCGGTCAGCCTGCCGCCACACCGTCTCGGACTGCGGCTCGACACCCGCGACACCGTCGAACACGGTGACCGCGCCGTCGAGGACGCGCAGGTTGCGCTCAACCTCGATGGTGAAGTCGACGTGGCCCGGCGTGTCGATCAGGTTGATCGTGTGACCGTCCCACTCGGCAGTCGTCGCGGCGGACGTGATCGTGATGCCGCGCTCCTGCTCCTGCTCCATCCAGTCCATGGTGGCAGCGCCATCGTGGACCTCACCGATCTTGTAGTTGATACCGGTGTAGAACAGGATGCGCTCGGTCGTCGTGGTCTTGCCCGCATCGATATGGGCGATGATCCCAATGTTGCGGACCTTGGCCAGGTCAAGAGCGGTCGTTGCGGCCACTTCTCTCGCGTCCTCGTCGTCTCGTCGAACCCGCTGTTACCAGCGGTAGTGGGCGAAGGCCTTGTTGGACTCGGCCATCTTGTGGGTGTCCTCGCGCTTCTTGACACTCGCCCCCAGGCCGTTGCTGGCGTCGAGGAGCTCGTTCATGAGGCGCTCGGTCATGGTCTTCTCACGGCGGGCGCGGGAGTACTGCACCAGCCAGCGCAGGGCCAGGGTGGTGCTGCGCGAGGCGCGCACCTCGACCGGGACCTGGTAGGTCGCGCCACCGACACGGCGGCTGCGGACCTCAAGAGTGGGCTTGACGTTGTCGAGGGCACGCTTGAGCGTGATGACCGGGTCGTTGCCGGTCTTGTCCTTGCAACCCTCGAGGGCGCCGTAGACGATCGACTGCGCGATGGAGCGCTTGCCGTCCAGCAGCACCTTGTTGATCAGGGCCGTAACCAGCGGCGAGCTGTAAACCGGGTCAGACATGAGCTGACGACGGCCAGGAGAACCCTTGCGAGGCATAGTTAGCTCTTCTCCTTCTTCGCGCCGTAGCGGCTGCGGGCCTGCTTGCGGTTACGGACGCCCTGGGTGTCGAGCGAGCCACGGATGATCTTGTAGCGAACACCCGGCAGGTCCTTCACACGACCGCCACGCACGAGCACGATGGAGTGCTCCTGCAGGTTGTGACCCACACCCGGGATGTAGGCCGTGACCTCGATGCCGTTGGTGAGGCGGACACGGGCCACCTTGCGCAGTGCCGAGTTCGGCTTCTTGGGGGTCGTGGTGTAGACGCGCTGGCAGACGCCGCGTCGCTGCGGACTCCCCTTTAGGGCAGGAGTCTTGGTCTTGGAGACCTTGTCCTGCCGGCCCTTGCGGACCAACTGCTGAATAGTGGGCACTGCCACTCCGTTCATGCCTAAGCCGGTGATACGTCAGGTTGTGCATTTCGCAGGTACTGCCGGTGTCATGACCTGCGGTTTTCTCCCCTGCTTCGACCCACGCGGTCGGGCGTGTCGCGCTCTTACAGAGCCACACTCCCGCGCAGAAGAACGCCAGGGGGAGGCCACGCTGCGCCATTGCGAGCGCACGCGTGAGAGCCCATGAATACACGGGCACGAAGGGCAAGACTACCTAGCCCCGCGCAGCACGTCAAAACGGCTGCGCGTCGATATGTTTCGCGCCGTGGTCAGTAGCAGACTCCGCGCCAAGTTTACCCGCTCCGGGCCACTGTTCTGCCCTTGTTACACCAACCTTCTCCGCGGGTACGGCAAGCCCCGGCAACCCTTCCCGCGCACGAGTGCGTGAGGAGCTCCCAGCGAGGCCCTGCGCGCCCGGGAGCCGGACACCGGGCGGATGCACCCAGACCACGCGGATACCCCCACAGGGCCGGGCGAACGCGGAAGCGCCCGAGATCCGTAGATCTCGGGCGCTTCTCCTAGCTAACCGTCCAGCGCGACAGGCTCATCGGTTGTACTGGCCGAAGTCGTACTCCTCCAGCGGCACAGCCTCGCCCGACCCCGTGCCGAACGTGTAGTCCGCCGCGGAGCCGTCGTAGCCGCCGACCGTGTACATCGCGGCCTTGGCCTCCTCGGTCGGCTCCACCCGGATGTTGCGGTACTGGGGCATGCCCGTACCGGCCGGGATGAGCTTACCGATGATGACGTTCTCCTTCAGGCCCAGGAGCGAGTCGGACTTGGCGTGGATCGCCGCGTCCGTCAGGACCCTGGTCGTCTCCTGGAAGGAGGCCGCCGACAGCCACGACTCGGTGGCCAGCGACGCCTTCGTGATGCCCATGAGGACCGGACGGCCGGCGGCGGGCTGGCCGCCCTCGGCCACGGTCTCGCGGTTCATGTTCTCGAAGCGGGGACGCTCGACCAGCTCGCCGGGGAGCAGGTCGGTGTCGCCCGACTCCAGCACGTTCACGCGCTTGAGCATCTGGCGGACGATGATCTCGATGTGCTTGTCGTGGATCGACACACCCTGCGAGCGGTACACCTGCTGAACCTCGGCGACCAGGTGCAGCTGCACCTCGCGCGGGCCCATGATGCGCAGGACCTCGTTCGGGTTGACCGCACCCGCGATCAGCTGCTGGCCGACCTTGACGTGCTGGCCCTCGGAGACGAGCAGACGCGACCGCATCGACACCGGGTAGGCGATCTCCTCGGAACCGTCGTCCGGGGTGATGACCACCTTGCGGGTCTTGTCGGTCTCGTCGATCCGCGCGCGGCCCTCGGCCTCGGAGATCGGGGCGACACCCTTGGGGATGCGCGCCTCGAAGAGCTCCTGGACACGGGGCAGACCGTGGGTGATGTCCGCACCGGCCACACCACCGGTGTGGAAGGTACGCATCGTCAGCTGGGTACCGGGCTCACCGATCGACTGGGCGGCGATGATGCCGACCGCCTCGCCGACGTCCACGAGCTTGCCGGTGGCCAGCGAGCGGCCGTAGCAGGTCGCGCAGACACCGATCTTGGCCTCGCACACCAGCGCGGAGCGGGTGCGCACGGTCTCGATCCCGGCGTTGACCAGGTCGGTCACGTGGATGTCGTTGATGTCGACACCCGCCGGGGCGATGATCTTGCCGTCGACCTCGACGTCCTCGGCCAGGATGCGGCCGTGCACGTTGGACTCGGCGTTGTCGGCCTTGACCAGGTTGCCCGACGCGTCACGGTCGCCGACGTGCAGCGGGACCGCGCGGTCGGTGCCGCAGTCGATCTCGCGCACGATGACGTCCTGCGCCACGTCCACCAGACGACGGGTCAGGTAACCCGAGTCGGCGGTACGCAGGGCGGTGTCGGCCAGACCCTTCCGCTGTCCGTGGGTGGAGATGAAGTACTCCAGCACCGACAGGCCCTCGCGGAACGAGGCCTTGATCGGACGCGGGATCGTCTCACCCTTGGTGTTGGACACCAGGCCACGGATACCGGCGATCTGACGCACCTGCATCTTGTTGCCGCGGGCGCCGGAGTTGAGCATCATCCAGACCGGGTTCGTCGCCGGGAACGCGTTGACCATGTCGGTCTCGACGTCCGCGGTGGCGTGGGTCCAGATCTCGATGAGCTCCTGGCGGCGCTCCTCGTCGGTGATCAGGCCGCGCTCGTACTCACGCTGGACCTTGTCGGCCCGGCGCTCGTAGTTCTCCATGATCTCGGCCTTGTTGGGCGGCGCGACGACGTCATCGATCGAGATCGTGACACCGGAGCGGGTCGCCCAGCGGAAGCCTGCGTCCTTGAGCGCGTCGAGCGAAGCCGCGACCTCGACCTTGGGGTAGGTCTCGGCCAGCTCGTTCACGATCGTGGACAGCTGCTTCTTGCCGACCTGGAAGTTGACGAACGGGTAGTTCGGCGGCAGCGTCTGGTTGAACAGGCACCGGCCGAACGTCGTCTCCAGGCGGATCGGGTCGCCCTGCTCCCAGCCCTCCGGCGCGACCCAGTCGCGCGCGGGGAAGACGTCCTTGAGCCGGATCTGGATCTTCGCCTGGATGTCCAGCTCGCGGCGGTCGAACGCCATCTGGGCCTCGGCCACGGAGCCGAAGACGCGGCCCTCGCCGAGGGCGCCCTCCTTCTGCGTGGTCAGCCAGTAGAGGCCGATGACCATGTCCTGGGTGGGCATCGTCACGGGCTTGCCGTCGGCCGGCTTGAGGATGTTGTTGGTCGAGAGCATCAGGATGCGTGCCTCGGCCTGGGCCTCAGCCGACAGCGGCAGGTGCACGGCCATCTGGTCGCCGTCGAAGTCCGCGTTGAACGCGGTGCAGACGAGCGGGTGGATCTGGATGGCCTTGCCCTCGACCAGCTGCGGCTCGAACGCCTGGATGCCCAGGCGGTGCAGCGTCGGAGCGCGGTTGAGCAGCACGGGGTGCTCGGTGATGACCTCTTCGAGTACGTCCCACACGACCGGGCGGGCGCGCTCGACCATCCGCTTGGCCGACTTGATGTTCTGCGCGTGGTTGAGGTCCACGAGCCTCTTCATCACGAACGGCTTGAACAGCTCCAGCGCCATCTGCTTGGGCAGACCGCACTGGTGCAGCTTCAGCTGCGGGCCGACGACGATGACCGAGCGGCCGGAGTAGTCGACGCGCTTGCCCAGCAGGTTCTGGCGGAAGCGGCCCTGCTTGCCCTTCAGCATGTCGCTGAGGGACTTGAGCGGACGGTTGCCGGGGCCCGTGACCGGGCGGCCGCGGCGGCCGTTGTCGAACAGCGAGTCGACGGCCTCCTGGAGCATCCGCTTCTCGTTGTTCACGATGATCTCGGGGGCGCCGAGGTCAAGGAGACGCTTGAGGCGGTTGTTCCGGTTGATCACACGACGGTAGAGGTCGTTGAGGTCGGAGGTCGCGAACCGGCCACCGTCGAGCTGCACCATCGGGCGCAGGTCCGGCGGGATGACCGGGATGCAGTCGAGCACCATCCCGCGGGGCGAGTTGGTGGTGTTGAGGAACGCCGAGACGACCTTGAGCCGCTTGAGTGCGCGGGCCTTCTTCTGGCCCTTGCCGCTGCGGATCGTCTCGCGCAGGTTCTCGGCCTCGGCGTCGAGGTCGAAGCTGGTCAGACGGTCCTGGATCGCCTGCGCGCCCATGCCGCCCTTGAAGTAGCGGCCGAAGCGGTCGCGCATCTCGCGGTAGAGCAGTTCGTCGCCCTCGAGGTCCTGGACCTTGAGGTTCTTGAACCGGCTCCACACCTCGTCCAGGCGGTCGAGCTCGCGCTGTGCGCGGTCGCGCAGCTGGCGCATCTCGCGCTCGGCGCCCTCACGGACCTTGCGGCGCTGGTCGCCCTTGGCGCCGGCGGCCTCAAGCTCGGCCAGGTCGCCTTCGAGCTTCTTCTGCCTGGTCTCGATGTCGGCGTCACGACGCTGCTCGATGTGCTGCCGCTCGACCGAGATCTTCGCCTCGAGCGAGGGCAGGTCACGGTCGCGCATCTCGGCGTCGACCTGCGTGATCATGTAGGCCGCGAAGTAGATGACCTTCTCGAGGTCCTTCGGGGCCAGGTCGAGCAGGTAGCCGAGACGCGAGGGAACGCCCTTGAAGTACCAGATGTGCGTGACGGGCGCGGCCAGCTCGATGTGGCCCATCCGCTCACGACGCACCTTGGCGCGAGTGACCTCGACGCCGCAGCGCTCACAGATGATGCCCTTGAAGCGGACGCGCTTGTACTTACCGCAGTAGCACTCCCAGTCGCGGGTCGGGCCGAAGATCTTCTCGCAGAAGAGTCCGTCCTTTTCCGGCTTGAGCGTCCGGTAGTTGATCGTCTCCGGCTTCTTGACCTCGCCGTGTGACCACTGGCGGATGTCGTCGGCCGTCGCCAGCCCGATCCGGAGCTCGTCGAAGAAGTTGACGTCTAGCATGTGCGATCTCCCCCTCAGACTTCTTCCACGCTGCTCGGCTCACGCCGGGACAGATCGATACCGAGCTCTTCGGCGGCCCTGAAGACGTCCTCGTCGGTGTCGCGCATCTCGATGGACATGCCGTCGCTGGAGAGCACCTCGACGTTCAGGCACAGCGATTGCATTTCCTTGATGAGGACCTTGAAGGATTCGGGGATGCCGGGCTCGGGGATGTTCTCGCCCTTGACGATGGCCTCGTAGACCTTGACCCGGCCGAGGACGTCGTCGGACTTGATGGTCAGGAGCTCCTGCAGGGCGTAGGCCGCGCCGTAGGCCTCCAGCGCCCACACCTCCATCTCACCGAAGCGCTGGCCACCGAACTGGGCCTTACCGCCGAGCGGCTGCTGGGTGATCATGGAGTACGGGCCGGTGGACCGAGCGTGGATCTTGTCGTCCACCAGGTGCAGCAGCTTCAGGATGTAGCTGTAACCCACCGCGATCGGGTAGGGGAACGGCTCGCCGGAGCGGCCGTCGAACAGCAGCGCCTTTCCGCTCTCCTGCACCATGCGATCGCCGTCGCGGTTGGGCAGGGTGTTGCTGAGCAGACCGACGATCTCCTCCTCGTGGGCGCCGTCGAAGACCGGCGTGGCCACGTTGGTACGCGGCGCGACCTGCTCGAAGCCCTTCTCGCGCAGGCGCTCCGCCCACTGCTCGGTCAGGCCCGAGATGTCCCAGCCGCGGGCCGCGATCCAGCCGAGGTGAGCTTCGAGCACCTGCCCGATGTTCATCCGGCCGGGCACGCCCAGCGGGTTGAGGATGATGTCGACCGGCGTGCCGTCCTCGAGGAACGGCATGTCCTCGACGGGCAGGATCTTGGAGATGACGCCCTTGTTGCCGTGGCGGCCGGCGAGCTTGTCACCGTCGGTGATCTTACGCTTCTGGGCCACGTACACGCGGACCAGCTCGTTGACACCGGGGGGAAGCTCGTCGCCCTCGTCACGGGAGAACACGCGGACGCCGATGACCTTGCCCTGCTCGCCGTGCGGCACCTTCAGCGAGGTGTCGCGCACTTCGCGGGCCTTCTCACCGAAGATCGCGCGCAGCAGCCGCTCCTCGGGGGTCAGCTCGGTCTCACCCTTGGGCGTGACCTTGCCGACGAGGATGTCGCCGGGTACGACCTCGGCGCCGATGCGGATGATGCCGCGCTCGTCGAGGTCGGCCAGGACCTCTTCGGAGACGTTCGGGATGTCCCGGGTGATCTCCTCGGGGCCCAGCTTGGTGTCACGGGCGTCGACCTCGTGCTCCTCGATGTGGATCGAGGACAGGACGTCGTCCTGCACCAGCCGCTGCGACAGGATGATCGCGTCTTCGTAGTTGTGGCCCTCCCACGGCATGAACGCCACGAGCAGGTTCTTGCCCAGGGCCATCTCGCCCTGGTCGGTGCAGGGGCCGTCGGCGATCACCTGGTTGACCTCGACCCGGTCGCCTTCGACGACGATGGGCTTCTGGTTGAACGAGGTGCCCTGGTTGGAACGCTTGAACTTGGCGACACGGTAAGTCGTGCGGGTGCCGTCGTCGTTCATCACGGTGACGTAGTCGGCGGAGACCTCCTCCACCACACCGGCCTTCTCGGCGCTGATGACGTCGCCGGCGTCGGTCGCGGCACGGTACTCCATGCCGGTTCCGACCAGCGGCGCCTCGCTCTTCAGCAGCGGCACCGACTGCCTCTGCATGTTGGAGCCCATGAGCGCGCGGTTGGCGTCGTCGTGCTCCAGGAAGGGGATCATCGCCGTGGCGACCGACACCATCTGGCGCGGCGACACGTCGATGTAGTCGACTTCCTCGGCACGCGCGAGTTCGGTCTCGCCACCCTTGGTGCGGACCAGGACGCGCGACTCGGCGAAGGTGCCGTCGGCGTTGAGCACCGTGTTGGCCTGCGCCTTGACGAAGCGGTCCTCCTCGTCGGCGGTCAGGTAGTCGACCTGCTCGATCACCTTGCCGTCGACGACCTTGCGGTAGGGCGTCTCGACGAAGCCGAAGGCGTTGATCCGGCCGTAGGAGGCCAGCGAGCCGATCAGGCCGATGTTCGGGCCTTCGGGAGTCTCGATCGGGCACATCCGGCCGTAGTGGGACGGGTGCACGTCTCGGACCTCGAAGCCGGCCCGCTCACGGGACAGACCACCGGGGCCCAGCGCGGACAGACGCCGCTTGTGCGTCAGGCCGGCCAGCGGGTTGGTCTGGTCCATGAACTGCGACAGCTGCGAGGTGCCGAAGAACTCCCGGATCGAGGCGACGACCGGGCGGATGTTGATCAGGGTCTGCGGCGTGATCGCCTCGACGTCCTGCGTGGTCATCCGCTCACGGACGACGCGCTCCATGCGGGCCAGGCCCAGGCGGACCTGGTTCTGGATGAGCTCGCCGACACTGCGCAGACGACGGTTGCCGAAGTGGTCGATGTCGTCGGTCTCGACGATCCGGTCGCCCTGGGCGCTCGGCATCGACTCCTCGCCCGCGTGTAGGCGGACGATGTACTCGATCGTGGAGACGATGTCGTCCTCGGTGAGGGTGCCCTGCGTGATGTCGCTGTCGACCCCGAGCTTCTTGTTGATCTTGTAGCGGCCGACCTTGGCGAGGTCGTAGCGCTTGGGGTTGAAGTACAGGTTCTCCAGCAGGGTCTGCGCCGACTCCTTGGTCGGCGGCTCGCCCGGACGGAGCTTGCGGTAGATGTCGAGCAGGGCGTCATCCTGGCCGGCCGTGTGGTCCTTCTCCAGGGTGGCCCGCATCGACTCGTACTGGCCGAAGCGCTCGAGGATCTGTTCGGTGGTCCATCCCAGTGCCTTGAGAAGCACGGTGACGGCCTGCTTGCGCTTGCGGTCGATGCGCACACCGACGCTGTCGCGCTTGTCGATCTCGAACTCCAGCCAGGCACCCCGCGAGGGGATGACACGGCAGTCGAACAGGTCCTTGTCCGAGGTCTTGTCGACACTGCGGCCGAAGTAGACACCCGGGGACCGGACCAGCTGGGAGACGACGACACGCTCGGTGCCGTTGATGATGAAAGTGCCCTTCGGCGTCATGAGCGGGAAATCGCCCATGAACACCGTCTGGCTCTTGATCTCGCCAGTGGTGTTATTGATGAACTCCGCCGTGACGAACATCGGGGCGGAGAAGGTCATGTCCTTGTCTTTGCACTCATCTACTGAGTACTTGGGCGGCTCGAACCGGTGGTCGCGGAACGACAAGGACATGGTCCCCGAGAAGTCCTCAATGGGACTGATCTCTTCGAAGATCTCTTCGAGGCCCGACTGGGTCGGGACGTCCTTGCGCCCGGCCTGACGAGCCGCCTCAACCCGGGCCTTCCACTTCTCGTTGCCCAGCAGCCAGTCAAAGGACTCGGTTTGCAGGGCGAGAAGATCAGGAACTTCGAGGGGCTCCTGGATACGCGAAAACGAAACGCGATTGGGACCAGCGGGTACGGCGGAGGCGTTGCGCGAGGCTGCCAACAGATGTCCTTCCGAGGGCTCGCGGCGGACTGACTACACGCACGCCAGACAACCTCGCAACGTGAGCAAGCATCGCGGGTCGTCAAAGGGCAGCGCAAAGGGGCAGTGTAGCCGAACGGCACACGCCTGTCCACTTCGCTCTCGCTGCATGCTCCACGTTGGTCGCAGCATCGCCCGTTCGGACGCAAACGTCAAGCCCACAACCCCGACTTTCCGCCGGGTCGAGGCCGCGACGCTGGGATTTCTCCCCTGCGTGATCGGGCGCCTACCGTCAGGCCCAAGACGATACCCGCGAACGGGGACGGCTAACGCTCCGTCACACCGAGGGTCGAACCCATGCCGACAACCGGTGTAGCAGTGACTGGGATACCCCTGGGCAAGGACTCGCTAAACCTGAATTTTGATAACAATTGAAGGACGCGCCGCGCCCGGGGCCTCAGGCGGTGCCCAGCAGCGTCGACAGGTCGGCGACCAGCCACCGGCCCGCTGTCCTGATCATGACGAACCTGGCGCGGTTCTGGGTGATCTGTTGCTGGGGCTCGGCCTCGCCCGGCAGCTCCTTGACCGTACCCGTGTTGACGAACAGGAGAACCTCTACCCGGTCGGGTTCCGCGCGCTCGACGGCCGCCCCGGCGACCGCGGTCGTCTGGACGGTCTTCTGGGCCTTGGCGGTCGGCACGAGGGTGGTGGCCAGCTCCTTGTAATGGATGGTCAGCTGGCCCGTGGTGTGCTCGCCGGCCCGCGCCAGGTCCTGCTCGATCGTGCGGTGGTTGTACGACAGCAGGTCCGGCGCCACGGCCTTGGCGGCGGCCATGGCCTCGACGCCCGCGGACCGCCCGTCGCGCAGGTGCCGCAGATCCGTCCACATCACCCACAGGGCCACCGACAGCCCCAGGACGAGCGCCGCCAGCACCCCGATCGCCACGGCCTTCACAGCACCTGCACCGCCTTCGACACCAGCCAGACCCCGCCGACCTTGGTCACATCCATCGACCAGCGGTAGAAGCGCTCCTGAGGGGCGTTCTTGGAGCCCTCCCAGCGGATCTCGACGTCCGCCACCACCAGGACCTTGGCGACGCCGCCCGTCATGGACTCCAGCCCGCGGGCGCGCAGCACGCCGTGCTGGACGACCTTGTTGGTGATCGTGGTCTCCTTGAGCCGGGCGGCGTTGGCGGTGTACTCGGCCCGCGCGGCCCCGGTCGAGGTCGCCAGGATGCGCCCGAGGTCGGCGTCGACGGTCTTGTAGTTGAGCGAGAGCAGGTTGACCGCGTGGGTGCCCGCCGCGTCGAGCGCGGCGGCCCGGTCGTCGTCCGTGGCCTGCTCGCCGCGGAGCTCGCCGCTGACCCACAGCGCGAACCCGCCGAGCACCACCGCCAGCACCCCGAGCACGATGATCGTCAGCCAAGCGGCGGACCGAGAGGCGGTGCCTGTCATGTCCGCTCCTTCCTGATCGCCGGATCATTACCCGCGAGCCACTCTTCCAGACCGGGGATCGACGGCGGTACGCCCGGCGGCGGCACATCCGCGCCCCCGCGCACACCGGTCGGCGAGCCTTCCGGCTCGGTGCAGGTCGCGCGCGGGTCGACCGCCTTCACCCGGGTGTCCTGGGGATGGCGGCGGCGCACGTCCTCGTAGCCGCGCGTGCACGGCGGCGGCACGTTGAGGTTGAGGTTGAGCCCGAAGTGCAGCCCGTCGCGGCCGACCACGGTGAAGGCCCCGGCCACGCCCGCCGGGTAGCCGATGAGCAGCTGGCGCAGCGCCGCCACCCGGGCCGAGACGGTGCGCCCGCCGACGATGAGGTTGCCCAGCAGCGGCCGCAGGTGCGGTTCGAGCCCGTCCACGAGCTTCTCCGCCGAGCGCGCCGCGGGCGTTGTGGCGTCGATCGTGCGCTCCAGGTCCGCGGAACCCTCGCGCAGCGAACCGGTCAGCGAGGCGAGGTCGCGCGCGAACGCCTTCAGGTGGCCGCCCTCGGCCCGCTGCGTGCGCAGCACCGTCTCCCCCCGCTCGATCAGCGTGACCGTCTCGGGCAGGACCTCCACGGCCGCCGCCGTCAGCTCCTCGCCCGCTGTCAGCAGCCGCCGCAGGTGCGCGGCGTTGCCGCCGAAGGCCTGTTCCATCTCGGTCACGACGGTCTCGGCGTCGCGCGGGTCCACCGACGTCAGCAGCCGCTCGGCGTCGCCGAGCAACTGGGCGGTGGTGATCGGCAGCGCGGTGCGCCCTCTGGCGATCGTGTCGCCTTCCTTCAGGTACGGCCGCGCCGTACCTGAAGGCTGGAGGTCGAGATACTGCTCGCCCACACCCGAGCGGTTGGCGACGACGGCGAGCAGCCCCGTGGCGGGCACCGGCGGCTCGCGCCGCAGGCGGAGCACGGCGCGCACCCCGTCGGCGGTGAGGGAGAGCGACTCGACGCGGCCGACCCGCACGCCGCGGTAGGTGACCTCGGCGTGTTCGAACAGGCCGCCGGCCTCGGCCAGCTCGACGCCGACCCGGTAGGCGGGCTCGAACAGGTCGGCGCCGACCCGCGCGTAGCGGACCAGCGTGTACGCGGTGGCGGCGAGGCTGATGGCGAGGAAGGCGGCCAGCTTGATCCGCAGGCTCATCGCGGACTCCCGCCGATGAGGTTGTCCAGGGTGGTGGAAGGGGTGAGGTCCACGGTGACGTCGACGTTGCCGTAGTCGCCGCGCAGCAGGCCGGTGGCCGAGCCGGGGAAGGGGAAGGTGAGCGCGGTGCCCAGGTTGGCGGCGATCTCGCGGCGGGCGCGGTCGAGCTCGGCCAGCAGCGCGCGCAGGTGGGCGAGGTTGGCGAGGGTGTCGTCCTGGGAGCGGGTGACGACGCGGGTGGCGGTGCGGCCGAGGCGGGCCAGGGCGGTGAGCATGCGGGTGAGGTCGGCGCGCTGGCGGCGCAGCTGCTTGACCGCGGGGCCGATGTCGGTGGCGACGGCGCGCAGGGTCTGGCGCTGGGCGGCCAGGGTGGCGGTGAGCCGGTCGAGGTTGCCGATGAGGCGGACGATGTCGCCCTTGGAGCCGTCGAGCGCGGCGGCGAACGCGTCCAGGCGGCGCAGCAGGTTCCTGACGGTGCCGGTGCGGCCGTCGAGCACGGCGCCGAGTTCGGTGTTGATGGTGGCCAGTTGTTCCAGGCCGCCGCCGTTGACCAGCAGCGAGGCGGCGGCGAGCACCTGCTCGACCTCGGCGGTCCGGGTGGTGCGGCTCAGCGGGATGCGTCCGCCCAGACGGCCGGTGCCGGAGGGGACCAGCTTGACGAACTTCTCGCCGAGCAGGCTCGTCTGGGAGATGGCGGCGCCGGTCCCGGCGGGCAGCGCGGCGTCGGCTCTGACCGTGCAGGTGACCTCGGCCCGCCAGCCGGCGGCCAGTTCGATCGCGGTGACCTTGCCGACGGTGACGTCGTTGAGTTTGCACAGCGAGTGCGGGACGAGGTCGAGGGCATCGGCGAACTCGATCGTCACCGCGCGCGGGTTCGGCCCGAGGTCGGCTCCGCCGGGCAGCGGGAGCGACTGGACGCCCTCGAAACCGCAGCCGGCGGCCAGCAGCAGGGCCGTGATCGCGACGGGTGTCTTCACGGAGCCAGCCCTCCGAGGGTGCGGTCGGGCATCTGGACGGAAGCGGGCAGCGGCACGAGGTTCTGGACGATCGCGTCGAACCAGCGGCCGTTGCCGACCGCGTCGGTGAACTGCCGGGTGAAGGGCGCCAGCAGCCGCAGGGAGCGGTCGAGGCTCTCCTCGTTGCGCCGCAGCAGTCCGGCGAACTCCCGCAACTGCCGCAGAGCGGGCTTGAGCGTGGTCCGGTTGTCGGCGATCAGGCCGTCGATCTCCGCGGTCAGCTCCAGGGTGTTCGTCAACAGGCTGTGGATGACGGCGCGGCGGGCGGAGATCTCGCGCAGCAGGAGGTCTCCGTCCTTGATCAGGGCGCGGAGCTCCTGGTTGCGGCCGGCCACGAGGTCGGTGACCGTTTCGGCGTGCCGTACCAGATCGTGGAGTTTGTCGTCGCGGGAGGCGACGGTCCGCGAGAGGCGGCCGAGGCCGCGCACGGAGGCGCGGATCTCCTCCGAGGAGCCGTCGAGGGTCTGGGCGAGCGTGTCGAGCGCGCTCTTGAGCGCGCCCGCGTCGATGCGGGCGGCGCTGCCGGCGAGGTCGCCGAGGGCGGGCATGATCTCGTACGGCACGCTGGTCCGCTCGACCGGGATGGCGCGGTCGAGGCGGCCGGGGCCGTGGGGTTCGAGCTGGACGTGATGGGAGCCGAGCAGCGTCGCCAGCCGGATGTGCGCGCGGGTCCACGAGCCCAGCGGCACCTCCCGCTCCAGGCGCAGGCCGACGCGGACGTGCGCGCCCTCCAGTTCGACCTCGCTCACCTCGCCGACCTTCACCCCGGCCACGACGACGTCCTCGCCCGGCCGCAGCCCCGCCGACTCGGCGAAGGCGGCCGTGTACACGGTGCCGGTCTTCAGCTGGGGTACGGCCAGCACACCGGCCACCAGCGCCGCGGCGGCGGCCAGGCCGGCGATGCCGAGCGGGAGTGGGTCGCGGTGGCGGAAGGGGGTCAGCGGCATCGGCGGCTCTCGTTGACGATCTTCGGCGTGGTGGTCGCGCCCGCCCGGACCTCCAGGGAGCAGAGGTAGAAGTTGAACCACGAACCGTAGGAGACGGCCCGGGTGAGCTGGTTGAGCCGGATCGGCACGTCCTTGATGGTCTTGTCGATCAGCGCGCGCTCCTCGTTGAGCGCGGCGAGGAAGCCGTCGGCGTGGCGGATTCCGGCCTTGAGGTCGGGCCTGGCGCGCTCGGTGAAGCCCGCGGTGACGCCGGCGAGCCGATCGAGTGCGGTGAGGGAGTCGCCGATGGCCTTGCGGTCCTCGGCCAGGCCGCTGACCAGCGACCGCAGGTCGGCGACGAGCTCGCTGTAGGCGTCCTCGCGGCCGGCGATCTCGGCGAGCACCGCGGTGAGGTTGTCGATCACCCGGCCGATGACGGCGTCGCGGTCGGCGAGCGTGCCGGTGAGCGAGGCGACATGGCCGAGGAGGCTGTCGACGGTGCCGCCCTCCCCCTGGAGCACCTGGACGATCTGCCAGCTCAGCTTGTTGACGTCTTCCGGGCGGATGGCCTTGAGCAGCGGGCGGAAGCCGTTGAAGAGCGCGGTGACGTCGAGCGCCGGGCGGGTGTCGGTGATCAGCTCGCCGGGCCGCAGCGCGCCGGGTCCGCCGCGGCCGGTGGACAGCGCGAGGTAGCGGTCGCCCACCAGGTTTCGCCAGCGGATCGCGGCGATGACGCCGCGGGGCAGCCGGGTGCGTTCGAGGACGGTGAAGGAGACCTCGGCGCGCGTCCCGGTCAGCGCGATCTCCTGCACGCGGCCCACGCGTACGCCCGCCGCCCGCACATCGTCGCCCAGCCGCAACCCGGTGGCGTCGGTGAACACCGCGCGGTAGACGCTCGCCGCGGCGAACTGCGTGCCGGAGATCGTGATCGCCAGCATGGCCACGCACAGGGTCGTGGCCAGTCCGAACAGCCCGAGCTTGATCGCCGCCTTGAGCGTGGTCATCGCAACATCAGCCCCGCCAGGTCCTCGGTGCCGTCGGCGAACCGCACCCCCGGGAAGGGCACCCTCGGCCGGGGCAGGCCGTAGCAGCGCGGGCCCCTGGTGTCGCGGTAGGCGGGCGCGTCGGCCCCTTCCCTGTACGGCGGCGCCGGCCTGACCAGCTCCAGCACCGCCTTCACCCGCCCGTCGCCGAACGCCTCGTCCAGCAGCGGCCGGAGGCGGTCAAGCCCCTGGAACACGCACGGCACGGTCGGCGCGTAGCGGGCGGCGAGGTCGAGGGCGGGCCGGGACACATGCTGGAGCCCCACCAGGCCGGTCTCGTTGACCGTCAGCAAGGTGTCGGCCTTGCCCGCGCTCCTGGTGACCGCGCGGGCGAGCCGGTCGATCTCGGCCTCTCGGCCGGTGAGCGTTCTGCTCAGCGCGGCGGAGCCGGCCAGGGTGCGCAGGAGGTCGGGGGCGGCCTGGCCGTACAGGTCGGTGACGTCGGCGAGGGCGGAGAGGTCGCGGCGGATCGCCGGGAGGTGGGGGGTGAGCCGGGTGAGGTAGTCCTCGGCCTTGTCCAGGGTGGCGCCGGTCCTGGCGCCCCTGCCCTCCAGGGCGGTGGCGAGCGCGGTCAGGGTGGTGGCCAGCCGTTCCGGGTGGATGCTCCGCAGCAGCGGCAGCAGCCGGTCGAGCACCTGCGCCACCTCGACGGCGGCGGCCGGGGCGATCAGGCGGTCGCCGTCGCGCAGCTCGGAGGTCGGGGTCGCGGGCGGGACGAGGTCCACGTACTTCTCGCCGAAGACGGTCTTCGGCAGGAGCCTGGCCGTGGCGGCGCGGTCGACGGGGTGGTCGAGGGCGAGGGTGAGCTCCGCGCCTCCGGTGGTGGCCTTCAGGGCGGTGACCTCGCCGACGATGACGCCGCGTACCTTGACGTCGGCGCGCGGGCCGAGCTGGAGACCGGCTCTGGGGGCCGACAGGGTCACGACGGTCGCGCCGGAGAACACCTTGAAGTACGCGGCGGCGGTCACCGCTGTGAAGGCGGCGATCAGGGCCAGCAGGGCGGCGCCGTACTTCATCCGGCCAGCCGTACCGTGGTCGTGGTGCCCCAGATGGCCAGGCCGAGCAGGACGTTGGCCACGTTCACCGCGACCAGCACCGCGCGCACCGCCCGCCCGACCGCGACGCCGACGCCCGCGGGGCCGCCGGAGGCGTGGAAGCCGTAGTAGCAGTGCACGAGGATCACCAGCACGGCGAACAGCACCACCTTGCCCAGCGACCAGAGCACGTCGTAGGGCACGAGGAAGAGGTCGAAGTAGTGGTCGTAGGTGCCGGTCGACTGGCCGTAGAGGACGGTGGTGATCAGGCGGGTGGCGACGTAGGAGGCGAGCAGGCCGAGGACGTACAGAGGCAGCATGGCGGCGAACCCGGCGATCAGCCGGGTGCCCACCAGGAACGGCACCGAGGGGATCGCCATGACCTCCAGCGCGTCGATCTCGTCGCTGATCCGCATCGCGCCGAGCTGGGCGGTGAAGCCCGCCCCGACGGTGGCCGACAGGCCGATGGCGGCCACGATGGGGGCGATCTCGCGGGTGTTGATGTAGCTGGAGAGGAATCCGGCGAAGGCGGAGGTGCCGATCTGGTCGAGTGCGGTGTAGCCCTGCAGGCCGACCTCGGTGCCGGCGAAGAAGGTCATGAACGCGACGATCGCCATCGTGCCGCCGATGACGGCCAGGCCACCGGTGCCGAGGCTCACCTCCGACAGCAGCCGCAGGATCTCGGCGCGGTAGCGGAGCGCGCGCGGCAGCTGGAGGAAGGCCTTGGTGTAGAACTCGCCCTGCTTGTCGAGTGACATCACCACACCGCCGCGCTGATGAGGAAGTTCTCGGCGAACAGGACCATGGCCGCGAAGACCACCGTCTGGTTGACGGCGTCGCCGACGCCCTTGGGCCCGCCGGCCGCGGTCAGCCCCTTGAAGCAGGCGATCATCCCGGCCGTGGCGCCGAAGACGAGCGCCTTGACCTCGGAGATCCACAGGTCCGACAACTCCGCCAGGGCGTTGAACGACTGCAGGTACGAGCCGGGCGAGCCGCCTTGGGCGATCACGTTGAACAGGTAGCTGGCGATCAGGCCGACGGTGGTCACCAGGCCGTTGAGCAGGGGCGCGACGACCGCGCACGCGGCCACCCTGGGCACCACGAGGCGGTGGAGCGGGTCGATGCCGAGCACCTCCAGCGCGTCGATCTCCTCGCGGATCCTGCGCGCGCCCAGGTCGGCGCAGATGGCGCTGCCCGCCGCGCCCGAGATCATGAGCGCGGTCACGACCGGGCCGGCCTCGCGCACGATGCCGAGCACGGCGGTGGCGCCGGTGAACGACTGGGCGCCGAACTGGCGGATCAGGTTGCCCGCCTGGAGCGCGAGCACGGCGCCGAACGGGATGGACACCAGTGCCGTGGGCAGGGCGCTGACGCCGACGATGAACCAGGCCTGCTGCAGGAACTCCCGCCAGTGGAGGGGCCGCTTGGGCACGGCACGCAGGGTGTCGAGCGTAAGCGCCACGAACGCGCCGCTCGCCCTGATCACGTGTCGCTTCCTTTCGAGTGCGGAGAGTAGTTGTCCTGGGCCGCGAAAAAGGCCGGTCCGTCCATGCGCGGGGGCTACCTGACGCCGTTGAGATGGGCGCTGACCAGCCGAGGGTACTCCTCCAGCCAGTTGCGCCCGCGGTCGTCGATGAACGAGCCCTGCGGCGGGATCACCCCGTGGGCTGCCAGCCAGGAACCGGGCGGCTGCTGGCTGCGGCGCACCCGGTTGCCCGTGGGCATGAGCTGTGGCGGGATCGGCGGCAGCGCGCCGGGGTCGTGGCCCATCTGGGCCTCGGCCTCCAGCTCGGAGACGTCCTTCTCCTCCGACATGCCGATCGGGCCGTGGCGGCGCGCGTTGAGGAACTGGCGCACGACCGGCTCGTCGCTCGACAGCAGCATCTCGCGCGGGCCGAACATCACCAGCTCCCGGCGGAACAGCAGCCCGATGTCGTCAGGCACGGTACGGGCGGTGTTGATGTCGTGGGTGACGATGAGGAACGTGGCCTCGAAGTCGGTGTTGAGATCGACGAAGAGCTGGTTGAGGTACGCGGTGCGCACCGGGTCGAGCCCGGAGTCCGGCTCGTCGACGAGGATGATCTCCGGATCGAGCACCAGCGCCCTGGCCAGGCCCGCGCGCTTGCGCATGCCGCCGGAGATCTCACCGGGCAGCTTGGACTCCGCGCCGAGCAGGCCGACGAGCTCCATCTTCTCCATGACGATCTGGCGGATCTGGGTCTCGCTCTTCTTGGTGTGCTCGCGCAAGGGGAAGGCGATGTTGTCGAACAGGCTCAGCGAGCCGAACAACGCGCCGTCCTGGAAGAGCACCCCGAACAGCCGGCGCAGCTCGTAGAGCTTGTCCTCGCTGCAGTTGGCCAGGTCGTAGCCGTCGATCCAGATGTGGCCGCGGTCGGGACGCAGCAGGCCGACGAGCGTCTTGAGGAAGACGGACTTGCCGGTGCCGGACGGGCCGAGCAGCACCGAGATCTCGCCCGCGGGCAGCGTCAGCGAGACGTCCTGCCAGATGACCTGCCGACCGAACGATTTGGTCAGCCCCTCGACCACGACTTCGACGCCCACCGGTCACCTTCCGCGAGCATGGGGTAACGTGACGCACACTTTACTTTCAAGTTCCCATCACGTTAGCCGTGTTCCGTGGAATTGGAACAGATTCTAATAACTTGTTACTGGCCGGTTATCGGGGTCTGGTCAGGTCGAACCATCCACCGCGTGGCCGCGCCCCACCAGGCAGTACGCCGCCAGGCACGGCAGCAGCGGCAACGCCCCAAGAGCGGAGTGCCCTCACGGCCATCGCTCGACGGGGGCCCGCTGACTGCGGCGGGGCGGGTGGGGTGGCGGGAGCCGTAACGGAAGGGTGGGTTGGGCGGGAAAGCGAAAGAGGCGGCACACCCGGCACCTGGGTGTGGCCGCCTCTTTCGGAAGCGTGAACGTTACTTCACGGTGACGCTGGCGCCGGCGCCCTCGAGGGCAGCCTTGGCCTTCTCCGCCTGCTCCTTGTTGACCTTGCTCTCGAAGACCGACTTCGGAGCGCCGTCGACCAGGTCCTTGGCCTCCTTGAGGCCGAGGGAGGTCAGCGCGCGGATCTCCTTGATGACCTGGATCTTCTTGTCGCCGGCGGCCTCGAGGATGACGTCGAACTCGTCCTGCTCCTCAGCGGCGGCCTCGCCACCACCGGCGGCCGGGGCGGCAGCGGCGGCGACGGCGACCGGGGCGGCAGCCTTGACGTCGAACGTCTCCTCGAAGACCTTCACGAACTCGGAGAGCTCGAGAAGGGTCATCTCCTTGAACGCGCCGAGCAGCTCGTCGGTGCTGAGCTTCGCCATGTTTTCCTCCGTATGGGATGTGCTTTAAAGGTGGATCGGGACCGCGGTTAAGTGCGGCAACCCCCAGCTACTCGCCGGCCTCCGCGCGCTTGGCGCGCAGGGCTTCGGCCAGCTGAGCCATGTTGGTGGGCAGCGCGGCGAACATGGCGGCAGCAGCGGACTGCTTCGCCTTCATCGCGCCGGCCAGCTTCGCGAGGAGAACCTCGCGCGACTCCAGGTCGGCGAGCTTGGTGATCTCCGTGGCGTCCAGCGTCTTGCCGTCGAGGACACCGCCCTTGATCACCAGGAGGGGATTGGCCTTGGCGAAGTCACGCAGACCCTTGGCAGCCTCGACGACGTCGCCGCTGACGAAGGCGATCGCGGTCGGGCCGCTGAGCAGGCCGTCGAGGCCCGTCAGACCGGCCTCGTTGGCAGCGATCTTGGTGAGGGTGTTCTTCGCCACGGCGAACTTCGCATTCCCACCGAGTGCAACGCGCAGCTCCTTGAGCTGAGCGACGGTGAGACCGCGGTACTCGGTCAGAACGGCTGCGCTGCTTCCTACGAACTCGTTCTTGAGCTCGGCGACCGCGCTCGCCTTATCCGGCCTCGCCATGGGCCTCCTTCCAGGATGTTCCGCCGGAGAAGGCCCAGAAATGAGAACAGCCCCGGGCGCAGGGCGCACGGGGCTTCACACACACTCATCGTGTGGGGAAACTCGTATCACACCTGCGCGGGCCGTCCGCAAGAAGCGGATCCTTCGGTCACCAGGACTGGCCAAGGTGACAACCGGCGGTCTTCGGCAACGACCAGACTACGGGCTGGTCGCCGAGTTTCCAAATCGATGTTCTCTTGTGGGTTGTCGCTACGAGTTCGACGGGGTCGGCTGCGGGACGTTCGACGGCATCTCGCCGACCTGGTCCGCGGGCGGAGTCTGGATGTTGACGGGCTCGTTGAAGCCCTTGAAGAACAGGGTGGCGTCGAGCTTGCCGCCCTGCTTCTCCCCGTTGAGCTGGAGCTTCGCCGGAAGGCCCTGGCCGTCGACCCAGATGTCGAACTTGACGTCCTTCAGCTCGGCCATGTTCTCCTTGGCCCGCTGCTGCTCGTCGGCCGGCAGCAGCTGCACCGCCGCCTCGACCGGGAACGTACCGCTGAAGTGGGTCGTGTCGACGCCGTTCACACTCTCGGTGCCGACCTGCTTGACATCCTTCGAGGCGGTGACCATCTTCGTGACCGCCGCCAGGTCGAACTGCTGGACCTGCGCCAGATACTGCTGCACCTCACCGCGGCTGTCGGCCTCGCTGAGCGAAACCTTGATCCACGGCTTGGTGGCTCCGACGAGCTTGTTGAGGGCGTCGACCTTGACGTAGACGACGTCGCCCTGCAGGACCGCCCTGGCCCCGCCCGGCAGCTCGCGATCGCCGAATCCCGCCGTGTCCACGGTGAGATCGATCGCCAGCGTCGGCTTGCCCTGGTAGAGCATCCGGCCCTGGAGCTTCCCGTTCTGCCCGTTGGGGTCCGTCGCGTTGACCACCGCGTCAACGGTGTAGCTGGAAACCTGCTCGGTCTTCTGCGCAGCCTGCGTGAGCACCTCCGAGGCGGCCAGGTTGACCTGGATGGGCTGCGCCGTCGATCCACAACCTGCTACCCCGGCCACCACCATCGCGGCAGCAGCCGCGGCGGCAGCGAGAGAAAACCTACGCTTCACCATGCCTCCGACCCTATGTGGCTAATCACCGATCTGGCGGCTTCCCCGCACAAACCCAGGGAAACCTCGGGGGAATCCCCTAGATCTGCACAACACCTCCACATCTGCTGCGGTCAGATGGGCGGCGCCAGCTCGAAGTAGCGATCCAGCAGCTTGGGATCACCGGAGACGGCCAGCCGGTCGGCGGGGATCCGCTGCCACAGGAACAGCATCAGCTGCGAGGCCGTACCCGCGACCTCAAGGTCGGGAGAACCCTCATCAAGCAGCTCATCCCCCTCGAAGCGCACCGTCCACGCCCCTTCGTCGCACACGAACCGGAAGGTCTCCCCCGCCCCCGGCGGGGCCTTCTTCAACGCCCGCCGAGCCGGAACCATGACCTCGAACGTCTGCGTCACGGCGTCCGCGGCCATCTCGGCGTCCATGTCCCCCGGCTCGCCGACGGCGTTCTCCGCGTCCCACCGATGGATGGCCGCCTCGATCGTCTGCATCCGCGACCAGAACCCGGCCGTCTGATCCGCCGACCACGTCCACACCCGCTCGTCCGGGCCGGTCCCGGCGAACACGTCCTCCAGTACGGCGGCGCCCTCCGCGAACCAGTCGACCAAGCCGACCGGCAACACCCCGAGGCTCGGCGTCCGCCCCGACAGCGGCCACCCCTCGGTGTCGGCGGGCAGCAGGTGCGCCAGCCCGCTGGGATCCGGCGGCTGCGCGAGCCGTTCCTCGATGACCGCCGTCACCACCCGGTGCACGCCCGACAGGTGCATCACCAGGTCGGACATCGTCCACCCCGCACAGGACGGAACCGGCGGCGCCTCCCGCCCCGCCACCCGCCGGCACGCGGCCTCGAACGCCTGGACCTCGCGATGAAAATGAGCGACGTAGTCCATGCCCTCCACTCTGGCACGCGTGTCCACGCTCCTGGGCCACTCCTATCCGCCGAAGGTCCGTCGGTACGCGGCCGGGGTGGTGCCGAGGCGGGCGTGGAAGTGGCGCCGCAGGTTCACCGCCGACGACAGCCCGACGCGGGCGGCGATCGTCTCGACGGGCAAGGGGGTCCGCTCCAGCAGTTCGCGGGCGGCGTCCACCCGCTGGGCGAGCAGCCACTGACCAGGACTGACCCCCAGATCGGCGGCGAAACGGCGCGCGAACGTCCGCGGCGACAGTCGGGCCCGCCGGGCCAGATCCCCGACCGTGAGGGGCTGGTCGAGCCGCCCCGCCGCCCAGTCGAGCACCGCACCCAGCGACCCGTCACGTTCGCGCACCGGCGCCGGCCGCACGAACTGCGCCTGCCCGCCCTCCCTGCGCGGCGGCATCACCATGTGCTGGGCGATCTCCGTGGCGTAGGCGGCGCCATGGTCGTTCCTGACGATGTGCAGGCAAAGGTCAAGCCCCGCGGCGGTCCCCGCCGACGTCGCCACATCGCCGTGATCGACATAGAGGACGTCGGGATCCACCGTCACATCCGGATACCGCAGCGCCAGTTCCTCCGTCCGCCGCCAATGCGTGGTGGCCCGCCGCCCGGTCAGCAGCCCGGCCTCCGCCACCAGGAACGCCGCCGAACAAATGGACACGATCCGCGCCCCACGGCGATGCGCCCGCCGTACCGCGTCAACGATCTCCCCGGGAACGTCGTCCGCCTGCCAGCCCGGGATCACCACGGTGTCCGCGCTCTCCAGCGCCTCCAGCCCGTCGCCCACCCCGATCGTGTAGCCGCCGAGCGTGGGCACCTGGCCGGGTTCGAGGGCGCAGATGCCGAAGTCGTAGCGAGCGGCCATCCCCGGCCGCCGCAGCCCGAACACCTCCGTGACACACGCCAGCTCGAACGGCGCCTGCGGAGGATGTACCAGCGCGACCACTCTGATCATGGCAGCAATATACCCAGAGATGACATTCCAGCCACTTTCTCCTCGGTACGCCACCCGCCACGATGGGCCCATGCCAGAAATCCCGAAGCTCACCCACGTGGCCATCGACACCGTGGAGACCAGCGACATCGCCCCCGGCATCGTCCGCCGCGGCCTGCCCGGCGGCGCCCTGGCCGCCCGCGCCTTCGACTTCGCCCCCGGCACCACCTGGCCGGAACCCGACCACCACGCCACCGACGAACTCATCTACGTGGCCGAGGGCGAACTCCTCGACAACGGCCACACCTTCCCCGCCGGATCCTTCCTCCACTACCACCCCGGCTCCGTACACCAGCCCGGCACCCGAACCGGCACCCGCATCCTCGTCTTCAGCCTCCCCCACACCACCCCCACAGACTGACCCACCCAAGCGACCATCTCCCCGCGACTGTCATCGTGCGCCTGGTACGGCGCCACGCCGAGCAAAGGGTCAAGGACGGCGCCTGCCCGGCGTCGGCCCCGGCTTCGTCGCCGGCCTGGTCCTGCATACCGGCGCCGACACCTTCTCCTTCGGAGACCGGATGCCGGCCGTACCCGTGAGCGCGTTGTGGCAGACGGGGATCGGCTCTTAGAAGAGGGCCTGGCCCACCGTCGGCCTCGCGCAGACGGAGGTGTTCTCGAAGCAGGCTTCCGCCGGACGCGTGCCGTCGACCATCTTCGTCCACGCGACATGGTGGACCATGTTCTCCAGCAGCGGTGAGCCGTTGTTGTTCCTGACATAGATCCTGCGGTCCAGCGGCGCACCGATCACGGTGGCCCACTTCGCCCTGCAGGAAGGGCTGTAGTACCCCTGCAGCAGGCGGTCGCGGAACCACACCTCCGCGATCGGCCTGGCGTCCTTGTCGCACCCGGTGGTGAGCGGGTCCTTGTTGAAGCATCCTGCCCCTGTGCACGCGGGCGCCGCGGCGGCCGCCATCGCCGGGTGCGACCCGGACAGCAGGGCCGCGACGACGAGACCGGTAGCGATGTTCATGACGCGCATGACTCCCCCAGACACGAGATGATCACTCAGTGTTGCCGCTCAGGAGCATAGAGCAATAGTGATCTTGTCCGAAGGACTCGGGCCGTGACACCTCCTCACGACCGCCGCGGAGTGCCTCGAACAGCCGTCAACGACCCGATTCCCGCATACAACCGGCCTGCGCGGGTTCTTCCGGGGCCACCAGGCCGCATGGCACTCCCCCTCCGAACTCACGCTCTACGACTCTCGGCTGGGCAAGCGAGCACCGCCCATGCGCGAGGCGCCCGCACGAAAGCACGAAGGCCCGAGCCTGTAAGGCCCGAGCCGGCAAAGCAGAAGGCCCCGCCGTACAACGGCAGGGCCTTGAGCGGATGCAGCCAGTACGGCTAGCCGTCCAGCTCCGCGGTGAGCCCGCGGGTGGCGTTGGGGTCGACCGGGACGCCGGGGCCCATGGTGGTGGAGAAGGTGACCTTCTTCACGTAACGGCCCTTGGCGGCCGACGGCTTGAGACGGAGCACCTCGTCCAGCGCGGCGGCGTAGTTCTCGATGAGCTGGCGCTCGGGGAACGACGTCTTGCCGATGATGAAGTGCAGGTTCGCCTGCCGGTCGGTGCGGAACTCGATCTTGCCGCCCTTGATCTCCGTCACGGCCTTGGCGACGTCGGGCGTCACGGTGCCGGTCTTCGGGTTGGGCATGAGGCCACGGGGACCGAGCACGCGGCCCAGGCGGCCGACCTTGCCCATCAGGTCGGGGGTGGCCACGACGGCGTCGAACTCGTTGAGGCGGTTGCCCTTGGAGATCTCGTCGATGAGCTCGTCGGCGCCGACGATGTCGGCTCCGGCCTCGCGGGCTGCCTCGGCACGGTCACCGGTCGCGAAGACCAGGACCCGGGCGGTCTTACCGGTGCCGTGCGGGAGGTTGACCGTGCCGCGCACGATCTGGTCGGCCTTGCGAGGGTCGACGCCCAGTCGGAGCGCGACCTCGACGGTCGCGTCGAACTTGGTGGTGGTGGTCTCCTTGGCCAGCTTGGCGGCTTCGGCCGGAGAGTAGAGCTTGTCGCGGTCGACCTTGGCCGCCGCGTCCTTGTGCGCCTTGCTGCGCTGCATGGCTATCTCCTGTGGTGGAGTCTGTGGTGCGGGCCAGCGCGGCCCTTCCACGGTGGTCGGAAGGTTAGTCGGCGACGGTGATGCCCATCGACCGGGCGGTGCCGGCGATGATCTTCTCCGCTGCTTCGACGTCGTTGGCGTTGAGGTCCGGCATCTTGGTCTCGGCGATGCTGCGGAGCTGCTCGCGGCTGAGCTTGCCGACCTTCTCCTTGTGCGGGACCGCGCTGCCCTTGTCGAGGCCCAGGGCCTTCTTGATCAGCTCAGGCGCCGGGGGCGTCTTCGTGATGAAGGTGAAGCTACGGTCTTCGAAGATGGTGATCTCAACGGGGATGATGTTGCCCCGCTGAGCCTCCGTCGCAGCGTTGTACTGCTTGACGAAGTCCATGATGTTGACGCCGTGGGGACCGAGGGCGGTACCGACGGGCGGGGCCGGGGTGGCCTGACCAGCGGGGAGCTGGACCTTGACCAAGGCCGCGATCTTCTTCTTCGGAGGCATTTTTCCTACTCCGGGTCCTGATAGGTGATGTGTTCGGCCGGGTACCTGGCCGAACATGTCGGAAGGCCGCCCTTCGCGAGAGACGGCCAGCCGAACGACTCAGTGTATGTCAGATCTTGGAGACCTGGTTAAACGACAGCTCGACCGGGGTCTCGCGGCCGAAGATGGAGACCAGCACCTTGAGCTTCTGCGACTCGGGGCTGATCTCGCTCACCGAGGCGGGCAGAGTGGCGAACGGACCGTCCATGACGGTGACCGACTCGCCGATCTCGAACTCGACCGTGGGGCCGGCGGACGCCTTGGTCTTGGTCTGCTTGGCCTCTTCGCTCGGCTCCGGGGCCAGCAGCTTGGCGACCTCGTCGAGGCTGAGCGGGGAGGGCTTGTTGGACAGGCCGACGAAGCCGGTCACACCGGGCGTGTTACGCACGGCGGCCCAGGACTCGTCGGTCAGCTCCATGCGCACCAGGACGTAGCCGGGCAGCACGCGCTCCTTGACCGGGACCTTCTTGCCGCTCTTGAACTCCTGGACGGTGTGCGTGGGCACCTCGACCTGGAAGATGTAGTCCTCCATGTTGAGCGACACGTTGCGGCTCTCGATGTTGGACTTCACCCGGTTCTCGTAGCCGGCGTAGGAGTGGATGACGTACCACTCGCCGAGCTGACCACGCAGCGACTGCTTGAACTCCTCGACCGGGTCGACCTCCGGGACGTCCTCGTCCTCGTCGTCTTCCCCGGCCTCGTCGTCTTCGCCGGCCTCCACCTCATCGACGGCGGCGGGAACCTCATCGTCGTCGTCCTCGGCCTCATCGACCTCATCGGCGGCAGGAGCCTCGGCGACGACATCGTCGTCGGCGGGCTCGGCAGCCTCGTCAGCGGCCTCTTCCGGCTCGGCGTCCCACTCTTCGCGGGGCTCGTCGGCCGGGAATGAAGACTCGGACACGGTGACATTTCCTCTTTCGTCGAATCGCGTGGCGAAGGGTTATTCCCCGCCGAAGACGCGGATGACACCCCAGCCCAGGGCGGCGTCGAGGCCGTAAACGATCCCAACCATGATCAGAACGAATACCAGAACGACCGTGGTGTAGGTGATGAGATCCTTGCGTGTCGGCCAGATGACCTTACGCAGCTCGTTGACCACCTGCCGGTAGAAAAGGGCAGGAGATGTGCGGGTCTTCTTCTCGCCACTAGGCTTGCCTGCGGTCTCGCCGCGCGTGTCGATCGCCACAGTCCTCACCTGATCCGTCGTATCCAACGCAGATTGCGGCGCGCTTTCACGCCAAGCTGCGCGGACCGCACTCGCAGGGCACGAGGGACTCGAACCCCCAACCGCCGGTTTTGGAGACCGGTGCGCTACCAATTGCGCTAGTGCCCTATGTCGCCAACCAGACTACCCCGGTCGGCTCACTGCCCGGACCGAACCGCGGCTCGACATGCGGCGGCAGGACCAGGCGAGAGTCTACGGGTCAATACCCCGCCACGTCGAACCGAATCTGATCGCCCAGGTCACAGCGCCCATGAAACAGCATCGTGGGAGCATGGAGCCATGTCCACCCGACCCCGCATCTCCACACGAATCTCCGCGATCTCCGAGTCCGCCACCCTCGCCGTCGACGCCAAGGCCAAGGCGATGAAGGCCGCGGGCCGCCCGGTCATCGGCTTCGGCGCCGGCGAGCCGGATTTCTCCACGCCCGGCTACATCGTCGAGGCGGCCGTCGAGGCCGCGCGCGACCCCAAGAACCACAAGTACACCCCGGCCGGCGGCCTGCCCGAGCTGAAGCAGGCCATCGCAGAGAAGACGGCTCGCGACTCGGGCTTCCAGGTCGAGGCCGCGCAGGTCCTGGTCACCAACGGCGGCAAGCAGGCCGTCTACGAGGCGTTCGCGACCCTGCTGGACCCGGGTGACGAGGTCCTGGTCGTCGCCCCCTACTGGACCACCTACCCCGAGGCGATCAAGCTGGCCGGGGGCGTCCAGGTCGACGTGGTCACCGACGAGTCCACGGGCTACCTGGCCTCGGTGGAGCAACTGGAGGCCGCGCGCACCGAGCGTACGAAGGTGCTGCTGTTCGTCTCGCCGTCCAACCCGACCGGCGCGGTCTACAGCCGCGCGGAGGTCGAGGCCATCGGCCGCTGGGCGACCGAGCACGGCCTGTGGGTCGTCACCGACGAGATCTACGAGCATCTGGTGTACGGCGGCGCCGAGTTCACCAGCATCGCCCACTACGTCCCGGCCGACCACGTCGTCATCCTCAACGGCGTGGCCAAGACCTACGCGATGACCGGCTGGCGGGTGGGCTGGATGATCGGCCCGAAGGACGTCGTCAAGGCCGCCACCAACCTCCAGTCGCACGCCACCTCGAACGTCTCCAACGTGGCCCAGGTCGCCGCGCTGGCCGCGGTCAAGGGCGACCTGTCGGCCGTGTCCGTGATGCGCGAGGCGTTCGACCGCCGCCGCCAGACGATGGTGCGCATGCTCAACGACATCCCGGGCGTGTTCTGCCCGGAGCCGACGGGCGCCTTCTACGTGTACCCGTCGGTCAAGGAGGTGCTCGGCAAGGAGATCCGCGGCCGTCGCCCCCAGACCTCGGCGGAGCTGGCGGAGCTGATCCTGGAGGAGGCCGAGGTCGCGGTGGTCCCGGGCGAGGCCTTCGGCACCCCCGGCTACTTCCGCCTGTCCTACGCGCTGGGCGACCAGGACCTCGCCGAGGGCGTGGGCCGCATCGCCAAGCTGCTGTCGGAAGCCCGCTAGCCAGGGCGGTCCGTACCAGTGGTCGTGCCGCTACCCGGCGCCGATCGTGGACGCGACCGTGGCGATCTGGTCGGCCAGGTCGGGCGTCGCCGCGATGTACACGGCGAGGCCCGGCCGGTCGAGCCACAGGAAGTGCCGGACGCTGCCCCGGGTGTTCCAGCGCAACGCCGGCCGTCCTTCGTGCGTGCTCAGCCGCGAGTCGCGGATCAGCGTGACGAACCGCTGGGCCGAGTGCACCCCGCACACCACCCCGATCCACAGGGTGTCGTCCCCGCTGCCGAAGGCGACGCTCTGCGCCTCGTACCGGCTGGACAGGCCGGGGATGCGGGGGGTCGTGTCGCCGCGCTTGAGCCCGGCGGGCACGGTGTAGGTGATCCGCTGCTCGCCGCACCCCAGCACCGTCGCCCGCGCGGGCTCCGGGCTGGGGCTGGGAACGGCCCGGCTCTCCGGTACGGCGGTGCCGCACCCGCCCAGAGCGAACACGAGCGCCACCACTGCCAACCGCCGCATCGTCCGCCTTCCGGAAAAGGTCCCTAGTCTCCCACCGGAGCCTTCACCGAGGCCGCGATGGCGAGCAGCTCCTTGGCCAGCGGCTCGCTGACGCGGATCCACGCGCCGGTGCCGACGCGTTCCAGCCAGACGATCATCTTGCCGCCTTCCGGATGGGCGCCGACCACGGCGGGCTTGCCACGCACGGTGGTCTCGCGGGCGCGTTCAAGGTCGGCCCGCTTGCGGTAGGTCTCCCAGTCAGCAGCGACAGTACCGTGTTCGACCTGCGCCTCGACCGTGCGTTCGCCGGTTCCGAAGCGGGCCCAGCCGCCGTCGGCGCCCTTTTCCTGGGCGATCACCCCACCGCCGGTCCGTTCCAGGCCCGCGGGGAGATAGGTGAGCCAGAAGTTGTCGGAGACGACGGCGATCATGGTGGGCTTGATCATCGCGGGGGCGGGAGGCGGCGGCGCGGGCCGGGGTTGTTGTCCGAAATCTGCGGAGAACACCAGGGAGAGCGCCACCACCGACGACACCAGGGCCAGGACCGAGAACGCGGCACGCCACCATTGCCCCGAATGCATACCTGGTAGATCCCCAGTTTCGGGCGGGCTTTACTCGGAGATCGGATGAATTCCTTCCGCGACTTTGAGCATCTCGTCCTTGATCTGGTCCCGGTCGAGCTTCATGGCGCGGAACGGGCTCATCATGACCTCGACGGCCAGGCCGTCACGGAGCTTCCAGCCGATGGTATGGGTGACCATGTTCGGATCGGCCTCGTCTTCCTTCTTGACCACCCGGATGTCTTCCGCCAGCGCCACCAGGTAGCCCTTCTTCCCCTTGATCTCGACCGTTTCCGCGCCCTCGCCGGGGAACTCCGCCAGCCGCTTGTCGACGGACGACGCCGCCTTACCCTCGTAGACGATGATCTGGATGGAGTAGGCGCCGTCCTTGTTGGGCTCGTCGAAGGAGGTCGTGTAGGAGGTCTCCCCGAAGCCGTTCTTGCCCGACCAGTTGCCCCAGGACAGACCCTCGGGGACGTATCCCACCCGGATCCCACCGAACTCCCGCCCGTCGCCCAGGTCGCCGAGGTCCTGCAGGGCGGAGGTCAGCGTCACCCTGGTGCCGGGCTCGACCTCCTCGCCCGCGGCGGGCTTCTGCCCGTTGACGAACTGGGGGATCTCGGCGATGTCGTCGACCTGGAGCCCGGCGGCTCTCAGCGTCTTCACCGCCTGATCCAGCTTGAGGCCGTTCACGTCGGGCACCGTCACCTTGTTCGTGACCACGACCGAGGCGGTCTCGTTGCCCCGGACCGGCTGGGGTTCGTTGGAGGTGAGGACCGCGGGCACCGTCACCGCCACCGCCGCGGTGACCAGGGCGGCTCCCGCCGTACGGAATCTGATGGTGTGGCGGCGGCGGGCGCGGCGCACGGAGCGCCCCAGCGTCGGCGGCGCGTGGACGTCGGCGACATGCCTGGCCATCGCCTCCCTGAGCTCTTCCTCGACGTTCATCGAAACACTCCTTCCTTGACGCTCTCGCGCATCTTGGCCAGTCCTCTGGCCGCCTGGCTCTTCACGGTGCCGAGCGAGCAGCCCAGCAGCGCCGCGGTCGCGCTCTCCGACTGGTCCTCCCAGTAGCGGAGGACCAGGACGGCCCGCATCCTGGGCGGCAGCCTGCGCAGTTCCTCGATGAGGCTGTCGCGCAGGTCCACGTCGGGCGAGCCGGCCGCGGTCTCGGGCGGCCGGGCGAAGGTGATCTCCTGCAGCACCCGGCGGCGCCTGGCCTTGTTGATGGCCGCGTTCACGACGACCTTGCGCGCGTACGCCTCGGGGTTGTCGCGGCGGATCCTCGACCAGTGCTTGTAGACCTTCTCCAGTGCGCCCTGGACCAGGTCTTCGGCGTCGTGCGCCGACGCGCCGCAGACCAGTACCGCGGTCCGCAGCAGCGAGGTGCTTCTGGCGGCGACGAACTCGTCGAAGGCCGCCTCGTCTTCATCCGTCATCAGCGGGGTCCCCTTTCGCCTTCCACAACACGCGAACCCGCCGGGAAGTTGAGTGGAAGAATAAGGAGATGCACCGCCCGCTCCACACGCTTCCCAAGGCCCATCTGCACCTGCACTTCACCGGCTCGATGCGCCACTCGACACTGATCGAGCTGGCCAGGTCACAGGGCCTGCACCTGCCGGACGCGCTGGAGGAGGACTGGCCGCCGCGGCTGCGCGCGACCGACGAGCGGGGCTGGTTCCGCTTCCAGCGGCTCTACGACATCGCCAGGTCCGTGCTGTCCACGCCCGAGCACGTCTACCGGCTGCTGCGCGAGGCCGCGGAGGACGAGGCCGCCGAGGGTTCGCGCTGGCTGGAGATCCAGGTCGACCCGTCGGGCTTCCAGCAGCGCTTCGGCGGGCTGACCGCGACGCTGGAACTGATGCTCGACGCGGCCGCGCGCGCCGCCGCGCATGCCGGGATCGGCGTCGCGGTGATCGTCGCGGCCAACAGGACCCGCCATCCGCTCGACGCGAACACGCTGGCCAGGCTCGCCGTGCAGTACGTCGGCCGCGGCGTCGTCGGCTTCGGCCTGTCCAACGACGAGCGGCGCGGCGAGGCCAGGGAGTTCGAGCGCGCCTTCCGCATCGCCAAGCGCGCGGGCCTGCTGTCCCTGCCCCACGGTGGCGAACTGCTCGGCCCCCGCAGCATCGAGCAGTGTGTCTACGACCTCCACGCCGACCGGGTCGGCCACGGCGTGCGCGCGGCGGAGTCGGAGCGGCTCATGGAGCGGCTGGCCGACCGCCAGATCTGCTGCGAGGTCTGCCCGACCTCCAACGTCGGCCTCGGGGTGGCGGAGCGGGCGGCCGACGTGCCGGTGCGGCGGTTGTTCGAGGCGGGGGTGCCGATCGCGCTGGGCGCCGACGACCCGCTGCTGTTCGGCGCGCGCCTGCTGCGCCAGTACGAGCTTCTTCGCGAGGTGTACGGCTTCCGCGACGCCGAGATCGCCGAGGTGGCCAGGCAGTCGATCAGGTCGTCGGCCGCCCCGGAGTCGGTGGGCAAGGAGATGCTCAAGGGCGTCGACGACTGGCTGGCGGCGCCGTCAGCGGAGTGAGTTCGCGATCTCCGCGGCCCGGTCCTTGTCCTTGACGCCTTCGAGGCGGAAGCCGACGCCGCCGCGCTCCCACAACAGGGTCTCCTCGGCCAGCCGCAGCGGGAGCGGGGTGTTGTCGCCGCGCTTGAGGTAGCTGAGCCGGTGGGTGCCGGTGATCCACCACGCCTCGCCGTAGCGGAGCGGGACGTTGTCGGGCCAGGGCTCGCCCATCTCCTTGAGGAAGACCGGGCTGAAGCCGCCGTCGAACTGGTCCAGCCTGACGCCGTCCCAGAACATCGACACCACGCGGCCCTTGTCGCTGATCCTGACCTCGTCGGGCTCGCCCAGGACGCTGGGCCGGTTGACCGGAAATTTCACCAGACCGGAGAGCTGATCCGGGGTGACCGTGCGCTCGCCGGGCAGCGGCGTCGGCGACACCGCCACCGGCGGGGCGTCGGTGATGCGCAGCTCGATGCCGGCCAGCCGCAGGATGTGCGCGACCGCCGCCCTGCCCTGCGGTGTACCCGCCGTGATCGCCACCACGACCGCCACCACGACCGCCGTGATCACCCACCGCCGCCGCCTGCCGGGCCGCCGCGACCCGTCCTCCCGCCCACGCGGCCGCCGGAAGAGCCCACCGGACCGCCGGGCCCCGTGCTCGCCGGGCGCGGGTGAAGCCGCTCCGGCGTCATCCTCGGGCGCGATGACGTCACCGCCCGGCGCGTTCTCCTCGGGGGCGTCGGTGTTCTCGCCGTCGGCGAGGTTCGCGCCGTCGCCGGCCTCCAACCGAGCGCGTACGGCTGCCGCCACGTCGGCGGGAGGCGGCGCGGGCACGTCGACGGCGTCGCCGAGCGCGAGAAGTTCGGCTTCCAGATCGCCGAACGGCTCATGCGAGGTCACGGCCCACCTCCTCCCTCAGCCTGGCCAGCCCGCGGTGCGTACTGGACTTGACGGTGCCCAGCGGCCAGTCGAGCACCTGGGCGGTCTCCGCTTCCGACAGCTGTAAGAAGTACCGGCAGACCACGGCCTGACGTTCCCGATCAGGCAACCGTCGTACCGCTTCCAGGAGCCTGGCCCTGCGGTCGGCGGCGACGGCCGTACCCTCTGGGTCGTCGGGAGCGGCGGCGTCGGCGCTCATGCTCGCCCGCAACGTCAGCTCGGTGCGGCGGCCGCGCGAGCGGGTGAGGTTGTGCGTCTCGTTGGCGACGATCCGCAGCAGCCACGGCCGGAAGGGCGCGTCGCGGCGGAAGGAGGCCAGGTGCCGGTAGGCCTTGACGAACGCCTCCTGCACGACGTCCTCGGCCTCGTCGCCGGCGCCCAGCATGGCCGCGGTGCGGTGCGCGAGCGCGCTGTAGCGGGCGACGAGCGCCTCGTAGGCGGACAGGTCGCCGGACAGCGCGCGGGTGATCGCCTCGTCGTCGTCCATGGACGAGACAGATTCCACCGCATGGCGGCCCCGCAGCGGAAGAGGTGAGCCTCATCGTTAAGCGGGCACTAGACTCTGGCAGATCCGTAGCCCCTTGAAGGAAACAAGGACTCATGTCTTCTGGGTATGACCGTGTAGTGCAACCGGCGGCCGGTGACGAGGCCCTGGAGAACCACCTAGGTGGCGACGAGGCCAAGAACTACCGGCAGTACGAGTTCGACATGGTCGCACCGCACGTGGGCCGCTCGATGCTCGAGATCGGCTCTGGGCTGGGGCACTTCGCCGAGCAGTTCCTGCCGCGGCTGGACCGGCTGGTGGTCAGCGACTTCGACCCCTACTGCTGCGACCAGCTCAACAAGCGCTTCGCCGACAACTCCGACATCGAGGTCCTGCACTTCGCGCTCCCCGACCCGGTCCCGATGGAGGGCCAGGTCGACACGGTCGTCCTCATGAACGTCCTGGAGCACATCGAGGAGGACTCCGAGGCCCTGCGCTCGCTGGCCAAGGTCACGGCGCCCGGCGGCCGGATCATCATTTGGGTGCCCGGCTACATGCAGCTTTACGGAGACTTCGACCGCAAGGTCGGCCACGTCCAGCGCTACACGCCCAAGACGCTGACCCAGACGGTCATGCGCGCCGGGCTGGACATCGACGTGTGCAAGCCGATCAACTTCCTGGGCGGCATCGCCTGGTGGGCCGCGGTCCGCCGGGGCGGCGTGGGGTACCCGGACCCCCGGCTGGTCAAGATCTACGACCGCACGGTGGTGCCGACGACCCGCTTCATCGAGCGGTTCATCCGGCCTCCGTTCGGCCAGACGGTCTTCTGCGTGGCCCGGGTCCCCCAGTCCTGATCAGCCGAAGGCCACGTCCTTGGTCTCCAGGGTGCCGCCCTTGCGCCCCGGCGCGGTCTGGAAGCGCCAGTAGAGGTTGGTGTGGGCGATGACCTGCTCCGGCGCGGGCGCGCCCCACGCGGACTGGTCTTCCGTGGTGTGCGCGTCGCTGACCAGCGTCGCGTCGTAGCCGCGGACGATGGCGCCATGGAGCGTGGAGCGGATGCACGCGTCGGTCTGCGCGCCCACGACGACGAGGTGGCCGACGCCGAGGCCCGACAGCACGCTCTCCAGGTCGGTGTCCTCGAAGGAGTCGAAGTAGACCTTGTGCACGAGCGGCTCGGCGGCGCCGGGAACCAGTTCTGGCACGATCTGCCAGCCGTCGCTGCGCAGGGGCATCTCCTCGTCGGAGTGCTGCACCCACACGACGGGCACCTGCTCGCGCCTGGCCCTGTCCACGAGGTCGCCGATGTTGGCGACGACCGTGTCGCGCTCGTGGGCGCCGGCGACGACGCCGTTCTGTACGTCGATGACCAGCAGCGCGGTGTTGGGCCGGTCGGCGAGAGTGGTCATGAAGCCCCCCTGGATCCGTGGTGAAGCCCACACAGTAGCCGGTGCTCCCGACAAATAGAGTGGCCGGATGATCCGCATCGAGCGTCTCGATCACCTGGTCCTGACCGTCGCCGACATCGACCGGACCATCGCGTTCTACCACGAGGTCCTGGGCATGGAGCCGGTCGTGTTCGGCGAGGGCCGCAGGGCGCTGCGCTTCGGCCCGCACAAGATCAACCTGCACGCTGCCGGGCACGAGATCGATCCCAAGGCCGCCAGGCCCACACCCGGGTCGGCGGACCTGTGCCTGGTGAGCGCGGTGCCGATCGAGGAGGTCATCGCGCATCTGGGCGCCTCGGGGGTCGCGATCGAGGTGGGGCCGGCGCCGCGTACGGGCGCGCTGGGTGAGATGACGTCGGTCTACTTCCGCGACCCGGACGGCAACCTCATCGAGGTCTCCACGTACTAGGCGCGCCTTCCGACATCCGCGACAGGGGCGTAACGTCGGCGGGAGGGCGCAGATGAGCGACTATGCCAAGGCACGAGAGCTCGGCGAGCAGGCCCGTGAGACGGAGTGGAACCGGCCGAGCTTCGCGAAGCAGCTGTTCCTCGGGGATTTCCGGCTGGATCTGGTCTATCCCGTTCAGACGGTCCCCGACGACGCGGCCAAGCGGGGGGAGGACTTCGTCCGGGCCGTCCGGAGATTCCTGGATACGCGGGTCGATCCGGCGGTCATCGAGCGGACGGGGGTCGTTCCCGACGAGGTGGTCAACGGGTTCAGGGAGCTGGGGGCCTTCGGGATCACGATCGCCGAGGAGTACGGCGGGCTGGGCCTGCCGTACCTCTACTACTGCCGGGCGCTCATGCTGGTCGGGTCGTACTGCCCGGCGCTGGCGACGCTGCTGTCGGCGCATCAGTCGATCGGGGTGCCGCAGCCGCTGAAGCTGTTCGGCACCGAGGAGCAGAAGCGGAAATTCCTCCCACGCTGTGCAAAGGGTGAAATATCGGCGTTTCTGCTGACTGAGCCGGATGTGGGGTCGGACCCCGCGCGGCTGGCCACCACCGCCGTCAAGGACGGCGACGACTACGTTCTCGACGGGACGAAGCTCTGGACCACGAACGGAGTGGTCGCCGATCTGCTCGTCGTGATGGCGCGTACCGGAAAGAAGATCAGCGCCTTCGTGGTCGAGGGCGACTCGCCGGGGATCACGGTGCAGCGGCGCAACACCTTCATGGGACTGCGCGGGATCGAGAACGGGGTCACGACGTTCGCCGGCGTGCGGGTACCGGCGGCCAACCTGATCGGGCGCGAGGGCGAGGGGCTGAAGATCGCGCTGACCACGCTCAACACCGGGCGGCTCTCTCTGCCCGCCACCTGCGCGGGCAACGCCAAGTGGGCGGTGAAGATCGCCCGTGAGTGGAGCTCGGCCCGCGTGCAGTGGGGGCGCAGCGTCGGCGAGCACGAGGCCGTGGCCACGAAGATCGCGTTCATCGCGGCCACCGCGTACGCGCTGGAGGCCGTCTGCGACCTGACCGCGCGCATGGCCGACTCGGCCGCCACCGACATCCGCATCGAGGCGGCGCTGGCCAAGCTGTACGCCACCGAGCTGTCCTATACCGCCCTCGACGAACTGGTCCAGATCAGGGGCGGACGCGGCTACGAGACCGCCGAGTCGCTGGTGGCCAGGGGCGAGCGGGGCGTACCCGCCGAACAGATGCTGCGCGACTCCCGGATCAACCGGATCTTCGAGGGCTCCTCGGAGATCATGAAGCTGCTGATCACCCGCGAGGCGGTCGACGCCCATCTGAGCGCCGCCGGCGAGCTGATCAACCCGGACGCCTCCCGCCACGAGCGGGCCCAGGCGCTTCGGCGGGCGACCGCCTTCTATGCCAAGTGGCTGCCCACGCTGGTGGCGGGCTCCGGCTCGCTGCCCGCGTCGTACCCCGGCTTCGGCCCGCTCGCCCGCCACCTGCGCTACGTGGAGCGGACCAGCAGGAAGCTGGCGCGCTCGCTCTTCTACGGCATGTCGCGCTGGCAGGGACGGCTGGAGCACAAGCAGGCCTTCCTCGGCCGGATCGTGGACATCGGCGCCGAGCTGTTCGCGATGACGGCCGCCTGCGTGAAGGCCAGGGAGGACGCCGCCGACCTGGGCCGGCGCCCGCAGGAACTGGCCGACACGTTCTGCCTGCAGGCCAGCCGCCGCATTCAGACCCTCTTCTCCACACTCTGGGACAACAACGACGCCCAGGAGGTACGGCTGGCGCGCTACGTCCTGGAAGGCCGGTACACCTTCCTCGAAGAGGGCATCCTCGACCCCTCGGTCGAGGGCCCGTGGATCGGCGCGCCCGAGGGCGGGGAGAACGTGCGGAGAAAGATCCCCTGACACACCCGGTCTAGACCGGTTATGCCGGTTTGTGCGTTTGGATGTTTTCAAACCGATACCCACCGGTATAGACCGGCTGCTGAACAGAGGCTTACTCTGACGCAAACGCGGTGAGCTGTGGCTCACGCACCCCCAAAACCCTGTGGGCTGGGTCCGGGGCTGGTACGGACCAGCGTGACCCGTCCGACGTGAAGGCGGTATCTACGGTGAACATCAAGCTTGTGGGCGGCGCCGCTCTCGGCCTGGCCACCATGCTGGTCCTGTCCAGCTGTGGCAGTACCGGCGGCTCGGGCACGCCGGCCGAGGGTGGCAACACGGCCTCCGCCGGCGGCGCGGTCACGCTGAAGATGGTCGCGGCCGACTACGGCGACGGCCCCGGCGCGGCGAACTCCGGCGACAACTTCTGGAAGGAGGTCGTCGGCGAGTTCGAGAAGGCCAACCCGAACATCAAGGTCCAGGTCACCGTCATCAACTGGAATGACATCGACAAGCAGGTCGCGACCATGGTCCAGAACGGCCAGGCGCCCGACATCCTGCAGACCGGCGACTACTCCGGATTCGTCAAGGACGGCCTGCTGCACAAGGTCGAGGAGATCGTCTCCCCGAACGTCCAGCAGGACCTGCTGGCCAAGTTCGCCGAGTTCGGCAAGGTCGACGGCGCCTCGTACGGCCTGCCGTTCGTCTCCTCCGCCCGCGCCCTGTTCTACAACAAGGAACTGTTCGAGAAGGCCGGCATCGCCGAGCCGCCCAAGACCTGGGACGAGCTCAAGGCCGCGGCAGAGAAGCTGAAGAAGTCCGGCGTCAGCCAGCCCTTCGGCCTGCCCCTGGGCCAGGAGGAGGCGCAGGCCGAGGCGTTCCTGTGGATGCTGGGCAACGGCGGCGCCTACAAGGACGCCGCCGGCAAGTGGGCGATCAACTCCCCCGCGAACGTCGAGACCTTCACCTACGTCAAGGGCCTCGTCGACGCCGGTCTGACCAGCCCGAACCCCGGCACCAAGGACCGCAAGACGGTCTGGGAGGACTTCGCCGCCGGCAAGGTCGGCATGGCCAACGGCGGCCCCATGTCCATCCCGATCTTCGACAAGGGCGCCGTGAAGGACAAGTACGGCGTCGTGGCGATCCCCGGCAAGACCGGCCCGCTCAACACGACCCTGGGCGTCATGGACTGGATCATGGCGTTCAACCAGAACAAGCACCCCGACGAGATCAAGAAGTTCTTCGACTTCTTCTACACCGGCCCCGCCGCCGAGAAGATCGTGGACCTCTACAAGCTGCTGCCCGTCACCAACGGCGGCATCCAGAAGCTCTCGGGCGACGAGAAGCTCAAGCCGTTCCTCGACGGCCTGCCCAACGCCAGCTTCTACCCGTTCCAGGACCCCAAGTGGTCTGAGCTGAACACCCAGATCAAGCAGACCATGGGCGGCGCCGTGAAGGACCCGGCCAAGACGCTCGGTGAGCTCCAGAAGGTCGCCGAGACCGGCTGATCGGTCGAGGTGCGTACGGCAGGCGGCTCGGTGCCGGGCGCCTGCCGTACCTCCAGAAAGGGTTCGCATGAAGAAGCTGGAGCCGCTCGCCTGGGTCGGGCCCGCGGTCTTGCTGATCGCCGCGGTGGTCATCTGGCCGGTGATCGAGATGATCCGGTCGTCGTTCCTGCAGATCAGCCGGTTCGGCGTGGTCCGGGAGGGCAACTTCCCCGACAACTACACGAAGGTCTTCACCTCGAAGGACTTCGGGGACATCATGGTCCGCAGCGTGATCTGGGTGATCGCGGTCGTCGTGCTCACCGTGCTGATCTCCCTGCTGCTGGCGCAGTTGTTCAACCAGAAGTTTCCGGGCCGCAAGCTGGCCCGCTGGGCGCTGATCGCGCCGTGGGCGGCGTCGGTGCTGATGACCGCGATCGTGTTCAAGTGGATGCTCGACCCCGAGGTCGGCGTCATCAACCTGATCCGCCGTGACCTGGGCGTCTTCCTGAAAGACACCTTCGGCATCGAGCCGAGCTCGCTGGGGTTGCTCGGCGCGATGGGCGGCACCTCGGCCGACCAGCTCGGCCAGGCCTCCACCGCGATGCCGTGGCTGATCTTCGTGGCGGTGTTCGTGTCGGTGCCGTTCACGACGTACGCGCTGCTGGCCGGCCTGGCCACGATCCCGGCCGACATCTACGAGGCGGCCAGGATGGACGGCGCCTCGAAGTTCCGCACCTACTGGTCGATCACGCTGCCGCTGCTGCGGCCCGCGCTGACCGTCGCGGCGCTGATCAACGTCATGAACGTCTTCAACAGCTTCCCGATCATCTGGGCGATGACGAAGGGCCAGCCGGGCTACGACACCGCGACGTCCACGATCTTCATGTACATCCTGAAGGGCTCCGACATCGGGGCGTCCGCGGCGATGTCGGTGGTGAACTTCGGCATGGTCATCGTGCTGACCATCATCTTCTTGCGGGTCTCCCGCTGGAACAAGGAGGTGGCGTAGGTGAGCACGCAGACCGCTCCCGCCCCGCTGAGCCGGCGGCGGCACCACCACCAGCGCCCGCGCCGCCCGCACACGATGCCGCGGGTCAAGACGACGCTCATCGCCGGGCTCGCGTACCTGATCGGGTTCGTCTTCCTCTTCCCGTACCTGGTCATGGTCCTGATCGCGCTGCGGCCGCAGAACGAGCTGCGCACGGCGCAGTGGTTCCCCGACACCTGGGACCTGTCGGCGATCGGCGGGTTCTGGCGGGGCGGGCTGGCCGACAACCTGCTGGTCTCGTTGCAGGTCGCGATCGGCTCGACGTTGCTGGTGCTGATCGTGGCGCTGCCGGCCGCGTACTACACCGCGCGGCACAACTTCAGGGGGCGCACGTTCTTCCTGATCCTGGTGCTGGTCACGCAGATGTTCCAGCCGACCTCGATGGTCGTGGGCATCTACCGGGAGTTCTTCCAGTTCGGGCTGGTGGACTCGGTGTGGTCGCTGATCCTGGTCAACGGCGGGTTCAACCTGGCATTCGCGGTCTGGATCCTCAACGCGTACTTCTCCAGCATCCCCCGTGAGCTGGAGGAGGCGGCCTTCATCGACGGCAACGGGCGGATGGGCGCGCTGTTCCGCATCACGCTCCCCCTGGCCATGCCCGGCGTGATCACGGCGCTGATCTTCACGTTCATCGCCGCGTGGAACGAGTTCGTCGTCGCGCTGACCCTGACCACGAGCCCGGAGAACCAGCCGCTGCCCGTGGCGCTGCACTCCTACATGGGCCAGTACTCCGTGGACTGGCAGGGACTGTTCGCCGGATCGGTGATCGCCACGATCCCGGTGATCATCCTGTTCGCGCTCATCGAGCGGAAGGTGGTCGGCGGTCTCACCGCCGGCTCGATCAAGTAGGCCACCCTCAGCGGGCGACCTCCTCCCGCCCGCCCTTCGGCCGCCGCGCGATCCGCGGCGGCCGAAGCGTTCTTGGTCAGAGAAAGAATGTGCGCAGGTCGGCGACGAGCACGTCCGGCACCTCCATGGCGGGGAAGTGGCCGCCCCGGTCGTACTCCGCCCAGTGCACGACCTTGTGCTCGCGTTCGGCGATGCGCCGCACGCCGGTGTCGCCGGGGAAGACGGCGACGCCGTGCGGCACTCCCGAGTACGGGCTCTGCCCGCCCCAGGCCGCGGCGCCCTCCTTGTAGATGCGGGCCGCCGAGCCTGCCGTACCCGTGAACCAGTAGACGCTGATGTTGGTGAGAAGCTGATCGCGGTCCACTTCCACGCCGGCCCACTCGTGGAACTTCTCGGCGATCCAGGTGAGCTGGCCGGCCGGGGAGTCGTGCAGGCCGTAGGCGAGGGTCTGGGGCCGGGTCGACTGGATCATGGCGTAGCCGAGGGCCTCCGTGTCCGGATAAATCGCCATGCGTGCGCTTTCGGGCTCCGTCAGGCCCTCCAGCTCGGCCGGGTCGCCCGTCGGGAAGCCGAGGCCGCCGTTGACGTGCACGCCCACCACCTTGTCCGGTGCCACGCGGCCCAGTTCCGGAGCGATGACCGAGCCGGTGTCGGTGCCGTGCGCGCCGTAGCGCTCGTAGCCGAGGCGCTCCATGAGCACCGCCCACGCCCTGGCCACCCGCTTGAGGTCCCAGCCCGTCTCGCGGGTCGGGCCGGAGAAGCCGAAGCCCGGGATCGACGGCGCGACGACGTGGAAGTCCTGGGCCAGCGGTTCGATGACCTTCATGAACTCCACGAACGAGCCGGGCCAGCCGTGGGTGATGATCAGCGGCAGGGCGTCCGGCTTGGCGGAGCGTACATGGACGAAGTGGATGTTCTGTCCGTCGATCTCGGTGGTGAACTGCGGGAGGGCGTTCAGCGCGGCTTCCTGGGCCCGCCAGTCGAAGCCGTCGGCCCAGTAGCCGGCGAGCTCGCGGGCGTAGGAGAGCGGGACGCCGTAGGACCAGCCGGTCCCGGGTAGTTCGTCGGGCCAGCGGGTGCGGGCCAGGCGTTCGCGCAGGTCGGCGAGGTCGGCGTCTGGGATGCCGATGGAGAAGGGCTTCATGGGGACGACTCTAAAAATCGCCTAGGCCAGGTAACGTCCTAGGTTGTGAGGCTGCTTTCTTTGCTGGGTCTCCTGCAGACCCACCGGGACTGGTCGGGGGCCGAGCTGGCCGAACGGCTCGGCGTGTCCATGCGTACCGTCCGGCGCGACGTGGACCGGCTACGCGAGCTCGGTTACCCGGTCAACGCCACCGCGGGCGCGCCCGGGTACCGGCTGGGCGCGGGGTCGCGGCTGCCGCCCCTGCTGCTGGACGACGACGAGGCGGTAGCGGTGGCCATCGGGCTGCGTACCGGCGCCGGGGGCACCGTGGCCGGGCTGGAGGAGGTCTGCGTGCGGGCGCTGGCCAAGCTGGAGCAGGTGCTGCCCTCCCGCCTGCGGCATCGGGTCGACGCGCTCAAGACAGTGACCGTGCCGATGCCGTTGGGCGGTCCCGCGGTGGATCCCGGCGTGCTGTCCGCGATCGCGGCCGCCGCGTGGGCGCGCGAATGCCTGCGGTTCGACTACCGCGCGCACGACGGCACACCGAGCAGGCGTACGGCGGAGCCGTACCGGCTGGTGCATTCAGGACGGCGCTGGTACCTGGTCGGATGGGACGTCGAGCGGCGCGACTGGCGCACCTACCGCGTCGACCGGCTCACCCTTCGCACCCCGAACGGCCCGCGCTTCTCCCCCCGCCCGCTGCCCGCCGACGACCTGGCCGGCTACACCTCGCGGCGGATCGCCAGCGCCCCGTACCGCTACCAGGGCCGCTTCACCGTCCACGGGCCCGCCGCGGCCGTGAGCGAGCGCATGACCGCGACCTCCGGCGCGATCGAGCCGATCGACGAGCACACCTGCGTGGTCAGCACCGGCTCGGACTCCCTGGACGAGCTGGCGCTGTGGGTGGGGCTGCTCGGCTTCCGCTTCGAGACGCACGAGCCGCCCGAACTCGTCGAGCACATCCGCACGCTGGGAGAGAGACTCCAGGCGTCGGCCGATAACCCGTTGCGTCCTCAATGATCGCTCCCCTACTGTCGGAGCACCAAGAGCCACTACCTGGATGGGTAGTTGAAGCGCCTCCACGCCATGGGCGCGAACACCGCCGGCGCCCCGGCCCTGCTTGTCACAGGGCCGGGGCGTCGCCGTATGTGTACCACTGGCTGTGGTCGAGGAGCTGGCGCGGCGTGACCGTCCAGCCGACCTCGCTCCCGAACGGTTCCACCGGCACGTCGATCAGCTCGCCCGGCAGGAAATGCGATACCGAGCCGTGCCGGGCCTGCCAGTCGGCCCAGAGCTTGTCCACGAAGCAGTGGTTGAGGAAGAACGCCGGGTCGTTCGGCGCCGAGGCGGGCAGCATGCTGCCGCCCATCCACACGTGGGCCCGGTTGTGCATGACCGGGCCGCCCGGCCAGCCCTCGACGAGATTGCGGAAGCCGGCGCTCGCCGAGGAGTCGTACGGCGCCTGGTCGTAGAGCGAGGTGGCCATCGCCTGGCTGACCAGCCCGGCGCCGGACGGCCGGTCCGCCCCTACGCCGAACTCCCTGCGCAGGAACTCCCTGTTGTCCTCGCGGACGTTGAGCGGCCACTGCCCGTGGCGGAAGGCGAACGGCCCCTCCATCACCTGCTGGTCCCCCTGACGCCCGTTGCCGCCGAGGAAGTCCGTGGTGAACGGCGTCGCGCCGCCGCTCTGCTGCACCGTCCAGTCCCAGTACGGCAGCGCCACCCCCAGCTGAGTCTCGAAGTGCACCAGCATCGCCCGGTGCCAGGGCAGGAAACCGGCGTGCATGTGGGCGTTCCACCCGTGCTCGGCGAAGGCCCTGCGGTGCAGGTCGACGAAGTAGTCGTAGGCGCCGCTGCGCTTGAGCCGCAGGAAGGCGTCCACCAGCGCGGACTTCTCGGCGGCGCTCAGCGCTGCGGCGTTCTGGCGCAGGCGGGCCGCCCTGCGCCGGCCGCCGGAGTCGGGCTGCTCCAGCTTCACCTTCGGCGCCGGTGGCCGCTCGACCAGCTTGGCTCCGCGCAGCAGCTCGACCGCCTCGATCGCCGCGCCCTTGAGCGTGCGGTGGCCGGAGTACAGATTCAGCTCGCTGATGAACCTGCCGTTCTGCTCCATGATCTCCAGCGCGACGCCGTCGACGAACACCGACCTGTTGAGCAGGCCGTGCATCTCGTGCCCCGACGGGCAAATCTTGATCTTGCGGCCCTTGTGGGTGAGCTCGACACACCCGTCGACGGGCGGCGGACCGGCCAGGAACGGCACCGCCCCCATCGCCATCAATACCTGCCGCCTGCTGGCACCGAACATGAGGCACCTCCTTCGCGATCTTGCTACCCGGAGATCCCTCTAGAACTGGGCTGAGTATGCGCAAGATCATTCCAGGAGTTCGCCGCCCCGGGGTCGGTGCCCCGGGGCGGCGTCCTGCCGTGCTCTACAGGCGCTCGATGATCGTGACGTTGGCCTGGCCGCCGCCTTCGCACATCGTCTGCAGGCCGTACCGGCCGCCGGTGCGCTCCAGTTCGTGCAGCAGCTTGGTCATCAGGATCGCGCCGGTTCCGCCCAGCGGGTGGCCCAGGGCGATGGCGCCGCCGTTCGGGTTGACCGTGGCCGGGTCGGCGCCCAGCTCCTTGATCCAGGCCAGCGGGACCGGCGCGAACGCCTCGTTGATCTCGGTGACGTCGATCTGGTCGATCGACATGCCCGCCTTCTTCAATGCCTTCCGGGTGGCCGGGATCGGCGCGGTCAGCATGTACACCGGGTCGTCGCCGGTCAGCGCGAGCTGGTGGATACGGGCGCGCGGAGTCAGCCCGTGGTCCTTGACCGCCTGCTCCGAGGCGATGAGAAGCGCGCCGGAGCCGTCGGAGATCTGCGAGGAGGTGGCTGCGGTGATCACGCCGTCCTCCTTCAGCGTCTTCAGGCCCGCCATCTTCTCCAGCGTCGAGTCCGGGCGGGGGCCCTCGTCGTCGTGCACGTCGTTGACGGGGACGATCTGGTCCTTGAAGTGCCCGTTCGCGATGGCTTTGGCCGCGCGCTGGTGCGATTCGTAGGCGAACCGCTCCAACTGCTCGCGGGTGAAACCCCACTTCTGGCACATCAGCTCCGCGCCCCGGAACTGGGAGATCTCCTGCTTGCCGTACCGCTCGACCCACATCTCGCCGAAGGGGAACGGCATGCCCTTCTCCAGGGCCGCCGTGATCGACGAGCCCATCGGCACGACGCTCATCGACTCCACTCCGGCGGCGACCACGAGGTCCTGGGTGCCGGACAGGACACCCTGCGCGGCGAAGTGGATCGACTGCTGCGAGGACCCGCACTGCCGGTCGATCGTGACACCGGCCGTGGTCTCCGGCAGGCCGGCGCTGAGCCAGGCGTTGCGCGCGATGTCCATGCTCTGCGGGCCGAACTGCATGACGCAGCCCATGATGACGTCCTCGACCGCGACGGGGTCGACGCCGGTGCGGTCGATGAGCGCCTTCAGCGTCTGCGCGGCCAGGTCAGTGGGGTGGACGGTGGAAAGGCCGCCCTTCTTCTTGCCGACCGGGGACCGGACCGCCCCGACAATGTACGCCTCTGCCACAGTGCCCTCCATGAAACCGAGCAATATTCGGTTACTGGGCAGACTACAACAGAACGATGCTCTACGGGCCTCCCGAACCGGCCTCAACCACCTCAGACACGCGCCTTCTTCAACACCTCCGCGAGAACCGCGACCCGAACACCACGCGCCTGCTCGGCCAGCGGCCGCAGGTCCTTGCCGTTCCCGGTCAGCACCAGTGCCGCCCCCTCCGCCTCGGCATACGCGATCACCAGTGCGTCCACCGCCGAAGGCAACGACTTTCGGTCTGCCCGTGCCATGCTCGCGAGAGCCTTGGTACGCAGGCTTGCGGCCCGTCTGGCGAGATCTTTCGGAAGATCTGTCAGAGGGCTCCGAGCGGGCGGAAAGCGCAGAACCTTGGCGTCTCGGCCCGCGCTACCGGTCAGGCATTCGACCAACACGACCGACGGGATCACCGGTGGCCACACCTCCCGCTCACGCAGATGGCGCAGCAAAGCGACCGCCGACGGGGTACGGTCCGCCAGAAACGTGACCGCCCCCGAATCGAGTATCAGGCGTCGCACGTCAACAGGCCATCCTGCCCGGGTCGTGCGCTACGTCGACACGGGCCATGAGCTCGTGGGCATACGTCCTCGCGGCCTCCCACTCCTCGTCCGTAACCCCCTGGTCGGCCAGCTCCGCCGCCACCTCGTCCACATAGTCGTCCATCTCGCTGGCGAGGATGGCATCTCGGACGGCGTTCTGGAAAATCTCCGAGGCATTCAGCTTCCGATGCCGCTTGAGCTGCGCATCGAGTTCATCGTCGATGTAGACGTTCCTTCGAGCCATACACACAACTATACACACGACTTCCCGGAGCGTTCAGCGTTCGGGAGCTAGAAGGTCGTCCGGGGCGTCGATACGGAAGCACCACCGGTCCACCGCGATGCCCTGCAGCCCCTCCGCCAGCGACAGCGCCAGCGTCCCGACCTTCTCCAGGTCGTCGCCGCGCAACTCCACCGCCGTCAGCTCCGTCGCGAAAGGCAGCAGATCCCGTACGGCCGGCGGCCGCGTCTTCAGGGGCACCACCACCGCGCGGAACCCGGCGCCCTCGAAGGCGTCGTCCTCACCGGGCTCGGCGTCGAGCAACTCGGCCAGTTCCTCGTCGGCCGGCCGTACCGGCAGGATCACCGCGGCGCCGCGCTGCACGTCCTCGTCGGACGGATCGCTCACCTCACCGCGGCACACCGCCAGCCCGCCCAGCCGGAACGCGATGCCCTCGGCCAGGTAACGGTCGAAGTAGTCGAAAGGCAGCGGCCCCTCGGCCGCCACCCGAAGGGCCCAGACCGTTTCCAGCTCGCCGCCCACGAGCTCGGGCTCAGCCTCGACGGCCGCGTGGATCCTGGTGTCGGCGGCCAGGATGTCACCGCCGTCCGCACGGGCGTCCGGGTCGGCCAGTTGCACGATCCGCAGCAGTTCGGCGGGATCCGGCTTGGCGGACACCGCCGCCGTGGGGCCAGTACGCAGTCGCCGCTTCGCCATCCAGCCCATGCGCGTGTCCTCAGCTTCTGTAGGAGCTCGTCATTGTCGCGTAGACGATGATGTTGTCGGTGTAGTGACCGATGTTGCGGTTGTAGTAGCCGCCACAGGTGATCAGGTGGAGCTGGGCGTTGTCGCCCTGATCGCCGTAGACGCGCTGGGTGGGGAAGGTCGTCTTCGCCGCCTGCTCCACGCCGCCCACGGTGAACACCGCCGTCACGCCGTCCTGCCGCTTGACCTCGATGGTGTCGCCGTTGCGGATCTCGTACAGGCGGCTGAACACCGCGGTGCCCCGCCGCGTGTCCTTGTGCCCCAGCATCACCGACGGCCCCGCCTCACCCGCGGTCGGCCCGTGCCGGTACCAGCCGACCAGGTTCGGATTGTCGATCGACGGGACCTGGATGGCGCCCCGCTTGTCCAGCCCGATCGAGGAGATGGGCGCGTTGATGCCGAGCCGCTTGATCACGATCCTCTTGGGCGTGGACGGCAGCATGGCGGGCGCCGGATTGATCGGCGGCAGGGGCGGCGGCACCGTGGGCTCCGCCTTGAACAACGCCTGCTGCGGCGCCCCGGTGTTCTTGCCGTCCGGCTGCGCCCCAAGATCAAGACTGTCCCGGGCCAGCCCGTACTCCTGCGGCGACCCCGCGACGATCAGCAGCCCCGCCACCACCGTCACGACCCCGGCGATGGCCGCGAGAATCAGCGTGATCCGCAGCCCGCCGCCACCCTGAGAACCCTGCCCGGTCACCTTCAGCCCCGGTTGAGCCCGCGCCGCCGGACCATCAGCCCACCGGCACCCGCGGCCAGGATGAGCAGTGAACCGGTGAGAATGAACATCCGCCCGTCAGGCCCCATGTCCCCACCGCCACCGGTGTCCGCCCCGGCCTTGGGAGTCTTGGTGACCTTCCCGTTGTTGTCCTTGGGCGTCTCGGTGACGAACTTCGTCGTGGTCTTGGTGGGCTTGGGGGTGGTGGTCGTGGGGGTCGGCGTCGGCGTGGGAGTGGGCGTGGTCCCGTTACCCGCAGTGACGGTCATGGTGTACGTCTTGAGGTTCGCCTGTGTCGTTGAGCATTTGACCAGCGAGTTCGTCGTCGAGGTCCCGATGTAGATATCGCTTGGCGTCAGCGTGACGGTGCCTGCGGTGGTCGCTTTAATCTTGACATTGAGCAAAGTCGGAAGTGCGAGGTCCGCACCGGCAGAGCCTGTGATCGTCGTCTCACCTGAGGCTGTAGCGGGAGCCCCCGCGCCGCTCGCCTTGACGGTGACGATGAACTTGGTGCTGGACGTCGCGCCCACGGGCACCTTCAGCGTGTCACTGCCAGTCTGGATGACCCCGCTCCACGGGATGCTGGCCTCAGTGTTGGCCACGGCGGCCGGCGGAGTGAGTGCCACCTTGATGTCGGGATATGCCGGGTACTCGGCGTCAGCGGTGTTCGTGGCCGTACAGGTGTACTCGACGATCTCGGCGGTCCCGTTGCCGCCCCCGGTGCCGATGGTGAAGCTCAGCGACCCCGGCTTGATCTCCACCATCGTGCCCGTCGTCGCTGCCGTGATCTTGAAGGCCACGCTCTTGGCCGGGACCGTCGTGGACTGCGCGGTGGTGGCCCCGCCCGGCTTGGTCCCGGTCTCGGCCGTGCCCCCGGTGACGGTGGGCGTCCAGCCGACGTTCACCGTGGAGGCGGTCGTGGGCGCGGTCGCCAGCGTGAGCGCCGGGATCTCCAAGGTGACGTCAAAGCTGCCGCCGGCCGTCACCGAGCTCGCGACCGTGCTCATGCTGACCGTGATCGACTGGTTCGTGATCGTGCCGGCGGTGCAGGTGAAGGGGACCGACTTGGGGCCCTTGTCGCCGGTGCCCGTGCCGATCGGGACCTTGAGCGTGGCGTCAGTGGTCGTCGAGGCCGTACAGGTCGAGGTCATGTTCGACTGCGCCGCTGCGGTCGAGTGGAAGAAGGTGGAACCGGCGACGAAGAGGAGGGTGCTTGCCAGCCCCAAGGCGGAAGTCTTCTGGGCGAGGCGGCGCCGCGCCTTGGACGTCAGCACTGTCTATCTCCGTTTCAGCGCAGGTTCAACAGGCGTACCAGGATTCCAGCGATTGGTCACGGTTAGGTTGAGATCGTACGAACTGACCCTGTAAATCTCCTGTAAACCTGAAAACCGGAACCAAGAACTGGTCAACCCTTCTTCTTGGACAGGGTCGCATACACGATGACGTTGTCGGCGTAGCTGTGGGCCGACTTGTTGTAGACGCCGCCGCACGTCACCAGGCGGAGCTGGGCGTCGGAGGTGTTGCCGTACACCCGGTTCGTCGGGAACGTGGACTTGCTGACCTGCTCGATGCCGCTCACCGTGAAGCGGGTCACCTTGCCGTCCGAGCGGTACACGTAGATGGGGTCGCCCTTGGTCAGCTCCGCGAGGCGGTTGAAGACCGCGGGGCCTTTGCGGGTGTTCACGTGGCCGTTGATGATCGACGGGCCGATTCCGCCGGGAATGGGGCTGTCGCGGTACCAGCCGGTCAGGTTCGGCTTCGCCAGGGAGGGGACGCCCAGGGCGCCCTTGGAGTCGAGGGCCACGGCGCCGATCGGGGCGTTCACCTTGATCTTGGGGATCTTGATCCGCGTCGGCCTGGCCTTCTTCGTCGCCTTCTTCGCCGGCGGGATGGGGGCCACGGTCGGGACGGCGGCCAGCGGCGGCGGGGCCTCCAGCCTGGCCGGGGTCAGCGGAACGTCCTTGCCGCCCGGGCCCACGGTCGGCGACAGCATGAAGGCGCCGGCGTTCTGGATCTCGATCGGGGTCGGCTGCTCGCCGTTCCCGGCCTGGCTGGGGCCGGCGGCTCCGGCCAGGACACCGCCGGGGCCGCCTTCCACTCTCGGGGCCAGCTGCAGCACGCCTACGGTCACCGCGACCACTCCGGCCAGCGAGCCGGCGACCAGCAGTCCGGGCAGCGCCCGGTTCATGGCTTTCTTCCGCTCACTCATCACTTCGCTCCTCCGGCGTGCGCGGCGCGGCGCCGCCGTACCAGCAAGCCGCCCGTCGCGCTGACCAGCAGCAGGGCCGAACCACCCGCGATCAGCCCGTACGGCCCGCCCGTCGCCTCCGCGGGCGCTTCACCCGTGTCCACCCCGCCCTTGGGCGTCTTGACCACCTGGGCCTTGATGAAGCGGGTCGTGGTCGGCGAGGCGGAGGCACGTGTCGTCGGCGTCTTCACCGCGCCGGGCACCACACCGACGTGCCACGGGTCCTGGTTGTTGTCGCCGTTGTTGTTCGGCGGCGTGGTCGTCGGGGTGTTGGTGGGGCTGTTCGTACCGGTCGGCGTGCCGGTCGGTGTGGGTGTCGTCGGGGGCGGGCTGCTGGGCGTGCCCGGCGCGTCGACGTCGATGCTGCCGCCACCGCTGGTGATCGTGCAGGTCGCCTCGTGGTGCTTGGGCGGCTCGGAGAGCGCGCCGGTGATCACCTTGAAGGCGTCGAGGTAGGCGCGTCCGGCCGCGGTGTTCTCAACCTCGATGGTGTGCGGCTTGTAGGCCATCTCGGGCGAGGTCCACAGGACCTCCTTGGCCTTGGTTCCGGTCATCGGGGTGCCGTTGACGTCTTTGCCGGGCTCGACGAGCGGGTCGGTGATCGGCTGCCCGTCGATGCGGATCCGGATGGGGCTGAGGTCACGCTCGCGGCGGCCGATGTACTCGACCTGGGTGCCGGTGAACGCCAGCTTCGCCACCTCGTTCACCGCGGTGGTGGTGTGCAGGTCGTTGAGGTGGTCGCCGAACTCTTCCTCCGTGGTGATGCGCGACCAGCCGCCGGTGTATTCGATCGCCGGCCGGTGGTTGTTGACCATCACCTCGCCCTGCGCGGGCGTGAACCTGACCACGAGCGCGCCCGGCTTCACCCGGATCTTCCCGGGCCGCTGCACGAAACCGGCGTCCGACAGTCCTTCCGGCAGCGTCATCTGGGTGCCGGGGACAAGCAGTTCTTGTTCCTTGCCACCCTTGGGGTGCAGCGAGCCGTTCCAGGCGCCGGTGATGTCGACGACGCCTTCCAGGCTGAGCAGCGAGCCTTCGGCGAAGAAGCCGGGCGAGCCGAACCGGCGATCGCCCAGGTACTTGAGCGACCAGCCGACCTCCAGCTGGCCCGCAGAGTTGATCTTCGGGGTGACGCCCGCCTCGAGTTCGACCGGGAGCGTGCCGGCGACGCCGCCGACGCAGCGGTAGGTCACATTGAGCGTGGCCGCCTGGCTGGGGCTGGACAGCGCGACCACGAAAGCCGCGGAGGCCGCTAATCCGACCGAAGAGGCAACCACTGCCTTACGCCACCGACTCATGGGTCACTCCGATCACCCAGGCATACCAACGGTAGATCTTAGGGCTGGAACGCCCGCGAAAGCGGCCATATGTGGCAGTGGCCGTGACTTGTGATGAAGCCGTGTCACTACCGTCACGATGACAGATTCCCGTGTTCACCGATCTCCGTAATTTCGGTCTCGCCAGGGCCGCTTGGGCCGGGCGGAGGAGAAGGAGACGGCGATGAAGAAGACGGCGATGCTGGCCGGGGCGATGCTGGCGGTGGGACTGGTGAGCGCCCCGGCCCAAGCCCGGACCGCCCCCAGCGAGTGCGACAGCGCGATCGGCTGGGTCTCCCCCAACGCCTGCAGCTTCATCAAGCGGCAGGTCGCGTTCGGCAAGGAGGCGCCCGACGCCCTCACGCGAGTCCCGCTTTATCTGGACATCTGGGATAAGGACGCCACCCTCTGGGAGCCGGCAGCCGCCGAACTGCCCCCGACCAAGGGGCTGGCGGAGATCGAAAGGGCGATCACCGGGTCGCTCACCCTCGCCCCCGACTTCCGCTTTCACGGCACGCGGATCGGCGTGGACGGCGCCGCGGTGATGTTCGAGGCGGCCAACGAGGTCACGATCAAGGGCCACGCGATCTCCTACCCGGCCGTCTACCGCGTCCTGATGGCCGACGACGGCAAGGTGGTCCAGGGCCGCCGCTATTACGACCGGTACACATGGTTCACGAAGCTCGACCCCGCCGTCCGCAACCTGTTCGCCGGCGTGACCGACTCCGGCCCGGCTGACACGGGCCGCAGGCCTGCCATCAGCCCGGACGCGCTCGTGGCCCGCGGCCAGGCGTGGAACCGCAAGGACGCCGCCGCCCTCCTCGCCCCGCTCACCGGCGCGCCGCTCAAGGGCACGGGCCTGGACGACCGCGCGCTCAGGACGGCCCAGGGCAAGCTGACCTACCTGAACGCCTTCTTCGCCCAGATCGGCGAACTCCAGCTGAAGCCCGGCCAGGCGGTCAGAGCGGGTAACTCCACATACGTGGAGTGGTACGGCACGGTCACTCCCAAGCACGGCCAGAAGATGAGCTTCGGCATCATCGAGCGGCTCGACGACCGGTGGGGCGTCACGACGGATTGGCAGCTCAGCTTCGACCAGCTCCCGCTCATCGCCGACCAGGCCAAGATCAACGCCCTCTACGGCCTGCTCAGGCCTTAGCCACCAGCGCCGCCAGCTCCGACCTGGCGGCGATCCCCAGCTTCGGATACGCCTTGTACAGGTGGTATCCGACCGTTCGGGGGCTCAGGTACAGCTGGGCGGCGATGTCCCGGTTCGAGGCGCCGGTGGCGGCCAGCCGTACCACCTGGCGCTCTTGGGCGGTCAGGACGCTCAGCGGATCGTCGGCGCGGCGCGGCGCCGCGGGGACGTCGCCCGTGAGCCGCAGTTCGGCGCGCGCCCGCTCGGCCCACAGGCTCATCTCCAGCCGGTCGAAGGCCGCCAAAGCCCCCCGCAGCTGCGTGCGCGCCTCGGCCCGCCGGCGCGCCCGCCGCAGCCACTCGCCGTAGAGCAGCCGCGTGCGCGCCTCCTCCTGCGGCTGCTCACCACCCTCATGCAGCTGTACGGCCAGCGCGAACCGCTCCTCGTCGTCGGCGACCAGCGCGGCGCACCGGGCGGCGACGGCCAGCGCGGACGGCAGCCCCACGGCCTGCGCCCACTCCGCGTACCGCCCCGCGAGCGTCTCGGCCGCCGCCGTGTCCCGGACTCGCAGCGCCGCCTCGACCCGGTCCGGCAACATGAAGAGGGAGAACGGCGCATAAGCCGCGCCAGCCACCGGCTCCATCGCCTTCAGCGCCGCCTCCGGCCGGCCGAGCGCCAGCTCCAGCCGCCCCAGAGCCCACGCCCCCACGGCTCCGCTCCCGCTCCGCCCGCGTTCCTCGTCTCCGAGCTCCGCGTGGGCGAACGCGAGCGGCCCGTCCAGCAGCGCGGGGTCGCCGACCAGCAGCGTGCCGTCCTCCTGCGCCTCGATCATGTCCCGGTAGCGCCCGAGGCAGGCCAGGGCCTGCATCCGCGCGTTCAGCCCGACGATCAGCCAGCCGTCCATCCCCCGCGCCCGGCAGTCGGCGACGGCCCGCGCGGCGACCTCGTCGGCCAGCGCGGGCCGTCCGGCCGCCAGCGCCACCTGCGCGAGGAAGAGCCGCCCCGGAATCCCCAGTTCGGAAATATCGGGATCGACAAGCAGACGTTCCATGAACGCCACCGCCTTCGGCACCTGCCCGCCCATCATCGCCGCCACCCCGAGCGCCCCGCCCACCAGCGGCACGTCCACCGGCGGCATCAGCTCCGCCGCCCGGAGCGCCGGCTCGGCCGCAGTGCCGAACCACGCGCAGCGGATCGCCTCCAGATACAGGTAAGCGGCCCGTTCGGGATCGAGCGGCGCGATCCGCCCGGCCCCCGCGACGATCACCCGGGCCGCCTCGGCATAGGCCCCCTGCTGCACCTGCACGTGCGCGCGTACCTGGAGCAGGTGGGCGAGCGCGAGCGGGTCGCCGATGCCGCCGGCCCGGTCGGCCAGCCGGTCGGCGTGCTCGAACCGGCCGCCGTCGCTGGCGGCCACGGCCGCGGCGGCCAGCCGTACCGAACGGAGGTCGGGGTCGGGAGTGAGCTCGGCGGCGCGCTCGTAGGCGGCGGCCACGGCGGCATAGCCCGCGCGCGTCTGCGCGCGCTCGGCGACCCGCACCAGCTCGGCGGCCACGTCCTCGTCTGGCGCGGCCGTCGCGGCCGCGAGGTGCCACGCCCGCCGGTCGGCGTGCTCGCGCCCGTCGAGCGCACCCGCGAGAGCCCGGTGTACGGCCAGCGCCGTCGTCAGAGGCACATTCTGATAGGCCGTGGGCCGGATCAGCGGATGACGGAAGCTCACCTCCTGCCCGGCTACCTCGACGAGCCGGGCCCGCCGCGCGCTCTCCAGGTCCCCGATCCCCGCCCCGAACTCCTCACCGGCGCGCAACACCACGCCCAGCGAGCCGGTGTCGTCGGCGGCGAGCACGGCCAGCATGAGCTGGGCGGCCTCCGGCAGCGCGGTGATCTGCCCCAGGAACGCCTGCCGCACCCGGCTGGCGACCGGGATCTTGGTGTAGGGGGCCAGCCGGCCGGCCCGCTGCTCGGGGGTGAGGACGGCGGGCAGTTCGAGCAGGGCCAGCGGGTTGCCGTCGGCCTCGTCGAGGATGCGCTCGCGCACGGCGGGCGCGAGGTCGGCGGGCAGGAGCGCCGTGGCGGCGGCGCGGTCGACGCCGCGCAGCACGAGTTCGGGCAGCCCGGCGGGCTCGGCGGCGTCCCGGGTGGCGAAGATCAGCGCGATGCCCTCGGCGTCGAGCCGCCGGGCGGCGAAGACGAGCGCGTCGAGCGAGGCCTGGTCGACCCACTGCGCGTCGTCGACGACGCAGAGCAGCGAGCCGTCCCCGGCGATCTCGGCGAGCAGGCTGAGCACGGCCAGCCCGATGAGGAAGCGGTTCTCGGGAGCGAGCGCGCCCAGCCCCAGCGCGCCCCGCAGGGCCTCGGCCTGGGCCTGCGGCAGCGCGTCCAGACGGCCGAGCTCGCCGCGCAGCAGCAGGTGGAGCGCGGCGAACGGCAGCTCGGCCTCGGACTCCACACCGGCCCCGCGCAGGGTCCGCAGGTCCCCGGCCCTCTCGGCGGCGTGCCGAAGGAGCGCGGACTTGCCGGCGCCGGGCTCGCCGCGGATCACCAGGACCCCGCTGTCGCCGTCGCGGGCCGAGTCCAGCAGCCGCTCGACGGCCGTCTGCTCGTCCCCCCGGCCATGCAACATGGGGATGAATCTACCGGGGGCCCATTGCCGCCCCGTACGGTGGGGAAAGCGGGTATACCTCCGAGTAACAGAATCGTATTCTGTTGCCCATCCATCACAGTTGGAGGCGAACAGATGCAGCGAGACCTCTTCGACGACGAGCACCTGCTCTTCCAGGAGACCGTCCGCGAGTTCATGACCCGCGAGGTCCTCCCCCACCACGACCAGTGGGAGAAGGACGGCATCGTCCCCCGTGAGGTCTGGAAGAAGGCCGGCGAGATCGGCATGTTCGGCTTCGCCGTCCCCGAGGAGTACGGCGGCGCCGGCATCACCGACTTCCGCTACAACGCGATCATCACCGAGGAGATCATCAGGACCGGCGCGTCCGGCCTCGGCTGGGGCCTGCACAACGACGTCGTGGCGCCCTACCTGGTCGAGCTGACCGACGAGGAGCAGAAGCAGCGCTGGCTGCCCGGCTTCGTCAGCGGCGAGCTGATCACCGCGATCGCCATGACCGAGCCGGGCGCGGGCAGCGACCTTCAGGGCATCCGCACGACCGCGATCCGCGACGGCGACCACTACGTCGTCAACGGCCAGAAGACGTTCATCACCAACGGCATCAACTCCGACCTGGTCGTGATCGTCGCCAAGACCGACCCCGACGAGGGCGCGCGCGGCACCACGCTGCTCGTCGTCGAACGCGGCATGGACGGCTTCAGCCGGGGCCGCAACCTGGAGAAGGTCGGGCTCAAGGCGCAGGACACCGCCGAGCTGTTCTTCGACAACGTCCGGGTGCCGGTGTCCAACCGGCTCGGCCCGAACGAGGGCGAGGGCTTCTTCCAGCTGATGAACAACCTGCCGCAGGAGCGCCTGTCGATCGCGGTGGTGGCGGTGGGGGCGGCGGAAGCCGTACTGGAGATGACGATCGAGTACTGCAAGAACCGCCAGGCGTTCGGCCGCAACATCGGCAAGTTCCAGAACACCCGGTTCGTGCTGGCCGAGCTGGCCACCGAGGTCGAGATCGCCCGCCACTACGTGGACAAGTGCGTCCTGGCGCTCAACAAGAAGGAGCTCTCGGTCGTCGACGCGGCCAAGGCCAAGTGGTGGACGACCGAGCTGCAGAACAAGGTCATCGACCGCTGCCTGCAGTTGCACGGCGGTTACGGCTACATGATGGAGTACCCGGTGGCCAAGGCGTGGCTGGACAGCCGCGTGCAGACGATCTACGGCGGAACCACCGAAATCATGAAGGAGATCATCGGCCGCTCTTTCGGCTTTTAAGCGGAAAAGTTGGCCATACTGGCCCTATGGACGGCGGCCTGATCCTCCTGGTTTTCCTGGCGTTGCTGTTCGCCTGGGGTCTCAACCGTGTCCGGCGGTCCTTACGGCTGGGCCCCGTCGGCTACGTCGGCGTCATGCTGGTCTTCATCATCGTCATGCTCCTGGTCTGGGGACAGACGATGCGCTAGCCGGGTCGGCCCAGCGGTAGAACGTCGCGCTCCCGTCCGGCCCGAGCTGCAGCACGGGGATGTTCTTGCCCACCGGGTCGCCGCCGTCGCCGATCGTGAACGGCCCGCTGGCGCCGGCCAGTGTCAGCGTGCCGCTGGTCAGCACGCTGGCGATGTCCCGCGCGGTCGGCAGCTCCCCGGCGAACTTCTCCACCGCCCTGATCGCCAGGTACATGGCGTCGTGGTGCACGATGGCCATGCCGTCGTCCAGCGACTCCTTGGGGTACAGGGCGCGGTAGGCGGTCGGGCTCTCGTCACCGAAGCGCTTCTTCATGTCGTCGATGACCGGCCCGCCCGGCTGCGTGACCCCCTGGGAGTGCGCCAGCGCGGTGTAGAAGAGCCGGATCGCCTGATCGCCCCACATCGGCTGCTTGACCGGCCCGGTCAGCTCCGCCACGTCGTCGCCGCTGATCACCGTGATGCCGCGGTCGGCGCACCTCGCGTGCCTGCTCAGCCCGGCCATCAGCGCCGGCAGGTGGTCCGCGCGGCCCGCGTACAGGACCGTGTTGGCCTCCGAGGTGCAGACGCGCTCCGCGTTGAGCCCCAGCACCGTTCCCGGCGAGCCGGCCCCCGCGTCGAACGTGAGCGTCTCCTCCAGCTCCTTGTCCTCCAGTTCCCGGGTGAAGTGGTCGCCGAGCGTCTTGGTGTAGCTGTCACCCCGGTTCCTGTCCTTGACCACGATCGCCTTCAGAACCGGGTTGGTGTGCCTGGCCAGCCGTAGCACCGCCTTGGCCTGGTCGCCGTTGAGCGGCGCGACCCTGGCCAGGCCCTTGAACGGCCCGAACTCGTCGGAGGTGATCACCGCCGCGGACATTCCGTAGTACCGCTCGCTCAGGTCGGCGACCGACTTGCGCGTGCTCTCCGTGCTCGCGCCCAGCCCGGTCACGGCCACGACGCGCTCGCCCGCCGCCCGCCGTTCGAGGTCGGCGAAGGTCGCCTCCCAGTCGTCCGGCCCGTTGCTCCCCACCAGCACCTTGACGTACGGGGGCGACTGCTCCAGCCGGTTACGCCAGAGCTGGGCCAGATGGATGCCCTGCAACCCGTGCCGGATCGTCTGGCGCGACATCGAGATCTCCGGCACCTCCCCCGACATGGGCAGCAGCGCGACGATCGTGACGTGCGCGTCAGGATGCTTCTTCTCGACCTCGGCGTTCTCCAGCCGGATGCGCTCCATCACCTCGGTCAGGTCCTCGCCGAAGGCGCCGGGATCGTCGGTCAGCGGCGCGGTCCGCACCACGATGCTCACCACCACGCCCGCCACCAGCGCCAGCGCCGCGATCGAGGCCGCCAGCACGATCCGCCGCCGGCGCCGCGCACGGGTGAAGGACTTCAGGACCCGCGATCGATCAGGACGTGACATACCGGTCCGCCTCCCGCTTCAGCACGGACTTGCTCGCCTTCGAGCGATCGCGCAGCTCCATCAGGCCGTACGCGATGTCCGCGCGCCGCCGTCCGGACGGGTCGAGGAGAGGGTCGTTCCAGAACCAGCGGTCCACGACCAGCGTCCTGATCCTCGCCCTCCAGTCGTCGGGCCCCTTCGCCGAGCCGGTCACCAGCGCGTCGTACAGGTCCTCCAGATCCCGCTCAAGCGGCAGCCGGCTCGGAGCCGTGGTCACCAGGTTGAACTGGGCGATCCACTCCGGCAGCGCGCCCCGCGCGTCGAGCTCGTCGAACCGGCCGTCCAGCCAGGCGGTCACGCGGGCCAGATGCCCGCCGGCGTCGCCGGGCCGTACGCGGGCCAGGGCGTGGTAGAAGCCGTCGGCCTCCCTGCCGCGACCTTCGGCCTGCCCGTCGCGGCCCTTGGTCTGCCCGTCGCGGCCTTCGGCCTCCCGGTCGCGGCAGAAGGACTCCAGCAGCTCGTGCGTCCGATCCCACTGCTCCTGGCTGAGCCTGTGCAGCAGCAACCGCCTCAACCAGGGGTGGATGACCGTGCCCAGCTCGCCGTCGTGCGTCAGCCAGAGGGCGTCGGCCAGCCGGTCGCGCAGGTTCGGCCGGGCGCTGAGCGCGTTCTCGGCGTCCTCCACGTGCCGCGCCGCCGCCCAGCCGGACAACTGCTCGCGGTCAGGCAGGTGCAGCCACCCCGGCCAGCGCAGCGCCTCCTTCTGGTGGAGGATCGAGCGGAACGCGTCGTCGTCGGGCGCCGATCCGGCCCAGTCGAGCAGTTCCAGGGCGGTCTGCCGGTGCCCGCCGGTGAGCCGGTCGATCGCGTCGGCGTAGCGCCGCCCGCTCTCCACTGTGGGCAGCGGCGGCATCAGCACCGGATACCACCACCGGTCCTCGCCTTCGGCCCGGTGGGCGAGCCAGCCGGAGTGGCCGGCCTCGGGCAGCGTGGGCGGTTGCGGCCTGCCGGCCGCGCCCAGGCCGGGCCGCGCCCACGTCCCGCCCACCGGCACCCAGGATCGCGCGGTCGCCACGACCACCAGAGGGTCGTCGCCCTTGGCCGACCTGAGCGCCTTGAGGAAGGCCCGGCCGCCCACGGTCTCGGCGCCCTCCAGCACCAGCAGGCAGTTGCGCGGATGCCGCCCCGGCTTGGCGTACTCCTCACGCAGGTCGGCGAGGAGCGCCTGGCACAGGACCATCGCGGGCGCACCCGTCAGGTCGGCGCCCCCGCGCTGATGCTGTCTGGCCAGGGTCACCAGGTTGCCCTCGGGAAGCTGCGCGGTCAGCCACGTCCTGCCCTTGCGGTTGAGCTGCCTGACCGCGATCCGCTCGCGTACCAGCGTCAGCCGGAGCAACGACACGCCCACAGCCAGAAACGGCCCGACCCGCGGGACCAGCCCGAGCAGCTCGCGCAGCGGGTCCAGGAACTCCGGCGGATTGGGCGCCGTGCCGTCGACCAGCCGGTCGAGCTCCCCCTCCACCTCGTGGTCCGGGCGCTCACCCGGCCGCAACGCCAGCACGTGCAGGGTGAACACGACCCTGGGCAGCTTCACACGGGAGCTCCGCATCAGCCCGTGGGCCACGCGCGCGACGATCCGCGACACCGGCAGAAGCTCGTCGTCCTGATCACGCAGGCTCACCCGGACACCCGGTGACGCGGGCTCCACCGCCACGCTGTCGCGGACGTCCGAGGCCAGCGCGCCCTTGCCCGTGCCCGGCGGGCCGAGCAGCACCACGATCGGCAGCTCCTGCCCGCCTTCGCGCAGCAGGCAGTCGTCCATGACCAGGTGTCGCCAGGAATCGTCCACGAAGTGCGCCATCACGTCCTGCCGGCTCGTCAGGCGTGCGTCCCCGAGTGATCACTCACAGTTTACGAGCCCAGTCAGGAAAGCGCGCTCGATTCAGCAGGACTCGAGGATGACACGGGCCACCAGGCCGGGATCGTCGCTCATCGGCAGGTGCCCGCAGCCCTTGAGCAGCTTCACCCGCTGCCCCGACCACTTGGCCGCGCGCACCGCCTGCCTGCGCGGGAGCAGCCGGTCGTGCTCGCCCCACGCGATCGTGATCGGCGACTTGGGCGGGGCGGGCGGCATGAGGTTGGTGAACGACTCCAGCGTCTCGTCGAACCCGGCCGCCCCGGCCAGCGCCTGTGTGGCCGCCATCAACGCGGTCGGCGTCAGTCGCGACGGGTGGGCGACCAGCAGGCCCGCCGACATCGCCCGGCCGAGCGGGTTCTCCGCCGCCCTGGCCGCCTGCTCATACGGCAGCGACCGGGCCGTCGAACGCAGCCCGCGCAGCGCCGTCTGGCACCACACCAGCTCCGAGCGCGACCAGAAGCCGGCCGGCGAGAGGGCGGCAGCCGTACGGACGACTCCGCGGGAAGCCAGCTCCAGCGCGATGTAGCCCCCGAGCGAGTTGCCCGCGACGTGCGGCTCGCGCACCCCCATCAGCGCGCAGAAGGACTCCACGGCGTCCGCGAGTGATTCCGCGGTGTACGGCGTGCCGTCCGGCAACCCCGGCGAGACCCCGAAGCCGGGCAGATCGACCGCGATCACGTCGCGAGCGGCGGCGAGCCGGTCGAGCACCGGCAACCAGGCCTGCCAGTGGTGCCCGATGCCGTGGATGAGGATCAGCGGCGCGCCCGTGCCACGGCGTTCGAAGGCCAGCTCCATACCGACGAGTCAACCACTCAGCGGCTGCGCGTGGGAATCTCGAACCAGACCGCTTTGCCTTCCCTGGTCGGGCGCGAACCCCACCGCTTGGCGAGCTGGTCGACCAGGTAGAGGCCGCGCCCGCCCTCGTCGTTCTCGCCCGCGCTGCGGATGCGCGGCAGGCGCAGGTCCTGGTCGAACACCTCGACCCAGACCGACTCCTCGCCCCTGCGCAGCCGGAGCGTGAACTCCTTGTCGCCCATGATCTCGTCCTCGAACGGTACGTCCCAGGACTCCTCGAACGGCAGCGGCGGCCCCTCGACCACCAGTTCCCGGCGCGGCACGCTCGCCGTGGCCGCGTGCAGCACCACGTTCGTGACGACTTCCGAGACCAGCAGGCAGGCCAGCTCAGCGCGCTCTTCGGGCACGTTCCAGCCGGTGAAGGCCTCGGCGGCCATCCGCCGGGCTTCGCCGACCATGATCGGCTGGGCGGGGAACGTGCGTTCCTCGACGTCCAGGTCGATGTCGCTGGAGCGCAGCACCAGGATCGCCATGTCGTCGTCGATCTCGCCCGGCACCGCGACCGTGGCGGCGTCGGCGACACGCTCGACGTCGTCGCCGGTGGCCTTGGCCAGCTTCTCGCAGAGGATCCCCAGCGTCTCCTCGTCGGTGGGGACGCGGCCGTCGCGGGCGGGGCGGCGATCGACCAGCCCGTCGGTGTAGAGCAGCAGCGCGGCGCCGGGCGGCAGCGTGCGGGTCTCCTCCTTGTAGACCAGGTCGGCGTGCAGGTTCTTGGCCCGCACCCCGAGTGGCTGGCCGACCTCCTCGATGTCCATCTCCAGGCACTGGCCGTCGACCAGCAGCAACGGCGGCGCGTGGCCGGCGTTGGCGAAGGACAGCTGGCGCGACCACGCGTCGTAGACGAGGTACTGGCAGGTGACGATCGGCGGGATGCTCACCTCGGTGCCGTTGTCGTCCTGCTCGGGGGTGGCGATGATGCGGGTCCACTCGTCGAGCCTGGCCAGGATGTCGGCGGGCGACTTGTCGTCCTGGGCGAAGGCGCGCAGCGCGGCGCGCAACTGGCCCATGATGGCCGCGGCCTTGGCGCCACGGCCCTCGACGTCGCCGATGACGATGCCGACCCGGCCCGCCGACAGCGGGATCACGTCGTACCAGTCGCCGCCCACCTGGGTCTGGATGCCCTGGCCGTGGGAGGCGAGCGGGGCCGCCGGGTAGTAGCGGACGGCGATCTCCAGGCCGTCGAGCTGCGGCAGCGCGCGCGGCAGCAGGTGCTTCTGGAAGGACTCGGCGGTGTGCCGCTCCTCCTCGAACAGCAGCGCGTTGTCGATCGCGAGCGCGACGCGGGTGGCGATGGCCCCGACGAAGTCGCGGTCGAAGGCGTCGTAGTGGGGGCTGCGGCGGTCGGTGAGGTTGGACAGCCCGAGGTACATCAGGCCGAGCGTCTCCCCGCGCACGCACAGCGGGGCGACGATGGCCGAGGTCATGCCGACCTCGCCGCACAGCTGGGCGCTGCCCTCGTGGGGGGCCGGGAAGCTGCTGGACGCGAAGTCCTCGACCAGGATCGTCTCCTGGCGGCGCATCGCGGTGTCGGCGTAGTGGCCGGAGGGGTAGCGGATCTCCGCGCCCACCGGCTTCCACGTGCCCGGCGGCGGCGTCCAGCCCTGCACGTGCTGGGAGACGCGGCGCACCAGGCGCTCGCCCTCCATCAGCTCGATGAAGCAGTGGTCGGCGAACTGCGGGACCAGCATCTCGGCGACCCGCTTCAGCGTCTCCTCGACGTAGAGGGAGCCGGCCAGCCGTTCGCCGATGCGCTCCAGCAGGCCGAAGCGGTCCTTCTCGCGCTCGTTGCTGCGCAGGGCCTCGCGGGCGGTGATGACGATGCCGGTCACCGAGCCGGACGGGTGGCGCAGCGGCACCGCCTGCGCCCGGACGTAGATGATGGTGCCGTCGCCGCGCCGTACGTCGAAGGTGCCCTCCCACACGCCGCCCTTGAGCACGTGCTTGGCCAGCTCGATCGCGAGCGGGTGGTCCTTCTCCATGATCCCGAGGGACAGGACGGACGTCTCCCTGCTCGACGACTTGCCGGGGCGGCCGAACAGCTTCTCCGCGAAGGGGTTCCAGTAGAGCAGGTTGCTGAACCTGTCCGTCACGACGACGGCCATCTCCGCGTGATCCAGCACCGACCCGGCTGCCAAATGATCAGCCGCGTCCGGTGACAGATCCCCCCATCGCTTCATCCGGAGACCACTCCTCGGGGAGGCTTATGCGAAAAGCGAACCACGGGCGCTCCTGCAACAGTCATGGCCGGGGGGAGTGGAGGGTTCTCCCTTGAGGGATTCAACCAAGCAGAAGCTCGCGCGTCAGCGCCTGGAGACGAAAACGTGCGCGGCAACCTCACGCGGAAGTTCCGCGGGAGTTCCGTTCGCGTCTCCGTCACCTGTCACCCGCACACCGTCGTCGCTCGCCGCGAGCGTCACCTCGCGTCCGGGTTGTATCCCAACTTGCTTGAGTTTAAGCATCACAGCGGGATCGCTTTGCACTTGTTCGCTAATTCGCCGCACGACAACCGCCATATCGCGGGGTCCGGCAAGATCGGCCATGGCCTCCAGGGGCTTATCTGCTGCTTCATCCGCTTCGTGCGCGCCAAGCTCGGCCAGCCCGGGGATGGGGTTGCCGTGCGGGCAGACCGTGGGGTTGTCGAGCAGCGTGACCAGGCGGCTCTCCACCGATTCCGACATGACGTGTTCCCAGCGGCAGGCCTCGATGTGCACCTCCTCCCACGGCAGCCCGATGACCTGAGTCAGCAGACACTCGGCGAGGCGGTGCTTGCGCATGACGCGCGTGGCCAGCGTGCGGCCGAGGTCGGTCATCGCGAGGTGGCGATCGCCCTCGACTTTCACCAGGCCGTCACGTTCCATACGGGCGACGGTCTGGCTCACTGTCGGGCCGCTCTGCTGGAGCCGCTCGGCGATGCGGGCGCGAAGAGGGACGATGCCCTCCTCTTCGAGTTCGTAGATCGTGCGGAGATACATCTCCGTGGTGTCGATCAGGCCGTGTGCGGTCAAGGCTCCTCCCATCTTGATGCTACGCCGGTCCGGCGGGGACTGAGCCCGTCCGCGGCGGGCACAGAGGTCAAAGGGAACCCTATTGGGAGATCGACCGACGATGGCAAAGGACGGGAACAATAGTGCGGCCCGGTTCCTTCCCGATCACCGCTGTTGCGAGCGGTAGTTCCTGAATCCCGGTACGGCCAGCCCCACCAGCAACACCGCCACCGCGCACGCGAGACCGCCGCCCACCCAGGCCCCGGCCAGCCCGAACACCGTCGCGGTGGCCCCGGCGCGCACGTCCCCCAGCCGCGGCCCGCCGGCGACCACCACCATGAAGACGCCCTGCAGCCTGCCGCGCATCTCGTCGGGCGCGTAGAGCTGCAGGATCGACTGCCGCCACACCGACGACACCACGTCGGCCGCCCCGCCCAGCGCCAGGAACCCCACCACCAGCCAGAGCGACTGCGCCAGCCCGGCGGCCGCGACCGACAGGCCCCAGAGGGCGATGACGAGGACGAGCGCGAGCCCCTGCCTGCTGACCCGGCCGACCCAGCCGGAGAACAGCGCGCCCGCGAACGACCCGAGCGCCATGGCCGCGTTGAGCCAGCCGAGCGCCAGTTCCGAGCCGCCGAACCGGGTGGCGGCCAGCTCGGGGAACAGCGCCCTGGGCAGCGCGAACACCATCGCGATGATGTCCACGACGAACGACATGAGCAGCACCGGCGTGACCAGGATGTAGCGCAGCCCGTCCAGGACGGCCCGCGCGCCCGGCCGGGTGACCTCGCCGACGGGCGGCAGCGGCGGCAACTTGATCGCGGCGTAGAGCCCGGCGCTGAACAACACGGCGTCGATCGCGTACGCGGCCGCGAACCCGGAGGCGGCCATCACCACCCCGGCGAGCATCGGGCCGGCGACCGCGCCCACGCTGAAGACGAGCGACTGCAGGGCGTTGGCCGCCGGTACGCGCTCCGGTGGCAGGATCCTCGGAATGATGGCGCCCCTGGTGGGCGAGGTGATGGCGAACCCCGTCGCGTTGACCGCCATCAGACCCAGGAGCAGGTAGACGTTGCGCAGGTCCAGCAGAGCCTGCAGGAGGATGAGCAGGGTGCTCGCCCAGGCGATGAGCGAGCCGATCAGCAGCAGCTTGCGCCGGTCCATGGCGTCGGCGACGGCGCCGCCCCACAGACCGAAGACGACGAGCGGGATGAGGTTGGCCAGGCTGAGGAAGCCGACCCACAGGGAGGAGTGGGTGAGCACCCACACCTGCTGACTGGCGGCCACCACGGTCACGCCCAGACCGACGTGGGAGACGGTCTGGCCGATCCAAAGCCGCCGGTAGGCGGGGACCTGCAGTGGCCGGGTATCGACAAGGTACCTTTTGATCAAATCCCCGATTGCCACCTAAGGCACATTAAGGGGCAAGTCTCTCCAGCTCCCAGCCGGGGTGCGCGCGCCGGTACCGGAGCCGGTCGTGCAGCCGGTCCAGCCGGCCCTGCCAGAACTCCATCTCGCCGGGCACCACCAGGTAGCCGCCCCAGAAGTCCGGCACCGGCGGATCCTCCGGCCAGCGGGCGGCCAGTTCCTCGTAACGCCGGTCCAGGTCCTCCCTGGATCGGACCACGGCCGACTGCCTGGAGGCCCAGGCGCCTATGCGGGAGCCGTACGGGCGGGAGTTGAAGTATTCGGCCGAGCGCTCGTGCGACAGCCGTACGACGGAGCCCTCGACGCGCACCTGGCGGCGGATCGGGTGCCAGGGGAACAGCAGCGACGCGCGCGGGTTCTCGGCCAGGTCGCGGCCCTTGCGGGACTCGTAGTTGGTGAAGAAGACGAAACCGTCCTCGTCGTAGCCCTTGAGCAGGACCGTTCGGGCACTGGGCCGCCCGCCGGCGGAGGCGGTGGCGACGACCATGGCGTTGGGCTCGGGCAGGCCGGCGTCGAGCGCCTCCTGGAACCAGACGGTGAACTGGGCGATGGGGTCGGCGGCGACGTTGGCTTCCAGCAGGGGCTCGCCTTCGTACGAGCGGCGCAGCCCTGACAGCGAGGTGGCATCCACGAGACGGTATTCTTGCGCGCTTGGTGGCGATCCCACACAACCGCCCCCACCAGCGGTGATTGCGTTTCGGCGTGCCCGAAGACGAAGCACTGGACGGCAGGGGGTTAAATTGACGCGCCGGTATCTCGACATCAAGAAAGGGAGGCGGCCGAGAATGTCCGACTTCAAACCCGGCCTCGAAGGCGTAGTAGCTTTCGAGACCGAGATCGCGGAACCGGACAAAGAGGGGGGCGCCCTTCGATACCGGGGCGTCGACATCGAGGAGCTGGTCGGCCGTGTCCCGTTCGGGCACGTTTGGGGCCTGCTGGTCGACAACAAGTTCCAGCCGGGTCTGCCCCCGGCGGAGCCGTACCCGATCCCCGTTCACTCCGGTGACATCCGCGTAGACGTACAGAGCGCCCTGGCCATGCTGGCTCCCGCCTATGGCTTCAAGGCGCTGCTCGACATCGATGACGACCAGGCACGCGACGACCTCGCCCGCGCCTCCGTCATGGCCCTCTCCTTCGTGGCGCAGTCGGCGCGTGGCCTCGGCCTGCCGATGGTGCCGCAGAGCCGCGTCGACGAGGCCAAGACCATCGTCGAACGGTTCATGGTCCGCTGGCGCGGCGAACCTGATCCCAAGCACGTCAAGGCCATCGACGCCTACTGGACCTCCGCCGCCGAGCACGGCATGAACGCCTCCACGTTCACCGCCCGCGTCATCGCCTCCACGGGCGCCGACGTGGCGGCCGCTCTCTCCGGCGCCGTGGGCGCCATGTCCGGTCCCCTGCACGGTGGCGCCCCCGCCCGCGTGCTGCACATGATCGAAGGCGTCGAGCAGCTCGGCGACGCCAAGAAGTACGTCCAGAGCGAGCTGGACAAGGGCAACCGCCTCATGGGCTTCGGTCACCGCGTCTACCGCGCCGAGGACCCGCGTGCGCGTGTGCTGCGCCGTACCGCCAAGGAGCTCGACGCGCCCCGCTACGAGGTCGCGCAGGCGCTGGAGACGGCGGCGCTCGAAGAACTGCACGCCCGCAAGCCCGACCGGGTGCTGGCCACCAACGTGGAGTACTGGGCCGCCGTCGTCCTCGACTTCGCCGAGGTGCCCTCGCACATGTTCACCTCCATGTTCACCTGCGCCCGCACGGCCGGTTGGGCCGCGCACATCCTGGAGCAGAAGCGCACGGGCAGGCTCGTCCGCCCCAGCGCGAACTACACCGGCCCGGCCACCCGCCCCCTGAGCGACGTGCCCGGAGCCTCCGAGGTCGCCGGCCTCATCTGAAGCCTGCTTCGTACGGCTGCCATGGCGTGTGGCAGCCGTACGTCAGGTCACGGCGCTTTCACGCCCGCCGGAGCGTCGTCCGGCAGCCCCCTGCACAGAGCGTCCTTCGTGGCCGCCTAACCGCCGTCCGCCGACATCCTGATCGAGAACTCGCCGAACAACACGATGCTGACATACCTGCCCGAGCTGACGGCGTACCCGTTGTTGGCGTCGATCTTCTTGATCAGGCTCGCCATCTCGCCGCCGAACATGGTCTCCGGCGTGGCCGCCTCGGCGTTGACGATCCCCACGCATTCCGCGCCCCGCCGTTCCACCCAGGCCGGCCCGCCGCAGCGCGCGTCGCGCTCCTGCTGCGTCCAGACGACCCAGACCGCGGGAAGCACCAGCAGCAGCCCGACCGCGAGCCAGTAGCCCACCGCACGGGCCTGGCTCGGCCATCTCTTCGCCGTGTACGGCGTGGCGCCGGGGCCGGAGTCAGCGCGTTGACCCGCAGCCGGGGCACGCTCAGCCGGACGGCCTTGCGCCACGCTCGTACGGCCGCGCGAGCCACGTCGCCGCCTCGAAGGCGTCCTCGCCGGACACCAGCACCACCGGGACGGGTGGGTTGGCCCGCCAGAACGCCGGCCGTCGAATGATCCCCGCAATCACGTTCCGCGGATCGGCCACGTCGCTGCCCCATCGATCGCAAGGCCCACATCATGTCTCAAATCCCGGACCCGGGCCAAGCCATCCGTCACGGCTCAGTACGCTTATGCAGGTGGCTGACATCGTGATTCCCGCTGACATCAAGCCCGCCGACGGCCGTTTCGGCTGCGGGCCCTCGAAGGTTCGTCCCGAGCAGCTGGCCGCGCTCGCCTCCGCCGGGGCGAGCGTCATGGGGACCTCCCACCGCCAGAAGCCGGTCAAGAGCCTGGTCGGCCGCGTGCGCTCCGGCCTCGCGGACCTGTTCTCGCTGCCCGAGGGCTACCAGGTCGTGCTGGGCAACGGCGGCACCACCGCGTTCTGGGACATCGCCGCCTTCGGGCTGGTGCGCGGGAGGTCGCAGCACCTGTCGTTCGGCGAGTTCTCCTCCAAGTTCGGCGCCGTCGTCAGCAAGGCGCCCTGGCTCGGCGACCCGACGATCATCAAGTCCGAGGTCGGCACCCACCCGGAGGCCGTGCTCGAAGAGGGCGTCGACGTCTACGCCCTGACGCACAACGAGACCTCGACCGGCGTCGCGATGCCGATCGGGCGGGTCGGCTCCGACGACTCGCTGGTGCTGGTCGACGCCACTTCCGGCGCCGGCGGGCTGCCCGTCGACATCGCCGAGACCGACGTCTACTACTTCGCCCCGCAGAAGAGCTTCGCCTCCGACGGCGGCCTGTGGATCGCGATCATGTCGCCGCGCGCGCTGGCCCGCGTCGAGGAGATCGCCGCCTCCGGCCGCTACGTGCCCGAGTTCTTCAGCCTGCCGGTCGCCGTCGACAACTCGGCGAAGGACCAGACCTACAACACCCCGTCGGTGGCCACGCTGTTCCTGCTGGCCGACCAGATCGAGTGGATGAACGCCAACGGCGGCCTGGCCTGGACCACCGCCCGCACCGCCGACTCGTCCCAGCGCCTCTACACGTGGGCCGAGAAGTCCTCGTTCGCGACGCCGTTCGCCGCGCCGGAGTTCCGCTCGCAGGTCGTCGGCACCATCGACTTCAGCGACGACGTCGACGCCGCCGCGGTCGCCAAGACGCTGCGCGCCAACGGCATCGTCGACACCGAGCCCTACCGCAAGCTCGGTCGCAACCAGCTGCGCGTGGCGATGTTCCCCGCCATCGACCCGGCCGACATCGAGGCGCTCACGACCTGCGTCGACTACGTGGTCGAGCGCCTCTGACCCGTCCGCCTGGCCAGTTCCTCCAGCAGGGCGAGCGCGTCGGCGTCCTCGACGCTCTGCGCGAAGCGCGCCAGCACCGGCAGCCTGTCGGTGCTGGCCGACAGGGCTTCGAGCATCAGCCTGGTGACGTGCTCGTCCCTGCTGTGCACCGCCGCGTACCTGAAGGCGTTACGGTACGGCGTGCGCACCAGCAGCCCTTTCTTCAGCAACCGCTCGGCCACGGTCTGAACCGTGGTGTAGGCCAGCGCCCTGTCCTTGTTCAACCTGGCCAGGACTTCCCTGACGAGCAGCGGTTTACGGGCGTCCCACAACACGTCCATGATCGCGCGTTCCAGGGATCCCAGGGTTGCCACAGGAAACATTCTTGCCGGAAAACCCCCGCGGCGACCAGTGATGTCGAGATTCCGTAAAGTTGTGCGAGAACGCACGCACGTGACGGGGGTTGACCGGAGTGACGTCCCATCCCAGACGGCCGTTGGGCCTGGGGTACCTGATGTTCGCCAGCCGCTGGCTTCAGCTGCCGCTCTACCTGGGGCTGATCGTGGCGCAGGGCGTCTACGTCTGGCAGTTCCTGGTCGAGTTGTGGCACCTGATCCAGACGGTCGCCACCGGTGACTCCGGCCATTCGCCGGTCGCGGCGAGCTTCGCCAAGCTGACCGAGGGCGAGCCGCCGAGCATGGAGGTCATCGTCATGCTCTCCGTGCTCGCGCTGATCGACGTCGTGATGATCTCCAACCTGCTCATCATGGTCATCGTCGGCGGCTACGAGACGTTCGTCTCACGGATCAACCTCAACGGGCACCCCGACGAGCCCGAGTGGCTCTCCCACGTCAACGCCAACGTGCTCAAGGTCAAGCTGGGCACCGCGATCATCGGCATCTCGTCGGTGCACCTGCTGCAGACGTTCATCCAGGCGCGCTGGATCCCCGACAACAAGATCATGTGGCAGACGTTCATCCACCTGGCCTTCGTGGCCTCCGCGATCGGGCTGGCGTGGATCGACCGGCTGCTGTCCCACTCGCCCGCCGAGCGGACCAGGGACCTGGTGCACTAGTAGGCGGTGAGGGTGTTGCGGCGCCGGCGCAGCACCCACGCCGACACCACGCCGGCGATGAGCCCGAACAGGTGGCCCTGCCAGGAAATGCCGGGCTGGTTCGGCAGCACGCCGAGCAGCATCGAGTAATAGGCGATCGCCACGCCCACCGCGATGACGATGTCGAGAACACTGCGGTCGAAGATCCCGCGGGCCACCACATAGCCGAAGTAGCCGAAGATGAGGCCGCTGGCGCCCACCGCGACGGTCCCGATCGGGGTGGTCAGCCAGGTGCCGAGACCGCCGATGATGATGATCAGCAGGCTGGCCGCCACGAACCGGCCGAGACCGCGCACCGCCGCCAGGAAGCCCAGGATGAGCAACGGCAGCGAGTTGGCCATCAGATGGCCGAAGCCGACGTGCAGGAACGGCGCGAACAGGATCCCGACCAGGCCCGAGGGCTGCCAGCCGGCGATGCCGTAGTCGTCGAGGTTGGCCGGCAGGACGTAGTCCGCGACTTCGATGGCCCACATGGCGGCGACCGCCACGACAAGCAAGATCACGGCGCCCGCGGCTTCGGCGAGCATGCCACGGAAGCGGGACCGTCCTTCGGGCTGGCCGTTCATGCGCGCTCCTGCGGGGTCGACTGACTTCTCTTTTACCGTACGCAGGAATCGCCACACATGCGTAGAGGGCCCTCTTCTCAACGGAGAGGGCCCTCTGTTCTATTCGCCCTTCCAGCTCGGGGCGCGCTTCTCGGCGAAGGCCGCGGCGCCCTCCATCGCGTCCTTCGAGCCGAACACCGGCCCGACGATCGCGCCCTGCCTGGTGAACATCTCCTCCAGGGACCAGTCCTGCGACTCGATGATCACCTTCTTGGTGGCCGCCAGTGCCAGCGGGGCGTTCGCGGCGATCTTCCCGGCCAGTTCCAGCGCCGTCTCAAGGGCGCCGCCCGCCGGGGTGATCCGGTTGACCAGACCCAGCTCGTACAGGCGGGCGGCCGGGTAGTGGTCGCCGGTCAGGGCGATCTCCATGGCCACGTGGTAGGGGATGCGGCGGGGCAGCCGCATGACGCCGCCGGCGCCGGCCACCAAGCCGCGCTTGGGCTCGGGCAGGCCGAACTTGGCCTCCTCGGAGGCGACGATCACGTCGCAGGACAGCGCCAGCTCGAACCCGCCGGCCAGCGCGTACCCCTCGACGGCGGCGACCAGCGGCTTCTTCGGCGGCGCCTCGGCCAGGCCGCCGAAGCCGCGGCCCTCGACCACCGGGAAGTCGCCGGACAGGAAGCCCTTGAGGTCCATTCCTGCGCAGAAGGTGCCGCCCGCCCCGGTCAGGACGTAGGCCGAGATGTCGGAGCGGGCGTCGAGCTCGTCCAGCGCCGCGGCGATGCCGCGGGCCACCGCGCCGTTGACGGCGTTGCGGGACCGCGGCCGGTTGATCGTGATGACGGCGACGTTGCCGGATTCCTCGACGAGAACCTCAGAGTCAGACACGCGACCTCACTTGGGCTGGAAGCGGATGCCGCCGTCGAAGCGGACGACTTCGGCGTTCATGTAGTCGTTCTCGATCAGCGAGCGGACCAGGTGGGCGAACTCGTCGGGACGGCCCATGCGCTTCGGGAAGACCACCGGAGCCACCAGCTTGGCCTTGAACTCCTCGGAGTTCGGCGAGAAGCCGTAGATCGGGGTGTCGATGATGCCGGGGCAGACCGTGTTCACGCGTACGCCGATCGCCGCCAGGTCGCGCGCGGCCGGAACCGTCATGCCCACGATGCCGCCCTTGGAGGCGGAGTAGGCGAGCTGACCCGTCTGGCCCTCCAGCGCCGCCACGGAGGCGGTGTTGATGACGACACCGCGGTGACCGTCCTCGGAGGCGGGCTCGGTCTTGGCGATGGCGGCCGCGCCGATGCGCATGAGGTTGAACGTGCCGATCAGGTTCACCTCGATGACCTTGCGGTAGCTGCCGAGGCTGTGCGGCGCGCCGTCGCGGTTGACAGTCCGCTCGGCCCAGCCGATTCCGGCGCTGTTCACGATCACACGGACCGGCTTGCCGGTCGCCACGGCGGCGTCCACCGCCGCCTGCACCTGCTCCTCGTCCGACACGTCGGTCTTGACGAAGACTCCGCCGAGCTCGTCGGCGATGGCCTTGCCGCGCTCCTCGTTGAGGTCGGCGATGACCACGGTCGCGCCGTGGGCGGCCAGCTCGCGGGCGGTGGCCTCACCGAGGCCGCTGGCACCGCCGGAGATGATTGCTGCAGATCCGTTGACGTCCATATCCCGGACCCTAACCCGACAACCGAATGAAGTTCTACTCGGGGTGGGTTAATTCGCGGTCACATGCCGCCGACGGCGCTGTCGACGTCGGAGTAGACCTTGATCCGCCGGTCAAGGCCGGTGGTACGCAGGATGCGGGCCACGGGCGCCTGCGGGGCGGCCAGGGACACGCCGCCGCCCTCGCCGGTTGCCAACCGCCACGCCTCGATCAGCACCGACAGCCCGCTGGAGTCCATGAACGACAGCTGCTGCAGGTCGAGCACCAGCCGCGCGCTGTCCTGCTTGATGGCGTCGCGCACCTCGTCGCGCAGGAAGGGCGCGGTGAACAGATCGAGTTCACCCTCGACGGCCACCACCACGGCATCGCCCATCGAGTGTCGCGCAAGCCGCAGCTTCATGTTCGGCCCCTCCTCGATGAGCCACTGTACTTGGACATCCCCGATAAGCGGGCATGCACAAACTACGATCAGCCCCTATGCGAGAGGATGAGGCGGAGCCGGGCGTACAGCTGCCCTCCGCGCCGATGAGCCCTCTGCGCGCGGTCCTGCGGCGCATGGCGCTGGCCCTGGGCGTGCTCGCCGCCATGTTCCTGCTGGTGGCGGTCGATCTGGACGGCTACCACGACAACGCCGACGGCGCCGTCTCGCCGCTCGACGCCCTTTACTACGTGACCGTCTCGCTCTCCACCACCGGGTACGGCGACATCACCCCGGTCAGCGACACCGCCCGGATCGTCAACATCGTGGCGGTGACCCCGCTGCGCGTCGCCTTCCTGATCATCCTGGTCGGCACCACCCTTGAGGTGCTCACCAAGCGCACCCGCGACGTTTTCCGGATCAGACGCTGGAGGTCCAGGTTGCACGATCACACGCTGATCATCGGCTACGGCACCAAGGGCCGCTCGGCGATCCGCACCCTGCTGGAGAACGAGCGCACGAAGGAGTCGATCGTGGTGATCGACCCGGTCCGCGCGCTGGTCGAGGAGGCGACGGCGGACGGGTTCGTGGGAGTGCAGGGCGACGCCACCCGCAGCGAGGTGCTCAACCGCGCCGGCATCAGGACGGCCGCCCAGGTCATCATCGCCGTCCAGCGCGACGACACCGCGGCCCTGGTCACGCTCACCGCACGCAGCCTCAACCCGTCTGCGACCATCGTCGCGGCGGTGCGCGAGGCCGAGAACGACCCGCTGGTCAGGCAGAGCGGCGCCGACGTGGTCATCACCTCCTCCGAGGCCGCCGGCCGGATGCTGGGCGTGGCGACGCAGAGCCCGGCGATCAGCGCGCTCATCGAGGACTTCCTGGTCTTCGGCAAGGGCCTGGACCTGTACGAGCGCGCCGTCACCGCCGACGAGGTGGGCAAGGAACCGGCCGAGTGCGACGGCATGGTCGTCGCCGTGGCCCGTGGCGGCGACCTGCTGACCTACGCCGACCCGCAGGCCCAGACCCTGCAGGCCGGGGACCGGCTGATCATCATCCACGTTCCGCGGGTATAGCGAAGCCGTACGGCAGCTCAAGGCGGTGCGCGGCGAGCAGGTCAGGGTCGGCGAGCAGCGCGCGCGTGGGCCCGTCGGCGGCGATCACGCCGCCCGACAGGATGAGCGAGCGCTCGCACAGCTCCAGCGCGTACGGCAGGTCGTGCGTCACCATGAGGACGGTCACCTCCAGCGAGCGCAGGATCTCGGCCAGTTCCCTGCGCGCGGCCGGGTCCAGGTTGGACGACGGCTCGTCCAGCACGAGGATCTCCGGCTCCATGACCAGCACGGTCGCGACCGCCACCCGCCGCCGCTGGCCGAAGGACAGGTGGTGCGGCGGCCGGTCGGCGAACTCCAGCATGCCGACCCGGTCGAGCGCGTCCTTGACCCGGCGTTCGAGCTCCTCGCCGCGCAGTCCCGCGTTGGCGGGGCCGAAGGCGACGTCGTCGCGGACCGTCGGCATGAACAACTGGTCGTCGGGATCCTGGAACACCAGGCCGACGCGCCGGCGGATCTCCTTGACCGTGTCCCTGCGCACCGGGGTGCCCGCGACGGTGACAGTACCGTGCCCGGCGGTGAGGATGCCGTTGAGATGCATGACGAGCGTCGTCTTGCCGGCGCCGTTGGGCCCCAGCAGCGCGACCCGCTCGCCGCGCGCGACGGCCAGGTCCACCCCGAACAACGCCTGCGTCCCGTCGGGGTAGGCGTAGGCGAGGTCCTTGACCTCCAGCGAGTAGTTCACCACGCCATCATCCCCAGTACGGCCAGCGCCCCGCCGGGCAGCGCCAGCGCGATCGCCCATTGCCGCACGCTCGCCGAGATCTCCTGCACGACCGGCATCCGGCCGTCGTACCCCCGGCTCAGCATCGCCAGATGCACTCTCTCACCCCGTTCGTAGGAGCGGATGAACAGGGCCCCGGCCGAACGCGCGATCACCGGGATGTGCCGCATGTTGCGCGCCTCGAACCCGCGCGACTCCCTGGCGACCTTCATCCTGCGCATCTCGTCCACGATCACGTCCATGTAGCGCAGCATGAACATGGCGATCTGCACCAGCAGCGACGGCACCCGCAGCCGCTGCGCGCCCATGAGGACCGCCCGCGGCTCGGTCGTGGCGGCCAGCAGGATCGAGGCGACCACCCCGAGCGAGGCCTTGGCCAGGATGTTCCAGGCCGCCCAGAGGCCGGGCACGCTCAGCGAGAGCCCGAGCACGGTGGTCCGCTCCCCCATCCCGATGACCGGGATGAGGAAGGCGAACAGGACGAACGGCAGCTCGATCACCATGCGCCGCGCGACGAACGTCAGCGGCACCCTCGCCACCGCCGCCACCACCCCGAGCAGCGCCGCGTAGCACCCGAACGCCCAGAACGCCTCGCGGGGCGTGGCCACCACCACGATGGCGAAGGCCAGGACCGCGAGCAGCTTGCACTGCGCCGGCAGCCGGTGCACGAGGGAGCCGCCCGGCCGGTAGAGCTGGTGGTGGTGGCCCGCGCCCATGACCTACGCCTGTGCCTTGACCTTACGGCTGCGCACCGCGTACGCGATGCCGGCCGCCACCAGCAGCGTCAGGCCGACGCCGATGATGCCCGCGACACCCACCGGAATGCCGCCGACGTCGCCGTAGTCGGCCAGCGCCCACGTGCCGAACAGGTGGTCGGTGGTCTGGTCGATGAACCCCTTGTCCTCGGCCACCCGCTCCAGGCCGTCGGGCGAGGAGGAGGCGAAGAAGGAGACCACGCCCGCCAGGATCAGCGTCACGCCGAGCCCGCCCAGCACGAACGGCCGCACCCCGGCCCTTTCGGTGGTCTCCGGCTTTCCGGCGGCCTCGGTGATGGAACCGTCGGCGCCGCGCAGCACGAGCGGCTTGGCCAGGCCGGCCGCGCCGTACACGAGATCGGGGCGGACCGCCAGGACGGCGCCGACGGTCACCGCGGTGATCAGCCCCTCGCCGATGCCGATCAGGACGTGCACGCCGCCCATCGCGGCGGCCACCGCGCCGACCTCGATCGGCGCGGTGCCGCCGATCGCGAACAGGGCCGTGAACGCCAGCGCCGAGGCGGGCACGGAGACGAGCGCGGCCAGGAACGCGGCGACCGTGATCGCGCCCTTGCCCGCGGCGAACCGGGTGATCAGCCGGAAGACGCCCCAGCCGACCAGGACGGTCACGATGCCCATGATGGTGATGTTGACGCCCAGCGCGGTCAGGCCGCCGTCGGCGAAGAACAGGCCCTGGACCAGCAGCACCACGGCCACGCACAAGACGCCCGTATACGGCCCGACGAGTATCGCGGCGAGCGCGCCGCCGAGCAGGTGGCCGCTGGTGCCGGCGGCGACCGGGAAGTTCAGCATCTGGACGGCGAAGATGAACGCCGCCACCAGGCCCGCCATGGGCGCCGTCCGGTCGTCGAGCTCGCGCCGGGCGCCGCGCAGGCAGACCGCGACCCCCGCTGCCGCGACGACCCCGGCGGAGACGGACACCGCCGCGTTGAAGAAGCCATCGGGAACGTGCACGACTCCTGCCTCTCAGTAAGGGGGGATAACGTCCTTACGATAAGGCATCGCCTTGCACCTGCACATAGATGGCATTTAGCCAAGAATTCTCCGGAGAATCGCCCGCGGCGTCAGCTTCCGCACGACCGTGCTCAGCCGTCCACGCCCCGAGGTCGCGTACGGCCGCACGCTGCGCAGCACCGCGCCCCGCCACCAGCGCCGCGCCGCGGGCACCCCCACCGCGCCGGTCTCGATGCGGAAGCGCGCGGGCGGCCCGCCGAGCTCCAGTTCCAGGTAGGCGTCCCAGGTGCCGGGCGCGAACCGGCCCACCGCGGGCCGCGCCGCGAAGGCCCCGCCGGGCAGCGCGGTCACGCGCTCGGTCCGCTCGCTGCCCGTGCGCCGCTCCTTCCACACCAGCCCGCGTACGGCTCCCGCCTCCACCGCCGACCCGCCGACCGTGATCTCGCCGTCGAGCAGCAGCCGGTGCCCCAGCCCCCAGCGCGTCCTGGTGATGCGGACGCTGCCGGGCACCGCCAGCACATGCCCGCCGACGTCGAGGCTGAGGTTCCCGTTGTCCCTCGTGAAGTACGGCAGCGCCACCACGTTGCCGATCAGCCGGGGCGACGGCCTGGCCAGACCGCCCTCCCGGTTGGCGCCCAGCCTGCCCAGCCGGGTCACGCCCTCCAGCTCGACCGCGACGTAGGCGTCCCACACGCCCGAGGCGAGCTGGGCCGGGTCGATGCGCACCGTGAACTCGCCGCCCTCGCACTCGGCCGGGACCACCTGCTCGCCGGCCGGGTCGTGCCTGGCACGCAGGACGACCGAGACGCCGTCGTTGTCGCGCATGCCTTCGAGCCGGGCCGTACCGGTGACCAGCAGCCGCTCGGCCTCCCAGCGCAGCCCGGTCAGCCGCCGCAGCACGGTCGCGCTCTCGATGTCGGCCAGGCGCAGCAGGCGCTCGATGTCGCCGAGGGCGGCCAGGCGCTGGCGGTCGGTGCTGTTGAGCCGCTCGGCCACGCCGGGGGTGAGGTACTCGTCGCAGAGCGCGGCCACCTCGGCCGCGATGTCCTTGCGCTGGACGTCGTCGGCCTCCAGGAACGGCGCGCCGAGCTGGGCGAAGGCGTCGAGCCTGAAGTGCCGCCTGAGCAGGTGGTCGCGCAGCGGACCCGGCCCGATGTGCCGGGTCATGAGCTCGATCGGGGCCCGGATCATCGTGAGCCAGGAAATGGGGTCGCGGCTGCCCGGCTGCTGCATGATGCTGGTGCCGTCCGGACGGGCGGTGAGGTGGTAGCAGTCGTAGTCGGCGACCACGGAGATCGTCTCGGCGTGGCAGTAGGCGTGCACGGAGAACTGGATGTCCTCGCCGATGAGCTGGTTCTCGGCGAAGCGGATCGTGTGGCGCTCCAGCATCTCCCTGCGGAACAGCTTGAAGCAGCTCAGGCTGTTGTAGACGGCGCTCTCGCCGAGCTCCACCCGGTCGGCGCTGCGCTGGAACATCGACACCGGCGCCCGCCTGCCATGCCCGACGATGCGGCCCAGGACGATGTCGGAGCCGTTGCGGTCGGCCATCGCGACCATGCGCTCCAGCGCCTCGGCGCCGAGGTAGTCGTCGGCGTCGCAGAAGAAGACGTAGCGGCCGGTGGCGTGTTCCAGGCCGACGTTGCGCGGCTTGCCGGCGCCGCCCGAGCAGGGCTGGTGGACGACCTTGACGATGCTGCGGTGGTAGGTCGCGTAGAGGTCGAGCAGTTCGGCGCTGCCGTCGTCGGAGCCGTCGTCGATGACGACGATCTCCTTCTTCACGCGCTGGATGAGCGCGGAGGTCAGACATCGGTCGAGGTAGGTCCGGCAGTTGTGGGCCGGGATGATGACGCTGACGTCCGCCGCATCCTCGTCGCACCCCGTCGTCGTATCAGCCACAGCCGCGCCCCTCAGCCGTCACAATCTGCTTGCACTTCGTTTCAGTATGTGACGAGGAACGGCTCTCGCGTGGGCGATCGGGCCTCTTGGTGCGCCGTTTTCCTCCGCCGCACCTGGCGAAATTTCGGGCTAAAGCGCCTAATGAGCGGCTATGTGGAGCATCGAATTCCGTTCAGGAACGCTCTTCTTCCACCCGGAGGATAAGAACAACCCCGAAGGGAACAGTGCCCTACCCCCTGGCCGCGGCCGTGATCCGCGCTCAAGGTTCGCGCGTCTACACTCAGGCAACCTTGACCGGGAGGTGGCAGGTTATGGGAACCAGTCTCTACAAGCAGCTCGTGGCCCAGGCCAAGGTGCTTTACGCGGCCGAGGACATCCTCACTTCAGCGCGGCTGAAGGAGCTTTACGAGTGTTCGGAACTGCTCCGCCGTACCAGGACCAGGGCTGAGGACATCGTGCTGGAGGCGCGCATGATGCTCGCGGACGCCGAGCGTCAGGGCGACCCCGAGCGGATCGTCGCGCTCAGCGCGCAGGTCGACCAGGCGCGCGCCGCCTATGACAAGGTGCTCGACGCCTACGTCACCCTTTGCTGCCGCATCCACGAGGAGCGGAAAGCCCTTCTCGACGATGACTTGTCAGGAGTGGCCTGACGGGTTAGCGTCAGGCCATGCCTGACTGGAAAGACAAGCTGCACTGCTCCTTCTGTCACAAGAAAAGCACCGAGGTGGCCAAGCTCATCGCCGGCCCCGGAGTCCACATCTGCGACTCGTGCGTGGCCCTGTGCGACCAGATCCTCGAAGAGGAGAAGCTGGCCGAGAGCACCGAGCCGCGGCTGCCGATGTGGGAGACGATGAGCGACGACCAGATCCTCGACCACCTGCCGAAGATCGCAGCCGTCCAGGCCCAGATCAACGACAACATGCGTGACTGGGTAGCGCACCTGCGAGGCCGCAACGTCAGCTGGGAACGCATCGGCGCCTCGCTCAGCATGACCAAGCAGTCCGCCTGGGAAAGATTCAAAGAGCCTTCCGTGTAAACCCCTGTGACCGCTGAGGCGTCTCCCAGCAAAGGGAGGCCCGCATGCGCGTGCTTGACGGCCTCGCGGCACCGGAGCTCAGCGACCTGCAACTGGAGTTGGCCCTGATCGTGGTGCTGCACGAAGAGGCAGAACGACTCGCCGCCGAGTGAACGGGCTCCAGCTCCCCGGCCGCCCCGGGGAGCTGGAGCAGGGGCAGCTCCCTCATCGCCGCGGGGAGCTGAAGCAGGGGCAGCTCCCCAATCGCCCCGGAAGATGGAGCAGGGGCAGCTCCCCAATCGCCCCGGAAGATGGAGCAGGGGCAGCTCCCTCATCGCCGCGGGGAGCTGAAGCAGGGGCAGCTCCCCAATCGCCCCGGAAGATGGAGCAGGGGTCAGCGGAGCTGGCCGCGCACCGCGCCCATCGGGAACCTCTTGTTGTGGACGTTCACGTAGTAGTTGTGCGGCCACCTCTTGATGGCACGCAGCTCGCTCCAGGTGAGCGTGGTGGCGGCGTTGGCGGCGTTCTGCCGCTTCACCGCCCTGACGCAGCCCTTCGCGAACCCGTCGGACGGCGTCCTGAGCGTGACGGTGACGGCACCCGCCACCCCTATGGCGCCGCGGTGGATGTGGGCGGCGGTGGCCGGGCGGATCTTCCTCACGGAAAGGGCGTAGCACAGGTGCCACCCCTTGACCCGCCAGAAGAAGGCGCCAGAGCCGTTCCGGTCACCGGGACCCGGGACTTCCTGCTTGCCACTGAGCTTGACCACCCTCGGCCGATGATCGACGGTGGTGGCGGCCGTTGCGGTGGCGGCCGTCGAGGCGGCGGCCGTCGAAGTGGCGGCCACCGTTGAGGTGGTGACGGCCGTTGAGGTGGCGGCCACCGTTGAGGTGGTGGCGGCCGCCGGGGTGGAGCTGCCCAGGAGGGCGGCAGCCGCCGTGAGGCCGACGACTGCCAGGTGCTTGCGCATGGGAACGTTCCTCCCATCCGATTACGGGACAATCCCGGCACGGATCATCCGCCCGTGGGGTTCGCCCAGTAAGAGGAAGGCGGCCACACGGTAAGCCACCTTTCCCCACCGAGCCACACCCCCCGCTCACCGACAGCACCCGCCTCCCCGAACACCCCACCCGGCCACCTGGCCCGACACCCCGCCCGCACTCACCGCACGCCTGACCGGCCTCCCCGCCGGACACCTCACCGGGCGCCACCCCGCCGCACGGCTGACCGGCCTCCCAGCCGGACACCTGACCGGCCTCCCCACCGCACACCTGACCGGCCTCCCAACCGGACACCTCACCGGGCGCCACCCCGCCGCACACCCCCAGCAGCCACCTCACCGAGGCGCCACCGGATCGTGCCGCGGCGAGGCCGTCAGTCGTTGCCCGCGGCGGTGGTGATCACGTCGTTGAGTACCTCGCGGGAGCGGACCAGGTCGGCGATCATCCGGTCGATCCGGTCGCGTTCCAGCGTGAGCTCGTCCACCAGCGCGGGAGTGGCGATGGCGGCTGGACCGCCGTCGGAGTCGCGCATACAGGGCAGCACCCGCGCGATCTTCCTGCTGTGCAGCCCCGCGGCGAACAGCTCCTGAATCCGGATCACCCGGTCGACCGCGCTCTCGGGGTAGTCGCGGTGCCCGCCGGGCGTACGGCCGGCCACCAGCAGGCCCTGCTGCTCGTAGTAGCGCAGCGACCGCTCGCTCACACCGGCCCGTCTGGCCAGCTCGCCGATCTTCATCTCCAGCCCCCTCCGACTTCGATGGTAGGCCCTGTACACCGAACCAAGCGCTTGCTACGCTCCGCCCATGGTCTCCACGATGGTCTGGGGTACCGGCAATGTCGGCCGCGCGGCCATCCGCGCCGTCGAGGCCAACCCGGATCTGGAACTCACCGCAGTGATCGTCCACAATCCCGACAAGGTCGGCCACGACGCAGGAGAACTCGCCGGCCTCGGCCGCGACCTCGGTGTCACCGCGAGCGCCGACGCCGAAGCGGCACTGTCGGCCCGTCCGGACGCCGTCGTGTACGCCGCCTCCGGCGAAATCCGCCCAGACGAGGCGCTCGCCGACATCGTCAAGGCCATCCGGGCCGGCGCCGTCGTCGTCACCCCCTCCCTCTACGCCCTGTACGACCAGCGCAACGCCCCGCCCGAACTCCGTGAGCCCGTGCTGTCGGCCATCGCCGAGGGCGGCGGCTCGCTGTTCGTCTCCGGCGTCGACCCCGGCTGGGGCAACGACGTGCTGCCACTGCTGATCAGCGGCCTCGGCTCCGTCGTGGACGTCATCCGCTGCCAGGAGATCTTCGACTACTCCACCTACGACCAGGAGGACTCCGTCCGCTACCTGGTCGGCATGGGCCAACCGATGGACTACGAGCCGCCCATGCTCGCGCCCACGATTCCGTCCATGGTCTGGGGCGGGCAGATACGGCTCATGGCCCGCGCCCTCGGCGTAGACCTCGACGAGATCCGCGAGACCGTCGACCGGCGGGCGCTGGACGCGACGGTGAGCACGGTGACGATGGGCAAGTTCGACGCCGGCACCCAGGGCGCGGTCCGCTTCGAGGTCCAGGGCGTCATCGGCGGCACGCCCCGCATCGTCATCGAGCACGTCACCCGCATCCACGCCTCCTGCGCGCCCGACTGGCCCACGCCGCCGGACGGCGTCGGCGCGCACCGGGTGGTCATCGAGGGCCGCCCGCGGATCGAGGTCACGGTCGAGGCCACCGACGAGGACGGCAACCGCTCCGCGGGCGGCAACGCCACCGCCGTCGGCAGGCTGATCGGCGCCATCGACTGGCTCCTGGCGGCGGAACCCGGCCTCTACGACGCCCTCGACGTACCCCTGAGGCCCGGAAGGCTGACATGACCACCCACATTCCCGGCGACGCCGCGTCGCCGCCGCGCTCGCGGGCCCGGGGAGGCTGACATGAGGATCGACATTCCCGAGGGCAAGGACGCCATCGAGTACGTCTGGGGCGAGATGGTGCCCGGAATCGGCCCCGCCGCCTCGCACTTCTCGCTGTCGGTGTACGCCCACACCACGCTCGGGCTGCGCGAGTTCGAGGCGGCCCGGCTGCGGATCGCGCAGATCAACGGCTGTGTCTTCTGCCTCGACTGGCGGACCGAGCGCGACGGGCAGAAGGTCGAGGACACCTTCGCCGACGCCGTGACCGACTGGCCCACCACCGACGCCTTCGACGAGCGCACCCGCCTGGCCGCCGAGTACGCCGAGCGCTACGCCCTCGACCACCACGCGCTCGACGAGGAGTTCTGGGACCGGATGGCGGCCCACTACACGCAGCTCGAAATCGTCGAACTGAGCATGAGCATCGGCTCCTGGCTGGCGTTCGGCCGCCTCAACCGGGTGCTCGGCCTCGACACCGTGTGCAAGCTGCCCAGCGGAGCCTCGCCCGCCGGGAAGTGAGCGCCGAAGCCGCGACCTCACCCGGCCCGACGCCCACGACACGGCCGAAGGCACACAAGCAGCCCAAACCCGCCACCGAGCCGAGCACGCACGAACCTGAGCCCACCACCGAGTGAATCCCGTGCGAGCACCCGCCCACCGCGTCGGCCCAGCGTGAGCCCGCAAAGCCGGCCCGGGGCGGACCCGCCCGCACCAAGTGATGTCAAGGCGCGAATCCGTCGAGAGTGAGGAGTGATACATGTCGGGTGTCTCCCGTCGTGGCTTCATCGCTGGAACCGGTTCCCTGCTGGGCGCCGCGGTCCTGGCCGGTCGCGCCCCCGCGGCACGCGCCGCCGTCATCACCTCGGGCGAGCGCGTGCCCGCCCTGGTGATCGGCACCGGGTACGGCGGAGCCGTCGCCGCCCTTCGCCTGGCAGAGGCGGGCGTGGCCGTACACATGGTGGAAATGGGGATGGCGTGGGACACGCCAGGCCCCGATGGCAAGATCTTCTGCAGCACGCTCTCCCCCGACCAGCGCTCCTACTGGCTGCGCACGCGCACCAAGGCTCCCCTCAACTACTTCCTCGGCTTCCCCATCGACCGCGACATCCCTCGCTACACGGGCATCCTCGACGCGGAGGAGTTCAGCGGCATCACCGTCTACCAGGGCCGCGGCGTCGGCGGCGGCTCGCTGGTGAACGGCGGCATGGCCGTGACGCCCAAGCGCGAGAACTTCGCCACGGTGCTTCCCTCGGTGAACGCCGACGAGATGTACGCCACCTACTACCCTCGTGCCAACGCCGGTCTGGGCGTCGGCCTCATCGATCCCGCATGGTTCGACAGCACCGCCTGCTACCAGTACTCACGCGTCGGCCGTAAGCACGCGCAGCGTTCCGGCTTCCCGTTCGTCTTCGTTCCCGACGTCTACGACTGGGACTACATGAAGCGGGAGGCCGCCGGAACCGCCACCAAGTCAGCCCTGGCCGGAGAGATCCTTTACGGCAACAACCACGGCAAGAAGTCCCTGCAACAGACCTACCTGGCCCACGCCAAGGCGACCGGCAGGGTCACCATCTCCGCTCTCCACAAGGTCACCTCTGTCACCCCCGCGTCTGGCGGCGGCTACACCGTCGTCATCGACCAGCTCAACACCAGCGGCGCCACCACCGCCACCAAGACCGTCACCGCCGACCGCGTCTTCTTCGCGGCGGGCAGCGTCGGGACCAGCAAGCTCCTGGTAAAGCTGAAGGCCACCGGCGCGCTACCCAACCTGAACAACGAGATCGGCAAGGGCTGGGGCGACAACGGCAACGTCATGTGCGGCCGCGCCAACCACCTCTGGGACCCGACCGGCAAACTCCAGTCGACGATCCCCTGCTCCGGCATCGACAACTGGTCAGCCGGTGGCGCCTTCGCCGAGGTCGCCCCGCTGCCAACGGGAATCGAAACGTTCGCCTCGTTCTATCTCTCGATCACCAAGAATCCGAACAGGGCCGCCTTCACCTGGAATTCCGCGACGAGCTCGGTGGACCTGAACTGGCAGACATCCTGGAAACAGCCGTCCATCGACATGGCCAAAACGATCTTCGACAAGATCAACGCGAAAGAGGGCACGATCTACCGGACCGACCTGTTCGGCATCTACAAGATCTGGGGCGATCATCTCACGTATCACCCGCTCGGCGGCGCCGTACTCAACAAAGCCACCGACAACTACGGCCGCCTGACCGCCTACCCCGGCCTCTACGTCATCGACGGCGCGCTGATTCCAGGCAACACCAGCGTGAACCCGTTCGTCACCATCACCGCACTGGCCGAACGCAACATCGACACCATCATCGCCACTGACCTCTGATCACCGCCACCCCCGGCCCAGGGTATGAATCTGCAAGATCTCCCGAGCCGGGGGTGTCCGCTTCGCCTTGACCGGGTCAGCGGATGCCATCATCTTTCCCACCCGCCTCACGAGTCCGCAGGTGAATGGCAAGATGCGCCACATGTGCCATCTGCCCAGAAAGACGTGGCGCGGCCACTTTTCGGCTAGTGCGCTGTGCGCACGACCTTCGTCGTGAGTTCGAAGATGCGAACGATGTTGCCATCGGTCCCGTCTCGGGTCTGCCCGGTATCCCGAAAGATGATCCAATAGCGGCCCGCGAGGTACTCCCGATGCTCCAGTACCCCCGGCTGGGTCCGGACGAAAAGGTCGTCGTACGCGTCACGCAGCGAATCGTTTGGGTCTACCCGAAGATAGATTTCTTCCCTATCCCCCATTTGACCATTTTCGCACGTCAGAGCCGGTGCAAGGTCTGCCCGCCGTACATCTTCCTTGGCATTTCCCCCGCGCACCATCCGCAACGCCGACCACCGCCGACCACCGCCGACAGCGGGAACGGTCAACTGGTCGTCCTTCTGACCAGCGGAATCATGGCCGACGTCACAGGTCGGGCCGACCGGCCGTACCGCGGATCGCGGCCGCGACGCCGTCCAGAAACATCCTCAGCCCGAACTCGAACTCCTCATCGCTACCCACCCCCGCGATGTCGGTGGCATGCGTCACCATCCGGGGATAGGCCTGCGGATCGAGACGTTCATACAGGGTCTGACGCGCCTGCCGTTCCCCAGGATCGGTGGCGTCAAGGTAGAGGTTGAACTGCACAGAACCGATGATCAACGTGGCCAGCGCGCCCGCGGCTGCCGCCGCGTGTCTCGGACTCAGGCCCGCGCCGATGAACCGATCGACCGCGGACTCCACTCCATGAAGCGAATTCGGACCGAGCCGCTCGGTGCCGCGCAGAAGCAGGGCAACGGAGGGATGACCGAGGAGGAAAGCGCGGAAGGCGCGCGCCAGCCACTCCGCCTCCGACCGCCAGTCCAGACCCGGGGGTGGCGGCCGCAACCCCAGCCGGATGGCCCGGTCGGCCACGATGATCGTCAGCTCGTCCCGGCTGCGAACATGCCGATAGAGGGAGGACTGGTTGCAACCCAGATCCTCGGCGAGCCGCCGCATGGTCATCGCCTCTATGCCGTGCTCGTCCAGCAGTCGTAGCGCGGTGTCGGCGATCGCCTCCAGGGAGAGCATCCGGTTCCGCCGCCTGCGCGTGGATGGCTCGCCGCGCGCGAGCCACCAGGACGCGGAGCCTGGCCGATCCGGCGATGAGATGCGGGCGCGTGTCGGTGAGCTGGGCTTCTCTCGTGTCATGTCGAAGTTCAGCCTCCCATGCCTTGCAGAAGCAAAACGAGATCGCTTAGCTTAAGCGAACAAGGTTCGCTTAAGAGACGGGGAAAACAGAGTGCTGGCTGTCAGGAACACCGCCGACGGGATCCAGGTGCAGGACGTGGTCGACCCGGAGGGGCCGGGCGTCCGGCTGGACATCGCGTCGGCGGGGATCTGCGGCACGGATGTCGCGTTCGTCGCGAACGGCCACCAAGGCTTCACATACGGCCATGAATTCGCCGGTACGGTCGACGGTGCCGCCTTCGTGGTAGAGCCGTCCATCTACTGCGGCCGTTGCCCGGAATGCACGGCCGGCCATATCCAGCGCTGCGCCGACCCGGCGCACGGCACGCTGGGCATCTTCCGGGATGGCGGAATGGCCGAGTCCGTGGTGGTCCCGGAATACACGCTGCTGCCGCTGCCCGCCGGCCTGCCCGTACACGATGCCTGCCTGGTGGAACCCGCCGCCGTCGCATGGCACGGCGTGCGAAAGTCCGGATTGCGGCCCGGCGAAAGAGTGGTCGTCGTCGGCGGAGGATCCATCGCACTCCTCGCGGCCGCCGTCGCGCGCCACCTGGGCTTCGACGTAGATCTGGAAGCCCGCTACGAGCACCAGACGTCAGCCGCGAAGCGCCTCGGCGCAGGACGCCCGCAGGGCGCGTACGACGTCGTCATCGACGCCGCCGGCAGCTCATCAGGCCTGGCCCGATGCGCCGAACTGGCCGCGGCCGGCGCACGGATCATCGTGCTGGGCGTCTACAACGACACCATCGGCATCCCGGCGGCACACAGCCTCATCAAGGAGCTGACCTACACCAACGCCATGGCCTACGGCCGACCCGGCGGCGTGCGCGAGTTCGGCCAGGCCGCGGACATGCTCGCCACCCGTCCCGAGATCGCAGAAACCGTCATCACCCACCGATTCCCGCTGAACGCCGCCGCCGAAGCGTTCCGAGTCGCCCGCGACAGATCCGCAGGAGCGATCAAGGTAGTCCTGGAGCCGCCCCGTTAAGGACCTTCTGCCAGCGTACGACCCGACGCCGGCAGCGCGATACACGATGCTCCGGCGAGCGGCGTCAATGGCTGGGCCGTGTCGCGGAAACGACGCCGAACGTGTCGCCCAGCGATCTACTGGACGCGTGAACGCCCCGCCGCTACCGTGCGCCTGTGCCACTGACTGACCCCGAGATGGCCGCCCTGCTCGCACCAGCCGGACTCCTCCTGATCGAACGAGTACGACAAGAAGTCCGGAAGCCCTCGCTGCCACCAGGTCGTTATCCGGCAAGTGCGGCGACCGAACATGGCCGGTTCGACTCTCTTCCGAATGAGATACCCGATGTCAACGACCCGGGCATGCCCGCGAAAGTGAACGCGAGCTGGTTCCGGATGGCCACGGAGCACGGCCTCTTCAACGAAGACCGCGAATTCTTCCTACAGGTCAACTATTCAGCCGAAGGCGACCCGGAAGACTGGAATGAACACCAGGCGTGGGTCCGAGTCCGTCTCCTCGAGAACTGGGACCTGGCAGGCAGCGAAGTGGAGCAACTGCGGAGCTGGATGGCCGGCCTACACGCCGAGCGCTTCGTTCCGGAGTTCACCATGGTGTCACTGGACGGCCTGGCATTGATCCAAACCACAGTGTGGGGCAACGGCACCGTCAGCACGATCGCCATCCGGCCAACTGCCATGTCTCAGCCCCAACTGCCAGAGAGGCAGAGCTAGCCATCGCCTTGTTGGCGACCACGTCCGTCTCGACCTGGCGGCGCGAGGTATGACTTCACCCCCCGACCGGCAAAGCCCTTGACCTGGATCTCTCCTGGCCAAGGGCATGCGTACGCTGAAGTCCGATTTTGCGTTGCCCAGGTCAGCGCACGAAGCCGTTGACGATGAGCGGCAGTGAAGCGTCCATCCCCGCGACGTTCAGGACGCCGTCGTCCTTGGGATCGCCGATCGAGTAGCCCGCCGCGGTCATCGCGGCCACGACCACACGGGCGGCCGGGCTGACGGAGCGGCGGTAGGCGGCCAGAGCCTGCGCCGGGTGTGAGCGGCCGGCCCAGGTCTCGTTGTCGGTGAACACGACGATGCCGTCCACGTTGAGCCTCTCCCGCTTCGCCCAGGTGAACGGCAGCGACAGGTCGGTTCCGCCGCCCGAGGGCCGCCACCGTGCGATCTCGCGCAGGTTGGTACGCGGCGTCACCTTCGAGGCGTGGACGCTGGTGTCCACGTCGATGACGTGCACGTTGCCCTTCTCGATGCGGGACAGCATGACGGCCATGGCACAGCCGACCTCGTACGGGGAGCCGATTGTGGAGCCGCCCACGACGACGCCGCTGCTCCATTGGCTGCTCATGGATCCAGATGAGTCCACTGCGATCAGCAGCCGCTTGCCGGACGGCTCGACGGTGCCGAAGGCCAGCTCGTACGTCTCCTCCAGCGCGTCCAGAATCGCAGGTACGGGCTTCCAGGTCTGGACGTCGGCGCGCGGGTTGGGCTGCGCCTGGCCGGAGCCGTAGACGCGCATGGCGAGCCAAGCGTCCATCGGGTGGATCCGGGCGCGCAAGATCGCCTCCCGGTCCGTAAGCCGCAGCACCGCCCGCGAAGTCGCCTCCGACATCGGCTTGAGGGCGCCGATGCGTGTCATGCGGGCCAGGTTGCGGATCAGGGCGGTCAGGCCGACCGTCTCGATCAACGCCTCCCACACCGTGCTCTCGCGCAGCATCGCGTCCGGCAGGAACTCCCACGGCACGTTCGCCTCCGTGACGACCCGTACCGCCTCGGCCGGCGTGGTGGCCGCCTTCGCGGTCAGGAACCGGTCCACCGCGGGCAGCTCGGCGCGGGCCTCATCGTCGGCGACATTGCCGGCGATCCAGCCGAACAGGACCTTGCGCTGGCCGCTATCGGCTGCCGGGTGAGCGATGCGCAACACATCCCGCAGGTCGAACGTCTCACCCTGCGGCGTCTTCCGCTGGCGAGCCTTGCACGCCTTGAACGCCACGCTGTCGGCGTCGCCGGTCAGGAACCAGGAACCGAGCGCCGTACGCAGCGAACGGCCGACCGTGGGCGCCGTGCCTCGGCCGGTCCGCTTTCCACCCAGGTTCTTGTAGTAGCCGAAGAACTGGGCCAGGTGGTCGGTGGTGCGGGCGACCTTCGCCAGCGCGACCTTCGCCGCCTGCCGAGTGTCCGGATCACCCATGGCGTAGCACGCGGCCAGCGCGAACAGGGCAGGACGCGCCTTCGGAGCCCGCGGCGGGCGAGCCGTCGAGATCTCGGTGAGCAGCCGGACAACCCGCGAGCCGTCCTCGGCGATGGCGGAGAACAGCACGCCGGCGTTGTCACGGGTGAGCTTCTGCTCGCTCACGTAGTAGGTGCCGCCCGTGGTGCCGAGGATGAGGAAGTCCTCCACCGTGGCCCACAGGTCCTTGTCGAAGACGTAGCCGCCGGCGGCGTTCTTGACCTGGTCGTTGCGGCCGGGGATCGGCTGCGTCTGCGGGGTGACGATCGCGGAGACATTCGCGAGGGGATCACGTACGGCCATGGATGCGCTCCTTCGATTCGACCCGCCCAAGGGGCGGATGTGGTGATGACCGCCGAGTAAATCAGACGCGCTACCAAACTGCGCCACCACCCGAAACTTCGGGTGAGCAGGAATCGAACCTGCGACCTTCTGATCCCGATAACCGACGACCTTCGACCCGCTCCCCTGCTCGTCAGCCCTGCCAGCGGAACGGATGTGGGGGACTCACCGGTGTTAAGGCGTCCTTGGCCGCTAGACGACAGGCCGACGTGGCCGGCCCGGCAGGATTCGAACCTGCGTCACCCGCATGAGAGGCGATAACCGATAGAGATTCGACCCGTACCGCTGGCGGTGCTGACGAGCGATCAGGTCTGGAACTGACACGGATGTAGGTGCGCCCACCGGCATTAAGAGCTCTGCCAATTGAGCTACGGAGACCCAGGCCTCCGACGGGACTCGAACCCGCAACCTCTCCATTAACAGTGGATAACCGACGAGACTTCGACCCGCGCCAGCACCAGACCTGACCAGCCCACACGACCCGGGAGAAGCGCAGATGCGTTGAAGACAACCGACGCTCTTCGACCCGCGCCCTTCAGGTCCCGTGAACTGTCTCCTACGGTATCGATCAGCGTGCCGCGTCACACCTGAATATCCGACGGATCGGCCACGGCCATCATCCCGCCACCGAAACTCTCTACCAGGGCACACACCTACACGTCCGAAAGCGCTCCCCCGCCCGCAGCAGGGCTCGCCTCGCCCGCCCGCGTGAGTTGATATGGCAACCGTCTAGCAAAACTGAAACGCCGCTCCTGAGATCATCTCAGGAGCGGCGTTTCCCTTGTTCAAGCACAGAGCCGACGAGGGGAATCGAACCCCTGACCTTCTGTTTACAAGACAGATGCTCTGCCGATTGAGCTACGTCGGCACAGCCCATCAGTGTAGACGCTCACCCACGCCGATGACGAGCCACCTCATACAAGGTAACCCCAGCCGCCACCCCAGCGTTCAGCGACTCGGCCGCGGCCTGCATGGGAATCCTGGCCAGCGCGTCACACTGCTCCCGTACCAACCGGGACAACCCCTTCCCTTCCGACCCCACCACGACGACAAGCGGCTCGGTGAAGAGGGAGACGTCGCCGATCTCCACGGTCCCCTCTCCGTCGAGGCCGACGACGAACAGGCCGGCCTCCCGGTACTCCCGCAGTGCCGCGGTGAGGTTGGACGCGCGGGCGACGCGGAGGTTGGCGAGGGTGCCGGCGGAGGTCTTCCAGGCGCCGCCGGTCACCCCGGCGGAGCGGCGGGAGGGGATGAGCATGCCGTGGGCGCCGAAGGCGGTGGCGGAGCGGGCGATGGCGCCGAGGTTGCGGGGGTCGGTGACGCCGTCCAGGGCCACGATCAGCGGGATCTCGGCGGCGTCCTCGGCCAGGGTGATCAGTTCGGTGGGGTGGGCGTAGTCGTAGGCGGGGATCTGCAGGGCGATGCCCTGGTGGACGGCGCCCTCGGTCAGGCGGTCGAGTTTGTCGCGGCTGACCTCCAGCAGGGCGATGCCCTGCTCTGCCGCGATCTTGATGGAGTCGCGGACGCGGTCGTCGTTCTCCAGGCGCTGGGCGACGTAGAGGGCGCTGGCGGGGACGCCCGCCAGCATGGCCTCCAGGACCGGGTTGCGGCCGCCGATGTACTCGGGGGCGTCCTCGGAACGCCGCTGGCGGGCCGGTTGCCGGCCGGCGCCGCCCTTGGCCTCGCGGGCGATGCGCTCCTCGCGGGACTTGTCCTTGAACCAGTGGCGCATGTGGGCGGGCGGCGTCGCGCCCTTGCCCTCAAGGCTGCGCCGCTTCTGCCCACCGGTGCCCTTGGCCGGGCCCTTCTTCTTCGCCGGTCGACCGGACGCCCTACCACCTGCTGCCATGGGACCAAGGGTACCGGCGAAATTCAGCGCGCCAGTTCCCAGCGCGGACCGTGCGGGGTGTCCTCGACGACGATGCCGAGGGCGGTCATCTGGTCGCGGATGGCGTCGGCGGCCGCGTAGTCCTTGCGCTCCCTGGCGGCCTTGCGCTGCTCCAGCGCCACCGCCACCAGCGCGTCGACGACGGGCTTGAGGTCGGAGCCGCCGGTGCGCCACTGGGGCGAGCGGGGGTCGAGGCCCAGGACGTCAAGCATGTTCTGGGTCTCGGCCAGCAGGCGGGCCACCGCCTCCTTGTCGCCCTTGGACAGCGCGACGTTGCCTTCCCTGACGACCTCGTGGATGACGGCCACGGCCTGCGGGGTGCCGAGGTCGTCGTCGAGGGCGTCGACGAAGGCCTGGGGAAGGGGCGCGTCGGCGTCCACGTCGTGGATGACCTCGGCGGCCCTGGTCACGAACCCCTCGATGCGCTGGTACGCCGCTGCCGCCTCCAGCAGCGCCTCCTCCGAGTAGTCGATGGAGGAGCGGTAGTGCGGCACGGCCAGGTAGTAGCGCAGCTCGACCGGCCGCACCTTCTGCACCAGGTCGGGGATGAGCAGCGAGTTGCCCAGCGACTTGCTCATCTTCTCGGCGCCGATCTTGAGCATGCCGTTGTGCATCCAGTAGCGGGCGAAGCCGTCGCCGGCCGCCTGCGACTGGGCGATCTCGTTCTCGTGGTGCGGGAAGATCAGGTCGAGCCCGCCGCCGTGGATGTCGAAGGTGGGGCCCAGGTATTTGGTGACCATGGCCGAGCACTCCAGGTGCCAGCCGGGCCGTCCGGGTCCGAACGGCGTCGGCCAGGTCGGCTCGCCCGGCTTCTCGCCCTTCCACAGGGCGAAGTCGCGCGGGTCGCGCTTGTGGGAGTCGTCGTCGCAGTCGAAGGCGGGCCGCATGTTCTCCAGCCGCTGGTTCGACAGCGAGCCGTAGCGGTCGGCGTAGGAGCGTACGTCGAAGTAGACGTCGCCGCCCGAGGCGTAGGCGTGGCCGCGCTCGATCAGCCGCTCCATCAGCGTGATCATCTCGGGCACGTGGCCGGTGGCGCGCGGCTCGACGGTGGGCGGAAGGCAGCCCAGCGTGTCGTAGGCCCAGGTGAAGGCGCGCTGGTTGCGCTCGGCCACGACGAACCAGGGCACGCCTTCCTCGGCCGACACCCTGATGATCTTGTCGTCGATGTCGGTGACGTTGCGGCAGAAGGTCACGTCGTAGCCGGAGCGCGTCAGCCAGCGCCTGAGCACGTCGAAGTTGACGCCCGAGCGGATGTGCCCGATGTGCGGGGGCGCCTGCACGGTGGCCCCACACAGGTAAATCGACGCCCGGCCGGCTTCGACCGGAACGAATTCACGGATGGCGCGCGTGCTGGTGTCGTAAAGGTGCAGGCTCACGAAAGAAAGGCTAACGCCTCGGGTGGCGTCGCATGCCGACAATCACCCCTTGAGAAAGACCTTCTCCGGACGTACCCGGACGATCAGCCTTTCCGCGCCCGCATGCTCCTGCCAGGCCCCGCCGGTGTACTTGCGCGACAGCTCCTGGATGAGGTCGCCCGCGGGGTCCTCTTCCAGGGTGACCACGCCGCGTACCTCGGCGTACCTGAACGGGTTGTCCGGGTCGATGACGACGATGCTGGTGCGCGGGTCGCGCTCGTAGTTGCGCGGCTTGCGCCGGCCCTTGACGGTCGAGAACAGGATGTCGTCGCCGTCCGTGCGCACCCAGATCACCGACGCCTGCGGTCCGCCGTCCGGATTGATGCTGGTCACCGTCGCGTAGTTGGGGCCGTCGAACAGCCTCCGCACCTCGTCGGAGAGCTCTGCCATGGAATCTCCCTTGATCGCTTGCTGTCACCCATTCTTCTGTAGTCTCGAATTCGCCATGGAAGTGACTCCCCCCTCCACGTTGCGCCGCCTGGGCCTCGCCCTTGCCGGACTCGCGGTGGCCGCCCTGACCGGCGCCGCCTGCGCCCTGTCCTTCGACGATCTGCGCGAGCTGGCCATCCTCGGTGAGGCCCGGCCCGACCTCGCGTTCCTCTATCCGGCCGCGTTCGACGCGGTGCTCGTGGTCGCCCTGACCGGTGTCCTGCTGCTGCGCGCGGCCCGGCCGCTGGTGCGCGCCCAGGCCGCGACGGCGCTCGTGCTGCTGATCGTCGCGGCCGCGGCGGTCAACGTGGCGACGGCGCTGCGCTTCTCCTTCGATGTACGGCAGGCCGCCCTGGGCGTGGCCCTCGCCCCATGGATCATGCTGGCCGTGGCGCTGTGGTTGTGGCTGCTCCTGATCAAGCACGTGCAGGCGGGACGCGCGGCCGTACCGGAGGAGGCGGAGCCCGAACCGGACATCGTGCCCTTCCACCGGCCCGAGCCACCCAAGACGGAGGAACAGCCGCCACTGTCGGAGCGGGTCACCCGCTGGTCGGCCCCAGAACCGGAACCGGCACCGGAACCAGAGCCGGAACCAGAGCCGGAGAAAGAGCCGGAGCCGGAAGAAGAGCCCGAGCCTGTGCGCTGGGGTGACCGCGTCAAGCCGACCGACGTGCTCGTCCACCCCAGGACGCCGGAGGTCACCGACCGGGACGCCGACACCCAGCCGGTACGGGTGTTCGCGGAAGAGGAACGGGAACATGTCGCCGACCCCGGCCACGGCCCCGAGCAGGCCGACGACGGCGAGCGGGACGAAGCCCCCGCGCCCTCGGGACGCCTGCGCAGCACCCCGTTACCCCCTGAGGAATGAAAGTTTGACCGTACGCCCACGGCCCCCTGACCCGGGTGAGGGAATCAGCCAGCCGTGGCGATCATGTCGTGGGTGCCGGTCCCCGAGGGAAGCGACTTCCCTCTGCTCAACCTCCCCTTCGGCGTGTTCTCGCGCCGCGGGGAGCTGCCGCGGGTGGGGGTGGCGATCGGCGAATACGTCCTCGACATGCACCTGCTCACGACGCAGGGCGCGCTGCCGCCCGCGTACTGGTTCGCCAGCGGCACGCTCAACTCCTTCCTGGCCGCGGGTCCGAGGGTGTGGCACAACGTCCGCGCCGACCTGCTGGAACTGCTCACCGACGAGAGCCGCAGGCCGCACGTCCTTCCCGCGCTGACGCCGCTCAAGGAGGTGCGGCTGCACCTGCCGTTCAACGTGGCGGACCTGCTGCTGTTCCAGACGTCGCTGGAGCACGCCACGAACGTGGGCCGCATGTTCCTGCCGCCCGAGCGCGATCCGCTGCCCCGCACGTGGCGCCACATGCCCGTCGGCCAGTACGGCAGAGCCGCCGCCGTCACCGTGTCGGGGGCGCCGGTCGTACGCCCGAGCGGCCAGCTGAGACGCGGCCACGTGGGCCCGACGGCCAAGCTGGACCTGTCGGCCGAGCTCGGATACGTGGTCGGGGTGCCGTCGGCGCCGCCGTACCCGCTGAGCACCTCCGACTTCCCCGCCCACGTCTTCGGCGCCGTGCTGGTGAACGCCTGGCGGGCCTGGGACCTGATGGCGTGGGAGGCGCGGCCGATGGGGCCGTTCCTGGGGCAGGCGTTCATGGTGTCGATCTCGCCGTGGGTGGTGCCGCTGTCGGCGCTCAACCACGCGCGTACGGCCCAGCCCGTCCAGGACCCCGAACCGGCGGACTACCTGACGATCAAGGACGACGTGGCCATCCGGGCCGAGCTGGACGTCCGCCTGAACGGCCTGACGGTCGCCAAGCCCGAGTACCAGGGGCAGTACTGGACCGGCGCGCAGATGCTCGCGCACGCCTCTGTGACGGGCTCTCCGGTGCGCACGGGCGATCTCCTGGCCACCGGTCCCGTCGGGGGCTCAGGCACGCTCCTGGACCTCACCTGGAACGGCAGAGACCCGCTCGGGATGCCTGACGGCTCCGAGCGGGTCTTCTTGCGCGACGGCGACATGGTGCGCGTCACCGCCTCCGTCCCCGCGGCCGATGGTTCGCGCCTGGGGTTCGGCGGGGTCGCGGGGACCGTCTATCCCGCCGTCTAGGTCCTGCCGCCCCGGCGCAGCCCCGCGACGAGGCCGACGCCGACGACGGCCAGGACGACCTGCATCACGAGTTCGATCCAGTCGGGGCCCGAGGTGTTCTCCACGCCGATCGCCTGGGCGATGAACGTGCCGACCAGAGCCGCGACGATGCCGACGACGATGGTGAGGATCCACCCGATGGCCTGCTTGCCGGGAATCAGCAGCCGGCCGATCGCACCGATCACCGCGCCGATCACGATGGCGCCGAGGATGGACTGGATGGTCATGTGGGCACCTCCCGGTAAGTGTGAGACCTTCACACCCACAGACTGAGGTCTACCCCGTCGTTCGTGAATATTCCTACGCGGCGGGACCCGACGTCCCCGAGCCTCGCGTGGCCTGCATGCGGGCGACCAGCCAGACGCCGACCACGGCGAGCGCGAGCTGGAGGATGTGTTCCAGCCAGTCGATGCCGCGGGTGTCCGCCCAGCCGAACACCTGGGCGATCAGCGTGCCGAGCAGGGCGGCGACGATGCCGACGATGAGGGTCAGGCCGATGGACATGTTCTGCTTGCCCGGCACCAGCAGCCGGCCGAGCGCGCCGACGATGGCACCGATGACGATCGCCGAGACGATGGCTCCGATCATGACAAGGTCCCCCCAGATCCACTTGTCGCTTCACAAAGGGTTTACCCGACATTACGGAGAGCTACGCATGGGAAGAGCGGCGGTCCGTACCGCGCCAGTGACGGACCGCCGCTCCCCTGAGTCGACGGGCTAAGGGCACCACCCGCCGGGATACCTCAACGCATCCCGACATAAGACGCCTTACGGCTACGCGAGGTTCACCACGAGAGCCGTGGCGATGGCGCCGATTCCCTCGCCCCTGCCGGTGAAGCCGAGCCCGTCGGTCGTCGCCGCGGACACGCTCACCGGAGCGCCCACGATCGCGCTCAGGACCTTCTCGGCCTCAGCGCGCCGCGGAGCCAGCTTGGGCCGGTTTCCTACCACCTGGACGGCCACGTTGCCGATCTGGAATCCGGCCTCGCGCACGAGGCGTACGGTCTCCTCCAGCAGCACCGCGCCGGACGCGCCCGCCCAGCGGGGGTCGGAGGTGCCGAAGACGGCGCCGAGGTCGCCCATGCCGGCCGCCGACAGCAGCGCGTTGCAGGCCGCGTGGGCGACCGCGTCCGCGTCGGAATGGCCGTCGAGCCCGGTCTCGCCCGGCCAGTGCAGGCCGGCGAGATGAAGTTCGCGCCCAGATGCGAACGGGTGGACGTCGATACCGACGCCCACCCGGGGAAGTTGCGCGTTCAGGAGTTGAGAACCTCGTCAAGCAGGGCCTCGGCCTTGTCCTCATTGGTCTTCTCGGCGAGTGCGAGCTCGCTCACGAGAATCTGCCTGGCCTTGGCGAGCATGCGCTTCTCACCCGCGGAAAGGCCGCGCTCGCGGTCCCTCCGCCACAGGTCCCGAACCACCTCGGCGACCTTGTTGACATCGCCGGAAGCGAGCTTCTCGAGATTGGCCTTGTAACGGCGAGACCAGTTGGTCGGCTCCTCGGTGTGCGGCATCCTGAGAACGTCGAAAACCCGCTCGAGGCCTTCCTGGCCGACAACATCACGTACGCCGACAAGTTCTGCGTTTTCTGCTGGCACCTGGACGGTTAGGTCGCCCTTGTCGACCTTGAGCACCAGGTAGGTCTTTTCCTCACCCTTGATGGTTCGGGTCGTGATTGCTTCGATCCGAGCAGCCCCATGGTGGGGGTAGACGACAGTGTCGCCGACCTGGAAAGTCATGTGACAAGTACCCCTTCCGCTGTACTCCAGGGTACCACGCATCCACAGCCTCCCGGAACAGTGAAATCACCATAACTGCAGGTCAAAGCCGCATATTAGGGGTTGACATCCCTTCAACTCTGTGAATCACAAATGCTGACATACCGAATGACCTGCAGGGGCGCGGATATGACCATGGAATAGGCCGGATATGGTGGGCGCTGCCCACTCACACGCACGCGCGAGACCTAGGAGTTACCCCCGTGACCAGCCGTCGCTGGATTGTCGCCGCCGCCGCGTTCCTCGCGGCCCCCGTGCTGGCCGGCTGTGCCGCTGGGTTCGACGCCAACACCAACAAGCCGTACGCACCCGTCGAAGCCGGTGCACTCATCCAGAACGGCGCGTACGGCGCCCGCGGCGTCCAGATCCCCCAGGCGTTCATCCTCGGCCCCGACGCGGGCGCACAGCTCGCCCAGGGCGGCCAGGCCCCCGTCTACCTCAACGTGATCAGCCCCGCGGGCGACGCCATCCAGGCCGTCAGCTCCGACGTCGGCGCGGCCAAGCTGGCGACGCCCATCACGATCCCGGCGGGCGTGCTCACCAGCACCGGCAAGCCGACGCCCCAGATCATCATCCAGGGCCTGTCCAAGCCGCTGCACGGCGGCGAGAGCGTGCGCCTGTCCGTCCAGTTCGCCAAGGCGGGCCAGGTCGACCTGCACGTGCCGGTGGTCACCCGCAGCCGCGAGTTCGCCGCCTACCCCGCGGCCCCCGGCGCCACCCCCGCGCCGTCCCCCACGCCCTCCGCCAGCCACACGGCCACGACGGGCGGGCACTAGAAGCCTTCTTCTCCGGTACGGCGGGCGGCCCGCCGTACCGGAGAAAGCGAGCGCGGGAAGGCCGGTCACTCCTCCACGGCGTCGAACTTGTAGCCGAGACCGCGCACCGTGAGGATGCAGCGGGGGTTGGACGGATCGGCCTCGATCTTGGCGCGCAGCCGCTTCACGTGGACGTCGAGCGTCTTGGTGTCACCCACGTAGTCGGCGCCCCACACCCGGTCGATGAGCTGGCCACGCGTCAGGACGCGGCCGGCGTTGCGGAGCAGCACCTCAAGTAGCTCGAACTCCTTCAGCGGCAACTGGACCTGCTCTCCGCGGACCGCGACCACGTGCCGGTCGACGTCCATGCGGACCGGGCCGACGGCCAGGACGGCGCTCTCCAGCTCCTCCACGACGTCACCCTGGCGGCGCAGAACCGCCCGGATGCGGGCGACCAGCTCACGGGAGGAAAAGGGCTTGGTGACGTAGTCGTCGGCGCCCAGCTCCAGCCCCACCACCTTGTCGATCTCACTGTCCTTGGCGGTCAGCATGATGACCGGGACCTTGGAGCGCTGGCGCAGCGAGCGGCAGACCTCGGTGCCGGGCAGTCCGGGGAGCATCAGGTCGAGCAGGACCAGGTCGGCGCCGTTGCGGTCGAAGGTGTCCAGTGCTTCGGGGCCGGTCGCGGCGACGGAGACCTCGAAGCCCTCCTTGCGGAGCATGTACGAAAGGGCGTCGGAGAACGACTCCTCATCCTCCACTACGAGAACTCGGGTCATTGGACTGCCTCCAGGGGAATCGAAGGTGGTACGGCTACCGCCGTCCCGCCGAACGCGGGCAGGCGGAGGGTGAACGTCGAGCCGGAGCCTTCCTTGCTCCACACGGACACCTCGCCCGCGTGGGCGACGGCGACGTGCTTGACGATGGCCAGGCCCAGGCCGGTGCCGCCGGTCGCGCGGGAGCGGGCGGCGTCGACGCGGAAGAAGCGCTCGAAGATGCGCTCCAGCGCCTCTTCGGGGATGCCGATGCCCTGGTCGCTCACGCTGATCTCGACGGAGTCGCCGGCCGGCCTGACGCTGACGACGACCCTGGTGTGCTCGGGGCTGTAGGCGATGGCGTTGGAGATGAGGTTGCGCAGGGCGGTGACGAGAAGTTCGTCGTCGCCCCAGATCCGCAGCCCTTCCGTGCCGCCGGAGACGAGGGTGATGTCCTTGGCGACGGCCTTGGTGTTGCAGTGGTCGATGGCGTCGTTGACGGCCTCGTCGATGGCGACCTGGCCGGGGGTGGGGATGGGTTCCGCGCCCTGGATCCTGCTGAGCGTGATCAGGTCCTGGACGAGGTAGGTGAGCCGGGCCGCCTCGTGCTGCATGCGGCCGGAGAACCGGGTGACGGCCTCGGGGTCGTCGGCGGCGTCCTGGATGGTCTCGGCCAGCAGGCTGAGCGCGCCGACGGGGGTCTTGAGCTCGTGACTGACGTTGGCGACGAAGTCGCGGCGCACCGCCTCGACCCGCCGGCGTTCCGTCTGGTCCTCGGCCAGCACCAGCACCTGTCCGTGAGAGCCCAGCGGCGCCACGCGTACCGCGAAGCAGGTGATCTCCTGGCCGAACTTGTGGCCGGCCACGTCGATCTCGCTCTCCCGGATCTCGCCGTCGCGGCGGACCTGGCGGGCGAGCGCGAGGAGTTCGGCGGCCATCAGACGGTCGCCCTTGACCAGCCCGAACGCGCGGGCGGCCGAGCTGGCGCGCAGCACCCGGTCGTGGGCGTCGAGGACGACGGCGGAGGAGGGCAGCACCGCGAGGACCGAGGCGACGCCCTGTGGCAGGGCACCGGTCTCGGTGTCTTCGGTGTCCTCGTCTCTGGCGCGCGTCTCGATCTGGTTGCGATAGAAGAGGACGGCCACGGCTCCCACAACGAAGCCGGCCAGGGCCGCGAAGCTCAGGGCCATCTCACTCATGTCTTCGATGGTAGGTGGCCCAGGAGACGTAACAGACCCTCTACCTGCGGATGAACGGTCCTTTCCCGGAAAGTTCACCTTGCGGTCGGGGTTCGTTCACAGATCTACACGTACCGTGACGACATGCGCGACGCGTACCATGAAGAACTCGACTCCCTCACGGACAAACTGGTGGAAATGACCAGGCTTGTCCGGTCCGCCATCTCGCGGGCCACCACCGCCCTCCTCGACGCAGACCTGCAGCTGGCCGAGAGCGTCATCTCCCGTGACGAGGAGGTGAACAGGATCTTCGCGGAGATCGAGACCAGCATCTTCGAGCTGATGGCACGGCAGCAGCCCGTCGCCGTCGACCTCCGCATGGTGATCACCGCACTGCGCATGGGCACCGACCTGGAACGCATGGGCGACCTGGCCGGGCACGTGGCCAAGGTCGCGCGCCTGCGCCACCCGGACTCGGCCGTACCGCCGGAGATGCGCGCGACCATCCTGGAGATGGGCCAGATCGCGGAGAACCTCATCACCAAGGCCGGCAGCTCCGTCGCCTCGCGCGACGTGGAGTCGGCGCTGGAGCTCGAGCAGGACGACGACGCGATGGACCGGCTGCACCGGCGGCTGTTCCGCAAGATCCTGTCCAAGGACTGGGCGCACGGCGTGGAGCCCGCGATCGACATAACGCTGATCGGCCGCTACTACGAGCGCTACGCCGACCATTCGGTACGGGTCGCCCGCGACGTCGTCTACCTCGTCACCGGTTCCCGGCCCGGCTAGGAACCAGATCGGGGCTACCCGGCTCGACGGGTAGCCCCTTGGACGGTTCAGCGGCCCTGGTTGGCCACGGCCTCGATGGCGGCCTTGGCCGCGTCCGGGTCGAGGTAGGTGCTCTTGACCGGCCTGTAGTCGGCGTCCAGGTCGTACACCAGAGGGATGCCGGTCGGGATGTTCAGCGCCGCGATGTCGGCGTCGGAGATGCCGTCGAGGTGCTTGACGAGCGCGCGCAGCGAGTTGCCGTGCGCGGCCACCAGCACGGTACGGCCCGCCGCCAGGTCCGGCACGATCTCGTCGTACCAGTACGGCAGCATGCGATCCACCACGTCCTTCAGGCACTCGGTACGCGGCCGCAGCTCGTCCGGCAGCTGGGCGTAGCGGGCGTCGCCGGCCTGCGAGAACTCGTCGTCGTCGGCGATCGGCGGTGGCGGGGTGTCGTAGGAGCGGCGCCACAGCATGAACTGCTCCTCGCCGAACTCCTCGCGCGTCTGCGCCTTGTTCTTGCCCTGCAGCGCGCCGTAGTGGCGCTCGTTCAGCCGCCAGGAACGCTTGACCGGCAGCCACGCCAGCCCGGCCGCGCCCAGCGCGAGCTGCGCGGTCTGGATGGCCCGGACGAGCAGGCTCGTGTGGACCACGTCCGGCAGCACGCCGGCCTCGGTCAGGAGGCGTCCGCCGCGCCCGGCCTCCTCTTCGCCCTTGGCCGAAAGGCTCACGTCCACCCAGCCGGTGAACAGCCCCTTAGCGTTCCAATCGCTCTCGCCATGCCGTAGCAGTACCAATGTCGCCATGGCGACAATCTTAGGAGCCGGGGTCGGCGAAGTGGGCGAACGCCTGGAGGTTCTTGAGCGACTCGCCCCGCTTGACCCGCCACTCCCACTCGCGCTTGATGGTCGAGGCGAAGCCGAGTTCGAGTGCCTTGTTGAACCAGTCGTCGGAGTAGGTCAGGACGCAGCCGAGCAGCCGGTCGATCTCCGGCTCGCTGACGGCGTCGAGGGGGATCCGGCCGACGAGGTAGACGTCGCCCACGGGGTCCAGGGCGAAGTGCACGCCGTACATGCCGCCGTTCTTCGACAGCAGGAAGCGGTAGAACTCGGCGTGGTTCTCGTCGGGCTGACGGCAGAAGAACGCCTCCACCAGCATGGCCTGGTCGCCGACGACGAACCAGGTGACGGTGGCGAGCTTGCGCTTGCCGGGCAGGGTGACCACGAACGCGCCCGGCCGTTCCTCCTCGAAGGGCAACTCGGCGGCCTTCAGCGCCGCCTCCACAACCTCGCGCGCGTCCATCAGGTCACTCACCCTCCTCATTCGCTACGCGGACCGCTCCCTCCGGTCGCGGGCCGCTTCGCTCACTGCGTCGGGTTCGCTCCCGCCCCCACACCCTACGAGTTGACGGCTACAGGCATCCGGTGGAGGTGGGCCATCGCGCCCGCGTACACCTCCATGAGGCGCGAGGCGGTGGACTGCCAGCCGAAGGCGGCGGCGTGGGCGCGCGCGCCGGACGCGAGGCCGTCGCGCCAGCGTGGCGCGGTCACGAAGCGCCGCAGCGCCAGCGCCCAGTCGTGCGGGTCGTGCCCGTCGACGAGCAGTCCGGACACCTCATCGCGTACGGCGGTGCGCAACCCGCCCACCGAGGCCGCGGCCACCGGGGTGCCGCAAGCCTGGGACTCCAGGGCGACGAGGCCGAACGACTCGCTGTAGGAGGGCACCACGGTCACGTCGGCGGCGCGGTACCAGTCGGCCAGCTCCTCCTGCGGAGCCGGCGGCACGAGGCGGACCACGTCGGCGATCCCCAGCTCGGCGGCCAGGTCGACGAGGACGTCCGGGCGGGCCAGGCCGTTGCCCGACGGGCCGCCGACGCAGGCCACCACGAGGCGCTCGCGCAGCGACGGGTCCTCGATCAACATGCGGGCCGCGGCGCGCAGGAGCACGTCGGGGGCCTTGAGCGGCTGGATCCTGCCCACGAACAGCAGCAGGTGCGCGTCCTGCCGTACCCCCAGCCTGCGCCGGGAGGCGCCCTGGGAGGCGGGCTGGAAGACGGTGAGGTTGACGCCCGGGTTGACGACGGCCACGCGGTCGTCGGGCGCGCCGTACAGGTCCTTGAGCTCGCGCGCCTCGTCGAAGGTGTTGGCGACCAGGCGGTCGGCGACCTCCACCACCTGCTCCTCGCCCAGCACGCGGGCAGGCGGCTCGGGGCGGTCGCCGGCGGCGAGCAGGAGGTTCTTGACCTTGGCCATCGTGTGCATGGTGTGGACGAGCGGCACGCCCCAGCGTTCCTTGGCCAGCCAGCCGACCTGGCCGGACAGCCAGTAGTGGGAGTGGATGACGTCGTAGCGGCCCGGGTCGTACATGGCCTCGGTCCGCAGCACGCCCGACAGGAACGCGCAGAGCTGGCCGGGCATGTCGGCGCGATCCAGTTCCTCGTACGGCCCGGCCGTCACGTGCCTGACCGAGACGCCCGGCGCGATCTCCGCCACCGGAGGCAGGGCGCTGCCGGTCTGCCGGGTGAAGATCTCCACCTCGACGCCCAGCTCCGCCAGTCGTTTGGCGGATTCGACGATGTAGACGTTCATCCCACCCGCGTCACCGGTGCCCGGCTGGTCCAGGGGGGATGTGTGCATGCTGATGGTCGCCACGCGGTTGACCCGTCGACGCCTCAACGTCACCACCTCCAACCTGGCTACAACCAGGAGGACCTAAACCGCATTCCCGACAAACACCGACAACACCACATCCAGACCAAACCCAGGGGCACCCCTGCTCCCCTTGAGAACCCCCACCCGAACCCCGCCGCCTCCCGACGCCCGGCCCCACCCTCGGGAAGCCACATGCCAAGCAGCCCACACCCCCGCGACATGGCACACACCCCGTGGCAGGTGAGGCGTGGAGCGCAGCCCGCGGAGCGCGGCCCACGGCCCGCGGGCGCCGGGGCGCGGAGTGCGGGGTGCGAGGTGCGGGTGCGACCCGTGGGCCCCACCCGTCGGGCGCCGCCATCGGTCTCGACGCCGCATCGGGCGGCGGCCCCCACCCGCTCCCGGGGCACCGCGCAGACGCCGCTTGCCGCATCCGGAGGAGCCCGCGTCTGGCCCGCCTCTCAGGGAGGGGCCGGAGCGGGATGCCGGCTCTCGGGGTCGCGCCGTGCCGTCCCTGGGCTCCCGGATTCCGGAGGGCACCGGGTCACGGGAGGGAGGTGTGGTGGGAGGCGGGGCGGGGCAGGGGTGGGAGTTCTGGGGCCGGGTGGGGGGTGGGGGTGCGTGGAAGGATGGGTGGCATGACGAAGACGGCAGTGGTGACCGGTGCGAGCAGCGGCATCGGGGCGGCGACCGCGCGGCGGCTGGCCGCGGAGGGGTACGAGGTCGTGGCGGGCGCCAGGCGGCTCGACCGGCTGGAGAAGCTGGCCGCCGAGGTCCCCGGCATCCGGGCGCTGGAGCTGGATGTCACCTCCGGCCCTTCCGTGGACGCCTTCGTGGCCGGGCTGGAGCGCTGCGACGTGCTGGTCAACAACGCGGGCGGCGCGCTCGGAACGGAGAGCGTGGCCGAGGCGCGGCTGGAGGACTGGCAGAACATGTACGACACCAACGTCCTCGGCTCGCTCCGGGTGACGCAGGCGATCCTGCCGAAGCTGGTCGAGTCCGGTGACGGGGTGCTGGTCATGCTGACGTCCACCGCCGGGCTGGTCTCCTACGAGGGCGGCGGCGGCTATTGCGCGGCCAAGCACGCCCAGACGGCCATGGTCGAGACCCTCCGCCTGGAACTGGTCGGCAGCCCGGTGCGCGTCGTCGAGATCGCGCCGGGGATGGTGCGGTCGGAGGGGTTCGCGGTGACCAGGTTCCGGGGCGACTCGGAGGCCGCCGCCCGCGTGTACGCCGGTGTGCCCGACCCTCTTTCCTCCGACGACGTGGCCGACGCCATCACCTGGTGCGTCACCCGTCCCGCGCACGTGAACGTCGACCGCCTCGTCATCCGCCCCCGCGCCCAGGCGGCCCAGCACAAGGTGCACCGCGTAAGTGCGTAGGCCGGTCGGGGAGATCACCAGAGGGACGACCGGGTTCAACCGGCTGCGCAGGGCCGATCGCTGGCTGGCCGCCGTGCACGGCAACGTCCTGCGCGCCGCCGCCCGGCCGCTGGTGGTCGATCTCGGCTATGGGGCCTCGCACACGACGACGCTGGAGCTGTTCACCCGGTTGCGCAGGATCCGCCCCGACGTCGAGGTGATCGGCATCGAGATCGATCCGGCGCGGGTGGCGCTGGCGAGGCCGTACGAGCGCGAGGGGTTGTCCTTCCGGCTGGGCGGCTTCGAGCTGCCGGTCCCGCGCCCGCCGGACGTGGTGCGCGCCTTCAACGTCCTTCGCCAGTACGGCGAGGCCGACGCGTGGCACTACTGGCAGGAGCTGTGCGCCAAGCTCGCGACCGGCGGCGTGCTGGTGGAGGGCACCTGTTCGGAGGTCGGGCACCGGGCGGTCTGGGTGGGCCTGGACAGGAACGGCCCGCGGACGCTGACGTTCTCGGCCAGGTTCGACGCCTTCGAGCGGCCCTCCGACCTGGCCGACCGGCTGCCCAAGACGCTCATCCACCGCAACGTGCCCGGTGAGCGTATTCACGCCTTGCTCAAGGACTGGGACCACGCCTGGGCGGTCAGCGCCCCGTTCGGCGCGCACGGCCTGCGTCAGCGCTGGCTGGCGGCGGTGGAGACGCTGGGTGCCACCTGGCCCGTCCCCCAGCATGCGCCTCTGGGTGGACGGACCAGGTGGCGGCTGGGGGAGCTGACCATCCCCTGGTCCGCCACTGGCTGATCTTCCCCAGCCCCTCCTCACTCGACAAGTCGTGAGATGTCACGATTTCCTGGCAAATTTCATAATCAAGTCGTTGAAGGTGGTGTAAGCGGCGGCGTCGAAGAGCACGAACCGCACCTCCACCACCGACGTCTCCGCAGCCGAGACGGTTTCCAGGGCGATCCTCGCGGCGTCGGCCATCGGCCAGCCGAAGATGCCCGTGGAGATCGCCGGGAACGCGACCGTACGCGCGCCGAGCTCGTCGGCCACCCGAAGCGACTCGCGGTGGCACGAGGCCAGCAGCGCCGAGCGGTCCTCCCCCGGCGCGTACACGGGCCCGACCGTGTGGATGACCCAGCGGGCCGGCAGCCGTCCCGCGGTCGTGGCGACGGCCTGGCCGGTGGGCAGCCCGCCCCCGTAGTGGGAGGCGCGCAGCCGCCGGCACTCCTCCAGGATCTCGGGACCACCCCGCCGATGGATGGCGCCGTCCACTCCGCCGCCGCCCAGGAGCGAGGAGTTCGCGGCGTTCACCACGGCGTCGACCTCCTGCGTGGTGACATCTCCCTGTACCAGAGTGATGTCCATCTCACCGGCCTCCCGAATGGCTGCTCGACAACCTGTAGTACTACGCTGGAGCGTGTGAAGGGTCTTGGCGAGCTAGAGCGCAGCATCATGGACATCCTCTGGGCGCAGAGCAGCCCGCTGACAGCCCGCGAGGTCGGCCGGCTCATCGCCGAACGCGATCTCGCCCCCACCACGGTCATGACCGTTCTCGACCGTCTTACCCGCAAGGGCTTCCTTGAGCGCATCCGCGACGGGCGCGCGTGGCGTTACGAACCGGCGGAAAGCCGCGACACGTACATCGCCGAGCTTATGCTGGAGGCTCTGGAAATGACGGGCGACCGTTCGGCCGCCCTGACCCGCTTCGCTCAGGCGGTCCCCGCCTCCGAGGCGGAGATCCTGCGCAAGGCCCTTACGGAGCTGGAGGACGAGTGATCACCGCCGCCGCGCTGGCTGCGCTCGCGACCGCGTGCGCGCTCGGCGCTTGGCGTTTCACCTCCGCGCGCTGGACCTACCGCGCGCCCCGCGTGGCCATCGTCCTGTGGCAGGCGCTCGGGCTGGCCTGGGGGCTGGCGACCACGGGCTCGATGCTGGCGTACGCCGTCCAGCCCTATGACCGCGGGCTCCTGCACGGGCTGATCGCCGTCGCCCAGGGCCGCGAGCCGGTGGAGCCTTGGGACGGGCCGCATCTGTTCGCGCTGGTCGCGGGGCTGACCGCGCTGGCCGTACTCGTGGCCGTGACACTGACCGCGGCCGCGCAGGCCCTGCGCGCCCGCCGCCGTCACCGCACGCTGCTGGCGCTCATCGCGCGCGACGACCCGTTCGTGCCGGGCGTGCGCGTGCTCGACCACCCCGGCGCCGCCGCCTATTGCGTGCCCGGCCTGCGCTCGCAGGTCGTGATCAGCGCGGGCGCGATGGAACTGCTGTCCGACGACGAGCTGACCGCCGTGCTCGCCCACGAGGCCGCGCACGTACGCGAGCGCCACGACCTGGTGCTGCTGCCGTTCGGCGCGCTGCGCCGCGTGCTGCCCTGGTCGAAGGTCGTGCGCGACGCTCAGGCCCAGGTCGAGCTGCTGGTGGAGATGGCCGCCGACGACCGTGCCCGCCGCTACTGCTCCCCCCGCCGTCTCGCCACCGCCCTCCTGCGCTTCGGTACGGCCGGCGCCATGCCCACCCCGCACGGCATGCTGGGCAGCGTGACCGCCGCCAACGTCATGGCCCGCGTGAACCGCCTGGTCAAGCCCGATCCCGAGCTGAAGCCCCACTTCCGCTACGGCTACCTCGGCCTGTCGGCCGCACTGCTGGTCTCCGCCGCCAGCCTCTGGGTGATCCCGCTCTGAGTGCTTGCAGCTGCTAGCCCCGCGTTTGCAATTGCAAGCACTTTGGGGCAGACTACACGCATGGCACTACCCAAGGTCGGCTCGATCGGCGAGTACATCCGCGAGCAGCGGCAGCAGGCGAGAATCTCGCTGCGCCAGCTTGCCGCCGCGGCGGGGGTCTCCAACCCCTACCTCAGCCAGATCGAGCGCGGGCTGCGCAAGCCGAGCGCGGAGATCCTCAACCAGATCGCCAAGGGTCTCCACATCTCGGCGCAGGCGCTCTACGTGCAGGCGGGCCTCATCGAGGACAAAGAGCCGCCGAGCGACGTCGAAGCGGCGATCCGGGCCGACACGCACATCACCGGGCGGCAACGCCAGGTGCTCATCGATATCTATGAGTCGTTTCGCAAGGAGAACCACGCCGGGGACGAGCAGACCTCCCAGAATGCCCATCCCCAGCGTGACCCGGAATCGGACGACGAACCGCTGCCCGAGGATTTTCTCGCCGCCCTGGAGCCCTTCGCGGCGAACCCCGGCAACGGAACCGTCACCCAGGAAACCAAGGAAGGTTAACCCATGACGCTTGCAACCGAGGTCAAGAAGCTGACCGAGTCCAAGCCGTTCTACGCGGTCGCCGGCGCCGGAGACTACGCGGTGGAGAAGCTGCGTGAGCTGCCCGAGCAGTTGCAGAAGCTGCAGGCCCGCCGCACCGAGATCGCCAAGGACCTGCCCGAGCGGGCCCGTGAGCTCTCCGGCAAGGCCGAGGGCTTCGCCAAGGACTTTCCGGAGAAGGCCCGCGCCTACGCCGGTGAGCTCGGCCACAAGGCCACCGAGGTCTACGAGGAGTTCGCCAGCCGCGGCCGCAAGGTCGTCAGCAAGGTCAGCGGCGAGGCCGCGCTGGAGCTGGAGGAGGTCTCCGAGGCCGCCGAGCCGGCTGCCGCCGCCCCCGTCACTCCCGCCAAGAAGACCACCCGTACCCCCAAGGCCAAGGCCTGAGCGTGCGGCGCGATGAGCCCGTCCCGTTCCGGGGCGGGCTCTTTCGTTGCCCGCGTGCCCGAGTTGCGCACTAGGCTGGGCCCGACAACGCAGCCTGGGGCGGAGCCAACATGAGCATGATCAACGGCGTTCTCAACCTTCTTTTCCTGGTGCTGGCCACGGGCATCTTCGGCATGTCGGTCTATGCGCTGATCCACGCGGTGCGGGTGACGCCGAACGCCTTCGTCTCGGCCGGCAAGCTGCAGAAGAACCTGTGGCTGCTGATCCTCGGCCTGGCGACCCTGTTCTCGGCAGCCGGGGCCTGGTCCTACTTCAACGCCTTCATGGTGGTCGGCGGGGCCGCGTTCATCGGCATCGGCCTGGGCATCTTCTCGATCCTCGCGGTGATCGCGGCCACGGTGTACATCGTGGACGTCAAGCCCGCCGTGAAGGGCATGGGCGGCAGGGGCGGCAACAACGGCCCCTACGGCCCCTGGTGAACCACCGCCGGTCCCAGCGCCGCCGACAGCCACCGGGCCAGGCGGGCGTGGCCGGCGAAGGTGGGGTGCACGCCGTCAGGGAGCAGGACCTCTGAGCGGCGGCCGGTGACCCAGCGTTGCTTCAGCGGGTCCAGGAACATGACGCCCTCGCGGGCGGCGACCTCGGCCAGGGCGTCGCGCACGGCGTAGGCCTTGGGCGGGGCGTCGGCCAGCCAGATCGGGCCGACCATGACGACGCGGGTCTCCGGCCAGCGTGCGCGCGCGGTCCAGAGGAGTGTGGCGGCGGCCCGCCGTACACCCAGGGTGGGCCAGCGGCGGTCGTTGTGGCCGCCGGAGATGACGAGCAGGTCGGGGGCGGGGCGCCAGGAGAGCTCGGCGTCGAAGGAGTCCTGGAAGCTGCGGCCGACGCGGCCCTTGTTGATGTAGCCGGTGCCGCCCGCGCCGGCGATCACGGGCTGCCAGCCGAGCAGGCGGGCGGTCTCGGTGGCGTAGGAGCTCCAGGTGGGGACGGGGCCGGAGCCGACGGTGAAGCTGTCGCCGACGAACATGAGCACCGGCGCCGACTTCTGCTGAACCGGGGTCGGGTCCGGGCCCGCGGTCTCACCCGCCGCACTGCCACATCCGGAACAAAACGCCATCATCAGGGCGGCCGGTGCGATCAACTGTCGATGCATCAGGCCGCGCATGACCACCTCATGGGCTCTAAGCTGCCGGACATGAGCTCCGACCTCTACGGGCGCACTGAGCGTCTCGAGCTGTCCGACCAGAACCTGCGCGAATTCGAGGCTGTCGTGCTGGACTCGACGCCCGACGGGATCGTGTTGAGCAGGTCGGCATTCTATCCAGGCGGCGGCGGTCAGCCGGCGGATCACGGAGTTCTGCTCTGGCTGGGCGTGGAAACCCGGATCGCCGGGGTGCGCAAAGGCGACGATCTTCACCTGATCCCGGCCGAGGGCGATCCGGTGCCCCCGGTGGGCACGGTGGTGCGCGCCGCGGTGGCCGACGAACGGCGTTCCGCGCTGATGCGCACGCACTCGGGGCTGCACGTGCTGTGCGGGGTGGTCTTCCGCGACTACGGCTCGCTGGTCACGGGCGGGAACATGGAGCCGTTCACCGCGCGCATGGACTTCAACCTCCCCGAGGTCCCGCCGGGCTTCAAGGAGGCGGTCGAGGACGCCTGCAACGCCGAGGTCTCCGCCGACCGGCGCATCGACATCCGGGTGCTGCCGCGCAAGGAGGCGTTCGACATCCCCGACATCATCCGCACCGCCACCAACCTCGTCCCGGAAGAGGTCGAGGAGGTACGCATCGTGGACATCGTGGGCCTCGACACCCAGGCCGACGGCGGCACCCACGTGGGCTCCACCGCCCAGATCGGCCGGATCAAGGTCACCAAGATCGAGAGCAAGGGCAAGGGCTTCCGCCGCCTGCGCATCGCGATCTCCGACTGACAGAGATGATGTAGGTGAGCACCTCCCGCCGAGGTCTGACCCACCGACTGACTGACTTCGGGTCTTCAACGGGATCTGTCGGCTTCGGCCG
>NZ_JBITGW010000021.1:0-245719 GCF_044457345.1 Nonomuraea sp. NPDC050547
CTGCAGCCCCAGCAAGGCCGGCCACCTGTGCAAGGCCATCGCCGTCCTTCAAAACCACCGAGTCGCCCAGGCCGCGTGAGGATGAAAAAGGTTCACTGAACCGGCGCTCGGAACACGGGCGAAAGGCGCTGAACTCCACGCCGGCTGCGGGCTGGAACAGGTGGGCGGATGCTCTGATCGGCGTGATGCGTGAAGCCCGGGGGCCCACGTGTGCGGGATGTCACGTGTGAGGACATGAAGCTGCCGCTGTCCAGTGGTGGGCGTCGCCCTAAGGCGGTTGCCAGCGCACCAAATGATGAGATCGCGGGCCCGTGGCTTCCCGAGTCTCGCCGGTAGAGGTGCGTGATGACGTTGAGAGGCTGCCCCCGCGCCTTTCATTGATCTTCGGGCATGCGCCCTCACTCCGGTGTGGTCGGCTGATCGCTGGGTGTTGCGAATTTCTTCCCGTCAGCCCGATTTCGACGGTGGAATTCTTCTATGCCGAGGTGGAGTGGTGGACATCCGTGAACATCAAGAACGCCGAGGCTGAAGAGCTCGCACGCAAGCTCCAGAGGCTGACGCAGACCGTCATCATCGCGATGACCGAGAGGCTGAGGCGACTCGAACAGCGGGAGACGGACAAAGCGGAGCGGTTGGTGGCGATCGGCCGGGACATGGCGCGACGCATGGGTGAGGACTCTGTGTCCCAGGATTTCGACGCGATGCCGTATGACGAGGCGACGGGGCTGCCGAAGTGATCGTTGATTCGGGGGCATCCAATGGCTGATCTGACCGATCACAGCCGATGCGCCTGATTGCGTGGCGCAGAACCGGCACCTGCGGTGCAGCGTTCGAGTAGTGGCAATGAGGTCCGCAGGCAAGGTCTTTCACATCAGCGTGCTTCGGGCATTTGGGTTCCGGGCGTTTCTCCAGTCGGGCTGGAGTTTAACCCCTGAAGATCCTCTCTCCGGCCGGGCGCTTTCCCGGGTCAAAGGCATGGTGTTTCGCGCGCCCTCTGCGGCCTGCCCGTTGCCCGGCCGGGTGGTTGGGCAGGTGAATCCCACCCTGGTCAGCGATGCTCCGCGCGTGCTTCCAGCCCCTGTAGGTCCTCGCTGGTCGCGGGGCGCGGAGTCCGCCGGATTTCCGCGCGTGGGCTTCATGGACGCGCGCGGGAGGTGGGGCTCCGCTGTGCTGCTCAGGCCGGTCGTCTTCTCGCCTCGCGTCCGGCTCCGCTGTGCTGCCCAGGCGATCGCGTCCTCGGCTTCGCGTCCGGCTTCCGAAGGCCGGACGCGAAGCCGAGGAGGTGTCAGGAGATGGTGAGTGTGCCGTTCGGGTTACGGGCGCATGCGACGATCGCGCGGGGCGCCGCGGCGGAGGCGGCGGTCAGGCACTGGCCGAGGACCGCGTGGCCCGCGGCGTTGGGGTGCCACGACTCCTGGCAGGTCTGGAAGTAGGTGACGCAGGTGTTCGCCGCCCGCTGGATATCGATCTTGTCCCAGCCGGACAGGCTGGTGACGAACGTGCCGGACGGCCCGTCCTGTACCCGGACCGGCGTCGCGAGCGCGCTCGCCGGGCTGTCGGGGTTCTCGCAGAGCCTGGCCCCGTCGAAAGCCTGCTGGACGTCCAGTACGCGCAGGTCGGCCCCCGGACGTTCGGCTGCCAGCGTGCTGTGCGCGTTCCTGACCAGGGAGCCGAGGTTCTGGGAGAACACGAGCCCGGGGGCGAGGCTCGCGCGGTGGATCGGGCATCCGGCGGCGTACCGCTCGGCGCCGAGGGCGCGGAACTTGTCGCGGGTGTCGGAGCGGTTGTCCTCCTCGTGGTAGCGCGAGGCGACGTCGGGGGGCAGCGGGTTGGTGTAGGTCTGCAGAATCACCTGGTGGGTGCCGTCGGCGTCGATCTGGGCGAGGGTGTCGAGGATCTGGCGCAGGGCGGCGGTGGTCTCGGTGGTGGCGGCGGCGACCTCGGTGTCGGTGGCCAGGTCCGAGGCGCTGCAGGGCTTCTGCGGCACCGGGCCCCCCAGATAGGCCCAGAACTCCCACCAGCCGGTCCAGGCGTCGGCGATGAAGCGGTTGGCGCACAGCGTGGCCACGTCACCGAAGGTGAACTGGGTGTTGTTGGAGCCGAGGCCGACGAGGACGACGTCGATATCGTGCGTCTGGGCGACGGCGCGCAGCTGATCGAGTTGCGAGGCGACGGTACGGCCCCCGGCCCGGGCACTGGAGGGGGCGGCGATGTCGGCCGGCTGACCGCCGGAGCAGGCGAGGTTGAATCGTTGCTGAATGCCCGGGAGCGCCGCCGCGAACACCGAGGCGTTCGCCGACCGGTGACAGAAGTAGGCGTTGCTGTTGGCCGCCGACCAGCCGGGGAAGTTCTGTGCCGTACCGGAGGTGTCGACGACGGGCTGGTAGTTCCCCGCGCCTTCTCCGCTGATGAAGCTGTCGCCGAGCGCGACGGCGGCGGTGGGCGGAGCCGCCTGCGCCGGTCCGCCCTGGACGATCTGGATGCCCGCCGCGCTCACCAGGAGCATGACAACCGCAGCGGCACGCCGGAGTAACCTCACAACCGCCTCATTTCCTACTAAATCAGTACGAAATAGCGCATGTGTGGATCACAACATGCGGCACCAACGGCGTCAAGATCTCCGAGGGGCCACGCCGGTGCGCGCGGACTTTTGTGAACCTGGTCGGTCAGAGGTGGTCCGTCCAGGCGGGCGCCGGCCAGGTGGGGGCACGGGCGAGGCGTCGCCGCTGGAGTTCACCCCGGTCAGTGGTCCTCGCTTCGCTCGAACGCCTTGATCGTGCGCGCCTTGCGCGGCGGGCCGGGTCAGGCGTGGGGCAGGCGGCACTTCACGTCGAGTTGCGTCATGTGGTCGTCAGGCCAAACAGGGGTCCCGGCCAAGCTACGGCAAGAGGCTGGAGATGGTGCCCGAGCCCGTACCGCCCCAGGCCAGACCGACTGAGCCTCGGCGTCGGTCTCGACCGTGGTCCGCATCGCCAAGAGCTGAGCTGGGCGGAGCAGGCGGCCGGAGTTCAGGGCCTGCTGGAAGCGGTTGAGGTCGGTGGCGGAGGTGATGATCGCGCCTGCCGCCCCGCCCATCGACGGGTTGACCTCGGTGACGTCGGTGGGGCCCGGCGCGTCGGGGTAGCGGCGGTAGACGTGGGCGTGGGGGCCGTGGATGGCCGGGTCCGTCTCCGGGACGCTGGTGGCGCGCAGGCGCAGCGGATGGATGACGCGCTGCCGTACCTGCTGAGCCCAGGTCTGTCCGGTGATCTTCTCGATGAGCATCCCGGCCAGGATGTCGTTGGTGTTGGAGTAGGACCACCGGGTGCCGGGCGGGAACAGGGGCGGATGCTTCAGGGCCAATGCCACCAGCTCGGACGGCCGGTAGGTACGCAGCCGCCGGGCGAGGAAGCCGGCGGCGGCGCGGAGCTGGGGCCAGGCGGCGGGGTCGCGGAAGTAGTCGGGCAGGCCGCTGGTGTGCTGGAGCAGGTGGCGGACGGTGATCCGGGCGTCGAGCCTGGGCAGCCATCGGGAGGCGGAGTCGTCCAGATCGAGGCGGCCTTCGCCGGAAAGTTGCAGGAGCACGGTGGCGGTGAACGCCTTGGTGCCGCTGGCGATGCGGAAGCGGGCGTTGAAGGGGATCTTTCCGGCGGTGCCGAGTACGGTGACGCCCGCGCGCGCCCGGTCGCCGTCGCCGGTCACGGCGAGTACGCCGATCGCCGGTGCGGTGGATCCGCTCGACGTCAGGGGAGAGGTGACGACAGGATCAGGGCCAAGGCCAGGGCGATCACGAGCGGCCTCCGCACAGGGCGCGGTCGACCAGCGGGTGCAGTTTTTGGTGGAAGCGGCCCTGGAGGGGGTCGCCGTTGGTGTTCGTGTGCACGATCACCACCCGCCGGCCGCCGGGGGTGACGCCGCCACGGGTGGAGTAGCCGAGCGCGTCGCCCCAGTGGGTCCAGTAGCCGTCGCCGCAGGTCAGCGGGAACCACATGAGGCCCAGGCCGTACCTCATCCCGGGGAGGAGCCTTTGGTAGAACGGGCTGACCGGCACCGTCTTCCGCATCTCGGCCAGTTGCGCCGGTCGCAGCAGCTTCCCGCCGATCAGGGCGGTGAAGAACCGGGCCAGGTCCGAGGGCGTGCTGATGAGGTCGCCGGCGGCGCGGTGGGCGCTCTGGTCGGCCACGGTCGTGTCGACCAGACGGCCGCCCGCGGCGAACTGGCGGTATCCGGTCAGGTGCGGGCCCGCGAGGTAAGGACTGGGGCCGGGCGCGTAGGTCGAGGTGAGGCCGAGCGGGACGATGACGCGGTCGGTGACCTGCCGTTCCCAGCTCTGCCCGGTGACGCTCTCGATGATCATCCCGGCGATGACCGAGTTGACGTTGGCGTAGTTCCAGCCCGTGCCCGGGGCGAGGAGCTTCCGGGCGCGTTCGACGACCTGGTGCGGCGTGACGGTGTCCAGGCGGTGGCGCAGGTAGCCCTCCTCGGAGGCCAGACCCGGAGGGTCGTCGTCGGCGAGGCCGCTGGTGTGCTGGAGCAGGTGGCGGACGGTGATCCGGGCGTCGAGCCTGGGCAGCCATCGGGAGGCGGAGTCGTCCAGGGCGAGGCGGCCTTCGCCGGAAAGTTGCAGGAGCACGGTGGCGGTGAACGCCTTGGTGCCGCTGGCGATGCGGATCTGCGGCCGGCGGGGGACCGGGCGCCGGGTGGCGCGGTCGGCCATGCCGGTGCGCGCGCTCAGAAGGCGCGCGCCGTCACGGACCTCGGCGACCGCGCCGATCACGCCCAGATCCCGTACGGCGTCCAGGCCGCGCCGCAACCAGGCGTCCTGGGGCGGCGGCGCGAGCAGGGCGAGGGTGAGCATCAGTGGTGTCAGCATGCCGCCGACGCTAGGAACCCGGCGGCGCGCGGGCGATCGTGCCGTCCGGCCGTCGATGGTTCGGTTTACCCGATGGACACGGGCGTGATCCTTGGCAGGCTGGGAGCGTGCGACGCATCTGGGCGGAATTCCGCTATGCCGTCACCGCGCTGCCGATCGCGCTGGCCGGCCTGGTGGGGGTGGGCGTGCTGCTCGTCCCCGGCCTGGCTCTGGCGCTCGTCCTCGCCGGACTGCCGTTGGTGGCCGCCGCGGCCGATCTGGCGGGATGGTTCGCCTCGGTCGAACGGCGGCGCCAGGCGAGCCTGCTCGGCATCCGGATCGAGACCCCGCCGGGACCGGGCCCGGGAGGATGGCTGACCGCCCGGCTCAAACACGGGGCCGGCTGGCGGGCGGTGGCGTTCGCCCTGCTCAAGCCGCTTACCGCGCTGCTGTCCTTCTCCGCCGCCCTGCTCTTCTGGGCCGTCGGCGTGGCCGAGCTCGCGTACCCCGTCTGGCGGCACATCGGCGGCCTCACCCAGGTATGGGGCGGAATCGAGCCTCACTCCCTGCTCGCCGCGGGCGCGGGCGTGCTCCTGCTGGCCGGCGCCCCGTGGGCGGTCCGCGGCACGATCGCGCTCGAACGCCTCCTGGCCAGAGCCCTGCTGACCCCGACGGGCGCGGACCGCCTGCGCCACCTCGAAAGCACCCGCACCCAGGCCGTCGATGACGCCGCCGCCACCCTGCGCCGGATCGAACGCGACCTGCACGACGGCGCACAGGCCCGTATGGTCGCCGTCACCATGGACCTGATCACCGCCGGCAAGCTGCTGCGGGACGCCACCCAGCTTGACCAGGCCCGCGAACTCCTCGAGCTGGCCCGTCAGAACGCGGCGGGCGCCGTGGCCGAGCTGCGCGACCTGGCCAGGGGCATCCACCCGCCCGCGCTCGACCACGGCCTGGACACCGCGCTGACCACGCTGGCCACTTCCCGGGGCGGCATCCCGGTCGAGGTCAGCGTCTCCATGCCGCGGCGCGCCGACCGCGCCACCGAGAGCATCCTGTACTTCTGCGCCGCCGAACTGCTGGCCAACGTCTTCAAGCACAGCCACGCCACCCGCGCCGCGATCGAGGTGCGCCGCGAGCCGTCCGTTCTGGTGCTGCGCGTCCACGACAACGGGTACGGCGGCGCCGCCACCACACCCGGCGGCGGGCTGGACGGGCTGGCCAATCGCCTGCGCCCGGTCGACGGCCGGCTGAGCATCTCCAGCCCTCCGGGCGGGCCCACCACGGCGGTGGTCGAACTGCCGCACCGGCGGTGACCGGGGTGCGCATCGTGATCGCCGAGGATTCGGCCATCATCAGGGCCGGGCTGTCCCGGCTGCTGACGCACCACGGGCACACGGTGGTGGCCGAGACGGGAAGGGCCGAGGAACTGCGGGCGGCCGTGGCCGAGCACCTGCCCGACCTGGCCGTGGTGGACATCCGGATGCCGCCCGGCTACACCGACGAGGGACTGCGCGCGGCCATCGCGCTCCGCGGAAGCCACCCGGGCGTCGGCATCCTGCTGTTCTCGCAGTACGTCGAGACCCGCTACGCCACCGAACTGCTGACCGGCAACCCGGGCGGCGTCGGCTACCTGCTGAAGGACCGGGTCTCGGCGGTCGAGGACTTCCTGGCCGCCCTCGACCGCGTGGCCGCCGGAGGCACCGCTCTCGATCCCGAGGTCGTGGCCCAGCTGATGCGGGCCGGGCGGCGCAGGGATCCGCTGGCCGTACTGACCGGGCGCGAGCGCGACGTGCTCGCGCTGATGGCGGAGGGCCGCTCGAACACGGCCATCGCGCGGCTGCTGCGGGTGGGCGAGCGGGCCGTGGAGAAGCACGTGAGCAACATCTTCACCAAACTGACCCTGCCACCGGCCCGCGACGACCACCGCCGCGTGCTGGCCGTACTCGCCTTTCTCCAGCAGAACTAGCGAGATATGGAATATAGGGGAAATGTAGGCCGCGCTTCTATCGTCATATCTCGCCGGTGTAAGTCCAATGACGAGGGAGTTCTGTCATCGGGCACGTGACATTCCGTGACCGCACCATCAGGAGCACGTCAATCACCGCTCTGTGAAGGAGACGAGAAATGGTCAACTCCACCAGCACTTTCACAACCGAGCAAATGGCTCAGGCGGAGAACGCCGCGAAGGCCCTGGAGGCGCTGGTGCGCCGGCTCGGCGACGACGACACCTTCGCCGCGGCGCTGAAGGAAAGCCCCCGCCAAACCCTGGCCGACGCCGGGCTGACGCTGGAGAAGGAGTCGATGGAGGCACTCATGCTCGTCGACCCCGCACGCTTCGACCTGGTGTCCGAGGCGCTGTTCGACCTGGTCGACTCCGACTTCCTCGTCGCCATGGGCGTCCCGTCCTGCGGCTGAGTCAATTCGCGGCCCGGCGCCAGGGCACACCGGATCGGCGTGCCCTGGCCAAGCCCGTGGGGGAAGGTATCGCATGGCGCGCGTCGCACTCGTCAATCTGGCCAGCCTTCCCATGGCCGGCAACGAACCGATTTTCCCGATCGGCGTCCGCTGTGTTCAGGACACCTTGGACCGGGCCGGCCACGTGACGGCGCTGGTGGATTTCGTCGAGGCGCCGGGGGAACTGGCGAGCCTGGAGTGGCTCGGCCATGACTGGGATGTCATCGGGTTCACCTTGCGGAACATCGATCCCATCGAGATTTCCTGCGGCACTCATGTCGACGACTACATCGCCTTCGTCGACAGGGTCCGGCGGGAGCTCGACCGGTGTGGCCGGGATCCGGTGCTGATCGGCGGCGGCCCGGGGTTCAGTCTTTTCGCCGGTGTCCTTCTCGACAGGCTCGGACTGGATGTGGGCGTCGTGGGCCCCGGCGAGCAGGTCATGCTGGAGATAGCCGGCAACCCTCGCGCGTTCAAGGGCCGCAAGGCCGTTCTGCAGGGCAAGCGACACGCCGGATTCCTGTCGGAGACCTTGAGTCACCCCACGTCCCTCATGGGTGCCTACACGAATGCCCACCGAGCCATGATCGGTGTGGAAACGCGGCGCAAGACGTGTTACCAGGGATGCGTCTACTGCCCCTACGCCTATATCGACGGCGACAACGCCGGCGACCTCAAACCCATGGACATCCTGGCCGCCGAGATACAGGGCATCTACGATGCGGGATTCCGGCGTATCTTCTTCACCGACGGAATCTTCAACAGCGAGTTGCGTTACTCCAAGCAGGTCGTCGGACTACTCCACGAACTCGCGCTCAAGGCGATGACGTGGTCGGCGTATTTCACCCCCAAGCCCTTCGACGACGAGTTCGGCGACATTCTTGTCGGCAGTGGCGTCGAAGCGGTCGTGGTTTCTCCCGACAGCTTGGATGACCAGGTGATGCGCAATCTGGGCAAGACTTTCGACACCCGGCACATGGCGCGCTTCCTGGAGCGAAGCCGGAAGAACGAGCTGCCGGTCCGGGTGAACGTGGTCTTCGGCGGGCCGGGCGAGACACGCGAGACGGTACGCAACAGCGCGCGCTTCATCAACGACCATCTCAGCGCCGAAGAACTCGTCATGCACATCGGCTACCGCATCCTGCCCAGCACCGCTCTGTCTCGCCAGGTGGGGACGGACGAGGAGGCGCTCCTCTATCCCACCTACTATCCCTTCGACCTGGCTCTGTTCGACTGGGTCCTCCAGGATCTGGATGCGCGGTTCATCAGCCCCCCTCTGATGATGAACCTGCTCGCCGGCCGCGTCGCCGCGCGCAGGATGGCCACGGTCGCATCGCGGCCCGGGGTGACCTATCTCGCGCTGGCCACTCGCGTGGAAGGCCGTGGTAGTGACCTCTGACCTCCGCGACCTACACGCCCGTCCGCTGGTCGCCGGTGAAGCGGACGCCGTGCTGAGTCTCTGTTCCTTCGACGACGTCGACGCTTCGGTCGTGGAGCGGGAGCTGAGCGCCGGGAGCCTGTATTGCTGGATGGGGCTGTACACGCCGGACGGAACGCCGGCCGCCCTGCACCGCGGCATGCGCTGGCACCGACACCTGCTGCTCAAGGGACTGTTCGTCGCCGACCGGTTCCGGGAATCGGGCGTGGGTCTGCGCGCGGCCTTCGCCATCCGCGAGTGGGCCCGTCAGCAGAACCTGGCGGGCATTCTCGCCTGGATCGAGCACGGCCGTCCGGAATCGCACCTCGCTCAACGGCTGCGCCTGCGGCCCTCCAGCCCGCTTCTCCATCGTTATCTCATCCCGTTGCCGTGCTCGCCGGGCAGCGCGGCGCCTGCCGTACCCGCGACCGGGATCGTGACCGTTCCCGGCGACGGCGCCCCCATGGTCAAGGAGCTGCTCGGCCTTGAGCAGGACGATCCGGGCAACACCCGCCTGGGCTGGGCCCTGGACCGTACGCGCCTGCTGCTGAGCGGCAACCCCTGTGCCACGGTCACCGACCTGCCGGTCCTGGTGGCGGCGACGGCGACGCCCGCGGCGGCGACCGGGGCGACCGGCATCGAGGTTCTCTTCGAGGCAGCCGACCTACATACCGCCTTTCAGCTGGCCGGAATGGGCGCCAAGCGGCTCAGCCGTTCCCCGGTGAGCCTGGGCGTCGCGACCTTCGGGGCCGAGGCGCGATGACGAGCCCACGCGAAGCACGTCGGCTGTGCCTGACCGGAACCGTCCACGAGGCGGCCGCGGCGCTGGAACGACGCGGCATCGGGCAGTCCCGGCTCCGGTCGCTGCTGAGCGCGGTGGCCCGCGAACCCGAACCCGCCCGCACGGAAACCGTCCCGCTGACGGACGGCTGGGGACGGACCACCGAGATGACGGTGTACGTGCCGGAAACGCACGGCGGTCACCCGCTGGGCGTGATCGTGGCCCTGCACGGCGTGGGCGGTTCCGGCGCGGATCTCGAGCCGTACTTCCGTCCCGTTGCCGACGCCTGCGGCGCGGTCCTGCTGTGCCCGACCGCACAGCGTCCGGTGGGCCGGACCGGCAACTTCGACCTGGCCGGGCTGTTCGGCAGCCGGTTCACCGAGGCGCGCTGGACGCCGGCTCCGGGCGACTTTCCCGCTCAGGCGCTGCGCTGGGCGCGGGAGAACCTCGCGGTCGACGCCGACCGCTGCGCTCTGGCCGGCACCTCCATGGGCGGCATCACGGCCTGGAATCTGGCCGCACGACGCTGGGACGAGCTCAGCCTGGCCGCGTCGATCAACGGAGCGCCCTCGATCTGGGAACTCTTCGGGCCGGACCAATCCATGCGTGACCTTCTGCCCAACCTCGTCAACCTGCCGTTCGTGGTGGTGCACGGGAGCATGGACCAGCAGATCCCGCCCGCCCTGGACAAGGAAGGCGTGGCCAGGCTTCACGCCCTCGGTCACCCGGACCTGTCGTACCTCGAAGTGGCTGGAGGAGAGCACAGGCTCAGCACGATGAGCTGGACCCCCGGCAGCCCGCACACCGATCTCGTCATCCGGCGGCTGCGGTCCGGCCGGCGCCGGACCTGGCCCGCGCGGGTGCGTCACCAAGCGCGTGAGTGCGACGGCGGGCGCGCGCACTGGGTGGCGATCGAGCGGATCACTCCGGGGCGTACGGGCTGGGTGGACGCCCGGGTGGCGAGCCGCTCGCACGTGGAGATCCGGACGGCCCACGCGGCGTATCTCCGGCTGTTCCTCAGCGACCGGATCGTGAACCCGGGGCGGATCCGCGTCACGGTGAACGGGGTCACCCGGCACGTCGAGTTCACGCCGTCGACGCACGCGGCGATAGCCGGCTATCGGGCGGCGGGCGCCGATCCCGGTCGGATGGCACAGATGGCAGCGGACATCGAGCTGTCCGAGACCAGTGGTGAGAAGGTAGGCGATGCTGACTCGCAATGAGATACGCAGGCTGCTCCTGGCTCGTGGGCACGAGCAGCAGGAGTGGTTCGCGCGAGCACGCCAGGCCCGGGACGCCCGCTGGGGGAGGAAGGCCGTCGTGCGCGGGGTCATCGAGCTGACCAACGTGTGCCGCGTGAACTGCGACTACTGCCCCATGCGGCGCGACAACATTCCGGTCAACGACCGCTATTTCCTGACCAGTGATCAGATCGTGGAGGGGGCCAGGGCGATCAAGGGCGCGGGGATCGACATCATCCTGCTCCAGGGCGGGGAGACGCCGTCGGTGCTGCCGATCCTGGAAGAGGCGATTCCCCGGATCCGTCACCTGTTCCATGACCGGGTCGAGATCCTGCTGAACCTCGGCAACCTGCGGCGCTCCCAGTACCAGCGGCTGCGTGATCTGGGCGCGCTGAGCTACATCCTCAAGCACGAGACCAGTGATCCCGAGCTGCACAGGGCGATCCGCCATGAGGGGCTGGAAACCCGCCTGCGGTGTCTGCGGGACCTGCGGGAAGTGGGGTTCAAGGTCGGCACCGGCCTCATCTCCAGTCTGCCGGGCCAAACGCTGGACAGCGTCATCGACGACATCGGCCTCGCCGGCGCGCTCAAGGTGGACATGTGCAGTGTCAGCCCGTTCATCCCCGCCCCCGACACCCCGTTGAGCGTGGCGCCCATGGGTGACAACGAGCTCGCGCTGAACGTGATCGCCTGCCTGCGGCTGTGCTATCCGCACTTGCTCATCCCGTCGGTCAGCGCGCTGGAGCGGGTGGACGACGGCGGCCAGTCGCGCGGGCTCGAAGCGGGCGCGAACGTCATGACGGTCAACTTCTCCGGCGCCGCCAACCAGAAGCGCTACCTCATCTACGGCAAGGACCGCTTCGTCGTGACCCTCGATCACGTGCGGAGCGTGGCAAAGTCCTCGGGCCTGGACCTGCGCGGATCGGCCTTCCTGAACGAGGCGACGACCGAAGCGGGCCGGCGATGACCAACGCCGCGGCCGAGACGACCTCCGGCGCCTTCCCCCGGTTCTGGGCCGCGCAATCGTTGTCCCAGCTCGGCCAGCGGTTCGGCCTCCTGGCCCTGCCCGTCGCCGCGATCGACATCCTGCACGCGGGCAGCACGGAGGTCGGCTACCTCACGGCGGCGCTGACCGTCTGCTATCTGCTCGTCGGCCTGCCGGCCGGCGCCTGGGTCGATCGATGGCCGAAGAAGACCACGATGATGTCCTCGGCTCTGGTGCGGGCACTCGCGCTCGCCTTCCTCGCCGGGCTGTGGGCCGGCGGGCACCTCACGCTCATGTGGATGTACGGCGCCGCCGTCGTCATCGGCATCGCCTCCGTCTTCTTCGACGTCGCCTACCAGTCGTACCTGCCCTTCATCGTCTCCGACGCGGCCATCGAACCGGCCAACGCACGGCTGGAAGCCTCCGCCCAGATCTCCGCCGCCGGCGGACCCGCCCTGGCGGGGCTCCTCCTCAAGGTCGTCAGCGCTCCGCTGGTTCTGGCGTTCGACGCCCTGGCCTATGTGCTGTCCGCGGGCTTCCTGGCCACGATCAAGGACACCGAGCCCCGCCGTCGCCCCCGGCAGCGGGCCGGGCATTCGCTGGCGGCCGAGATCCGCACCGGGATCGCCTTCGTGCTCGGGAACCCGGTGGTCCGGAGACTGTGCCTCGCGGTCGGGGTCTCCAACTTCTTCGCCACCATCGTCATGACGCTCACCCCCCTGCTGATCCTGACCGAGCTGAGCCTGGGCGCGACCGCCATGGGCGTGATTCTGGGCGTGGGGACGCTCGGCGGTCTCGCGGGCTCGCTCGTCGTCGCCAGGCTTCGTCAGCGCCGGCGCGCGGGCACGGTCATGGCGGCCGGCCTGCTCCTGGCGGCGGCCTCCACGGCCGCCTTCCCCATCGCGGGGTCATTGCGGGAGTGGTCGCCCTTGTGGTCGGCGGCGCTGCTGACCCTCGGCCAGTTCGGCATGACGTGGGGCGCGGTGACGTTCAACATCACCCAGGTCAGCGTGCGGCAACGGGTCTGCCCCAAGGAACTGCTGGCCCGGATGACCGCCTCGATCCGCTTCGTGGTGTGGGGCAGCATGCCGCCGGCCGCGATTCTCGCCGGGTGGCTCGGCGCCCAGGTGGGAGTGGTGCCCGCCATGTGGCTGGGCGTGGCCGGAACCTGCCTGACGGTCCTTCCCATCCTCGGGATGGATCGACTGCTCCAGGGGCGTACGAGCCATGGCTGAGGGACGGCGTCACCTCGCCCACACGATCGTCGCCTCCGGCGGGGTGATCGGCGCCCCGGGCCACGACGTGCTGAGTGAAGCCGGCGTCGGCGAGGGTGATCTCGTCCTCCTCGCCGCCTTGCCGCCGGAGACGCTTCTGACCATGGCGATCACCTGCTGGAGCTTGGGGGCGGCGGTCTGGGTGTCCCCTCGCGGGTTCGACCGGCCGCCGGAGCCGGCGTCCGTCCTGGTCACAGCGGACTCGGAGGTACGGCGTGGCCCGGCCGTCCCCGGTCAGGCGCACGAATGCCTCGCCGTGGTGCACGAGACCTCCGGCTCCACCGGCACTCCCAAACTCGTCCAGCGGAGCGTCGCCAGCCTCCTCGCCGAACAGATCGGCTACCGGCAGGGGCTGGGCCTGACCCCTGGCGACACCGTGCGCGTGCCGTTGCCCGTCACCCACTCCCTCGGCTGGGGCGTCGCGCTCAGCGCCCTTCTGTCGGGCTGCCGAGCCGACGTCCGCGCGTGCACCACGCCCGCGAGCCTGGCCGCCGACCTGGACACCGGACAGGCCACCCACGTCGCCCTCACCCCGCCCCTGGCCCGGCTGCTGGTGCGGACGAGGCCGAGGGGCGGCGAACGGCCGCGCGGCATACTCGTCGGGGCGGGCCCGGCTTCCGCGGAGCTGGAGGCCGCCTGCCAGGAGCGGTTCGGAGTCGCCCTGACGCGTGGCTACGGATCCACCGAGACCGGCGGCATCTTCATCGGGCCGCGAGGGATCGGCCGGCCCATCCCCTCGGTCGAGATCGTCGCACCCGGTGCCGGGGAACGCGGCGAGCTGGTGGTGACGACGAGCGCACCCGTACTCGGCTACCTGGGAGACGGACGGCCACCGGCCACGTTGTGGCACACGCGGGACATCGTCGAGCGCGACGCCTCAGGGCAGGTCTGGTTCGCCGAACGGGCAGAGGGCTCGGTCCGGGCCAACGGCGCGTTCGTGGACGTCGGCCCGGTACGGCAGGCCCTCGCCGAGATCGCCGGGGTGAGGGATGTGGCCTTCGTCGTCCTGCCTCGGGCCGGTCAGCCCGATGGTGACGACGTCTATGCCGTGGTGGCCGGTCCCCGGGTCGACCGCGCGACAGCGGAGCAGGCCATCCGCACGACCGCGCACCGCGGCCTCGTCCCCCGCCTCCGCTTTTACGAGCGTTTCCCACGCACAGTCCTCGGCAAACTCGACAGAACCGCGCTCACAGAATGGATCAGGCGAGATGGATGACTCCGCGCAGCGTGCCGTCGGGGCCGTGATCAGCGAGGCTCTGGACGCGGCGAAGAACATGGCGGCCGACGACACGACCCTCGCCCGGTTGCGCGCTCTGATGACCTCCCAGGAGAGCGACCTACGCCTCTCCCTGGCCACCCACGGGGTCGACTCGCTGACCTGGATGGCCATCCTGACCGCGCTGGAGAACAGGTTCGGCCTCGTCTTCCCCGACGAGTTCGCTTCCGCACCCGAGGCATACACGGTCCTGGGCCTGGCCCACGCGCTGATGGACGGTATTCACGGAATGGAGTTGCCCATGAAACGTGTGGCCGGCGGCGCGCGCTTCCGCGTCATCGACGACTTCCTGAACCCCGCAGAACTGGAGGAAGTCCGCCAGTTGATGGACAGGAGCACCTTCGAGGAGGTGGCCAGCGTCGTCGACCCCGAGACCGACGGGACCGCCTTCCGCTCACGGAGTTCCGTGCTCCGCCACGACACGGCCCGTGAGGGAAACGCCTACAACTCGATCATCCGAGGGCTGGGCGCGCACACCGACCTGTTCGGCGCACCCGGCGACGCCTGGTCCATCATCGGATTCAGCTTCTGGAAGTACACGGCCGGCAACCGGCTCAGCTGGCACAACGACGTCGCCAGCGGCCGGCAGGGCGAATTCATCCTCTTCCTCCACCCGACCTGGCAGGCGTCGTGGAGCGGAGAACTCCTCCTCCTGGACGCCGACCCCGAGACCATCGAGGTCGCCGACCCCACGCTGCCGCCACGGGAACTGGTCGCGGCCAAGGTGAACCAGGCGCCGCACTGCCTGACGGCCATCGTGCCCAAACCCAACCGGCTCGTCCTGGTCAAGGAAGGCACGATCCACTGCATTCAACGGGTGGATCGAACAGCCGGCTCGGTGCATCGGCAGACGCTGACGGGATTCCTCGCCGCCGATCCCCCTGACGAGCAGCGTGGCTCCATGAGTAACTTCGCACGCCTGACGGCCTTGCTCGGGTCCGACTGACCCTTCGCCATCGACGACCGACGGGAGAAACGATGATGAAGCCATGGGTTACCGAAGGGCCTCGCGAGTTCGAGCGTTGGCTGGCGCGGGGGAGCGTCGATCGCGATGACGTGTCGCGTGTTTCCGAGGGGCTGGAGATCTCGGCTGAGGGGAGGGTCGCGGAGGTGGCGGGGCCGCAGGGGCCGGAGGTCTTCTTTCCCGGGCTGACCGCCCGGCCCTGGTGGAGCGGCGCGGACTTTCCCTGGCTGGCTGAGCTGGAGGCGGCGGCGCCCACCATCCGCCGGGAATTGCTGTCCTGCGGCCAGGACGCGGGCTCTCTGCCGTCGCACCCGACCAGGCTCGCGGAGAGCGGTCACTGGCGTGCGCTGTACCTGTGTCACATCGGCAGGCCGTACGCCAAGAATCTCGCGGCTTTCCCCCTGACACTCAAGGTCCTGTCGGCCCTGCCGGGAGCCTCCGCGTGCGGAATGACGTACTTCTCCGCGGTCGAGGGCGGCACTCATATCGCGGCGCACACGGGATTCACCAATGCTCACCTGCGGTGTCATCTGTCGCTGGTCGCGACGGAGGGGTCGCGTATCCGCGTGGCGGACGAGACGCGGGGGTGGCAGGAGGGCAGGGCCTTCGTCTTCGACGACACCTTCGAGCACGAGGTGTGGAACGAGGGCGATCAGCGCCGGACCGTTCTGCTCTTCGACTTCTGGCATCCGGAACTGACGCCGCCGGAGATCGAGGCCCTGACGTTCATGATGAGCGTGTGGCGCCGCATGTACGCCCGCCGCTTCTGGGCGCACCAGCTGGCCAGGTGACCCATGACCCCGGAGATCTGGTCACAGACCGAGGACTACCTCAGCGCGTTGCTGTGCCCGCCGGACGCGGATCTGGCTCTCGCGTTGCACTGCAGTGAGCAGGAGCACCTTCCGCCGATCAACGTGTCGCCGCTACAGGGCAGGCAGATCAGCCTGCTGGCGAGGATGGTCGGGGCCCGCCGGATTCTCGAGGTGGGAACCCTCGGCGGATACAGCACCTTGTGGCTGGCCAAGACGTTGCCCCCGGACGGCCGGATGATCACCATCGAGAACAATCCCGTGCACGCCGCGGTCGCCATCGGCAACCTGAAACAAGCCGGGTTGTCCGGCCAGGTCGAGGTGCGACTCGGAAACGCGGCCGAACGACTGGCCGCCCTGATCGACGAAAAGGCGGAGCCGTACGACTTCTTCTTCATCGACGCCGACCAGCACAACAACGTCGTCTATTTCGAGAGCTGCCTGCGCCTCGGCCGCCCGGGAAGCGTCATCGTCCTCGACAATGTCGTGCGCTCCGGCGAGGTTCGCCAGACAGGCACGACGAATCAGGCCGTGCGTGCCACACAGCAGGTACTCCAGATGGTGGGGAGCGCCGAGGACGTGGACGGGGCGGTGTTTCAGACCGTCGGCCGGCGCGGCCACGACGGCATGCTGGTCGCGCGGATTCGCTGACGGATCGCCGGTCGCCTGATGCCGGACCGGAGTACTGGATGAATCGATCGGAGCCGCACGTATGGAAAAGCCATGGCTTACCGAAGGGCCTCGCGAGTTCGAGCGTTGGCTGGCGCGGGGGAGCGTCGATCGCGATGACGTGTCGCGTATCTCCGAGGGGCTGGAGATCTCGGCTCACGGGGGAATCCGGGAGGTGGCGAAGCTCCAGGGGCCGGAGGTCTTCTTTCCCGGGCTGACCGCCCGGCCCTGGTGGAGCGGCGCGGACTTTCCCTGGCTGGCTGAGCTGGAGGCGGCGGCGCCCACCATCCGCCAGGAACTCCTGGCCTTTGGCCTGGACACCAGTCCGCCCCTGTCGCACTGGGGAGAACACACGGCGAAAGGCGATTGGCGCGCACTGTACCTGTGCACCATGGGCAGGCCGTACGCCAAGAACCTCCAGGCCTTCCCCCTGACACTCAAGATCCTCTCGGCCCTGCCCGGAGCCTCCAACTGCGATATGACCTTCTTCTCCAGTGTCCAAAGGGGCACTCATATCGCGGCGCACACCGGATTCACCAATGCTCATCTGCGGTGTCATCTGTCGCTGGTCGCGACGGAGGGGTCGCGTATCCGCGTGGCGGACGAGACGCGGGGGTGGCGGGAGGGCCGGGCCTTCGTCTTCGACGACACCTTCGAGCACGAGGTGTGGAACGAGGGCGATCAGCGCCGGACCGTTCTGCTCTTCGACTTCTGGCATCCGGAACTGACGCCGCCGGAGATCGAGGCCCTGACGTTCATGATGAGCGTGTGGCGCCGCATGTACGCCCGCCGCTTCTGGGCCGACCAGCTGAGTGGCCAACCGTCCTGATGGTCAGGCCGGGGCGTCGTCCAGGTGGATCAGGCCGGGCGGCAGTTCCGGCAGGGGCACGCCGCGCAACCGCATGCCGTCGCGCAGGAAGCCCAGCCGGTCGGCGGCGTGGCGCGCCTGGTCGGCGTGCTGGTGGGCCGCCTCCTGCCACTCCCGCTGGTTGGGGTCCTGGGCGTCGGCGGCGCGCGTACCCGCTGTGCGTGCGGCACGCGAGCGCGACGTCCATTCCTCGACGGCGCGGTGGTGGTCGCGCAGCAGCCGCAACGCGTCGCGCCGCTCTTCGCCCGCCTCTGCGTCGTCGGCGTCAGGGGCGGGAGCGGTACCGTCCAGCCACGCGGCCGCCACGGCGGCCGGCGCCTCGACGCCGGGCAGGATCTCCACCGGCTCGTCGTGCAGGGGGACGAGGAGCAGCATGGGCGGGGTGTCGAGCGCGCGGGCCAGCACCAGCAGTTCCGCCACGGACATGGACGCGCGGCCGCCGGACTCCAGCTTGTTCAGGTTCGTCCGTTCGAGCGGATAGCCCAGGGCGGTACAACGATCGGCGAGCGCCTGCACGGACATGCGGCGGCGCTCGCGGTGGGCGCGAATGTTGCCGGCGACGGCCCGGGTGTAGGCGACCGACCAGTCGTCGGGTGTCGCCGGGTGACGCTTCGGCACGCAGCAGCCCCCTGCCTCCGGTGGAAGCGCCCACCCTAGGCGATCTTGGACATCCCGCACAACACGGCTCTACTCGATGCGCAGGAAGCCGTGGGTACGGCCCAGCGGCTCGAAGCCCAGCCGGGTGTAGAAGTCGCGGGCCCAGTTGTCGGTTCCGGTGTAGAGGAAGATCAATGCGGCGCCGGCGGCCTCGGCCAGCATCGACTCCATGAGCGTGCGGGCATGGCCTTTGCCTCGGTGCCGTTCGGCGGTGTACACGCTCTCGATCTGGGCGATGTCGTCGTGCACGTACAGGTCGGCACGGGCGGCGACCTCCCCGTCCGGTGCCCTTACGCCGCGGAAGGCCACCGTCGCGGCGCCGCGCACGCGGTCCTCGATGCGCAGGGCCAGCGCCTCGACCTCCTCGTCGCGGGCGCCGGGCAGCGTCTCACGCCAGTTCGCCCGCAGCACCGAGATCATCTCGTCGAGGCCGAGCTGGTCCGCGGCGGGCACGCCGGCCGGCGCCTGGCCGCGGAAGACCATCGTGAGGTACGGCGAGTGCTCGTACCCGGCGGCGGTGAAGGCGGGTGCGAAGGCGGCGCCGAGGTCGTCGTCGAGCACGTGGACGTAGCGGTGGCCCAGCCCGGCCAGCGCCTCGTCGGCGGCCTGGACGGCGGGGGCGGGGGCGTCGCCCGCCCAGAGGAGCAGCTTGTTGTCGTCGTGCGAGGCGGGGAAGCGGTCGTTCAGGACGGCCACGCCTCCGGGTACCTCGATCGTCCGCCGCGCCTTGCGGAGGTTGAAGTCCCGCTGGAACCGGTGGACGCGGGCGAGTTCCTCAGACATGACACAGCAGCCTAAGGGCCCGGAGGGAGTCTGGAGGAAAGCTGAAGTCCCGCCCTCCATGCTGCCCGTATGAGTGACTTGGTGATCACGACAGTGGGCCGCAAGACCGGCCGCCTGCGAACGACGACACACGCCTACAGTTCCGACGAAGGGCAGTTGGTGCTGATAGGCCCAGGTTCGGAACGGGGTCCGCATCTGCCCGGCTGGTACCGGGACCTGGTTGCCCACCCAGAGGCGGAAGTCCAGTTGGGCGACAAGAAGCTGCGCGTCCGCGCGCACACCGCGCACGGCGCCGAGCGGCGCAGGTTGTGGAACGAGCTGGTGGCCCGCCAACCGGTCTACCAGCGCTACGCGAACGCGGCCAGGGGCGAGATCCCCGTCGTGGTGCTGGAGGAGACGGCATGACGAAGTTCAGCGAGATCCAGGACGCCTTCGAGGCCTACATCGGCGACATCGTGTACGCCACCATGACGACGGTGGACAAGCGGAACCGGCCCAGGGCGCGGGTGCTGATCCCGATCTGGGAGGTGGTGGACGGCGAGCCGCTGGGCTGGCTGGCCACGTACAGGACTCCGGTGAAGGCGGCGCATCTGGCGAACAACCCGCACACCACGTTCTCCTACTGGACCGCGCGCCAGAACGCGGTGAACGTCGACACGGTCGCGGAATGGGTGACGGACGTCGAGGTCAAGCGCCGCGTGTGGGACCTGTATCGCAAGACCAGCCCGCGGGGCGCCGGCTACGACCTGGGCAACTTCTGGACCAGTCCGACCGACCCGAAGCTGCACGTGCTGCGGCTGGATCCGTGGCGGGTGCAGGTGATCCGCGGTACCGACCTGCGCAGCCAGATCTGGAAGAAAGGCGCGTAGGTCAGCGCAGGCGGGCGACGATCCTGGTCAGGACCTCGGCGAGCTGGGCCAGGTCCTCGCCCGCCTCCTGCTCCAGCCGGGCGCGTTCGCCCTCGACGGCCGTGTCCCACCGCCGCAGGGCCGCCTTGCCGCGGGCCGAGGCGTAGATGAGCACCCGCCGGCGGTCGGCGTCGTCGACCCGCCGGTACACGAGCCCCTGGGACACCAGCCTGTCCACGATCTTGGTGACGGTCGGCGCGGCGAGGATGACGTGCTCGGCCACCTGCGTCATCGGGTGCCCCTGGCCGTCGGCGAGCAGGCCCAGCACGCGCCACTGATCGACCGTGCCGCCGACCGAGGTGAGCGCGGTCGAGATCCGCTGGGTGAACTGGCGCTCGGCGAGCGTGAGCAGGCGTGCTGTCTCCATGTTCACTCCAGATTAACAGTTCACGCGCAAATACTTCGCGGATAAAGTGACCGCGAAAGGGGCGCGCCATGGACACTCTCGCGGTAGCCCTGGTGATCCCGTTGCGGGGGCCGGCCGGCATCTTCGGTCCCTCGTGCGAGCTGTGCGCCAGGCTGGCCGCCGACGAGATCAACGCCAGGAGCGGGCTGCTCGGCCGCGAGCTGGTCTTCCGCGTGGTCGACGGCGGCCGCCCGCCGCGCGAGGTCGCCGACGAGGTCGACCGGCTGATCACCGCGGGCCAGGTGCAGGCCGTCACGGGCTGGCACATCTCCGCGGTACGGCAGGCCGTGGCCCCCCGGATAGCCGGGCGCGTGCCGTACCTCTACACCCCGCTCTACGAGGGCGGCGAGCACACCCCGTGGGTCTTCCTGACCGGCGAGACGCCGGGACGGCAGCTGCGCCCGGCGCTGCGCTGGATGGCCGAGGAGCTCGGCGTCCGGCGCTGGACGGTGGTCGGCGACGACTACGTGTGGCCAAGGGAGTCGGCCAGGGCGGCCCGCCGCTACGTCAGGCAGGCGCGGGGCCAGATCGTGGACGAGGTCTACGTGCGCCTGGGCACCGAGGACTTCGGCGGCGCGCTCGGCCGGATCGCCCAGGGGCGCGGCGAGGGCGTGCTCATGTTGCTCGTCGGCCAGGACGCGGTGGCCTTCAACCGGGCCTTCGCCGCGGCCGGACTCGACCGCGACCACGTGCGCTTCAGCCCGCTGATGGACGAGAACATGCTGATGGCGACCGGCGCGGCCAGCACGCGCGGGCTGTACTCGGCGGCGGGATTCTTCGAGGGCCTGGGGACCGCGGGCAGCCTCGACCTCGGCGGGCGCTACCACGCCAGGTTCGGGCCCGACGCGCCGGTGCTCAACAGCATGGGGGAGTCCTGTTTCGAGGGCGTGCTGCTGCTGGGCGAACTGCTCAACCGGGCGGGGGAGCTGGATCTGCGCAGCATCGGGCGGATCGCCGAGGGCCTGGTGTACGAGGGCCCGCGGGGCACGATGCGGATGCGCGGACGTCATCTGGAGCAGGCCGTGTTCCTCGCGGAGGCCGAAGGCATGGACTTCCGCGTGCTGCAGCAACTCTGAGGTCTTGACAATACTTCCCAGGATAATAGTTTCTGTGTGAAGTATCTGGGCGGAGGAGTGGCCATGGCTGTCTATGAGTACACGTGCCGGACCTGCGGGCCCTTCGACGCCCGGCACCCGATCGGGCAGGCGCCCGAGCAGGCCGCCTGCGAAGGATGCGGCGCCGCCGCTGCCCGGCGGTTCTCGCCGCCGGCCGTACGCCAGATCACGCCGGGGCTGCGGCGGGCCCTGGACGCGCAGGAGGCCAGCGCGCACGAGCCCCGAGTCGTCAGGAGGTGACGGCGATGGCCAGCGTGGGCCTGCTGTACGTCGGCGCGGTGCTGTTCGTCAACGCGATGATGCTGCTCGGCAAGGTCGAGGAGAAGGCCGCGGCGATCCTCAACCTGTTCGTCGGAGCGCTGCAGGTCGTGACGCCCACGGTGATCATCATGACCGCGGGCGGAGACCTGCCCACGATCATGGGCGCCTCCGGCATCTACCTGTTCGGATTCACCTACCTCTACGTGGGCATCGGCCTGCTGGCCGGGCTCTCCGGCACGGGCGTGGGGTGGTTCTCCCTGTTCGTGGCGATCACCGCGCTCGTCTACGCCGCCCACAACGCCTTCGTCGTGGGCGACTACCCCTTCGCGGTCATCTGGGTGCTGTGGTCGTTCCTGTGGCTGCTCTTCTTCCTCGTGCTCGGCCTCGGGCGCGCGGAGCTCACCCGCTACACCGGCTGGGTGACGCTCGCCGAGGCCTGGCTGACCGCGGTCATCCCCGCCTTCCTCCTGCTCGCCGGCCGCTACACCCCCTCGGCCACCCTCGCGCTCATCCTGGCGGGCGTCTGCGTCGTCGCCTTCGGCGGCCTGTGGATGTACGCCCGCCTCCCCAAAGAACGGGAGCCGTCCCATGCCTGACGTCGTCTTCTCCGTCGACCAGTCCCGATCCATGCGCGACCAGGCCGCGCCGGGACACAACCGCTGGCACCCCGACATCCCCGCCGTCGCCACCGTCCCGCCCGACACCTCGATCCGCATCGAATGCCGCGAATGGACCGACGGCCAGATCCTCAACAGCGACACCGCCAAGGACGTACGCGACGTCGACCTGTCGGTGGCGCACATGCTCAGCGGACCCGTGGCGATCGAGGGCGCCGAGCCCGGCGACCTGCTCGTGGTCGACATCCTCGACCTCGGTCCCGTTCCCCAGACCCGCGGCGAGGCGCCCGGCGAAGGCTGGGGGTACACGGGCATCTTCGCCAAGGAGAACGGCGGCGGCTTCCTGACCGAGGAGTACCCGCAGGCCTGCAAGGCCGTCTGGGACTTCCGCGGCCAGGTCGCCACCTCCCGTCACCTGCCCGGCGTGCGCTTCACCGGCATCACCCACCCCGGCCTGTTCGGCACCGCGCCCTCGCACGACCTGCTCGCCAAGTGGAACGAACGCGAGCGCGCCCTCATCGCCACCGACCCCGGCCGGGTGCCCCCGCTCGCCCTGCCCCCGCTGGAAGAGGGCGTCCTGGCCGGCACCCTCGACGGCGCCGACCTCGAACGCGTCGGCAGGGAGGGCGCCCGCACCGTCCCCGCCCGCGAGAACGGCGGCAACCACGACATCAAGAACTTCTCCCGCGGCTCGCGCGTCCTCTACCCCGTGCACGTGCCCGGCGCCAAGCTCTCCGGCGGCGACCTGCACTTCAGCCAGGGCGACGGCGAGATCACCTTCTGCGGCGCCATCGAGATGGGCGGCTTCATCGACATGCACGTCGATCTCATCAAGGACGGCATGAGCAAGTACGCCGTCTCCACCAACCCGATCTTCATGCCGGGCAACGTCGAGCCGCGCTACACCGAGTTCCTGTCGTTCATCGGCATCTCCGTCGACCACAAGACGAACGAGAACCACTACAACGACGCCACCCTGGCCTACCGCAACGCCTGCCTGAACGCCGTGGAGTACCTCAAGCAGTTCGGCTACAGCGGCGAGCAGGCCTACCTGATCCTCGGCTCGGCGCCCATCGAGGGACGGGTGAGCGGCGTGGTCGACATCCCCAACGCGTGCTGCTCGCTCTACCTGCCGACCGCCATCTTCGACTTCGACATCAAGCCCACTGCCGAGGGCCCCCGCAGGGCCGACCGCGGCCGCTGCGCGGTGGCCCTGTAGGACCTGGTTACTCCTTGTCGTCCGGCTTGTCCTTCGGGGCGTTCCTGCGCTGCTCCTCGGCGCGCTCGCGCAGGCGGCGCAGGAACTCCTCGTCGTCGTCCGGGCTGGTCGCCTTCGCCTGGCCCGCCATGCGCGGCGGCGCCTGACCTTGTGGACGGCCCGCCACCAGCCAGAAGAGCGAGCCGACCAGCGGGAACAGCAGGACGATGATCACCCAGAGGATCTTGGGAAGGTTGCGCGCGGCCTCGTCGGGCGTGGTGATCGCGTCGAAGAGGCAGTAGATCCACAGCACCAGCGTGGCCAGCCCCATGGCTTGGTAGAGGTACAGCACGGGCGGAAGGTAACAGACGCACCGACCCCTGTACAGCCACGGGAGTACGGCGCCGGCGGCCCGCTGCGTCCGGTGCGGTAGGAGATCACCGGTCCTGTGGACGATGTCCCGGCGGCCGTCCGGAGAGAAGGTGGGAGGCATGACTTCTCACGCGTTCAGATTCGGAACCGTCGGGGGCTTCGCGGCGACGGGCGAGGCGTGGACCGGGCTGGCCCGGCGCGCCGAGGAGCTCGGATACTCCACGTTGCTGATCCCGGACACGCTCAACACGCTCTCCCCCTTCACGGCCGCCGCCGCTGTCGCCGCCGTGACCAGCAGACTGCGGGTCGGCACGTATGTGGCGGCGGCGCCGTACCGGACTCCGGCGGTGGTGGCCCGCGAGGTGAGCACGCTGCAGGCGCTGAGCGGCGGGCGCTTCGAACTCGGCATCGGCGCCGGGCGGCCCGGCGCCGAGCAGGAGGCGGCGGCGCTCGGCGTGCGGTTCGGCACGCCGTCCGAGCGGGTGGAACGGGTCGAGGAGACCCTCGACGCGGTGAAGGACGTCCCGGTGCTGATCGCTGCGGCGAGCACCCGGCTGCTGCGCCTGGCCGCCGAGCGGGCCGACACGGTGGCGCTCGGGCTGCCCGCGACCGCCACCGAGGACGACCTGGCCGCCAAGCTCGACGAGCTCTACGAGCTGGCCGGCGACCGCTTCAACCGGCTGGAGATCAACACCAACCTGGCCGCCGTCGGCGACGAGCTGCCGGGCTGGCTGTCCCAGCAGCTCGGCGCGGACCCGCGCGAGATCGTGGCCAGGGGCGGCTACGGCATCATGACCGGCTCCGCCGACCAGATCGCCGACACGCTGCGCAGCCGCCGCGACCGCCTCGGCATCTCCTACGTCTCGATCAGCGCCCAGTTCATGGAGAAGTTCGCCCCGGTCGTGGAACGGCTGGCCGGTACCTGACAGAAGATGACAGGCACCTGTGCCACGCTGGGCTCCATGACAGCGAAAGGCACCTTCGACCTCGCGGACTGGACCCCTCAGCCGCCCTACGACGACCGCGACGGAGTCTCGCTCGGCGTCGTCACCCTGACCAAGACCTTCCACGGCGACCTGACCGGCACCAGCCTGGTCACGATGCTGATGGTGAGCACTCCGGTGGAGGAGTCGAAGGCGTACGTGGCGCTGGAGCGCATCGACGCCACCCTGGACGGCCGCACCGGCGCCTTCACCGTCGCGCACTCGGCCGTCAGCGAGCCCGATGGCCAGTCGCTGCGCGTCACGATCGTGCCCGACTCCGGCGTCGGCGGACTGGCCGGGATCAGGGGCGAGATGGACATCCTCATCGCGCCCGACGGCTCGCACTCCTACGTCCTCGACTACACCCTCTGAGCCAGCGCCACCGCGGCGGCGACGAGCTCGGGGCCGTCGAGCAGGATGCGGTCGTTGTGGTCGGCGTCCCGGACCTCGACCAGAGTCGCTCCCGGCGGGGCGGCGGCCCGGCTCAGGGCGGGCGGGATGATCGTGTCGCGGGAGCCGTACACGATGGTGACAGGGGCCCGCACCGTGGCGAGCTGCTCCTTCAGCGGGAAGCGGTCGCGCAGGAGCAGGCGTACCGGCAGGAAGGGGTAGGCGTGCTGACCGGCGTCGGCCAGGTCGGTGAAGGGGGAGCGCAGCAGCAGGCCGTCCGGCGGGATCTCGGTCGCCAGGCGCGTGGCGACGGCCGCGCCGAGGCTCTCGCCGTAGTAGAGGACCTTCCCTGACAACGTCGCGCGGGCCGCCCTCGCGTCGAGCGCCAGCCCGTCCTCCGTGGGCGAGCCGGCGTTGCCGCCGTAGCCCCGATAGTCCATCAGGAGTACGGCGAAGCCCTCCCGCGCCAGCGCCGCGGCCAGCGGCGCGCGATGCAGGCGGTTGCCCGCGTTGCCGCCCATCACCATGACGGTGACGCCCCGGTCACCGGGCAGGTGCCAGGCGCCGAGCTTCAGCCCGTCGGCGGTGGTGAAGGTGACCTCGCGGGCGCCGGGCAGAACCGTGGCGGCCGGCGGCACGGGAGCGGCGTCGGGCAGGTAGACGAGCCGCCGCTGGAACACCCAGAGCAACCCCAGCAGCAGCACGACCACGGCCAGCAGGGCCAGCACGGCCTTGATCACGCCGGTACCGTTCGAGCCATGGCTCCGATGATGTCCAAGCCGCCGATGATGTAGCAAGGACCCATGAGCCATTGGGCGTGGGGCGCCGAGCCGGACCTGGACGAGCTGCGGGGCATCGCCCGCATGATCAGCGGAAGCGATGACTTCGAGGAACCCGTCCCCTTCGACCGGGTACGGCTGCCGCCGCCACGGCTGGCCGTACCGGAGGCGTGGAAGGAGTTCGCTACCGGCGAGGCGCGCGCCCGCGCGGGCCGCACCTACGGCCAGGCCTACCGCGACCTCATCCGCGCCTACCGGGGCGACTTCACCTGCGCGCCCGATCTGGTGGCGCTGCCCCGCACCGAGACCGAGGTCGAGCAGGTCCTGGAGTGGGCCACCGCGCGGCAGGTGGCGGTGGTGCCGCGCGGCGGCGGCACGAGCGTGGTCGGCGGCGTCGAAGCCCGCTTCGACGGGCCGGCGATCTGTCTCGACCTGAGCGGGATGGACCGGGTCGTGGAGGTGGACCAGGTCTCGCGCGCGGCGCTCGTGCAGGCCGGGGCGAGCGGGCCCTCGCTCAACGCCCAGCTGCCCGACGGCCTGCAGCTGCGCTTCTTCCCGCAGTCGTATGAGTTCTCGACGCTGGGCGGCTGGATCGCGACGCGGGCCGGCGGCCACTACGCGAGCCTGCACACCCACATCGACGATCTGGTCGAGTCGGTGCGCGCGATCACCCCGGCCGGGGTGTGGGAGTCGCGCAGGCTGCCCGGCTCGGGCGCGGGACCCTCGCCCGACCGGATGCTGCTGGGATCAGAGGGCGCGCTCGGCGTCATCACCCGGGCGTGGGTGCGGCTGCAGCGCCGGCCCGCGCACAAACTGTCGGCGTCGGTCCGGTTCGCCTCGTGGGCGCGGGCGGTCGAGGCGGTGCGCGAGCTGTCGCAGTCGGGGCTGCACCCGTCGAACTGCCGCCTGCTCGACGCCGCCGAAGCCCAGCTCGCGGCGGGAGGCGACGGCGAGCACGCGGTCCTCATCCTCGGCTTCGAGTCGGCCGACCACCCCGTGGACGCGGCCATGGCCAGGGCTCTGGAGATCGCCGGTGGCGAGACCGGAGGGGTACGCCAGGACCAGGAGTGGAAGGGCACGTTCACCCGGATGCCCTACTTCCGCAACGCCTTTCCAGGGATGGGCAGGGTGGTGGAGACGTTCGAGACCGCGGTCACGTGGGACCGGTTCCCGGCCCTGCACGAGGCGGTCACGGGCGCGGTGGACGCCACCTGCCGCTTCGCGTTCGTCTATCCGGACGGGCCGGCGCCCTACTACACGGTCTCCCTGCCCGCCGAGCGCGGCGCGGAGGTCGCGCAGTGGGACGCGCTCAAGGCCCGGGTCTCGCGCATCCTGCTCGACCACGGCGCCACCATCACCCACCACCACGCGGTCGGCCGCGACCATCGCCCCTTCTACGACGAGCAGCGTCCCGAGCCGTTCGCGCTGGCGCTGCGCGCGGCCAAGGACGCGCTGGACCCGGCGGGCGTGCTCAATCCCGGCGTGCTGGTCTGAGGTCCCTTTTGGCTGATCGCAGGTGTTAAACCGGTTGCCCGTGACCAGGTGGCGTGACACCGTCGGAAGACGATGATCTCCTGGAACGAGGCGGGACACGAGCGGCGAGCAGCCTGGCGATCGGCGGCGGGCGCACCCGAGCCCGCACACGTCGAACTCGCCGACGACGCCACCAAGGCCGACACCGCGCACAACCTGGCCGCCGATGGCACCGCGCTGCTGTGGACGGGCGACTACCACAACGCCCGGCAACTGCTCAGGGCGATGGACCGGCGCTGTTCCCGGCCCAGGCCGGGCAGCGGGTTCCACCGGCAGCGCCAGGCCCAGTCGCAGCGGGCCAGGATTCTGGGGATGCTGCTGGTGCCGTACACGGGAGAGCATGAGATCGCGCTGCGCCGCGCGCCCGACGTGCGCGAGGCCTGCTCCGAGGTCTACGGCCCGGCCGCCGGCGAGGCCGTCGGGTCGCTGCGCGAGCTGCTGGGCGTGATCGGGGCGCACGAATGGCGGGCCAAGGGCGTCGAGGTCCCGGCGCTGGGCGAGCGCATCCACCCGCACTACGGGGTGTTCTCCCCGGTCAGAGGCGAGTACGTGGACCTCGTCGCCCGGGCGCGGCTGCCCGACGCCGAGGTGGCCTTCGACGTCGGCACCGGCACCGGCGTGCTGGCGGCGGTGCTGGCCAGGCGGGGCGTACGCCGAGTGATCGCCACCGACTTCGATCCCGCCGCCCTGGAGTGCGCCCGCGACAACGTGGAACGGCTGGGCCTGTCCGGCCGGGTCCTGGTCGAACAGGCCGACCTGTTCCCGGCGGGACGGGCGCCGCTGGTGGTGTGCAACCCGCCGTGGATCCCGGCCATGCCCATGTCCCCGCTCGACCACGCCGTCTACGACCCGGACAGCCGGATGCTGCGCGGCTTCCTGAACGGGCTGCGTGATCACCTGTCACCCGGCGGGGAGGCGTGGCTGATCCTGTCCGACCTGGCCGAACATCTTGAGCTGCGCTCCCGGCAGGAGTTGCTCGACTGGTTCGAGGAGGCCGGGCTGGCGGTCGCCGGTCAGCTCCAGACCACGCCGAGGCACGGGCGGGCCGCCAAGAGCGACGACCCGCTGCACCGGGCGCGCGCCGCCGAGGTCACCTCGCTGTGGCGGCTGACCCTCACGCGCTGAACGCGCGCCGGTAGGCCGACGGCGAGGTACGCATCGCGCGGGTGAAATGGTGGCGGAAGGTGACCGGACTCTCGAACCCGACCGCCGCGCCGATCGCCTCCACCGGCGCGGTCGTGGACTCCAGCATGGTCAGGCTGGCCGCCACCCGCTGGGAGATCACCCAGCGCAGCGGGCTGGTGCCGGTCTGCCGCTTGAAGTGACGGATGAACGAGCGCTGCGACATGTGCGCCCGCCTCGCCAGCTCGCGCACCGTGATCTGCTCGGCGAGATGGTCGAGCGCCCACGCCATCGCCCTGGCCACGCCGTCGTCCTCGCCGACGGGCGTCACCGCGGCCTCGATGAACTGCGCCTGCCCGCCCTCCCGGTGCGGCGGCACCACGAGGCGGCGGGCCACGGCGTTGGCGGTGCTCGCGCCGTGGTCCCTGCGGACGAGATGGATGAGCAGGTCCAGCCCGGCGGCGCTGCCGGCGCTGGTCAGCACGTCGCCGTCGTCGACGTAGAGCACCTCGGGGTTGACCCGGATCTCGGGGTGACGGTGCTGGAGCAGATCGGCGTACTTCCAGTGGGTGGCCGCGTCCCGGCCGTCGAGCAGGCCGGCGGCGGCCAGGGTGAAGGCGCCGGAGCAGATGGAGACCACGCGGGCGCCGCGGGCGTGCGCCGCGCGGACCGCCCCGACCAGCGCTGGGGACACCGGCCTGGTGATGTCGGCGCCGGGGATGATGACCGTGTCGGCCGAGGTGAGCACGTCGAGTCCGTGCTCGGCGCGCATCGTGAACCCGCCGACCACGCGCAGCGGGCCGCCGGTCTCGGCGCAGACCTTCAGGTCGTACCAGGGGACGTCGAGCTCGGGGCGGGGCAGGCCGAAGATCTCGACCACGCAGCCGAGTTCGAAGGGCGCCATCCCGTCATAGGCGAGCACGGCGACGGTGTGCGGCCTGAACGGCATCATGGCCGGATAGTACCTACGGCCGGTGCACGGTGACGCGTTCGAGCGCTTCGGGGCGTTTGCCCGGGTAGAGGCCGGTCAGCAGCGTGCTCACCGTGTAGAGGTTCCAGGCGGTGGCCGGCTTGCTCACCACCGGGCCGGCGAACATCGCGCGTACCTCGTCCGGGTTCACGATCGTCTCCAGCGCGTCGAGGCCGCCCAGCACCTGCTCGCGCAGCACGTCGGTGAGCGCCGGACCCGGGCTGGTGCGCCAGCTCCACCCGCCGCCCGTCCTGGCCGTCGGCAGATGCGGCGGCGGCACGTGCGACCACGGCCATCGCCCGGCCCGCCCGTCGACGAACCGCCACGGCTTCCCCTCGATCGGGATCTTCCGCAGCTTCGGGGCGAAGCGCAGGATGAGCGAGTAGATCGGCTCCTCCGACAGGCTCCAGCGCTGGTCCAGGCTCAGCGCGGCGCGTACCACCCGGTTGTCCAGGTAGGGCCGCACCGAGTCGCCGCGGCGCAGCGCGCCCGCGCGGGCACCGGCCTGCCAGCGGCCCACCCGGTACGACAGGTAGATGTGGTGCAGCGCCTCCAGCTTGTCCTGGCGCTCCTGCCACGGCCTGGCCTGTTCGCGCGCGTGCTCGTTGGCCGCCGCGGTGAACAGCTTCTCGTCCTTGAGGAACGTGGCGCCGATCCGCCTGAGCAGCGCTCTGTCACTCAGATCCGTCTGCAGCAGGTTGAGGCTCCCGGCGCGCAGCGTCTCGCCGCCCTGCCCGGACATGGTCGGCGTGGCCGAGTACGGCAGGTAGCCCACGATCGACTCGTAGGCCGAGGTCATGCCCTCACAGGTGCGCAGCGTCTCCCAGGCGCGTGCCAGCGGGTGCTCCACCAGCATCGCGTCGCGGTCCTCCGTCTGCGGTGGCGCGATGACCGTGTGCTCCAGCTTCAGCTCGGCCGCGATCCGGCGGGCGAGGATCACGTCCGGATGGGTGTCCAGCCCGTTCGTCGTCACCCGGAACGGCACCTTCGCGGCATGCAGCAGCGCCGCCAGGACGCGGGTGTCGCGCCCGCCGGTCAGCGCCAGGTTCACCGGCTCGGCCGCCGACCGCAGCGGCGCCACCGTCGCCAGCAGCGCCGCCGCCAGCTCGTCGAGCGCCGCACGCTTCTCCCGCCGCGTCGTGGGCGCGGGCGCCGCCCGCGGCAACTCCTCCCTGGTGACGGTACGGCTGCCGCCGCGCACGTCGAGCCGGGAGTTCGGCGGCAGCGCCGTCACGCCCAGGTACGGGGTCTCATCCGACAGGAAGTAGCCCGATCTGACCATCGTCTGCAGCGCCATCACGTCGAACGCGAGGTTCTCGTCGTGCTGGGCGACCAGGTGGGCGAGGAGAGCGCGGCTGGCGACGATGTGCAGGCCGGTGGTCTCGGCGTGGAAGACGGGGCAGATCCGGTTGGCGGCGGTGGTGGCGGTCAGCGCCCGGTCGCTCGCGGTCCAGGCGGAGTAGCAGCCGCCTACGGACGAGTCGGGCAGGCGGGTGACGTCGGCCGGGTCGGCGAGGTGGCCGTTGACTCCCGTGACCCTTCCGTCGCCGGGGCGCCGGTGGAGGAGGGGTGGGTGGCGGGTGTCGTCGGGTTCGTTGGACCAGGCGAACAGGGAGACGCCCGCGCCGTGCCATTCCTGGCCGCGGATGACGTCGGGGGGCACGGGGAAGGCCGTTTCGATAACGGACCTGGCCCGGTCGAGGATACGAGGATCTATCGCCTGGCCTTTCGCGGCCAGTCCTAAATAGACGCGCACGGCATCCATGCCTACCGGATGGCCCTGGCCTGGCACAACGGGTCACGGTTCGAAAACACCGATCACGTGGTGAACACGGTTTGTGCTCGCTTGCGTCTCCGGCCCGGCCAGTGGTTATGCGGGTCCGTCATAGGGCGTGGAGGTGGTTATCCATGAAATTTCGTCCTATAGCGGTAGGCGTCGGGTTGGCCGGGGTGCTGCTGCTGGCCGCGTGCGGCGGGCCCGGCGGCGGCTCCTCCGGATCCGAGGCCAAGGCGCCCGCCCACGTCGCGCCCAGGCGGGACTCGTCTCCCGAGCAGCCCCGGCCGGCGGCCACCCGGACCGACTCGGAAACGACCACGGCCCAGGTCTCCACGTTCGCGCTGGACGTGGACACCGCTTCCTACGGGTACGCCCGCCGTACCCTCGCGGAAGGACGCTGGCCCGAAGCGGGCCGGATCCGTCCCGAGGAGTTCGTGAACTCCTTCCGCCAGGACTACGCGCAGCCCGCCGACAACGGCTTCACCGTGCACGTCGACGGTGCCCGCATGGGCGAGGGCGACAACGCGGTCGTCCGCGTCGGGCTGCAGACGCGCGCCTCGGAGGCGGCCGCCCGCCGTCCCGCCAACCTCACCTTCGTCATCGACGTCTCCGGCTCCATGGCCGAGCCCGGCCGGCTCGACCTCGTGCGCAAGTCGCTGCACACGCTGCTCGACCAGCTCGCGCCCGGCGACCAGGTGTCCATCGTGGCGTTCAGCGACCAGGGCACGTTGCTGGCGTCCATGACCCCGCTCGTCTCCCGCGCCGAACTGCACGCGGCCGTCGACTCCCTGGCCATCGGCGGCGGCACCAACCTGGAGTCCGGCCTGCGCCTCGGCTACGACGAGGCCGCCAAGGCCTTCCGCTCCGCCGCCACGAACCGCGTGATCCTGCTGTCCGACGGGCTGGCCAACCAGGGCGACACCCAGTGGCGGTCGCTGCTGGACAAGGTCAAGGAGCAGGCGGGCAAGCAGATCACGCTGCTGACCGTCGGCGTCGGGCGGGAGTACGGCGACGAGCTCATGGAGCAGCTCGCCGACAACGCCGACGGCGCGGCCGTCTACATGAGCACCGAGGAGGAAGCCACCAAGATCTTCGGCAACCAGCTCACCACCACCATCGAACTACGCGCCCGCGACGCCAAGGCCCAGGTCGCCTTCAACCCGCGCGCGGTGGAGTCCTACCAGCTCATCGGGTACGACAACCGGGCGCTGGCGGCCGAGGAGTTCCGGGACGACACCAAGGACGGCGGCGAGATCGGGCCGGGGCACTCGGTGACCGCCCTCTACTCGGTCAAGCTCAAGCCGGGGGCCACCGGCCAGCTCGCCGCGGCGACGGTGCGCTGGCAGGATCCCGACACCCGCAATCCGGCCGAGGCCGGGAAGGCCGTGGACGTCGGTGACCTGAGCGGTGACCTCTGGAGCAAGGCGCCGGTGCGGCTTCAGGTGGATGTCGTGGCGGCGGCCTTCGCGGTGTACATGCGCGACCGGGAGGCCTTCGGCCTGGACCTCAGGACGCTGGCGCAGCACGCGGGGCGGCTGTCGGCGGCGGCGGAGGACCCGATGGTCACCGAGCTGTCATCCCTGATCGGCAAGGCCGCGGAGGTGGCTTGAGCGTTTGTCCGTATCCGGGGGAAGCGCCTATCCCGGGCGGCCGAAGATCGGGATCTCTGGGTCGCGGCCGTAGTAGAAGTTGTACAGGGCCTGCGCGAACTCGTCCTTCGACAGCCGGCCGTCGCGGTTGGCGTCCAGCCGCTCGAAGGCCTCTCTGGCGGTACGGCCGGCCACGTCGTAGGCCGCGAACAGGCGTAGATACTCGGCCCGGGTCAGCTGCTCGTCGCCGTCGGTGTCCAGGGCGTCCCACAGGGCGTCGCCGATGGGCCAGACGATCCGGGCCACGAAGGTCATGCGGCCGGAGGCGGGGCGCATCGCGTGCCGTACATAGGAAGCGCGGCTGATGCGCCCTTGGTCGTCGGTCCCGATGAGGTCGACGGCGTGCTGCCAGGCCTGGCGGTAGGCGGAGACGACGGCGTCGCGTTGCTCGGACGGCTCGGGAACACTGAGCCGATCACAGACCGCGACGCCGACGAGCATCATGTCGTGCTCGTCGAGGAACCCGTCATGACCCATGTCGCTACTGTCGAATGCATACCCCGCGTTACGCGCGTGAGGATCCATGGCCGCCCCGCCCCACCCCGGTAAATTACTCAGGACTAATGGTTCTCACCTGCATCAATACCTGTCAACCGAGTCGTCAACATTCCCTGACCAGTGCTGGGATATACCGGCATCATCCCGGCATAAAGCCACTTCGCTACCGGGAGCATGCGCGGATAGCAGAACAATGACGACTCCGTCTCCAAAATCGCCGGAGTATCCAGCATGAGCGGCAATTCCGACAAAAGGAATGGAATGGCCTCGTGGACCTGGTCGGCGGTGGGCCGCGAGGTGCCCAGCACGGGCTCCAGCGCGGCGTCGCAGAGCTCGCGGAAGACCGAATCGCCCAGGTAGAGCTCGTCCAGGCGGCTCCGGAGGCCGGTGTAGGCGGGCCGGTCGTGAAGCTCGGTCCAGGAGTAGACGCCGACGTCCGGCGCTTCGAGGGCGGAAAGCGCGTGAACCACGCGGTTACGCGTGTTGTTGATCGCCGCACGGGCCTTCTTGTTGGCCTTGTGCGGCGGCAGATCCCCCCGGGCCGCGAGCGTCCCGGCCAGCTCGATCCCCGGAACGAGCACATCGACCCGCTTGAAGTGCCCCCGAGCCCAGTGAAGCAGCCCCGTAATAGCCCCAAGACTGAAATATCCATTCATAGCGCTAATTCCGAGCAGCGCATGCTCCCGCCCGGCGAAGATACGCGCACACCGCGCCGTCAAAGGCACTGCCTCCACAGTCGTCACGTTACGCACGGTAGCAAGACGGTGACGCAGGCTAATCCCGAACTCGGGGAGTCTGGGAGTCGGATACACTGATGCGGTGCCGTGATGCGGCATGGGGCTATAGCGCAGCTGGTAGCGCACCTCCATGGCATGGAGGGGGTCAGGGGTTCGAATCCCCTTAGCTCCACAGGCAAGGTCTTTCACATGGGCGCGCTTCGCGCGTTCAAGGTTCCAGGCGTTTCTCCGGTCGAGCTGAAGCTCGACCCCTGAAGGTCCTCCCTCCGGTCGGGCGTCTTCCGGACTAAAGGCAGGGTGCTTCGCGCGTTCTTCCAGTCGGGGCGCGGCCCCGACACCTGGTCGTCCTCGCTTCGCACGGGCGTTCCTTTGATGTCCCGCCCGTTGCCCAGTTGGGTGGTTGGGCAGTTGGAGCCCACCCTGGTCTGTGGTCCTCGCTTCGCTCGGCGTTTGATCGTGTGCGCCTTCGGCGCGCGGTTTGCGCGTTCAGTCAGCAAGTTCAGTCGTCGGAGGCGCTGAACTGGCGCTTGGAATGCGGGCGCAAGACGCTGAACTCGCAGGCCGAGAGCTGATGGCAGCAGCGGCGAGACGTCGCTGGAGCCTCTGTTTTGGCTGCTCGAACCGGTGAACCACTTAGCGATCCGTGGTACGCCGTGGTACCGCGGGGTATGGTCGAGGTATGGATGCTCAGAGGTCTCGTCCGACTGAGGTGAGCGTGCGCCAGTTCGTCAACGACTCCGGTAGCGTCACGCGCGGCTTGCGTGAGGGAAGGCGCTACATTCTGACGATCAACGGTGAGCCGCTCGCCGAAGTGAAGCCGATCAAACGTCGCCGATTCGTTCCTACAACCGAGGCGCAGGGCGTCTTCGCTACCGCCCCGGCTGTTGACTGGGACGAGGTACGGGCTGATCTGGACACGGCGATCGACGATGACCTGCGTGATCCGTTCGAGGGGACCGGCCTGTGAGCCGACATGAGCGGGGCGTTCTGGACACGAACATCGTGGCCGCCCTTAAATTCTTCAATCCCGCCGAACTACCTATGGAGTCGGCGATCACGGCTGTCACACTCGGTGAACTGTCACGTGGCCCGTACGCCACCGATGATGTGGTCAAGCGCGCCGGAAGAGTCGCGGTGCTCCAGCATGCCGAGGCGGCGTTCGGCGATCCGTTGCCGTACGACGCTGCGGCGGCCCGGATGTTCGGGCAGCTCTGCGCCGTGGTGTACGCGCAAGGCCGACAGCCACGGAGCCGGACCGCCGACTTGATGATCGCTGCTACGGCCGCCAGCAATGAACTGCCATTGTTCACGGCAAACCCCAAGGACTTCGACGGCTTGGGACGACTGGTGGACGTGATCGCCGTGACGCGACCGCACGGAGCGACAGGCTAGCGCAAGAGGTTCGTCTCCCAGGAAGGATCATGCCCGACCGGTCAGGCATGGTCAGCCCTCTTCAGCGGACGATCGGCTGGTGCAGCGTCATCTCCTGAAACATGGTGTTCGAGTAGGCGGCGATGAGGTCCACAGGCAAGGTCTTTCACATGGGCGCGCTTCGCGCGTTGGTGTTCCAGGCGTTTCTCCGGTCGAGCTGAAGCTCGACCCCTGAAGGTCCTCCCTCCGGCCGGGCGTTTCTTTCTGGCCAAGGGCATGGTGCTTCGCGCGTTCTTCTGGGGCCCCACCCGTTGCCCGGTTGGGCGGTTGGATCCCGCCCTGGTCTGTGGTCCTCGCTGCGCTCGGGCGTTTGATCGTCCGCGACTTCGGCGCATGGCTTGCGCGGTTTGCCCGGCATCGAAGGTGTTGGTGCGGTCCGGCAGGGCGATCCCGGCCGGGTTCTCGTGCGCTGAGGCCGCGGGCACGACGACCGCGATGACCAGGCCCGGCACGTCTACGGCCAGGCCCCGCTTACGTCCGGCACCTTCTTGGCGACGTCCCGGCCGGTCGTGGTGGCGGGGACGCCGGCCGCGACGTGGACGCTCTGGGTGTCCAGCACGACCGGGCCCGGGTCGGCTCATCGGCCCTTCTTCTCGTGCGGGTGCCAGCGCAGCGGGTCATGGAGTGGCCGCCGACCGAGGGGCGCGCCGCCTTCCATACCGCGGGGACCGGTTCGATCAACGCCCTGGGCGTCGGCTCAGTCGTTCGGGTACGGCATGCGCTCAAGTCGCCGCGCCATCCCAGCGCAACTGGACCCGCAGACGGGCGGTGCCACTACAAATCCAGACGATCACATAACGACATCACGGACGGAGGCTCACGTAGGCACTCTCAGGGGTTCGAGGGCGGCCAGGACGAGGTCGAGGCCGAAGGTGAACTCCTCCGCCGGGTCGTAGCCGGCGGCGGCGAGCACCGCGGCGGACTCGTTGAGGTAGGGGAACTCGTCAGGAGGAAGCTGGGGCAGGAAGACGTCCTCGGTCATGTCCGCGAGCTCATCGACGGTGTCGAACGGCAGGCTGGCTTCCTGCAGGGCGAAACCGTAGACGTAGCTGTCGAGCAGCCAGTTGGCGTGCGTCGCCATCAAGACCGGGAAGCCGGCCCTCCGCAGGCAGGCGGTGACCGCTTCGCGGTGGCGGAGGTTGGCGGGCCCCGGCGAGGTCCGTGACTCCATCAGGCCGATCGCCCACGGGTGACGTGCGAGAACCTGCCGGGCGGATGCCGCCCGACGTCGCATCGCCGACTGCCAGTCGGTCTCTTCGGGCGGGAGCTCGATCTCCTCGAACACGACGTCGATCATGGCGTCCAGCAAGTCCTCCTTGTTCGCCACGTAGTGGTAGAGCGACATCGCGCCCGCGCCGAGCGCGCGAGCCAGCTGGCGCATGCTCAGCTCGCCGACCCCCTCGCGGTCGGCGAGCCTGACCGCCTCGACCACCACCCGCTTCTTGCTCAGCCCCGCATCCGACGCGACCTGGCGGCGTTCCCTTGCAGGCAACGGGTTTCCTCGCTCCCTCGAACGGCTTGACAATCGTTCAGCGTACGGCCATCGTACAGCGTACTACCGTAGTACGGCGTACGAAGTACAGTGTACGAACCGGCGAGGGTCGCGGCTCGGGCGTGAGGAGGTTCGTGTGGGAATCGAACGGCGATCGAAGGCCGGAGCACGCCCGGGGTGACGACGATGCGGGTCGCCCCCAGCGCTCGACTCGTCCGAGGCCGGGCTACCGCTGTCCGGTCGAGGCGATGTGCTCGTCCAGGTGGGCGCGGCCTCGGTACATGGCGGCGTTGCAGGCATCGCGCATGGTCGCGAACGTTCGACCGGGCCAGACGGTGCTGGTCACGGGCACGTCGGGGCGGCCAGCGCCGCTTCGCCGTACAGATCGCCGAAGCAGCCGACGCCCTCCGCTACCTCGCGGCCGGCCACCCCGGGGGGAAGGTCGTCGTCACCGTCTGACGGCCGGACCGACGAGCACGACCCAACCCCGTGCGTATGTACGCCCCAACCGGCCGCCACCCCGGCGGACGGACCGCTCCTCTCGAAGGAAGAACCTATGACCGTCCGGACGAAAGCCCCGAACCTGCTCGCCAACCCGCCGGTCCCCGTGCAGGTCAAACTGGCCGCCGCATGGACCAGCTTCATGTTCCTCTACATCTACGTCGACTACTTCCACCTTTACAAGCCTGGCACCGTCGACAACATCCGGGCCGGCGTCGTCTTTGAGTTCGACATCAGCCCGACGTTGTTGACCGCGATGCTCGCGTCCGTGGCGATCCCGGCCGTGATGGTGATGCTCTCCATGACGCTGCCCGCCCGGGTGAACCGCGCCACGAACCTCGTCGTCGCATCGCTCTACATCCCGTACTCGGTGTTCAACGCGGTAGGGGAGTCCTGGGACTGGGCCCTCTTCTACGGCCTCTCCATCGGAATCGAGGTGCTGCTCCTGGCCTTCATCCTGCGCTCCGCCTGGACATGGTCTCGAACCACCGCCGTCCCGGCCGGTCCCGAGACGACCGGCCTTCGACAGTAGAGGTCCGCGCCAGCTGCGCCCGTGGGCCGAACGGCGGCCGGCCGGCATCTGCTCGCTCAACGCACCCTGACGTCCCGACGGTTCGCCGCCTCCCCTGTCCCTGCGTGAGGCGGCTACCACCAGCCTCCGACGACCTCGACGCCCTCGCTTTCAAGGGCCTTGTGCCAGGCGGGGTCACGCAGCAACCGGGTCTCCCAGGCGCGCACGACTCCGTCGGGTCCGTTCACGGCGTCCTTACCGGACGGGTGCAGGAACAGCTCGCTCGTCCCCTCGGGAAGGTCGGCTAGACGGCGCAGGTAGTCATCCCGGAGCCGTTCGTAGGAGCCGAGTTCGGCAGCGGTCCGGCGGTTGGTCGCGATCGTCTGCGGGATGGCCACGCCGAGCGTGTCGGCGAGGGTGACGGCGCTCTCGTGGGCCGCCGCCGGCTCCGGCGGCAGGGGGCCGCCGAAGTACGGCTCCGCGTCGCGGGGCAGCCGGAAGGCCAGGCCGTGGTGCGCGCACCACTTCAGCGCCGGGGCCAGCCAGGATCGGCCGTGCAGGCCGTACAAGGTGCCGGAGTGGGAGTCGGCGGCTACGGGCGGGAGGTCGCGGTCGTGCATCCAGCGCAACTGCGCGTCCGCTTCCCGGATGACGTCCTCGGTCTCGCCTCGGGCGCCGAGGGTGAAGGGGTCGTCGGTGAGGGTTCCGTCCGGGTCGGGGAGGGTGGTCGTGCCGGTGAGGGGGCGCCAGCGGGGGAGTCCGTGCTCGCTGGTGAGCGTCACGTGCAGGCGCGGTACGACGCCGAGGTCGCGGATCCGGGCGGCGGCCTGGTCGGCGTGGGGCGAGACGGGGATGAGGGTTGTCGCGCTGACCTGCCCCTCGGCGAGCAGGGCGATGATGACCTCCGTCGTCCCGGCCTCCCGGCCGAGATCGTCGGCCGTGATGACGACGCGACGGGTCATCGAGGTTCCTCCGAGCCGGGAGAGCCGGGAGAGCCGGGAGAGGCGGGCTCGGGTGATGGGGCCAGCGGGATCGAGATGAATCGTGCGGCCACCGCGCCGATCGTGGTCAGCACGAACGGGTACACGCACAGGTACACGCGGAACGCGAATCCCGGGTCGGCCCCGGGGTCGTTGCCGGAGTTGTAGCCGAAGAACACGCCGAGCGAGGTGAGCGCGAGTCCGGTCACGATGCCGTTCAGGCGGCCGAAGAAGCCGAACGCGGACAGGAACAGGCCTTCGCGGTGCTCGCCGTTGTGTGCGGCGTCGGCGTCCAGCACCCGCGCGACGATGAGGTCGTTCGTCGCGAGCATGCCCGACCATCCTGCGCCGACGAGCGCGCCCGCGGCGACGGCGGTGACGAGGTCGGTGGCGAAGAACAGGGCGGCGAAGCTGGCCGCGAGGATCGCGAAGGACAGGCGCCAGGCCCACAGGGCGCCGCGGCGGGCGATGACGCGCGTCCACACGACGAGGCCGAGCGCGGAGATGAGGATGACGATGCCCTGGAGGTAGAGGGCGTTGGCGACGGGGAGGCCGAGCGAGTAGCGCACGTACAGCTGGATGCCGGCCAGGACGAGCGCCATGGCCGCGCCGTAGCAGGCGCCGGTGAGCCCGACCTTCCAGAAGATCGGGTTGCGGACGATCGACCACAGGCTGGGCAGCAGCCTCTCCTGCGTGGAGTAGCGGGGGTTCTCGCGGGCGCTGAGCGCCATGAACACGATCACGACGACGGCGATGGCGCCGTAGATGATCGCGGTGGTCTGGAAGCCTTCGGTGGACTTCTCGGTGCCGAACACCTGCGTGGTGAGCAAGGGGGTGACCGCGAGCGAGATCACCAGGGCCACGAGCTGGAAGCCCTGGCGCAGGCTGTTGGCGACGGCGCGGTCGCGCTCGCGCGGATAGAGCTCGGGGAGCAGGGCGCCGTAGTTGGCGTTGAGCATCGAGTCGAACGCCTCGCACAGGATCGCGAACACCGCGAACCACAGGACGAGGCCGAAACCCTCCAGCGAGCTGGGCGCGGAGAAGAAGGCGATCATGCAGGCCGCGAGCATCGGCGCGCCGATCAGCAGCCATGGCCGCCGCCGGCCGAACCGGCTTCTGGTGCGGTCGGAGAGGTGGCCGAGCAGCGGGTTGTCGAGCGCGTCGATGACCGCGTAGACGACCATGACCACGCCGTACGCGCGGACGTCGAGCCCCAGGATGTCGACGTAGAAGAAGATCATCGATCCCTTGATCATGTTGATCGGGATCGAGGTGCCGAACATCCCTATGGCGTAGCGCCACGCGGGAGTCCGCCCCGGGGCGGCGGCCGTACCGGGCTGGGTCACATGCTCATCCCCTTGTCGATGCCGACACTCGACGGAGAACACTGATTTTGTCCCACGGGGGCAGGAGGCGAAAGAGCCCGGACACGCCTGACTTTTCGGCTTTTCCTGGGGTGAAGGCAGACTTCTGTCGATTTGCGGCGAAAGTGATGGACATGATGTGAGAACCGACTTACATTACGGCGCAGCGCCGCGAAACTTCGCCACCCCCCCGCGAATGGACACCGGCATGATTCGTCAAGGCACGGTCTTACTCTGCGCCATCGTCTTATCCTCGGCCTGGGCCGTCGCGCCCGCGTACGCCCACGAGGCCATCGATCCCGCCGACTACCAGCGCGTCGAGCTCGCCAAGGGCGTGCCGGACATGGGTGAGCCCATGAGCATGGCCGTCCTGCCCGACCTGTCGGTGATCCACACCGCCCGTGACGGGACGCTCCGGCGTACGGACCGGCTCGGAGACACCAAGGTTCTGGGCGCGCTCAGCGTCTACAACCACGACGAGGAAGGGCTGCAAGGGGTCGCGGCCGATCCCGGCTTCGCCACCAATCGCACGATCTATCTCTACTACGCGCCCCGGCTGTCCACTCCCGCCGGGGACGCTCCCGCGACGGGAACGGACTGGAGCGCCTGGCAGGGGGTGAACCGCCTGTCGAGGTTCACCGTCAAGCCCGACTGGACGCTGGACGTGGCCAGCGAGAAGAAGGTCCTGGACGTTCCGGCTGATCGGGGCATGTGCTGCCATGTGGGCGGAGACATCGACTTCGACGCCCAGGGCAATCTCTATCTGTCGACCGGGGACGACAGCAATCCGTTCGACTCGGCCGGGTACGCGCCGCTTGACGAGCGGACCAACCGGAATCCGGCCTACGACGCGCAGCGTACGGCGGGCAACACCAACGACTTACGCGGCAAGATCCTCCGGATCACGGTAAATCCGGCTACGGGGGCCTATGTCGTCCCGAGCGGGAACATGTTCGCCCCCGGCACGGCCAGGACCCGGCCGGAGATCTACGCCATGGGGTTCCGGAATCCGTTCAGGATGAGCGTGGACAAGACCACCGGGGTGATCTACGTCGGCGACTACGGACCCGACGCGGGAAGCACCGACCCCGGTCGCGGGCCTTCCGGGCAGGTGGAGTTCGACAAGGTCGGCAGAACCGGCAACTACGGCTGGCCGTACTGCACGGGGACGAACACCGCGGCCGAGACCTACAACGAGTACACCTTCCCCTCGGGGCCGTCGGGCGCCACGTACGACTGCGCGGGCGGCCCGGCCAACAACTCCTTCCGCAACACCGGCCTGAGCACGCTGCCCGCCGCGCTGCCCGCGTGGATCAGGTACGGCGGGGACGCGGGCAGCCCGCCGGAGTTCGGCACGGGGTCCGAGTCACCCATGGGCGGACCTGTCTACCATTACGACCCCTTGCTCAACTCTGCTGTGAAATTTCCGGAAGAGTTGGACAACATGGTGTTCCTCGGCGAGTTCGGTCGCCGGTGGATCAAGGCCGTCAGCCTCGCCGACAACCACATCTCCGCGTTCCCGTGGACCGGAACCCAGGTCATGGACCTGGCCTTCGGGCCCGATGGCTCGCTCTACGTGCTCGACTACGGCACCGGCTACTTCGGCGGCGACGCCAACTCGGCCCTCTACCGCATCGAGTACGTGAAGGGTCGCGACCGCAACCCGGTCGCCCGGGTGGCCGCCGACAAGACCTCGGGCCAGCCGCCGCTGACCGTGGCCTTCTCCTCCGCGGGCTCGGCCGACCCCGACGGCCAGCCGCTGACCTACGCCTGGGACTTCGGCGACGGCGCCACCTCCACCGAGCCCAACCCCACGCACACCTACACGGCGAAGGGGACCCACTCCGCCACCCTGGTCGTCGAGGACCCGGGGGGCAACTCGGGCACGTCGAGCGTACCGATCACCGTCGGGAACACCGCACCGGCGATCACCTTCCAGCTGCCGCGCGAGGGCCAGCTGTTCGAGTGGGGCGACACGGTGCCGTTCAAGGTCACCGTCACCGACCCGGAGGACGGGGCCGTCGACTGCGCGACCGTCCTGGTGTCGTACGTCCTGGGCCACGACAGCCACGGCCACCCCATCACCTCCACGAACGGGTGCGAGGGCACGCTCACCATCCCCACCGACGGCGAGCACGACAGCGCCGCCAACATCTTCGCCGTGTTCAACGCCTCCTACACCGACGACGGCAACCTGACCACCGGCAAGTCCGTCACCCTCCAGCCCAGACACCGGCAGGCCGAGCACTACACCAACGCCTCCGGCATCGGGGTGTACAACAAGGCGGCGGCCGAGGGCGGCAAGACGGTCGGCGACATCCACGCGGGTGACTGGATCCCCTTCACGCCGTACGAGCTCAGCTCCGCCAGGTCGGCCACGTTCCGCGTCTCCTCCGGCGGCGCGGGCGGGACCGTCGAGATCCGCACAGGCTCGCAGACCGGACCGGTCGCGGGCAGGGTGGCCGTACCGCAGACCGGCAGCTGGGAGACGTTCGTGGACGTGCGCGCCGCGCTGACCGGCCTCACCACGGCCACCACCGGCTTGTTCCTGGTCTTCACCGGAGGAACGGGCGCGCTGTTCGACGTGGACTCCTTCACGCTGTCGAGGGAGGCCGTCGCCCAGCCCGTCACCGGCCCGATCGGCGGACCCGGCGGTTGCGTCGACGTGGCCGGCGCCAACCCGGCGGACCGCACGAAGGTGCAGATGTACGCGTGCAACCAGTCCGCGGCCCAGCGATGGACCATCGACCCCGGCCCGGGAACGGTCAAGGCGCTCGGCAAGTGCATGGACGTCGCCGGCGCCAACCCCGCCGACGGCACCCGGGTGCAGATCTACACCTGCAACGCCACCGCCGCCCAGAAGTGGACCGTCGACGCGGGCGCGTTCAAGGCGCTGGGCAAGTGCCTGGACGCCACCGACCGCGCGCAACTCGTCATCAGGGCGTGCAACGGCGGTGCCGCCCAGCGGTTCTCGCCGCCGACGCCGGCGGCGGGTGACCTGCTGGTCTTCAGCCGTACGGCGGGCTTCCGTCACGATTCGATCCCCGCGGGCATCCAGGCGATCAGGAACATGGGCTACGCGGTGACCGCCACCGAGGACCCGGCCGCCTTCACCGGCGCGAACCTGGCCGGCTACAAGGCGGTGGTCTTCCTCAACACCACAGGCGACGTGCTCAACGCCCAGCAGCAGGCCGCCTTCGAGGGCTACATCAAGAGCGGCGGCGGCTACGCCGGCGTGCACGCGGCCGCCGACACCGAGTACGACTGGCCCTTCTACGGTGAGCTGGCCGGCGCCTGGTTCGCCTCCCACCCCGCGATCCAGCAGGCCAGGATCAACGTCGGGGACCGGGCCCACGCCGCCACCGCCCACCTGGGCGCCACCGTGACCAGGACCGACGAGTGGTACAACTTCCGCACCAACCCGAGGCCCGCCGCCCGCGTCCTGGCCACCCTGGACGAGACCTCCTACACGGGCGGCACCATGGGCGGCGACCACCCGATCTCCTGGTGCAAGGTCTACCAGGGCGGCCGCTCGTTCTACACCGGCCTGGGCCACACGGTCGCGTCCTACTCCGAGCCGGCCTTCCTGCAGCATCTGAAGGGCGGCATCGCGTACGCCATGGGCGCCGCCCAGGCGGACTGCCGGCCGGAGACCGGCTACACGACCCTGTACAACGGCTCGGTCACCGGCTGGGAGCAGGCGGGACCGGGGTCGTTCACCAACGCCGACGCGACCCTGACCTCCACCGGCGGCATGGGCCTGTACTGGTACAAGGCCAAGCAGTACACCGGGGGCTACTCCCTGAAGCTCGACTGGAGGATGGCCGGCGACGACAACTCGGGCGTCTTCATCGGCTTCCCCGCCAGCACCGACCCGTGGTCGGCGGTGAACAACGGCTACGAGATCCAGATCGACGCCACCGACGCGGCGGATCGCACCACGGGCTCGGTCTACGGCTTCAAGGCGGCCGACATCGCCGCCCGGGACAGGGCCCTGAACCCGCCCGGCCAGTGGAACACCTTCGAGATCAAGGTCGAGGGCGAAAGGGTCCAGGTCTTCCTCAACGGCGTCAAGATCAACGACTACACCAACGCCGACCCGGCACGCTCGCTGAAGGACGGGCACATCGGCCTGCAGAACCACGGGACGGGTGACACCGTCTCGTTCCGCAACGTCCGCATCACGGAGTAACGGTGTCGCGCGTTCGATCTCCACGGCTACGCTGAAACGGACCAGACCTCAGTGAGGGAGCCATTCCCCCGCGGGGAAGGGGCTGTGGATGTTCAGCATCATCGTCGTGCCCGAGGGCTGCGCGGGGCCGGACGAGCAGATCCGGCTGGCGCCGGGGGAGACGCTGGTCTTCGGGCGGGCTCCGTCGGGGACCGGCGCCCACCTGACGATCGCCCACGGCGGGGTGTCCAGGGTCGCCGGAGAGGTCACGGCGACCGGCACCTTCTGGACGCTGAGCAATCTGAGCCGTCGCCAGACGTACGTGGTGGAGAACCCCGAGGGCGCGGGCGAGCACATCAAGATCGCTCCGGGGCGGGCCGAGGCGCCGGTGCCGTTCGAGTTCTCCCGGGTGGTGCTGCCCGCGGGGGAGGAACTGCTCGGGTTCGACGTGTGGGCGCCGCGGCACGACTACCGCACCGTGGACGATCGTGAGCTGGCGGGTGCGCTCACCACGCCGGCGTTCCCGCTGGACCGCGGCACGCGGTATTTCCTGGTTCTGGTGGCGTTGTGCGAGTCGCGGCTGCGGGGCGAACTGCACACGCCGCCGCCGACCGTCGAGCAACTGGTGCGGCGCTTACGGCCCACGTGGCCAGACGCGTCACGGACGTCCGTGCAGTGGAACATCGACTACCTGGCCGTCAAGTTACGGCTGAAGCCGGCACCGGAGACCGCGGACCGCGGATCCCGCCTGCACAGCAAGAAGGCGACGCTCGTCTCGCTGGCCCTGCGGTTCGATCTGGCCGGTGAGGACGACCTGGCGCTGCTGGACGGGGCCGCGACGTGATCGGGGAGCCGGGCGGGCTCTTCGCCGTCCCGGTCCCTTCCGGCTATCGGGTCGGCGACTGGGAGGTACGCCATCCGCTGGCCACCGGGGCGTTCAGCAGTGTGTATCTCGCGCACCGCGTGGGAGCGTCGGACGACCTGCCCGCGGTGGCGGCGCTGAAGTTCCTGCCCACGGGCACGGGCACCCCGCGCCGGCTGCGCCACTACCAGGACCTGGTACGCCGTGAGGTGGATCTCCACCGCACCCTGCGCCGCCCGCGCCTGATCCGGATGTTCCAGACCCTGGTCGTCGACGACGCCGGACAGCCGGAGCTGGACGGCGCCACCGTCCTCGTGCTGGAACGCGCGGAGAGCTCGCTGGACGCGCTGATCTCCCTCGTCTCGCTCGTCGCGCCGGCGCCGGTCCCGGGCGGGCCGGTGGTGCTGGCGCAGGTCTGCGAGGGCCTGGCCGACCTGCACGCCGCCGGGTGGGTGCACGGCGATCTCAAGCCGGGCAACGTGCTGCTCATGGCGGACGGTTCGGTACGGCTCGGCGACTTCAACCTGGCCGCCGAGATGGAGGGTACGCACGCCTACGCGCCCGCGTTCTCCACCCCCGACTACACCGCGCCGGAGCTGCTCTGGTCCGAGATCGGCGAGCGGGGCCAGGTCATCCGGCCCAGCGCGGACGTCTGGGCGTTCGGGATCATGGCCCATCTCCTCCTGACCGGCGCGCACCCGTTTCCCGGCGGTACGCCGGCCGCTCGCCGGGACGCCGTGCAGGCCTACGGCCGGGGCGCCGAACGGATCCGGCTGTCCCCGGATCTGCCCGAGCCCTGGCGGCAGATCGTGCGCGACTGCCTGGCGCGTACCCACGAGGAGCGCGCCGCGCACACGAGCGAGAGCCTGCTGCCCCGCGTGGCGTCCGCCGCCGCCGCGACCACCCCGCGGCGGCGCAGGCGTCCGCGGCTCCTGGCGGTCACCGCCGCCGCGCTGGTCGTCGGCGCGCTCGCGGGCTTCGGCGCCGCGGGTCTGCGGGAGCAGCCGGGGACGACCGGGTACTACCGCTGTCCCGAGAACAGCGCGTGCTTCTTCTCGGAGAACGACGGCAAAGGTGAGATGTGCAGCTGGACGGAGACCAGCAAGGACTGGGCGGCCGGACCGGGGCGCTGTGAGTGGGCGCTGACCCGGCCGATCAAGTCGGTGTTCAACAACGCGAACGAGCTGGACCCCTACCATGCCCTGGCCTTCTACATGGAGCGCGACCATCAGCGCCGCAAGGGCTGCACCTCGGTCCACGCGCAGGGCAATCTCGCCGGGACCTACATGGCGCGCTCCCACCAGTGGCTCACCCGCTGCTGACCGTCCTCTGATGTGCGAGGTACCCGGCGGGAGATGATCCCCGCAGTGTTGTCGCTGTGCGCAACGTCATGAGAGCCGCCCCGTTCGTTCTCGCCGGCGCGCTCACGCTCTCCTGCGGTACCGCGGACGCCACGAGCGGTGTCAGGCGGCTGGAGACCTCCTACACCAACGGTGATCCGCGCCAGGGCGGGTCGGTGGTGCTCGTGGAGCGGTGCGTCTTTCCCGGTCAGCGCGGCACGTTCCAGGCGACGCACACGATCACCGCGATGTCGTGGCCCTACAGTTGCCCGCGTCGCTGACCGAAGGGGCATCAGAGACGGCGGGGCGGGGTGTGGATGTCGAACGGCAGATGCCGCTGCGCCAGGATCGAGTGCGGGGCGGCGTCCGCGGTGATCAGCCCGAGGCGCTCGAACACCGGGAACCGGGCCGAGCGCGCCGTCAGGTAGCGGGGGCGCATGACCGGGTGCCAGATGCTGTAGACGCCGACCCCGCCGTCCCGGCGCCGGTACCAGCCGTCCATGGGGTGGGTCAGCCGTTCGAGCCAGTCCGCTTCGCCGGCGAAGCCGTCCAGGCGGGCGGGCGGTTCGGGGAGTTCCTCGGCCTCGCAGCGCGCGTCGCCGGCGTCGAGGCGCCAGTGGGCCGGGCTGCCGGTCCAGTCGGCGCCGATGCGGATGCGGTCGCGGCGCCAGGGCATGCCCCACAGGTGCTGCGGGATCAGGACCACGGGATGGTCGAGGCTCGTGCCGAAGAACCAGACGCCCGGCCGGCCGTTCGCGGTGACGTAGGCGCGGTAGTTGATCTGGCCGCAGTCGATGCCGACCTGCGGGAGGAACCGGAAGTGGAAGTCGCGGTCCCTGAACGCCACGGCCGAGACCAGGCCGCCGGGGCCGTCGGCGAAGTCCAGCGTCATCGGGGTGAAGCCGTCGGGCAGGTGGCGGGCCAGGGCGTCGGCGTCCACCCGGTAGCTGATGATGGCGAAGTCGTCCAGGTCGGTCTGCGCGTGGTACCAGCGGGGTCGCGGCCGCGCTGTGCCGGCGAAGCTCATGAACCCGAACATTACGGAACCCGGGGCCCTCTGGCGGACAGTTATCAGTGTGGAGCCTTCGCTGCGCGTCCGCCTCCGGGCGGGTGATCACGACGCTTTCTCGGCGCTGTTCGACGAATTCGCCCAGCAGGTCTACGCGCACGCGTACCGGCTGACGGGCGACTGGTCGACGGCGGAGGACGTGACCGCGGCGACGTTCGGGCAGGCGTGGCGCTCCCGCCGCAAGATCCAGACGGACGGCGGGACGCTGCGACCCTGGCTGCTGGGCATCGCGACCAACCTGGCGCGCGCCGCGCGGCGCGGTGAGCGCCGCCGGCGCGCGCTGGCCGACCGCCTGCCGCCCGACGCGCTGGTGCCGGACTTCGCGGACCAGGTCGCCGACCGCGCCGCCGCCGCGGCCCAGATCCATGCGGTACGGCAGGCGTTCGACCGGCTCCGCCGCCCCGAGCAGGACGTGGTGGCGCTGTGCGTCTGGGCCGGTCTGGACTACGAGCAGGCCGCCCAGGCACTGGGCATCCCCGTCGGCACGGTGAAGTCCCGGCTGTCGCGCGCCCGCGCCCGCCTGGCCCGGGAACTGATCAAGCCTGAGCGGCAGGTAACAGATGACCGCGCGACCGGCGCGGCCGCGGCCGGACGGGAGGACGACAGGTGAACGACCTCGACGAACTGACCCGCCTGCTGTCACCCGTGCCCGGGGCCGACCTGGACCCCGGCCGCCTCCACCTGCTCAAGGAGCGCGTCATGACCGACCTCGCCACCCCGCCCCGCCGCCGCAGGAGACTGCTCGTCCCCGCCGCGGCGGCGCTGGCCCTGGCCGCCGCCGCCGCGGCCGTCCTGCTGAACACCGGCCCGGCCTACGCGGTGACCGACAACCCCGACGGCACGATCACCGTCAAGATCTACCAGGCCGAGAACCCGAAGGGCCTGCAGGCCGAACTCCGGGCCCGCGGCTTCAACGCGATCGTCGACTTCATCCCCGAGGGCAAGAGATGCTCACCCCAGCCCCGCTCGACAACCTGGGTGGAAGGGGTACGCCTGGCCGCCCCGCAGTCCGGCGAAGAGGAGAGCGGCGGCGCGGGCTTCCGCCTCGACCCGTCCAAGGTCGGACCGGGTCAGACCGCCGTCCTGGAGTTCATGGTCCGGAGCTCCTTCATGGGCATGGAGGCGGGAATCAGCGACCGCGTCTCGGCCGGACCGGTCACCGCGTGCACCCTCGTCGGCTAGCCCCGCGTCAGCGCAGCGAGATGTGCAGCATCTCGCCGACCTTCCGGTAGCCCACACGCGCGTACACCCGGCCCGCCGCGTCGTCGGCCGGGGTGAGGAACGCCGTGGGCGCTCCCGCCCGGGTCAGCAGGGCCGTGACGGCGCCGGCGATGCCACGGCGCCGGTGCGAGGCCGCCACCGCGATCCCGGCGACCTCGGCCACCCCCTCGTGGGGACCGCCGATCTGGCCGGCGCCGACGGCTGTGCCGGTCGTGGTGTCGGTGGCGACCGCGACCAGGCCGCCGCGGTCGAGGACGCGCCGCATGCGGGCGACGTCGTGCTCGGTGGCGTCAGGGGCGTCGAAGGCGGTGTTCATGACCCGGGCGGCCTGCCAGAGGCCGGCGTCGGCGGTGACCGGCGCCACCTCGATCGCGGGGTCCACCGGCGCGTCCACCACGGTGGCGGGTGTGCAGACCAGAAGGGGGTAGCGTCCCTCGGGCTCGAAGCCGGCCGCCAGCACCGCCGCCTCCACCTTGGGCGCGGCCTGCGGCACGTACTCCAGCCGCGGCACGCGGGCGTGCTCGTGGAAGAGCGCGACCAGCGCGCCGACCTCGCCGGCGGTGGGCACGACGTCGTCGTCGGGAACGGCGTAGTTGAACGGCAGCGCGTCGTCGTGCTCGTCGAAGCGCACCGTGAACGGCCCGGCCCGGCGAGCCCCCTCCCCGGCGGCCGACCTGAGATAGGCGTGGACGGCGGCGTCGAACACGTATGTTCCTCCCCGATGCACGGACGACGGCCACAAGCTAGGACTTCGCCCACGCCGGAGGCAACCGGTTTTCCGGCGCGGGCGGGCCGCGCGTCCGGGATCCGCCGGGCTCGGGGGCGGGTGGCCGCGGCGGTGAGGTGCCACTAAGGTCGTCTGCGTGTTGCCCCTCGCCGCCGCGGACCCTGGTCAGATCGCCGTCTACTCGCTGAGCGGAGTGCTCGGCCGCGGTGGGCAGGGATCGGTGTATCTGGGGGAGGACGGCGCCGGGGTCAAGGTGGCCGTGAAGGTGCTTCACGCCCAGGTGGCCGACGAGGACGCGCACCGCAGGTTCCTGCGGGAGGCGGAGGCGGCGCGGCGGGTGGCGCCGTTCTGTACCGCCCGGGTGCTGGATGTGGGGGTCGCGGACGGCCGGCCGTACATCGTGAGTGAGCACATCGCGGGGCCGTCGCTGGAGCAGATGGTCAAGGGCGACGGGGCGCGGTTCGGGAGCGGGCTGGAACGGCTGGCCGTCGCCACGCTCACCGCGCTTGCCGCGATCCACCGGGCCGGTGTGGTGCACCGCGACTTCAAGCCGGGCAACGTGATCATGGGCGCCGAGGGGCCGGTGGTCATCGACTTCGGGATCGCGCGGGCGCTCGACCAGACGGCCACGAGCAGCGTGATGGGGACGCCGGCGTTCATGGCGCCCGAGCAGTTCGCCGGCGGGGTGGCCGGGCCGGCGGCCGACCTGTTCAGCTGGGCCAGCACGATGGTGTTCGCGGCCACGGGGGAGCAGGCGTTCAAGGGGGACACGATGCCGTCCCTGATGCACTCCATCCTGACCGCGGAACCGGACCTGTCCGGCGTTCCCCACGATCTCCGGCCGTTGCTGCAGGCGTGCCTGAACAAGGATCCGGCCCAGCGGCCCACCGCCGACGGGCTGCTGTCCACGCTCACCGGGGCGCCTTCGGGACCGCAGGCCATGCCCACGGTGCCGGTGCCGGTCTCTGGGCCGCGGACGGTGCCCGCCGCCGGGACGGTCCGCCTGGAGGCCGGGCCGCCGCCGTGGCAGCCGCCGGCGCCTGTGGCCAGGGCCGGGCGCCCGGCGGCCGACGTCGTTCACCGGATCGCCGCGGTGACGGCGCTGATCTGCGGCGCGGTGGTCGCGCTCAGCCTGTTCGGCCAGACCTTCGAGACCGTGGCGGACTGGATCGACGACGACTACGAGACGTTCCTGAGCATGACCTCCTGGCTCACGATCAGCGTGGTGTCGCTGCTCCTGTACATCCCGGCCTACGCCGTCGCGGCCTGGCGGCACAGCGTGGGCGCGGCGATCTGCATGGCGATGACGGTGCTACCGGCGCTGGTGTTCGTCTTCTGGGGGTTCGCCCTGGGGGACAACGACCTGCCCGCGTTCCTGCTGGCGGTCGTGCCCGGGGTGCTGATCGGGCTGATGATCTCGGTGTCGGCGCTCCTGCTGTGGCGCTTCAGCCTGGTGGTCGCGCTGCTCGGTGTGGCCGCCGGGGGCCTGGTGGCCGTCGAGGCCCTCGGCTTCCTCGTCGTACGCCTGCCCGGCTCGCTCCCTGACGTCCTCTACGACCTGCTTCAGCTGGAGTCGATGGTCACGAGCGTGACGCTGGGCGCGTGGACCCTGCTCACGCCCGCCCTGCTGGTGCTGCGGGCGGGAAAGGGCGCGGCCCGGAAGATCGCCGTCTAGCCTGTACGGCCTGCGCCACCACCATCCCCGCCGCCGCCAGCGCCCAGAGGCCGATGGCCAGCCGTCCGAGCGCCTCCGTGGTGTAGGCGCCGGACCGCGGCCCGGCCAGCCGGAGCTCGGCCAGCACGCCGGTGAGGCCGCCGATCATCATGAGGGCGCTCCCGGCGACGGCGGGCGCCGCGACCAGCCGGCTCCAGCGCCACTGCGGCAGCGCGGTGGCGAGCAGTACCAGCGCGGTCAGCACGGACGACAGCGACACGAGCGCCATCACGTCGAACCCGGCCATCTCCCTGAACGCCGCCCGCGTCGCCCCCGGCAGCGACGGCAGCGCGAAGACCACAGACAACGGAATGTGCAGCAGCCCGATGAGCGCCGCCGCCATGGACACGTGGTGCACCGCCACGCAGAGCAGGCAGACCACGACCGAGAACGCGATCGCCCTGGGCATGTCCAGCGGGTACGGCTCCGCCGAACCGGCCGGGCCGTGCTCCAGGGTGGCCAGGGCGAACAGCACGCTGTAGTAGAGCAGTGGCGCGACGGCCACCAGCGCGAACACCGCCCCGGCCAGACTCGTCATCCCGGCCGCCGGGGCGTGATGACGGGAATCGGCGCCAGGGGGACCGGACGCCGCCTCCGGCACCGGAACGTCGACGGCCGGCTGTGGCACCTGGGCGGCGATGGCCGGCCGGGCCTGAGCCTGCGGCACCGGAGCGGCCATGGTCGGCGGGGCAGCCGGCGGTGACGGTGCCGTGACGGTCGGCCGGCCCGTCGCGGGGAGCGCCGTCATCGTGCCCAGGGCGGTGGCCGCGGTGGGGCGCCGGCCGGGTTCCTTGGCCAGGCACGCCCGCAGCAACGGCAGGAGCTCGCCGGGGACGCCGGACAGGTCCGGCTCGGTGGTCAGGATCGCGTGCATCAGCGCGGGCATCGTCTCGCCGCGGAACGGGTACCGGCCGGTGGCCGCGTACACCATCGTGGCGGCCCAGCTGAACAGGTCGGCCGCCCCCGTGAGCCCCTGGCCGCCGAACTGCTCCGGCGCCATGAACGCGGGTGTGCCCAGCACGCCGCTGGTGGCCGTCTGGTCGAGCGCCCTGGCGATGCCGAAGTCGATGACGACGGGCCCCTCCGGGCCCATGATCACGTTGCTGGGCTTGAAGTCGCGGTGCACGATCCCGGCGCGGTGGACGGCGTCCAGGGCGGTGAGGGTGGCCACGCCCAGCCGCTGGAGCCCGCCTCCCGTGCGGGGTCCGTCGCGGCGGACGAGGGCGTCGAGCGAGGGTCCCGGGACGTACTCGCTCACGATGTACGGCCGCGCGGCCACACCGACGTCGAGGACCCGCGCGGTACAGAACGGCGCCACCCGCCGGGCCGCCTCGGCCTCGCGCCGGAAGCGCCGCCGGGCGTCGTCGTCGCGGGCGATCTGGCCGAGCAACACCTTGATGGCCACCTGCGTGCCGTCGGGGGCTCGTCCCAGGTAGACGGTGCCCTGACCGCCTTCGCCGAGAACCTCGATGGCCGTGTACTGCCCGAACTGCCCGAACGGTTCGCCCACCCGCATGACCCTAGAGCCCCTCGAACCGCCAGATCCACCCGATGTGCCGTAGTCCCAGCCGTTCGGCCACCCGCTGCGAGGAGCGGTTGGCGGCGGTGGTGCTGTAGAACAGGCGCGGGCAGCCGGGAGCCAGCAGGTCCGCCCAGACGGCGGTGGTGGCGGCGGCGTAGCCCCGGCCGCGGAAGCCGGGCGCGGTCCAGGTGCCGGCTTCCGCTCCGGCGGCCGTCCGGTGTGGTGTGTGGCAGATGGAGACCACCCGGCCGGCCGAGACGACCATCGCCCACGGCGCTCCCTGGCCGCCGCCGACGAGGTCGGCCCATTCCTCCGGCTCCCAGTTGCCCGGCCGCAGGTCCCGGACGAGGTCGGCGTCGGCCGGGCGGTCGGAGCGCAGCACGTCCACGTGGACGTCGCCGCGCACGGGCGGGGAGACCAGGTAGGAGGGGCCGCCGGACACCGTCGCGCCGGGCGCGAGCGCGGGCGGGCGGCCGGGAGGCGGGGGCGGGCCGTCCGTGACCCTCTTCAGCAGCGGGCGCGCCTTCTCGTCCGGCACGGTCTCGGCCACCGCCGCCGCCATCGTCCCGTCGGGGGCCACGGCGACGGCCAGGTCCTCGCCGCCGCCCCGGATGCGGTCCCGGCCGTCGATGTCCCATTGCACCCGCATCTCCTGGCGGAGCAGTTCGAGATCCTTCACGATCTTCGATGGTAGGGCGGCTCAGGCCCTGCGCAGACCGGCGTACTGCAGAGCGGTGAAGCCCGCGACCGCGGCGGCCTGGGCGATCACCAGCGCGGTGCCGAGAGCGGTCAGCGGGAACCAGCCGGCGATCAGCGCTTCGGCGCTGGCCAGCACCCAGAGGACGTTGACCGCCATCACGACTCCGACGGCGGCCTTGCTGATCGCGGGCCGGGCGGCGAGGACGAGCAGGACGGCGCCGAAGGCGGCCAGGAAGACGCCGATCGGGTACAGGAGCGCGGCGGGCAGGCCGAACATCCCGCCGAAGACGGCGGCGGCGCCGAGGTAGAGCAGGCCGTTGGCGCCGGTCCCGATCGCGTCGAGGCGGAGCGCGAAGCGCAGCAGCTTGGCGTCGGTGGTGGTGGCGGCGGGGGCGGTGGTGGTGACCATGGCGCGGTCCTTTCGAGGTCGTGTTTCCTTCTGAGGAAGAAATTACGGACCAGGGCGGGGCCGGCGAATCCGTCATCGTGACGGTAGACGGCGACGGCCGCCCCGGAGGGACGGCCGTCGCACGGTTCAGCAGGTTACTTCTGCGGAGGCATGCTCGGCACCGAGACGGTCACACCGCCGACGGAGCCCCACACCGACCACGCCTGGATGACGAAGTCGCCGCCGACGCGCAGCGGGCCGAGCTCGCGGCGGCCACTGGCGCGCAGCACGTCGCGGAAGAGCAGCCGGGTCTGGTCCTTGTTCCAGATCTCGAACCAGACGCCCGCCTCGCGCCCGGGAGTGCCGGTCTCGAAGTCGAAACCGGCCAGGTCGAGCTGGACCCACTGCTCGGCGGTGCCGGCGAAGGTGATGCGCTGCTCCTGGCCGATCCGCTTGAGGTGGACCAGCTTGCCGGGGCCGTCGATGTTCACCCTGCCGAGGTCGGTCACCGAGTTGAGCAGGACGCGGGCGGCCAGCAGGCCGTCGGCGGTGATCGGGGCGACCTCGACCTCGTAGGTGCCCGCTGTCGTCAGCGTGGGTACGGCCAGGCGGTAGATCGCCTGAACCTGCGGGTGACCGCCCTGGTACTGGGCGACCACCTGACCGGACGGGTCACGGACGATCAGCTTGCTGTGGAAGCCGATCCGCTCGCCGGCGCCGCCGGGCAGGTAGATGCCGACGGTGAGGTTGTCACCGACCTGGCCGGTGAAGGTGAAGCAGTTGCCGGTTCCGGGGGCGGGGCTGTTGACGTCGAGCTCGGCGCCGTCGACTGCCAGCGCACCCGAAGGCTGGCAGGCGACGGCCGCGCTCGGCGCGGAGGCGGGGGTTTCGGCGTGTGCCATGGTGCCGGCGCCCAGGATCGTCAGCGTCGCGGCGACGGCGGCGACTCCGGCACGACCGAGCCTTCTTGTGTGCATCAAGCGTCCTCCTGCGTGCTTGCGTGGCCCGCGGGGTGCGGGCCACCGCTTCATGATCAAGATCAAGCTTGACTCACGATCCGCCAACAATCAAGAAACTTTCCTAAAGATTCTGGCGTCGCAGCAGGTAACAGAGGGTGATGTTTCCGGGTGCAGAGGAACGGTCAGCGCAGCGGGCGGGGCAGGCGGATGGTGACGAGGTGGCTCTTGACGCCGGAGTCGATCAGGCGGCCGTCCTCGCCGAACGTGCCGAGACCGAAGTCGTTGTCGTTGGCGATCACGAGGGTCCTGGGGTCGAGCAGGGTCACGCCCTCGATCTTGCCGGGCAGGCCGGGGATGGCCGCCAGGTCGACGGCGAGTTCCTTCTTGGCCGGCTTCACCGAGGCGGGCAGCGCCGACTCCAGCGACGGCTTCGTGGCCGGGTCGTCGTGGCCGCCGCCGGCCAGGTCGGTGGCGCGGCGCAGGTCAACGGTGTAGAGGCGGGCGACGGCGTCGGTACGCTCCTGCAGCAGCAGGCGGCCGGGCGCCAGCACGGTGAGCGCGGAGATCTTCATGTCGCCCTGCTCGGCCTTGGGGTCGAAGGTGGCGACGTTCTCCATGGTGTGGGCCCACTCGCCGGTCGGCCGGCCGGTACGCAGGTCGACGCGCAGGATGCGGGCGGTGCCGGAGGCCTTGCCGGTCTTCTTGTCCGGGTTGGCCAGCGGGCTCTGCACGGCCACGTACAGCGCGTTCTCGCGGCGTGACACGTCGACGGCCTCGAAGCCGCGGTTCTGCTGCCGGGTGGCGAGTACGGCGGGCAGCGTCTCCTTCACCGGGTACTTCGCGCCCTTCAGCCCGAGGCCCTTCGGCACGTAGCGGGTCAGCACGCGCCCGTCGGAGCCGACGTGCACCAGCGACGGCGCGTACTCGTCGACCAGCCAGAAGCCGCCGCGCCCGTCGGGCACGATGTCCTCGGTGTCCAGGCCGCCCGGGTCGTAGGCGAGCTCCTCCTGCCCGTCCCAGCCGTAGGGCACCTCGTCGTGGCCGGACTGGTTGGACAGGCCGGTGATCGGGGTGCCGTCGGTGTTCTTGATCGTGATCGTCCTGGTGATCGCGGCCTTGCCGTTCTTCACGGACACGCGCACGATGGCCGGCGCGAACTCGGGCACCGGGAACGTGCGCCGCTTCTCCCCGTTGACCTTCGGCTCGCCGTTGGGGCCGCGGTCGGTCACCATCCAGTAGTCGCCGCGCCGGCCGGCCGGGTACAGGCCGCTGCCGATCCCGCCGAGCTTGACCCCGCGGTCGTCCTGGACCAGGCCCTTCTCGAAGTCGGCCAGGGCGGGCGCGGGCAGGACGACGTCCGAGGTGACCTTGGGCCGCGGCGCCGCCTCGGCGGGGGCGGCCGCGACGGTGGTGAGGGCGGCCGCGGCAGCCAGCCCGGCGATCAATGAACGGGACACGACGCTTCCTAACGATCAAAAGTGTGGCAATGGCACCCGGAAGCTAGCGATGCCCGGCGTCCATTCGCTGAAGCGCGGATGAACGACCCTTGACGTCCACGTCAACTCCTTCAATGTTGAACCGGATTCCGCGCCCGCCCGTTGTGCACCATGAGAGGAGCGGTCTCATGGTCGAGGTCATCGGCGCGGGCATGGGGCGGACCGGTACCTACTCCCTGCGCCTGGCGCTGGAAGCGCTCGGGTACCGGCCCTGCCACCACATGTCGTCCCTGGGCGAGCGCGAGGAGCTGATCCCGAGGTGGGAGGCGGCCGTGCGGGGTGAGGCGGTCGACTGGCCGGACCTGCTGACCGGCTTCCGGGCCGCCTGCGACTGGCCGGCCTGCTCGTTCTGGCGGGAACTGGCCGGGGCGTTCCCGAAGGCGAAGATCGTGCTGACCGTACGCGACCCCGCCCGCTGGTACGCCAGCGCGCACCGCACCATCTACCACTTCATGGCCCGCAAGCCGGGCGTGCGCGGCCTGGTCATGCGGCTGGAGGACGCGTTCTACCCGTCGCTGGCCAGGCGCCGCGCCCTGGCCCAGCGGCTGATCTGGGAGGACACCTTCGGCGGCCGGTTCGGCGAGCCGGAGCACGCCATGGAGGTCTTCCGCCGGCACAACGACGCCGTCATGGCCGAGGTGCCCGCCGACCGGCTGCTGGTCTTCGACGTGCGCGAGGGCTGGGCGCCGCTGTGCGAGTTCCTGGGTACGGCGGCGCCCGCCCTCCCGTTCCCGCACGTCAACCAGGCCGAGTCGTTCATCAGGACGGCCGCCTCACGCCGCCGCAGGGTGCTGACCCTGCGCAGGGTGGCGCCGGAGAAGGGTTCGGCGATCAGGTGAGGGTCTGTGATCAGGTGAGGGTCTGTGATCAGGTGAGTGTTCGGTGTTCAGGTGAGGAAGGCCAGCGCGTCGGGGGCGAAGCGGCGGTCGGTGAACGTGGCGCTGTGGCTTCGGCCCGCGTAGACGATCAGGCGGGCGCCGGGGATGCCCGCGGCCGTCTGCCTGGCCAGCTCCAGCGGGTAGACCACGTCCTTCTCGCCGTGGACGAGCAGGGTGGGCGCCTTGATGTCGGCCAGCCTGCCGCGCAGGTCGAAGCCGTCCTCGGCGTTGAGCATGGTGGCGGCGTCGGAGTGGTCGGCCGAACCGTCGGACAGCCACAGGAGGCCGGACAGGAGTCCGCGGGCGAGCGGTGACGGGGTGACGAGCTCGGCCAGGGCCGGGCTGGGGCGTCTGCCCTGGCGGGCGCGGTCGATGTAGGCCCGCTGGGCGCGCTTGCCGATCGGGCCGAGCGTGCCTGCCGTACCCGCGAGGACGAGGCGTTCGACCAGGTCGGGGTGGTCGGCGGCGAGTTGTTGCGCGACCGAGCCGCCCGTGGAGACGCCCAGCACCCGGGCGGGGCCGTCGAAGCCGCCGGCGTAGACGGCGGCGAGTTCGGCCATGGTCGTGCCGGGGGCCAGCCCCGGCGGGCGGTTGAGCAGGTGGACGGTGAAGTGTTCGGTGAACGGCTTGAGCATCCGCATCGCCGACCAGCGGGCGAGCCCGGCGGGGTTGGCCGCCCGAGGCGTGAAGAGCAGCACCACCAGGGGCGGGCCCTGGCCCACGGTGATGCGCGGCAGGTCGTCCCTCATCGTGTCTCCTTCCGTATGAACAATCTGGTTTTTTGTTCATAGTACTCCGCGGAGAAACGGCTGACCGGATGTTGATATTTCGGGTCATTTCATGGCAAGGCGGGCAATAAGATCACGCGCAGCAAACCCCACACCCCGGAGATCACATGCTGCGCAAGCCCTGGTTATCCGCTGTCATGGCGATGGCCGTCGCGATCATGAGTGCTCCGCCGGCCTCCGCACAGGCCGCCGCCGAGCCCAAGACCGTAACGGTGCAGGCCTCCGCCGACACCTATGTCAGCGAGACCAGTCCCACGGCGGACCACGCGGACTTCACCTGGATGTCGGCCTTCAACGGCGCCGGCAACGAGCGCTTCGGCCTGGTGCGCTTCAACGTCACCGGCATCCCGGAAGGCGCCGAGGTCAAGGCGGCGCTGGAGATCCACTCCGTGCGCACCACCGACACGGCGCTGGCCGTGCGCAAGACCACGTCCGCATGGGACGAGCACGTTCTCTACACCGACCGGCCCACGCTCGGCGCCACCGCCGGCACCAGGACCGGCTTCACCGCCGGCCAGCAGGCCAAGATCGACCTGCCGGGCGCGGTGACCGGCGACGGCACGTACGCCTTCGCGCTGACCAGCACCGGCGGCGTCCAGGGCGTCTTCCACTCCTCGCGCGCCACCGCCACCGGCGCCGTCCCGCCGCGCCTGGTCATCACCTACACCGCCGCGGACAAGCCGCCGGTGCCCGCCGGGCCGCTGCCGTTCGACCTTCCGGCGATCAGCACGCTGCGGGCCTCGGAGAAGAAGGTGTTCGCGCACTACTTCACGCCGTACCCGATCTCGCTGGACAACAAGGCGGGCGCCGAGGACTACTACGCCCGCAACTACCTCAACCCGGCCGGTGAGAGCGGCAAGCACGCCGCCTACGGCGGGCTCCTGCGCGACCGCCCCCTGCCCAGAGCGCCCAAGACCGGCGACTGGCAACTGGCCGACATGGAGAGCGAGATCCGCCTGGCCAGGACGGCCGGGCTCGACGGCTTCACCGTCGACGTCCTCTCGCTGACCAGCCAGCACTGGACCCGGCTCAAGCTGCTCGTCCAGGCCGCCAAGAACGTCGACCCCGGCTTCAAGATCGTCCTGATGCCGGACATGAACGGCCTCAAGAGCGTCACCCCCGCCCAGCTCGCCGCCTCCATGGCCGAGCTGGCCCAGAACTCCACCGTCTACCGCCTGGCCGACAAGCGCCTGGTCGTCTCACCGTTCAAGGCGGAGAACCAGCCGGTCTCGTGGTGGAAGGAGTTCATGGACATCATGCAGGTCAAGCACAGCGTCAAGGTGGCGTTCGTGCCCGTCTTCCTGAACTTCTCCACCCACGCCAAGGCGTACGCGCCCATCAGCTACGGCTTCTCCAACTGGGGCAACCGCAGCCCCGCGCAGCAGGCGGGCATCGCCTCCAACATCAACCTCGCCCACGATCTGGGCAAGATCTGGATGCAACCGGTCTCCGTCCAGGACGAGCGGCCCAACCAGGGCATCTACGACGAGGCCAACAACACCGAGAACCTCCGCCTGACGTGGGACAAGTCCATCACCGGCGGGGCCGACTGGGTGCAGCTCACCACCTGGAACGACTTCTCGGAAGGCACCCAGTTCACGCCGTCCACGCACAACGGCGGCGCGTACCTGGACCTCACGTCCTACTACCTGACCAAGTTCAAGACCGGCAAGGCGCCGGCGATCGTCCGTGACACCGTCTACCTCACGCACCGCCTGCAGAAGGCGGCGCAACGGCCCTCTGGCGGCTCGCAGACCAAGTTCATGGTCCCTAGGGGCGGCACCAGCACCCCGCGCGACACCGTCGAGGTCCTCGCCTTCCTGACCGGGGCCGCCACCGTGCAGGCCGCCATCGGCGGGGCGGCCAAGAAGGCCGACGTCGCCGCCGGGATCACCGCCACGACCTTCCCCCTGGCGTACGGCAGGCACAGCGCCTCGATCGTGCGGGCCGGGAAGACCACCGCCAAGGTCGTCTCCCCGTTCGAGGTCAAGTCCAGCCTGCCCAACCAGGACCTGCAGTATGTGGCCGCCACCAGCGGCCGCCAGTCCTGACCGACGCCTGACGGGCCCGGACCGCCAAGAGGAGGTCCGGGCCCTTTCTGTGACACGTCACGAGCGGCGCTGGGTGACCACCGCGAGCAACGCCGCCCCCGCCATGAGCACCGCGCCGATCGCCGCGACCGTGGTGAGCCCGCCGGTGAACGCCTCCTTCGCCGCCCCCAGCACCTCCCCGGCGAGCGGCGCCTCCAGTCCGCCGGCCGTCGCGACCGCGGCGGCCAGGCTCTCGCGCGTTCCTTCTGCGGCGGCCGCCGGCACGCCGTCCAGGGCGGGCGAGCCGGTCATGGCGCCCCGGTAGGCCGCGGTCCCGACGCTGCCCAGGATCGCGATGCCCAGCGCGAGGCCCAGTTCGCCGCTGGTCTCGCCGAGCGCCGAGGCCGCCCCCGCCTTCTCCGGCGGCGCCGCCCCCACGACCAGGTCGGTGCTGAGCGCGCTGACCGGCCCCGAGCCCACGTAGAGCAGGAAGAAGGCGGCCAGCAGCAACAGCGGCGTCGCCGCCGTCACCTGCGTCATCAGCGCGAACCCCGCCGCCGACAGCACGAGCGACCCGGCCAGCACGTGCCCGGTCGGAATCCGCCTGGCCAGCAGCGGCGCGGCCATGGAGGTCACGACCAGGCCGACCGCCGGAGCCAGCAGCCACAGGCCCGCCCGCAGGGGCGACAGTCCGGCGACCAGTTGCAGGTACTGCGTGACGAACAGGTAGACGGCGCCCAGCGTGGCCAGGCTGATCAGCATGATGAGCAGGGCGCCGCGGAAGACCCGGTCGCCGAACAGCCTCAGGTCGAGCAGGGGGTCGGCCAGCCGCCGCTGCCTGCGCACGAAGGCCGCTCCCGCCGCCAGCCCGGCCGCCAGGGCGATCAGGGGGAGCGGACGCGGGCCGTACACGGGAAGCTCCTTGATCGCGAAGGTGATCGGGAGCAGGGTCGCCAGCGACAGCAGGACGCTCGGCGGGTCCAGCCGCCCGGCCCCCGGGTCACGGAACTCCGGCAGCAGGAACGGCGCCGCCACCAGCAGTATCGCCATCACCGGAACGCCCAGCAGGAACACCGACCCCCACCAGAAGTGCTCCAGCAGCAGCCCGCCCACGACCGGCCCGAGCGCGATGCCGACCGAGAACATCGTCGCCCACACCCCGATCGCCAGCCCGCGCTCGCGCGGATCCCGGAACATGTTGCTGATCAAGGACAGGGTGGACGGCATGATCGTGGCACCGGCCACCCCCAGCAGCGTGCGGGCGGCGATCAGCATCTCGGCGCTGGTGGAGTAGGCGGCCAGCACCGACGCGGCCCCGAACGCCGCCGCACCCGCCAGCAGCAGCCGGCGGCGTCCTATGCGGTCGCCTAGCGTGCCCATCGTCACCAGGAAGCCGGCGATCATGAACCCGTAGATGTCGATGATCCACAACGTCTGGGTGCTGGACGGCTTCAGGTCCGCGCCCAGGTGCGGGACCGCCAGGTGCAGCACCGTGACGTCCAGCGACAGCAACAACGTGGGCAGAGTAAGGACCGCCAGGCCGATCCACTCCTTGGGACCGGCTTTGGGCTCAATGTCGGTTCTCATGGGGTCAGGGTGGCCCGGGGCGCTGACGGTCGGCTGAGGGCCGTCTGAGGGTAGGTTGGACGCCATGCGTTTCGGGGTGCTCGGCCCGCTCGAGGTGTGGTCGGACGGCGGCGAGCCGGTGCGGGTCCCCGAGGCGAAGGTCCGCGCGCTCCTGGCCGACCTGCTCGTCGAGCCCGGCCGCCCGGTGAGCGCCGACCGCCTGGCCGCCGACCTGTGGGGCGAGGACCTGCCGGGCGACCCGGCCAACTCGCTGCAGGGCAAGGTCTCGCAGCTGCGGCGGGCGCTGGGCGTCAAGGACCTCGTGGCGTACGGCCCCGCCGGCTACCTCCTGCGCGCCGCCCCGGACTCGGTGGACAGCGGCCGTTTCACCGCACTGCTGGCCGAAGGCCGGGCCAGCGCCGACCCGCGCGAGCGCTCCGCGATCCTGGGCCAGGCGCTGGCGCTGTGGCGCGGCCCCGCCTTCGCCGACTTCCGCGACGAGGCGTTCGCCACGGCCGCGGTCGCCCGCCTCGAAGAGCAACGGCTGACCGCGCTGGAAGAACGCGCCGAGGCCCGCCTGGAGCTGGGCGAGCACGCGGCGCTCGCGGGTGAGCTGGCCGAGCTCGCCGCCGCCCACCCGCTGCGCGAGCGCCTGCGCGCGGCCCACATGCGGGCCCTGTACCTCTCCGGCCGGCAGGCCGAGGCGCTGGCCGCCTTCGCCGACCTGCGCGTCCAGCTGGCCGGGGAGCTCGGCCTCGACCCCGGCCCCGAGCTGACCGCCCTCCACCAGGCCATCCTCGAACACGCGCCCCGTCTGCGGCCCCATGCGCCGATCTCCCCGTCGGAGCTGATCGGCAGGGACCAGGAGGTGGCCGAGGTCAGGGCGACGCTGGGCACGGCGCGGCTGGTCACGCTCACCGGCCCCGGCGGCGTGGGCAAGACCCGGCTCGCGCTGGCCGCCGCCGGGGGCCTCGCCGGCGCGCTCGTGGTCGAGCTCGCGGGACGGCACCGCCCGGCGAGCGCGAACGCCGCCGAGGTCGCCGAGGCGATCGCCACCGCCCTCGACATCCGCGACGAGGCCCCCACCCCCGAGAGCCCGGTGGCCGAGATGCCGCGGATCACCCGGCGGCTGGTCGGCGCGCTGCGGAGCCGGGGAACCCTGCTCGTCCTGGACAACTGCGAGCACCTCATCGAGCCCGTTGCCGAGCTGGCGGGCATCCTGCTGCGCGAGGTGCCGGAACTGCGCGTGCTGGCCACCAGCCAGGAGCCGCTGGCCCTGACCGGAGAGGTCCTGCTGGCCGTGCCGCCCTTGCGCGCGCCCGAGCCGGACGCCGGCCTGGACACCCTGCGCGAGGCCGGAGCGGTACGCCTGTTCGTGGCCAGAGCCGCCGCCTCCGCGCCGGGGTTCGTACTCGACGAGGACAACGCCGCCGCCGTCGCCGCGATCTGCCGCCGCCTCGACGGCCTCCCGCTCGCGCTGGAGCTGGCCGCCACGAGGGTCCGCGCGCTGGGCGTACGCGGGCTGGCCGAGCGGCTCGACGACCGCTTCCGTCTGCTGGCGTCCGGCCGGCGCGACGCCCCCGCCCGCCAGCGCACCCTCCGCGCGATGATCGACTGGAGCTGGGAGCTGCTCAGCGAGCCAGAACGCGTGGTGCTGCGCCGCCTGGCCGTGCACGCGGAGGGCTGCACGCTGGAGGCGGCCGAGGAGGTCTGCGCGGGCGGGGAGGTGGCCGCGGACGACGTTCTCGACCTGCTGTCGCGGCTCGTGGACCGCTCGCTGGTCGTGACCGCGGACGGGGCGCGCTACCGGCTGCTGGAGTCCGTCGCGGCCTACTGCGTGGAACGGCTGCGCGCCGCCGGCGAGCTCGACGAGGTACACCGCCGTCGCGACGACCACTACGCGGACCTGGCCGAGCGGGCGGCGCCGTACCTGTACGGCGAAGACCAGCGGCGCTGGCTGGACCGGCTGGACGACGAGTCGGCCAACCTCAGGAACGTCCTGGACGAGGCGCTGCACCGGGGCGCGGCCGGGCTCGCGGCGCGGCTGGTGACCGCGCTGGCCTGGTACTGGTATCTGCGGGGACGCCACCGGGAGGCGCACCGGGTGATGGGCGCGGTGCTGGAGCTGACCGCCGACGGCCGGGTGCTGGCCTGGCACACCGGCTTCGCCCTCCTCGACGCCGACGGCGAGGATCGCTGCGAGCGCAGCCGGCGCGCCCTCGACCTGCTCGCGGACGACCCGGGGGCCCGGGGGACGGCGGCGTGGTTCCTCGCCTTCACGCATCTGAACTTCGGCGATCTGTCGGCCAGCGAGAAGCTGGCCGAGGTCGCCCTGGACGACTTCACCGAGACCGGCGACGCGTGGGGCCTGGCCGCCGTGCTCGCCGTCAAGGCGGGGCAGGCGACCTTCCGCGGCGACCTGGCCGCGCTGGAGCGTCACGGCTCCGACAGCGCGCGCCGCTTCCGGCGGCTCGGCGAACGCTGGGGCCAGGTCCAGATCGGCGACACGCTGGGCTTCCTGGCCGAGGTCAACGGCGACTACGAGCGGGCCGCCGCCCTGCACGCCGAGGGGGTGCGGATCGCCGAGGAGGTCGGCCTGTTCCTTGAGGTCTCCTTCCGGCTGTCCGGCCTCGGGCGCATCGCCATGCTGACGGGCGACTACGAGGCGGCCGTGCGCCACCACGAGCGGGCGCTGCGGCTGGCCCAGGAGCGCTCGCACACGTTCGGGGTGCAGTTCGCCGAGGTGGGGCTGGGGATGGTGGCCCGCCGACAGGGCCGGCTCGACGACGCCGAGGCGCACCTGAACCGATGGCTGGAGTGGACCCGCGCGCTGGAGGCCGACTACGGCGTGGCCCTGCTCCTGGCCGAGCTGGGCTTCGTCGCGGAGCTGCGCGGCGACGCCGGCCAAGCCCGCCGTCTGCACGAGGCGGGGCTGGCCGCCGCGCACAGCAGCGGCGATCCCCGCGCGAAGGCGCTCGCCCTGGAGGGCCTGGCCGGGGCCCGGTCACTGGCGGGAGAGAACGCCGAGGCCGCCGAGCTCCTGGAGCAGGCCTCCCGGCTGCGCGCGTCGGCGGGGGCGCCCCTGCCGGAGGCCGAACGCCGTGACGTGGACCGCATCACGGCCCGCATCCGCGGCTGACCTCCGGGGTTCCCCCGAGGGCGGGTCAGGGGTGTACCCGGATGCGGGGTGCCGGCCCGGTTCGACAGGATGACGGTCATGAAGACGATGGTGTTGGCGGGCGGCCTGCTGGCCTCCGCGGTGTTGCTGACCGGGTGCGGGCTGCAGAACATCGGCAAGGCGGCCAACGAGGAGACGGCCGGCTATTCGGTGACGGACAAGGTGGTGAAGCTCCGCCTGGCCGGCGGCTCGGGCGACACCGAGATCCGCGAGGGCACCGGCGGCGCCATCAAGGTCGTGGAGACGCTGAAGTGGAACTCCGACAAGCCCAAGACCGAGCACAAGGTCGAGGGCGACACGCTGGTCATGAAGTACGAATGCCCGGCGGCCATGGACAACTGCAGCGTCAACTACAAGATCGAGGTGCCCAAGGGTCTCCAGCTCGACCTGGAGACAGGCTCCGGCGACATCGCGCTCAAGGGCGTCACCGGGCCGATCGTGGCCAGCGTGGGCTCGGGGGATCTGGTGGGCACGGGACTGCTCGGCAAGACGGTCTCGGTGAAGACCGGCTCCGGTGACACCAAGCTGACCTACGCCGCCGCCCCCGACGAGGTGAACCTGGTCACCGGCTCCGGCAACTCCGTGCTCGAACTGCCCGCGGGGCCGTACGCCATCCAGGCCGTCGCCGACTCCGGTGACGCCAACGTCTCGGTGAAGAACGACCCGTCCGCCACCCGCAAGGTCTCGGTCAAGGCCGGCTCCGGGGACGTCAGCGTCCTGCCCGTGTAGGGGCGAACAGCGCGAACGCCTGGTCGACGAGGGCGAGCCGGTCGGCTCGCCCGTCGGAGCGCGTCCAGGCGCGCGCCACGCAGTCAAGGGCGGCCCCGGCCGCCGCGGTGAGCAGGTCGGCGGTGAAGGGGTCCAGCCCCGGCCGGGCGGCCACCGCCCGCGCGATCTGCTCGCGCGTCTCATCCCGTTTCTGGTGGTAGCGGGCCCGCAGCGACGGGCTCGACTCGATCAGCCGCAGGCGCTCCAGCGCCTGCCGCTCGTCGTCGATGCGCTGCTCCCACGTACGCAGCACCGTGCTCAGGCTGGTCCAGGCGTCTTCTTCGGCCGGGCGGGCCGCGATCTCCGCGGCGATCCGCTCGCCCATGAAGTCGATCTCGCCGAGGACCACGTCCTCCTTGGCCGGGAAGTAGCGGAAGAAGCTGCGCTTGGACATGCCGGCGGCCTGGACGATGTCGTCCACCGTGGTCTCGTCGAAGCCGCGCTCGGCGAACAGCCCCCTGGCCGCCTCCACGACCTCCGCACGCACCGCGCGCTTGGTCCGCTCCCGCAATCCCGTCATGCCCGAAGTATACCCGTTGACATTTGTGGCACTGAATGCCACTTTTAGGTCATCGCTCTGATGAGGAGATGGCATGCACGGGAAGACAGTCCTGATCACCGGCAGCACCGCGGGCATCGGCAAGGAGACGGCGCGTGCCCTGGTGGCCCGCGGCGCGCACGTGATCCTGGTCGGCCGCGACCCCGGCCGCGCGGAGGCGGCCGCCACCGAGCTGGCCCGCGGCGCCGGCCGGGCCGAGGCCATGACCGCCGACGTGTTCGACCTACGCGGCCTGCGCGAGCTGGCCGCACGCGTACGCGAGCGCGGCGGCCGGCTCGACGCGCTCGTCAACAACGCCGGCGCCAACACCGGCCGCAGGCGGCTGACCGCCGACGGCGTGGAGACGATGTTCGCCGCCCACGTCCTGGCGCCCTACACGCTCACCTGGGAACTGCTCCCGCTGCTGCGCGGCGGCGGCCGGGTCGTCAACGTCACCGGCGGCATCCCCGGCGCCCCGATCGAGCTGAACAACCTGCAGGCGGAGAAGCGCTTCCTGGGCTGGACGTTCAGCCAGTACAACCACACCAAGACGATGCTCATGGCGATGAGCCACCGGATGGCGGAACGGCTGCGCGAGCACGACGTGGCGGTCAACGTCGTCTACCCCGGCCACGGCGACACCCCGATGAACCGGCGGACCGCGATGTCCGCCTTCCCCTACGTCTACCGGCCCCTGGCGCCGCTGGTCAGGCTGATCGCCCCGCTGGCCTTCGGCGACCTGGCCAAGCCCGCGCGCTCCAGCGTCCACCTCGCCGCGAGCGCGGAGGTGGACGGCGTGAGCGGCGCCTACTTCGGCCAGAACCTGCGGCGCCGCCCGTGGCCCAGGACCGTGCTGGACGAGCGCGTCCGCGACGCCGTCTGGGATTTGTGCGAAAAGCTGAGTGCCTAGGAAGCCGACGGAATCGGCGGGCCCTCGCTGGCCTGCACCAGCACGAAGCCCTGCCCCTGGAAGGCCAGCTGCATGGCCTCGCCGCTGCCCCGCCCGATCAGCGCTCCCGCCTTGAAGGTGCGGTTGACGCCCACGTGGAGCCCCGCGCTCCAGCAGACCGCGGACTGCCCGTCGGCGAACGTCGGAGCCTGCCCCGCGTCCAGCATCACCGGGCTGCCGTGGGCGGTCACCGCCACCCAGCCGGCGCCCGTGACCGTGGTGTTGAACAGCCCGCCGGCGGCCACGCCCGCCCCCTGCACCCGGTTGATGTCCCAGGTCAGCTGCGGCTCGAAGGCCAGCAGGTTGCGGCCGTTGACGGTCAGGCCCTCGTTCTCCAGGTAGAACAGGTGGATGTCGTCGGCGTTGTCGGCGAGGTAGAGCAAGCCCTCGCCCTTCACCCGCATGAGCGGCACGCCCTCACCGGTCATGACCTTCTTGAAGAGCTTGCTCACGCCGCCCGAGCCCTCGTAGTCGAAGGTCATCTGGCCCTGGAAGGCCACCATGGAGCCCTGGCGGGCCAGGACTTCCTGCGGCAGCCGTACCCGCAGCATCTTGGTGTTCTGCAGCGCGAAGGAGCCCTGCGCCTGCTGGGGGTCGAGGTTGCCGAAGAAGGAGCTACGCATGTCCGGGTCAACGCGCGGATCCCGGCTTCGGTTCCCCGACCCCCTTCGATCAGTCCAGCCAGCCGTCCGGCAGCGGTTCCGGCAGCGGCGCGCTCGTAAGCAGGCGCCGGAACTCGCCCTGTTCCGCCGACTCCGTGATCGCGGTCATGATCTCCAGGACGTGCAGGCCGAGCGCGCCGGAGGCCCGGTGGGGCGTGCCGTCACGCAGCGACCTGACCAGGTCCAGGACGCCCATGCCGCGACCGACCTGCGAGCCCTCGACGGGCAGCTCGCGCCAGTCCGCCTCCCGCGGCCCGCGCACCAGCAGCGGCCCGCCGAAGGTGTTGGGGTCGGGCAGCGACAGCGCGCCCTCGGTGCCGAGGATCTCGATCCGCCGCCTCGGGACGGCCGAGTCGAAGCTGAACGTCGCCGACACCGACGGCCCGCTCGCCAGGTCGATCAGCGCGTGCACGTGCGTGGCCACCTCGACGGGGAACGTCGTGCCCGCCCTCGGTCCCGCGCCCGCCACCCGCAGCTCACGGGCTTTGCGTGTGCTGCCCGCCACCTGTACGGCGGGGCCGAGCAGCGCCGCCAGCGCCGTGAGGTAGTACGGCCCGAGGTCGAACATGGGCCCGCCGCCCCGCAGGTAGAAGAACTCGGGACTCGGATGCCACGCCTCCGGCCCCATCCCCTGCACGGCCGCGGTGACCGCGACGGGCTCCCCGATGATCCCCGAGCGCAGCGCCCGCCCGGCCGACTGCAGCCCGGCGCCGAGGAACGTGTCGGGGGCGCTGCCCACGCGCAGCCCCAAGCCCTCGGCCTCCGTCAGCAGCTTCTCGCCCTCGTCCAGGTCGAGCGCGAGCGGCTTCTCCCCGTACACGTGCTTGCCGGCCCGCAACGCCGCCAGGCCGACGGCCGCGTGCGCGGCCGGCACGGTGAGGTTGACCACGATCTCGACCTCGGGCACCGCCAGCACCGATGCCAGGTCGCCGGAGACCGGCACCCCGTGCTCGGCGGCGACCGCGGCCGCCCGCGCGGTGTCGAGGTCGGCGACCCCGACCACCTCGATCTCCGGGAAGTCGGCCAGGACGCGCAGGTAGGCGGCGCTGATCACCCCCGCGCCGACGATCGCCACGCCGGTCATCGCACCTCCAGCGCGCTGAGGTAGGCGTGGCTGGCGGTCAGGGCGTCGAAGATGTCGCCGTCGCAGGAGTCGAGCTCGACGATCCGCAGCGCGCCGGGCTTGGCCGACAGGATCTCCGGCACCGGCACGACACCGGAGCCGACGGCCGTGTGCGGCTGGTCCTTCACCCCCGGCCCGTCCTTGACGTGCAGGGCCAGCACCCGGTCGCCGAGGCGGCGCAGCAGCGCGGGCACGTCGGCGCCGCCCACGTAAGCCCAGTAGGTGTCGACCTCCAGGAAGATCTCGGGGGCCAGGAGTTCGAGCGCGTGCCGGCCGTCGATCACCGGCTCGATCTCCCACCAGTGGTTGTGGTAGCCGATCCGCACGCCGTACTCGCGGCCCTGTTCCGCCAGGGCGAGCAGACGCTCCGAGGTGCGCAGCAGACCCTCGTGGCCGGTGAACTCCTCGTGCGGGATGCCGCCCGGGATGATCGCCAGCTCGGCTCCGAGGGTGGCGATGGCCTCGAAGACGGGGCGGGTCTCCTCGCCGAGCAGCGCGTACGCGTGGGTGCTCGGGATGGCCAGGCCGAGCTCGTCGCAGAGCTCGCGCATGCCCTTGGGGTCGTTCATGGGGTCGAAGGGCTCGACCGCGCGGTAGCCGATGCCGGAGATCCGGCGCAGCGTTCCGTCACGATCTGCTGACAACGGGTCGCGGACGGAGTAGAGCTGGACGTTGAGGGGATTGATCATCAACTCTCCAAGGCAGGTGGCCGCTCCACCCATTCGACCACGCCGCTATTTTAGGGACGTGACCTCCCCTATCAAGCTCGACGTCTCGCTGGGTGTGGGCCTGCGCAGCGGGTGCGGCTGCGCCAGTCTCGTGGTGCTGATCCTCGTGGCCATGGCGAGCATGTCGGCGCTGGGCGCGGGCATGACGACGTTCCAGACCGCGGTGACGCTGGGGTTGTTCGCCGGGGTCCCGATCCTGGGGCTGATCGGGGTCTGGATCTTCCTCAGGCGCGGCACGGCGGCCTGGCTTGAGGGGACGACGCTGGTCAGGAAGGTCGCGTACCGGACCGTCCGGGTCGACCTGACGCGCGCCACGCTCGTCTACACCGGCCACTCGCTGATCGTGCGGGAGCCGGAGACGGGTTCGTTCCGGCTCGCGCTGCGTACGCCGCTGCCCGAGGACGTCGTCGACTTCCTCAAGGAGCACGCGGGCTCGCGGCGTCAGACCTGAACCGCCCGCGTGAACGTGTTGCGGTAGGCCTGAGGCGAGACCCCGACCGCGGCGTGCAGATGCTGCCGCAGGGAGACCGCCGTGCCGAACCCGGCGCGTCTGGCCACCTCGTCCACCGGCAGGTCCGTCGCCTCCAGCAGGTCTCTGGCGTGCCCGACCCGCTGCCCGGTCAGCCATTTGGCCGGGCTCAGCCCGGTCTCCTCGCGAAAGCGCCTGGTGAACGTGCGCACGCTCATGCCCGCGTGCGCCGCCAGCGTGGTCAGGTCGAGCGGCTCGGCCAGCCGGCCGAGCATCCAGGCGCGGGTGGCCGCGGTGCTGGTGCCGGCGGGGTCGGGCAGCGGCCGGTCGATGTACTGCGCCTGCCCGCCCTCGCGCGAGGGCGGCATCACGCAACGGCGGGCGGCCCGGTTGGCCACCTCGCTGCCGAAGTCGCGCCTGATCACGTGCAGGCACAGGTCGAGCCCGGCGGCCACGCCCGCCGAGGTGAGCACGTCGCCGTCGTCGATGTACAGCACGTCGGGATCCAGTTCGACCAGCGGGAACAACGACGCGAACCGCGCCGCCTCGCGCCAGTGCGTGGTGGCGGGCCGGCCGTCGAGCAGCCCGGCGGCGGCCAGCACGAAGGCGCCCGTGCAGATCGACATGATGCGCCGGTGCCCCTGGAGCGCGGCGCGCACGTCGCCGGGGAGCGTGCCGTCCACCAGCGCCGGCCCGCCGTGCACGCCGGTCACGAGCACGGTGTCGGCGGTGCCGAGCACGCCGAGATCGTGGTCGGGCGTCACCGAGTACCCGGCGTCGCAGCGCACCGGCAGGCCGCCGGGCGAGCACGTCACGATCTCGTAGAGCTTCTCGCCGTCCGGCGTCTCCGCCACCCGGAACACCTGTCCGGGCACACCGAGGTCGAGCGTGGCGAAATGGTCGAGCACGACGACCGCGACACGATGCACCATGGCCTGATTCTTTCACATATTGGCTCTCCGGCCACTTTCGCCTTCTCACCGGATCGATCAGCATGATCCGGTGAGAAGACTGCACCGTGCTTGGCTGGTGGCGGCCGTGGCCTTTGTGGCCATCCTAGGCGCCGCCGGCTTCCGCGCCACCCCCGGCGTCCTGATAGAGCCGCTCCAGCGCGAGTTCGGCTGGTCCACCGCGACGATCTCGCTGGCCGTCTCCATCAACCTCGTCCTGTACGGCCTGACCGCCCCCTTCGCCGCCGCCCTCATGGACCGCTTCGGCATGCGCCGCGTGGTCTCGATCGCCCTGCTGCTGGTCGCGGCGGGCAGCGGCGGCACCCTGGCCATGACCGCGTCGTGGCAGCTCCTGCTGTTCTGGGGCGTCCTGGTCGGGCTGGGCACCGGCTCCATGGCGCTGGTCTTCGCCGCGACCGTCACCGACCGCTGGTTCGTACGGCACCGCGGCCTGGTCACCGGCCTGCTCACCGCGGCGGGCGCCACCGGGCAGCTCATCTTCCTGCCCGTGCTGGCCCACCTGGCCGAGGGGCCGGGATGGCGGGTGGCCTCGCTGACCGTGGCCGGGTGCGCGCTGGTCGTCGTCCCGCTCGTGTGGTGGCTGCTGCGCGACCACCCGGCCGACGTGGGCACCACCGCGCTGGGGGCCGAGCTGGGGGCGGGCCGTACGGAACCGCCCGCCGTCAACGCGGCGGTCAGGGCGCTGTCGGTGCTCAGGTCGGCGGCGCGCACGCGGCCCTTCTGGTTCCTGGCCGGCGGCTTCGCCATCTGCGGCGCCAGCACCAACGGACTGGTCAGCACCCACTTCATCCCCGCCGCGCACGACCACGGCATGCCCCAGGCGAGCGCCGCCGGGCTGCTCGCGCTGGTCGGGATCTTCGACGTCGTCGGCACCGTCGCCTCCGGCTGGCTCAGCGACCGGATGGACGCGCGCATCCTGCTCGGCGTCTACTACGCGCTGCGCGGGCTGTCGCTGATGGTGCTGCCGGGGCTGTTCGCCGCCACCACCGAACCGAGCATGCTCGTCTTCATCATCTTCTACGGCCTCGACTGGGTGGCCACCGTCCCGCCCACCGTCGCGCTCTGCCGCAAGATCTACGGCGCCGACGGCGGCGTGGTGTTCGGCTGGGTGTTCGGCTCCCACCAGATCGGCGCCGCGATCGCCGCCGTGCTCGCCGGCCTCACCCGCGACCAGCTCGGCACCTACGACCTGGCCTGGTACGCCGCCGGCGCGCTCTGCCTGGTCGCCGCCGCGCTCTCACTGGCCATCGGAAGGGGGTCGCGCCCGCTCGCGGGGACGCCGTCGGGCATGCTGGTCAGCGATGAACGACGAGCTTGAACTGAGGGTCCTCCCGCTGGTGGTCAGGATCGAGCGGACCGCGCCGCCCGAGCGCGCCGACGCGCTGGAGGCGGCCGCCATGGCCGTGCTGAGCGTCCTGGCCGACCCGGGGGAGTGGAGCGAGGAACTGCTCGCCTGGCAGGCCACCGGGAAGATCCGCAAGGTGGTGCGCCGGGCGCGCGGGGCCGAGTGGGCGCGGGTGCTGGCGCTGCCCGGCCGTACCGTCGAGCATCGGTCGGCGGAAGTCCGCGTGCATCCGCCCGTCCCGCTCGACGGGTGGCCCAAGGACCTGTCCCGGCTTCAGGTGTCCGGCACCGACCTGGCCGACGGCGCCGCCCTACCGGCCGCCGAGCCGCCCGTGCTGTGGGAGAACCCCGCGCTGGAGATGAGCGCGGGCAAGGCCATGGCGCAGGCCGGGCACGCCGCCCAGCTGGCCTGGTGGGCCAGTGGCACGGCCGAGCGGGCGGCCTGGATCGCGCGCGGGCTGGCCGTCTCCGTCCGCTTGGCGCCCTCGCGTGAGCGCTTCGACGCGCTGTCGGGCAGCGGGCTGCCGGTGGTGCGCGACGCCGGGTTCACCGAGATCGCGCCGGGCTCGTGCACGTTCGTGGCGGAAGCGCCCTGGCTGGCGGGCTCTAGAGCGCGATGATGTCGGCCAGCACGCCGCCCTGCGGGGTGAGGCGGTGCGGGCCCGGCGAGTCGTAGACCACCATCAACCGCCCGTCCGGCAGTATCGCCAGGCCCTCCGGATGGTCGAAGCCGATCCCGAACGGCAGCTCCGCGACGGTCTCCAGGTCCTGGGCGCCGACCACGTCCGTGTGCTTGCCCGCCCGCCAGCGCACCACCCGCACCGGTCCGTCCAGGTCCATGCTGGGGCCGGTGAGCAGCAGCAGGTCGCCGTCGTAGGGGCACAGGTCCCGCACGCCCAGCCCGCCCAGGTCCAGGAAGTGCTTCTTGTACGGCGTCGCCAGCCTCAGCCTGCCGCGGTCGGCGGGGACGGGGTTGACCTCCAGCACGACGGCCCAGCCCCGCAGCACCGGCCCGCGCAGGCCCAGGAAGACCCGGCGGCCGATGACCGCGATGCCCTCGATGTCCAGGCCGTTGTCCTTGCCGGGCAGCGCCAGGAACGGGGCGAGATGCTCGTCGTCGTCCAGGTGCCGGGCCAGGTTCTCCTTGCCGGACATGATCTCGCCGGGCAGCGGGCTGTTGGTGACCGGGTCCAGCGGGAGGCGTACCAGGATGAACCGGTTCTCCTCGCGCAGCACCGTGGCCAGGCGCCTGGCCGCCTTCTCCGGGTCCTTGGACTTGGGCTTGCGCCGTTTGAGGCTGTGGGAACCCACCAGCCACAACTGGCCGTCGGTCCTGGCCAGGCCCTCGATGTCGGCCTCGTCGTGGGGTCCGGCGGGCAGGTCCACGTAGTCGGCCAGATGGAAGGTGCGCTGGTCGTCGTAGCGCTCGCCGTTCCAGGCGAGGTGTTCGATCGTGGCGGTCTCGTCACCGGCCAGCCAGAGGCCGGCGCCGTCGTGACGGACCGCGGACAGGTTGGTGTGGGTCAGCGTCTCCCGCGAGGCGGGATGGAATCGGAGCTCCACCTGGTGCACCCTGCCATGATGACACTTCCATAGCTTCTTGCACGCAATAGCTGGATTTGTCGTACGCTCCCGTCGTGCTCGATGGGGAAGGTGGGACCGTGGGTTCCCGTGTGACAACGGCGGACAAGCCGAAGAACGCCTCCCCGCCAAGGCGTTCCCGCATCGGCGACCTGCGTATGCGGGACGTCTATCGCGGGCTCGCCGTGCTCGTCGCGGCGGCGGTCGCCGTCGTCGCTGTCGTGCTCGCACTTCCCTCCCGGCCGGACGAGGTCGCGGAACGGCCGGTCGCCGCGCCATCGACCGCCCCGCCGACCTCGTCCGCCACCCCACCCGGCACCCCGTCGGCCACCGCGTCGGCCACCGCGTCGGCCACCGCGTCGGCCACCGCGTCGGCCACTCCGTCCGGGACGCCGGGAGCTGTTCCGCCCGCCGCGACCGTCCATCCCGCCGGTACGGCCGAGCCCGTCGTCAGCCCGTCCGCGGCGGTGCCCGCGCTGCCCAGCCCGGCGCCGTCGGTCTCCCAGGCGGCGGCGCGGCCCACGCCCTCGCCCGGCGCGTCCCTGGCACCCGGATACACGGCCATGGAGGCCTTCTACGCCGATGCCCGGCTGCCGGAGGTGCCGGGCAAGCCGAAGAAGGCCGTGCTGCCCAAGCCGGGACGCCGCGTGCTCGCGGACAAGCGGACCGGCGTGGCCGTACCCCTGCTGGGCAGGCCTTGGAAGCGGCACCGCGGCGCGCCGTTCACCAGCAAGCAGGTGCTCCCCAAGCTGCGCGGCCGCGCCGAGCGCGGCCTGATCGTGAGCTGCCCCGTCCCGATCGAGGCGCAGAAGAATCCGCGCGACACCGCGCTGCTGGCCGCGCGCTGGACACTCAACCTCCACCCCAAGGGCGCCACCGTCCGCTGGCTGACCTCCCAGCCGGTCAAGGGCGGCTGGGCGACGATCTACCAGGTCAAGTACGGCAAGCGGTCCTCTGTCGCCGCCGTCGTCGTACTGGACGGGGGAATGGCCAAGCCGGGACTGGTGTTCGCTTCGATACCGGACACGCAACGTAAGCGTTGGCGTGACATCTACCGCGTCGTCTCTGGTGCCCGTGTTCTAGGGTAGAGATCATGGATGCGGCGATTTGGGGGAGTGACGCCGTGGAACGCTCTGGGCCGCCTCAGGAGCAGGACAAGAACAAGCAGAAGCCCTGGCGCGCCGAGGGCCTCCCGGGTGGTTCCGGCACCGGACGTCCCAAGATCAATTGGTGGCGCTTCGTCGTGACGCTGCTCGTGGTGTACGCGGGCTTCTTCCTGATCTCCTCGTTCTTCGACAGCGAGCCGGTGGAGACGATCTCCTACACGGAGTTCACCAAGCAGGTGACGGCGAACAACGTCAAGGACATCTCGGCCGAGGGCACGTCCGTCCAGGGTGAACTGAAGGCGGCGGCGACCGACCCCGACGACAAGAAGCAGTACACGAAGTTCGACACCGAGATCCCGGTGTTCGCCAACACCGACCAGCTGGACGCCCAGCTCAAGGCCGCGGGCGTGAACATCACGTCGACTCCGGTCGGCGGGCGCGGGCTCTTCCTGAACCTGTTGCTGTCGTTGCTGCCCGTGCTGCTGCTCGCGGCCCTGTGGATCTGGGTGATGCGCCGCGGCGCCAGCATGATGGGCGGCGGCGGCCTGGGCGGGCTCGGCAAGTCGAAGGCCGCCAAGCCGGTCGAGAGCTCCAAGATCCGGGTCACGTTCGACGACGTGGCCGGCATCGACGAGGTCGAGAACGAACTCGTCGAGATCGTCGACTACCTGAAGGACCCGGGCAAGTACCGCAGGCTCGGCGCCAAGCTGCCCAAGGGCGTGCTGCTCGCCGGCCCGCCCGGAACCGGCAAGACACTGCTGGCCCGCGCCGTGGCCGGTGAGGCCAACGTGCCGTTCTTCTCCGCCAGCGCCTCCGAGTTCATCGAGATGATCGTCGGCGTGGGCGCCTCCCGGGTGCGCGACCTGTTCGAGGAAGCGCGCAAGGTCGCCCCGGCGATCGTGTTCATCGACGAGATCGACGCCATCGGCCGCGCCCGCGGCGGCGCCTCCGGCCTCGGCGGGCACGACGAGCGCGAGCAGACCCTCAACCAGATCCTCACCGAGATGGACGGGTTCTCCGGCGCGGAGGGCGTCATCGTCATCGGCGCCACCAACCGGCCCGAGGTCCTCGACCCCGCCCTGCTGCGCCCCGGCCGCTTCGACCGGACCGTGCAGGTCGGCCTGCCCGACGCGGCCGGCCGCAGCGCCATCCTGAAGGTGCACACCCGCGGCGTACCACTGGCCGCCGAGGTCAGCCTCGACCAGCTCGCCAAGACCACGCCCGGCATGACCGGCGCGGACCTGGCCAACCTCGTCAACGAGGCGGCGCTGCTGGCAGCCAAGCGCGGCAAGGACAAGGTCGGCACCGCCGACTTCGCCGACGCGCTGGAGAAACTGCAGCTCGGCGCGGCCCGCAGCATCGTCATGCCGGAGGAGGAGCGGGTCAGGACCGCCTACCACGAGGCCGGGCACGCGCTGCTCGGCATGCTCCAGCCCGGCGCGGACCCGGTCAGGAAGATCTCGATCATCCCGCGCGGCCGGGCGCTCGGCGTCACCCTGTCCACGCCCGACACCGACCGCTACGCCTACGACGAGAAGTACCTGCGCGGCCGCATCGCCGGCGCCCTGGGCGGCATGGCCGCCGAGCAGGTCGTGTACGACATCATCACCACCGGCGCCGAGAACGACCTGGAGCAGGTCACCATGATCGCGCGGGGCATGGTGGGCCGGTGGGGCATGTCCGCCAAGGTCGGCCCGCTCACCATCCTCCCGAATGACGGCCAGCAGCCCCAGGCCTCACCCGCCACCCTCGCCACCGTGGACGAGGAGGCCCGCCGGATCGTGGACGAGTGCTACGAGGTGGCGGTGCGCATCCTGTCGGAGAACCGCGACAAGCTGGAAGCCATCGTGGTGGCGCTGCTGGAGCACGAGACGCTGGACGAGGCGGGCGCGTATGCGGCGGCCGGGGTCAGCCGGCCGGCGAACACCCCGCTGGAGGCCCCGCGCGCCAACGGCGAACTGCCTCGGGGGGCGGACGCTCCCTCGGGCCCGCTGCCGCAGCAGTCGGTGGACGGGTCGCCGGTGCCTGACGTGTCCACCCCGATGCCTTCCGATGGCGCCCCGAACGGGGTCGCGGGCTCTTCCGACGCACCCACATCCTGAGGCGTGCTTTCTGGGGTCCTGAGCTCGGGCCGGTTCCTTCCTTCCTTCGTTCGGGAGGGAGGCCGGTTCCCACGGGCTTCCGAGAGGCTTGCGCTGTTGAGGGCTTCGATCCTGGAGGTCTGGCTCAAGGGCTTTCGCGGGACGCTGGTTCCCCGCTGCCCTTCCCCGATACGTGGGCCAACCTGTGGAAGGCCCGGTTTCCGATCTTTTGTGAGGCTCTGGTTGTCTCGCGGTTCTTGAGGGGCTCGGGGGGTTTGAGGCGGGCCGTACCTGATCTGAGGGGTGTTGGTAGACAGTTAGGTCAATTCGGGAAATAGCTCGATAAAGCGGAGGGTAGGTCCACCCGAGACAAACGATCGGGGGGACTTGTCGTGTCACTCAATGATGAGCTACTCGCACAACTGGGCGACTCCGGACTGCAGCAGATCGCCGGTCTGCTCGGCACCGACACGGCCACGGCGCGCAGCGTCGTCGAGGCCGCGACGGGCACCATCGCGGGCGGCATGGCCCGCAACGCCGAGAACAACGACGGCGCGCAGTCACTGCGCAGCGCACTCGACCAGCATGTAGACGCCGACCCCTTCACCGGTGACGTCGCCAGCCTGTCGAGGGACGGCGAGGGGATCCTGGGTCACGTTCTCGGCTCGCAGGGGACGGAGCAGGCGGCGCAGGGGCTGGCGCAGTTCGCCGGGATCAACTCCGGCACCATCATGAAGCTGCTGCCGCTCATCGCACCCATGATCATGTCCTTGCTGGCCAACCGCGCCTCCCAGCAGAACATGGACGCCGGAGCCGTGGCCAACGACCTCAACCAGGAACAGGCCGGCATGCAGACCGGCGGCCTCGGCGACCTGCTGGGTTCCGTGCTCGGCGGCATCTTCGGCGGCGAACAGCAGCCGAGCCAGCCGCAGCAGCCGCCCCAGCAACAGCAGCCGTCCTCGGCCGCTCCGGGCACGTCGAACCCCGACTGGTGACCGGTAAGCTGGGGTGATGATCGTCCTCGCCTCAGCGTCACCCGCCCGTCTGGCCCTTCTGCGCACCGCCGGGCTCGATCCCAAGGTGATCGTCAGCGGCGTGGACGAGGACGCGTACACCGCGCACTCGCCCGCCGCGCTGAGCCTCGTGCTGGCGCGGGCGAAGGCCCGCGCGGTGGCCTCCGACCTGGACGAGGGACTGGTCATCGGCTGCGACTCCATCCTTGAGCTGGACGGCCGGCCGTACGGCAAGCCGGGCACGCCCGAGGAGACGGCCATCCGCTGGCGGATGATGCGCGGCCGCACGGCCCGCCTGGTGACCGGCCACTGCGTCATCGACGTGACGGCCGGCCGGGAGGCTGCCGAGACGGCGACCACGGTGGTCCGCTTCGGCCAGCCGACCGAGGCCGAGCTGGAGGCGTACATCGACTCGGGGGAGCCGCTGCAGATGGCCGGTGGGTTCAGCATCGAGGGACGCGGCGGGTGGTTCGTGGACGGCATCGACGGCGACCACGGCAACGTGCTGGGCATCTCACTGCCGCTGACCCGATCGCTGTTCGAAGAACTGGGCCACTCGGTGACGTCCTACTGGCGGTAGCCGCCCTTTACGAAGCCCTCCGACCACACGACCCTGCCACCTGACACGCCTCCGCCGCGCCGCTGGGCTCCGGGCGGTGACTCGCGTTGGAGGTGGCCTCCCGCAGGGCGGCCGACCCCGTGATCCGCGTGGCGCACCGCCAGGGAGGACTGCCGTAGAGCAGCCAACGCGAACGCCGGCGACGCGGCGGCCATGCGGTGCGTAGCCGTGGAGCAGGTCTTGTGCGTGGGCGCCAACGTCGCGATCCGCCAGCCGCGTGGCGTGGCGCCACGGAGAAAGGCCTTGCGCAGAGGGCGCTGACGCCGTGATCCGCGGTGCGGCTGCGGGTGGCGTGCGCTCGACCGGGTGGCTGGCGAGCTGCGAAGGTGATCTTATGAAGCGCGCATTCGAGGATCTGGTGGACGAGGCCGCGTCGGTGTCCGTGGAAGGCTGGGACTTCTCCTGGCTGGATGGGCGTGCGACGGAGGCGCGGCCTTCGTGGGGGTATCAGCGGCTCATGGCCCAACGCCTGGCTGGAGCTACCGCCGGGCTTGATATTCAGACGGGCGGTGGGGAGGTGCTGGCCGGGGCCGCGCGGCTTCCGTCCTTGATGGTCGCCACCGAGTCCTGGCCGCCGAATCTCGCCAAAGCCACCCGGCTGTTGCATCCGCGGGGGTGCGTGGTGGTGTCGGACCCGGATGAGCCGCCGCTGCCGTTCGCTGACGGGGCCTTCGACCTGGTGACGAGCCGGCATCCGGTGACCGTGTGGTGGGAGGAGATCGGCCGCGTCCTGGCTCCCGGCGGGACGTATCTGTCGCAGCAGGTGGGGCCGGAGAGTGTGTTCGAGCTGGTCGAGTACTTTCTGGGGCCGTTGTCTGATGAGAGGCGGCGGGGGCGGCATCCGGATGACGCTCGGGCCGGTGCGGAAGGGGCCGGGCTCGAGGTGATGGATCTTCGGTTCGAGCGGTTGCGGACGGAGTTCTTCGACGTGGGGGCGGTGGTCTACTTTCTGCGGAAGGTGATCTGGATGGTGCCTGGGTTCACGGTTGAGGAGTATCTGCCGCGGTTGCGGGAGCTGCATGAGCGGCTGGAGAGCGAAGGGCCGTTCGTGGCCACCACCACCCGCTTCTTGATCGAGGCTCGTAAACCGGGGTGACCTCGCGATCCTCGCTGCGCCGCCGGCCGCACGTGGCGATAGCGGGGTTTGGGGCGCCGTGCGGCGGGGTGGTGGGTGGTGGGCTTGGCGCCCCTCGCCGGTGGGCGGGGTGGGGCACGGTGGCCGGTCAAGGTGGGCCGTAGCGGCGGGGACCCCGTCCGACGTGAGAAGCGATCCCCACGATCGGCGGTCACTCGCGACGGCGGGTGGGGGTGGGGTGGCTTGCCGTAACGGATGGTGGGGGTGGGGTTTGTCGTAGCAGGGGGTGGGGTTTGTCGTAGTGGGGGCGCTGGTCGCGGCGACGTCAGGATGGTGCGTCGGCGCTGGTGGGTTTTGTCGGCGGGGTGCGGCAACATAGCGGGTGTGCTATTGATCGACGTGGTCCGGGTGTCGGAGGCGGTGACGCGGACGTCGGCTCGGCTGGGGAAGGTGGGACACCTCGCCGAGCTGCTCGGCAGGGTTGGCCCCGATGAGGCCGAGATCGCCATCGCCTACCTGTCCGGCGAGCTGCCGCAGCGGCAGGTCGGGGTGGGGTGGCGGACGCTTCAGGACATTCCGCCGCCCCGGCTGGCCGCCACTGCCACGCTGGCCCAGGTGGATGAGTTGCTGAGCCGGATCAAGGCTGTTTCCGGGCAGGGGTCGCAGGCGGCCCGGAAGGGGCTCGTGACGGAGCTGTTCGCGGGGCTGACCAGTCAAGAGCAGGCGTTCTTGACCCGGTTGCTCAGCGGGGAGCTGCGGCAGGGGGCGCTTGACGGGGTGATGATCGAGGCTCTGGCCAAGGCGTCCGGGGCGCCGTCGGCGGACGTGCGGCGGGCGCTGACGTTGCGGGGGTGGCTGCCCGCGGTGGGGGCGGGGGCGCTTTCTGGTGGGATCGACGCTTTGCGGGCGTTCCGGCTGGAGGTTGGCCGTCCGGTTGCTCCTATGCTGGCGGGGAGCGCGGCCAATGTGGCCGCCGCGCTGGAGAAGGCTGCTCAGGCCAGGCCGCAGACCGCTGCCAAAGACTCTGAAGACGGCGCCTCGGGTGTGGTGGCGTTGGAGTGGAAGCTGGATGGGATTCGGGTGCAGGCGCACCGGTCTGGGGAGGATGTCCGGGTCTTCACCCGCACGCTTGACGACATCACCAACCAGGTTCCCGAGCTGGCCGAGGCCATGCTCGCCCTGCCCGAGACCGATCTGGTGCTCGACGGTGAGCTGATCGCGCTTCAGCCGGACGGACGGCCGCACCCCTTCCAGGTCACGGCGAGCCGGGTGGCCAGCAAGCTGGACGTCGCGCGGCTGCGCGAGGAGACGCCGTTGAGCGTGTTCTTCTTCGACGCGCTGCGAGCCGGTGGCGAGGATCTTCTCGATCTGCCCTACGCCGAACGGCAGGAGGCCCTGGCCAGGACCGTGCCGCCAGGTCTGCTCACCCCGCGCCTGGTCACCGGTGATGTGGCCAAGGCGGAGGCGTTCTTCGCCGAGGTCGTGCGCGCCGGGCACGAGGGGCTCGTGGTCAAGACCCTCACCTCACCGTACGCCGCCGGTCGGCGCGGCGCCGGATGGATCAAGGTGAAGCCGCGCCACACGCTCGACCTCGTGGTCCTGGCGGCGGAATGGGGTCACGGCCGCCGGGAGGGCAAGCTGTCCAACCTTCACCTCGGCGCCCGCGACCCCGAGGGCGGCTTCGTGATGCTGGGCAAGACGTTCAAGGGCCTGACCGACGAACTGCTCGCCTGGCAGACCGAACGGTTCCTGGAGATCGCCGACGGCCCCACCGACGGCTGGACGGTCACGTTGCGCCCCGAACTCGTCGTCGAGATCGCCTTCGACGGGGTCCAGCGATCGCCGCGCTATCCCGGCGGCATGGCGCTGCGATTCGCCCGGGTACTGCGCTATCGCCCGGACAAACGGGCCGACGAGGCCGACACCGTCGACACGGTCCGGTCCCTCATGGTCTGACGTCAGCGTTTGGGCCATTTCCAGCTGGGCCCGTCGAGCGGTCCCTGCCCGGCCACCCCGGTCTCGCCCAGGTCCTTCACCAGTTCGATCGTCGTGGCCTTGCGCCGTTCCAGCGCGGCGACCAGGGGCTTGGCGTGCGTCACGACGATCACCTGCGTCTCCTCGGCGGCCGCGGCGATCAGTTCGCCCAGAGGTTCGAGGAGGTCGGGGTGGAGGCTGGTCTCCGGCTCGTTCAGGACCAGCATCTCCGGCGGGCGGGGCGTGAGGAGCGCGGCCACCCACAGCAGATACCGCAGCGTGCCGTCGGACAGTTCCGCGCTGCCCAGCGCGCGTAGCAGTCCGTGCTGCCTCAGCGTGAGCTCCATGCGCGTACCCTCAAGCGCGATCTCCACCCGGCTGCCCGGGAAGGCGTGGTCGACGGCCGCGTCGAGCGCGTCCGCGTCGCCGATCTCGCGGATCGTCTGCAGCGCCGCCGCCACGTCGCCGCCGTCGTGACCCAGAACCGGGGTGCGGGTGCCGATCTGTGCTTGTCGTGCTGGTGCGTACGCGTCCGTCCGTAGATGGTCGTAGAAGCGCCATGACCTGATCCGTTCGCGCAGCACCAGCAGATCGGGCGCGCGCACCGGATCCGCCATCTCGCTGAGCATGCTGTCGAAGGGCTGCAGGTCGTGCGGCACGAACTCCCACCTGCCGCCGCGATCACGAATCTGTACGGCGGGGCCGCCCCGCTGGGCCAGCAACGTCGCGGGCCGGAGGATGGGCCCCGCCCAGGTCGCCTCGGCCTTGATCTCCGGGTCGAGGGAGAAGGCGGAGGCGGCGCCGCCGTACCCGCCGGTGGGGATGGGCAGGCCCAGGTCCATGGCGTAGCCGAAGTCGTCTCCGGCGAAGCCCAGCTTGAGGCTGACCGGGCCGGAACGGGTCGTGCCCTGCACCGGGTGGGCGCCCTCGCGTACGCTCCGGCCGATGTTCTCCGGTCCGGCCCACAGTGTGGACGCCAGGCCGCCCTCCCTGGCCAGCGCGGCGACGGCGCCGTTGCGCGCGGAGTCGGCGAGCAGGCGCAGCGCGCGGTAGAGGCTGGACTTGCCGCTGCCGTTGGCGCCGGTCACGACGTTGAGCCGCCCCAGCGAGACGAACAGCCTGCGCAGTGACCGGTAGTTCTCGACGGCGAGCGTGTTCATCATCGTGCCAGGGTACGGCTCGGCCGAACTGATCACGCAGAGTGCTCACCGGGAATCCAGGACACCACAAGATCAGGCGCGTACCCTCGAAACTCCAGTGAAACTTGTGATCAAAGTGATATATGTCACTACTTGACTCATTAAGTTGCCTTTACTCGGGCTTTGTCGCGTATGTTCACTCCGTTGCCGGGGCGTTGACTCGCCCCATCCTGCCGGGAACGGCCGAAGCGCGCACCATACCCCTTCTCGCCTGGCCTTTCCCCGTCCTGTCCCCTATCTAGGACTGTGGTTCCCCTTGGGTCAGCATTCGACCAAGCCGTCTCGTCCGAACCCCCTTGCCCGGTCATCCGCAAGCGGCAAGCGCCGCTGGACCGCCTTGGCCGCCGGAGTCGCCGTCGTCGCGGCCGCCTCGACCACCGCCTGGGCCGCGGTTACCAACGGTGACGACACCCAGCGCGCCACCGCCATGAACACCGCGGCCATCCCTCCGGCCCAGACCCCGGCCGGGCGTCCCTCCGCCGCCTCACAGACCGCCACCCCGAAGCCACGGCTCGGCGGTCCGGCCCAATCTCAGGGCAAACCAGTGCATTCACCCTCGCCCGGTGACCCCGAGGCGTCTCCCAAGCCGTCGTCAAGCCCCAGCAAAGCGCCTGCCGCGCCCAAGGTGGCCAAGGCGGAGCGGGTCTCCAAGCCGCGTACCCGGGTCGTCTCCACCGGTACCTGCGGGGCCTCCTTCTACGGCGAGCCCCAGATGACCGCCAGCGGGGAGCGCTTCAACCCGTCCGCGATGACGGCTGCGCACAAGACGTTGCCGCTGGGCAGCCGGGTCCGGGTCACGAACCCGAACAACGGCGACTCGGTGACCGTCCGCATCAACGACCGTGGGCCCTATGTGGGCGGACGGTGCCTGGACCTTTCGGAAGCCGCCTTCGACGCCATCGGCAACACCGGCTCGGGCGTCATGACCGTCAAGTACGAGGTCCTGGCCAGGTAACCCCTCACCTGCGCTTGCGTGGCAGGCGGCTTTGGCATGGGTGCTCTCATGCGGCGGTGTGGTGGCCGGGAAGGGCGGGCGTCGGCGGCTCTCGCGGCGCGGCAGACCGGTGTCTGGTGTCCGGTGACCGGTGCGGGCCGGGGTTGAGGCGTGGTTGGTGCGTGGCTGGGCTGGTGCCCTGCGCGCGTAGCCCGGAGGCCGTGCGGGGCAGGTCTCGCCGGTGTCTCGCGGGAGCCGGTTGTCCCGTGCTGAGCTGGCATCTCGTGCGGGATCGGTCTCGCGTGTGGAGCCGGGTGCCCGCGTGAGGCTGGGCTGCGTCCGGACTTGGGTTCCGCGTGGAGCCGGGTGCCCGCGTGAGGCTGGGCTGCGTCCGGACTTGGGTTCCGCGTGGAGCTGAGGTCCTCCGGGCCCGGCCGCGCATGTGTGCCTGGAAATCCGTGTGGGCGGTGCTGGGTGGGCCCGGGTCTCCCGCTTTTCGGCGGGAGCCGGGTGGGCCGAAGGGTCTAGCGTGGCCGGCGTTTGGTGGGAGGCCGGAGGCCCCTCTCTGGTCGCCTGGCTGGTGGCTGGTGGCTGGCGACTGGTGGTCGGGTCGCGGTCGCGGCTATTTGATCAGGCGGACCGTCAGGGGGTAGCGGAACTCGTTCTCCGACAGAGCGGCCACGCCTCCGGCGATCGACAGGATGACCGCGGCGATCCAGATGACCGGCAGCAAGATGACGCCCACGATGGTGAACGGGAGCAGGAACGTCGCACCGGTCACCGTGAGGTGGAAGTTGAGCGACTCCAAGGCGTGGCGGCGGATGTACGGCGAGGTTTTGCCGCCGGTCAGCAGGAGGATCAGCGGGCCGATGATGGGAAAGCCGATCAGCGCCACGAGGTGGGCCGCGGATGCGCCCAGGCGTTCGTTGCTCTCCGTGGGGCCGTGGTGCTTCGGCGGTGCCGGGGCCGCTGTCTGGTGCAGGTGGGCTGCGGGGCGCGAGCCGTACAGCTCCGTCATGATGGGCATGAGGTCGCCGTGCGTGCGCGCGGTCATGGCGCGTTCGAGGCGGTCGTCGAACTCGTGCTTGTCGAACCGGCCCTCGGCATAGGCGGCCTGGACGTGCTCCACGACGTGCTCGCGGTCCTGGTTGGTCACCCGCAGTTGGGCTTGGGGCACGGGTCCCGGGCCGCCCGGGGGTGTGGGTGCCTCTGTCATCGCGGCCATGCCTCTCCTTAGCTCAGGCGGTCTGGTCCTATGCTGCATCCTTTTCCGGTGATGTGGGATCGGGAGGAACCCCGAAGTCTCCCTTAGAACAGCCCCGACGCGGCGGACGCGAAACCGATATAAAAAGGAACCATGAGATGGCGAGACCGCTATGGGCTCCGGCGTCTGCGCGGGCCGAAGGTCGCAAAGTTCGACCGGGAGGCGACGGACGCCGACATCGAAGCGCTCATCGCCTTTGCCAAGTCGCGGCGCGGCGTCGAGTTCTACGTCGAACCGGAGACCTTTGCCACCGACACCACGGCCGTCGCCGTGGCCGACGACGGGGAGTGGACCCGGCGACGGGTGGGCTCGCCCGCCGTCATCCACAAGGTCGCCCGTGACCTGGCGCTGCCCGTGTACGACGTGCAGCTGACGGGGTATCCGCAGCGCATGCGCGCCTACAACGAGAAGCGGCGCAGGGAGGAGGGCGGGCTGTAGCCCGCCTGCCCTCGGGGTACGCGCCGCTCTGGCGCGTGCCCTTTTCGTGTGCTCGCAATCTTCCTGCCCGTCTCCGAGCAGCCCTGGAAGTGGCCGCCCCGGTGGTGGTGTGGTGCCCGTCGGGTGCCCGGGGGTGATGGGTCAGGCCGCCAAGGGGTCCTGGTGGGTCGTGTCGCAGCAGCGGCCGGGGCGGGGCGTCAGGTGGTCGTGGCCTCAGCCGCCGGGTGGTGGGATCAGGTCCCAACGGCATCCGCGTGGTGGTGGGGCAGGCCGCTGCGGCATCCGCAGCGTGGTGGGTTGGGGCGTGGCGGGGTGGGCTCGGGTGGTGGGGCAGGCCGTTACGGCATCCGCCGGGTGGTGGGTTGGGGCGTGGCGGAGTGCGCTCGGGTGGTGAGCTGGGATGTGGCGGCGTTCGCGGGGCGGATCGTGACGGCACTGTGGGGTGGGTCGTGGTGGGGCCTGCGGGGTGGGTCAGACGGTTATGGCGTCTGCGGGGTCGTCCAGGAGGGTGGTCAGGGGGAGGAGCCAGGCGGCTCTTGGGGTGCCCATGGCGGTGTCCAGTTCGGCGGGGGTGGGCAGGCGGCCGCGCAGGAGTGAGGGCGGCATGAGGTGCTGCAGGGCGTGCATCAGCAGGTTGGCCATGGAGTAGGCGGGGTCTGTGGTCAGGGCGCGTTCGAGGGCTATGACGGCCAGAACACTGTCACCGGAGCGCCAGCTGGACATGGCCAGCAGGGAAGCGGCCGCGGGGACGAAGCGGGGCTCCAGCCTGCGGGTCAGGTCCTTCCAGAGTGGGGCGTGGGCGTCGTCCATGAGGGTCCAGGCCTCGTCCCGGATGCGGATGATCGTGAGGTCCAGGCCGAGTTTGGCGGCTTCCGTGTCGTCGAGGCGGCGGCCGGCGGCGTGGGAGGCGATGGCGGCGCGGACCCTCACCAGGCCCTCGGCCACGAACTTGCGGGCGAAAGCCTCGGTGTCTTCAGAATTCGCCAGGCGGGTGCGCAGGTCGGCGACGGCGGTGGCCGTGGCGGCGCGCATCGACATGCGGACCGGGCCGGTGCACGGGGCGATGGTGCGTTCCAGGGTCTGGCGGTCGGGGAGGGCCACCATGCCGTGGACCGTCGCCTCGGCGGCCACGGGGCTGGTCGTGGGGTCGTAGGGGGTGCCCGTGGGCGGGCAGCAGTGGGGGAGGTCACAGGTGTAGGACCAGTAGCGGCCGTCCTCCGCTCGCAGGGCTTCGCCGATCTTCACACCCTCCGCCGCCGCCAGGCGTCTGGCCTCGTCGATCGCCGGGGTCACCAGCGGGCCGGCGCCGTAGCCGACGAGGATCAGTTCGGTGATCTTCTCCCGCTCCAGGACCGGGGTCAGGGGAGCGAGGGCGTCCTCGGGCAGGGGCAGGCTCCAGCGGGCCGCGATCTGGGCCTGGTCGGCGGCCATGCCGATCACGATCAGGCTTTCCGACGGGTGGAAGCCGACCAGGTACGGCACCGCGGCGAGGATGTCGGACGGGGAGAGCAGGGTGAGGCACGGGGTCATGGGGCATGAGGGTGCCGTGGACGGGGGTGCGGCCGGGGGGCCGAAAGGCGTTCTGGGGACGGAGCGGGGTTGGGGCGGGCCCGGCTGTGGATAACGCGGGCCATGCCAGAAGGACGGCTACGCGGGCTGTTCCGGCAGGACGGCTACGCGGGCTGTTCCGGCAGGACGGCTACGCGGGCCGTACGCGGAAAAGGACGGCTAAGCGGGGGACAGGCGGTTGCGGACCAGGAGGGCGGCGCCCGCCACCGCGGCCGGCATGGCGATCACGGCGACGAAGGGGACCAGGAACAGCAGGAACACCGCCACCCCGAACCCCAGCGCGGCCGGCTTGTTTCCGCGGAGCAGGGCGAATCGCTGCTTGCGCGCCAACCCCCGCCTTTCCATCGAAAGGGTCGTGAGCTCCACTGTCAGGAAAAATCCGGAAACGGCGGCGCCTATCACCGGGATCACCGTCTGGCCCACCACCGGGATGAAACCGAGGAAGAACAGCGGAACGGTGATCAACAGTACCCACCCCAACGTCACCAGGCTGTCCCTGATCGACCGGGGCAGCGTCCGCCACCAGGGCAGTTCCTCATACCCTGGCACCACGTCCACCGTCGCCGACAGCTTCTCGTAGAACGGCTCCCCGATCACCAGCGTGATCGCGGTGAACGTCACCACCGCCAGCGCCAGCCCGCCCACGAACACGACGATCGCGATCATCACCCGGAACGCGTCCCGCCAGCCCCAGGTGTCGGCGAACGGCGTCATCCAGTTGGCCAGTTCGATGGCGTTGTTGCCCAGGTAGACCAGCGCCGCCACGTAGACCGCGAAGGCGATCAGCGCGGGGATCAGGCCGAAGAGCCACCAACGCCCGTTACGTGCCACCCAGCCCAGCCCTTGAACGAAAAAGCCGACACCGGCGAAGAAGTCGCGCACAGATCGCATGCCCGGCATGCTAGCGCGCGCCGAAAGGCGCCGCCGCGCCCGTCAGGGACGCGGCGACGCCCGAACAGCCGACTAACCGACCGAGAGCAGGTCCACCACGAAGATGAGAGTCTCGCCCGGCTTGATGCGGGCGCCGGCGCCCCGGTTGCCGTAGCCGAGGTGCGGCGGGATGACCAGCTTGCGCCGGCCGCCGACCTTCATGCCCGCGACGCCCTGGTCCCAGCCGGCGATGACGCGCCCGCCGCCGAGCGGGAACGCGAACGCCTCGCCCCGGTTCCACGACGCGTCGAACTCCTCGCCGGTGGAGAAGGCGACGCCGACGTAGTGGACGTTGACCGTGTGTCCGGGCTTGGCCTCGGGGCCGTCGCCCGTGACCAGGTCGACGATCTCCAGGTCGGTGGGCGGGTTGCCCTCCGGGAAGTCGATCTCCGGCTTCTCGAGTGCCACGAAAGTACTCCTGATGAACGAAACGAATGGACCCGACGACTCTATGCTGTCGGGATGGCCCTTTCTCCCGATGGGATCCTGCTCACCGGGCGCGTCGCCGTGGTCACGGGAGGCGCCGAGGGGGTCGGGCGGGTGGTGGCGGAGGCGTTCGAGGCCTTCGGGGCGTCGGTGGCGGTCTGCGACCGGGTCAAGATCGCGGGCGGGCAGGGGCTGGCGATGACGCTCGACGTCCGCGACCCGGTGGCCGCCGATGTGTTCGCCCGCGCGGTGGAAGAGCGCTATGGGCGGGTGGACATCCTGGTCAACAGCGCGGGCGGTGCCTGCCACACGAGTTTCGCCGAGACCACGGCCATGGGCGAGCGTACCCTCATCGAGGAGAACTTCACCCAGCTCACGGCCATGATCCGGCGCCTGCTACCGCTGATGCGGGCGGGCTCGTCGATCATCAACATCGGGGCGGCCCCGGGCTTCGCGATCCAGGCCGCGATGACCGCCGCGGTGGCCGGCCTCACCGCCTCGCTGGCGGCGGAGCTGGCGCCGATCCGGGTCAACGCGATCGCGCCGGGACGGCCGCCGGGCGATCTGTCCGGCGCCGCGGCGGTGGCGGTCTTCCTGGCCGGGGAGATGGCGAGGCTCGTCACGGGCACGACCATCCACGTCGGCCAGGAGTGATCACCAGCTCTGGTGGAGCGGCATGCCCTCTGTGTAGCCGGAGGACGACTGGATGCCGACCACGGCCCGCTCGTAGAACTCCTCGAGCGTCGTGGCGCCCGCGTAGGTGCACGAGGACCTGAGGCCGGCCACGATGGCGTCGATCTGGTCCTCGACGCTCGGGCGCACCGGGTCCAGGTACATGCGGGAGGTGGAGATGCCCTCCTCGAACAACGCCTTGCGGGCCCGGTCGAAAGGACTGTCCTCGGCGGTACGCAGGCGTACGGCCCGCGCCGAGGCCATGCCGAAGTTCTCCTTGTACTTGCGGCCGTCGGCCGCGGTGCGGGTGTCACCGGGCGACTCGTACGTGCCGGCGAACCAGGATCCGATCATCACGTTGGAAGCCCCGGCGGCCAGCGCGAGCGCGACGTCACGCGGGTGCCGTACGCCGCCGTCGGCCCACACGTGCCGCCCCAGGCGGCGGGCCTCGGCGGAGCACTCCAGGACGGCGGAGAACTGGGGCCGCCCGACGCCGGTCATCATCCGGGTGGTGCACATGGCGCCCGGGCCGACGCCGACCTTGAGGATGTCGGCTCCGGCGTCCACGAGGTCGCGTACACCCTCGGCTGTCACGACGTTTCCGGCCGCGACCGGCACGGACGGGTCCAGAGCCCGCACCGCGCGCAGCGCCGAGATCATCTTCTCCTGGTGGCCGTGCGCCGTGTCCACGACCAGGACGTCGATGCCCGCCTCCAGCAGTTCCTTCGCCTTGGCGGCCACGTCGCCGTTGACGCCGACGGCGGCGGCGATCCGCAGCTTGCCCGCGGCGTCGAGCGCGGGGTCGTAGAGGGTGGCGCGCAGCGCGCCGGTCCGGGTGAGGATGCCGATCAGGCGGCCCTCGCCGTCGACGATGGGGGCCAGGCGGTGGCGGCCGTCGTGCAGGCGGTCGAAGGCCACGCGCGGGTCCAGCCCGGCGGGCAGCGTCAGGAGCTCGGTGGACATCACCTGCGAGAGCTGGGTGTACATGTCCACGCCCTGGCAGTCGGCGTCGGTCACCACGCCGACCGGGCGGTTCTCCCAGTCGACCACGATGACCGCGCCGTGGGCGCGCTTGGGCAGCAGGTTGAGCGCCTCGCCGACGGTGTCGTGGGGCGTGAGGGTGAGCGGGGTGTCGTGGACCAGGTCGCGCTTCTTGACCCAGTCGACGACGTCGGTCACCACGTCGATCGGGATGTCCTGCGGGATGACGGTGATGCCGCCCCGCCGTGCCACCGTCTCGGCCATGCGACGGCCGGCCACGGCGGTCATGTTCGCCACGACGAGGGGGATGGTGGTGCCCGTGCCGTCGTTCGTCGAGAGGTCGACGCCGAGCCGGGATCCGACCGAGGAACGCGACGGGACCATGAACACGTCGCTGTAGGTCAGGTCGTAGGACGGCTCGAGTCCGTTGAGAAACTTCACGTTCGTCCATCCTATGCGGTAGCCGGTCAAGTCCCGCCATATGATCGGCCCTGGATACTTATGGGGGATGGAGGAGCAGTGGACGTCACAGAACGCGCCGAACTGCTGGTGGTCGGCTACGCCGTCCGCACGACGAACGCCGACGAGATGGATCCCTCGCGCGCGAAGCTGCCCGCGCAATGGCAGCGGGCGGGGGCGCCGGGTGCGTTCGCCCATGTTCCGGGGCGAACGGACGAGAACCTCTACGCGGTCCTCACGGACTACGAAAGCGACCATCACGGCGCCTACACGCAGATTCTCGGGGTCGGGGTACGGACCGTTCCAAGGCTGCCGGAAGGGATGGTCGCGGTACGCGTGCCGGCCGGCCAGGCGCTGACACTGGCGGCGCGCGGACCGATGCCGCAGGCGCTCATCGAGGCCTGGCAGCACGTCTGGAAGCACACCGAGTCCGGCGGCAGCCCGGCGCGCGCCTTCACCACGGACCTGGAGATCCACCACGCGGACGGCGCCGACCTCTACCTAGCGATCTGACGGCAGGCCGAGCGCGTCGCATCCGGCGCGCACGGCCGCGGCCCGCAGTTGGTCCGCGGGCGCGTCCACGAACTGCACGGCGCAGTCGGCCACCCCGCCCAGCGCGACCGTCGCACGCGTGGCCTGCTCCAGCGTCGGATTCTCCCCCACGAGGAGCACGGTCAGCCGCTCCCGCGAGGTGAACGCCCAGTCGATCAGCCCCTGGCCGCTCAGCGAGATCATCTCCCTGAGCATGAACATCACCATGTCCCGGTGCCGGTAGTGGAAGTCGAAGTACTCCCTGAGCAACTCGGGGACGTGGACCTCCTCCAGTGCCTCCAGCCGTGACACGTACGCCTCGCCGTCCTGGAACATCGGCTCGATGATGCTGCGTACCAGCTCCTCGCGGGAGGAGAAGTGGTAGTAGAGCGCCGGTTTGGTGATGCCGAGCCGGTCGGCGATGTCCTGCAGGCTCGTCTGCTGCATGCCCTTGGCCAGGAACAACTCACGGGCGACGGTCTGGATGCGGCCCTTGGTGTCACCGGGTCTTGCCATGGGCCTCAGTATGACTTACCTTCCGTTAAGTCAGCTACTTACCTACCGTTAGGTAAAGGCATGCGCGTCCTCATCTCCGGCGCCAGCGTCGCCGGTCCCGTCCTCGCCTACTGGCTGGCCCGCCACGGGTTCGCGGTCACCGTCGTGGAACGCGCGCCCACGCTGCGCAAGGGCGGCGGCCACGCGGTGGACCTGTTCCGCCCCGCCATGGACATCGCCGAGCGCATGGGCGTCCTCGACCAGCTCGAACAGGCCAAGACCGGCACCAGCCACCTCACCTACCACCGCGCAGGCAAGCGCCCGGTCGGGCTGGAGCTCGGCCGCCTCGTCACGGCCGTCTCCGACCGGCACGTGGAGATCATGCGCGACGACCTCAGCGAGATCTTCTACGAGCGCTCCCGCGACGGCGCCGAGTACATCTTCGGCGACTCCATCACCTCCATCTCCGCCGACGGCGAGGTGACCTTCGAGAAGGGGCCGCCCCGGCGCTTCGGCCTCGTGGTGGGGGCCGACGGCCTGCACTCGAACGTGCGCCGCCTGACGTTCGGGGACGCCGAGGAGCACTGGATCGGCGCGTACCTGGCGGTCGCGTCCGTTCCCAACTACCTGGGGCTGGACGGGCGGATGGAGGTCGCCGCCGAGGTCGGCAGGATCGCCGGGATCTACGGCGCCGACCGCATGCCCGACGCGCGGGCCCTGTTCCTGTTCCGTCCCGACGCCCCGCTCGACTTCCACCACCGCGACGTGCCCAGGCAGAAGCGACTGCTCCGCGAGGCCTTCTCCGGCATGGGCTGGGAGATTCCCCGCCTCCTGGACGAGGCCGACGCCGCGGGGACCTTCTACTTCGACTCGGTGGCCCAGCTCCGCCTGGACACGTGGTCACGCGGCCGGGTCACGCTGGTCGGCGACGCGGGCTACTGCCCCGGTCCGGCGGTGGGCGGCAGCACGAGCCTGGCGGTCGTGGGCGCGTACGTGCTGGCCGGCGAACTGGCCGCGCACGGCGGGGACCACACACGCGCTTTCCCGGCCTACGAACACGAAATTTCCGACTATGTACGGCGGAGCCGCACCTTCGCCGTGGCGGCCGCCCAACGCCTGGTCCCCACGACGCGCCTGGACGTCTGGGCCCTGGCCCAAGGGGCTCGCCTGATCAACCACCTCCCCAGTCCCTTGACCCGCCGCCTGGCCAAGCTGAGCGCCAACGGCCTCCGCCTCCACGACTCGATCACCCTGAAGCCCTACCACCCCCTCACAACCCACGCCTGACCCCCCGCGCGCCCGGGGTTGCCCCGGGGCACGGGGGCGTGGGCGGTGCCACGCGGCCCCCAGGGTGGGGCACCACCCTGGGGTGGCCCCCTCTGTGGTGGCCCACCGGAGGGGGCGGTGCTACTGGCGGCGGGGGCGGAGGGTGATGGGGAAGGACGTGACGCCTCGGACGAAGGAGTTGCGCATCAGGCGGGGACCGTCGGCGTCCGCCCAGGCCGCCGACTCCACGCGGCCCACCCACTCCTCGAAGAAGATCTTGAGCTCCAGCCGTGCCAGCGCCGCCCCCAGGCAGAAGTGGGTGCCGAGGCCGAAGGCGATGTGGCCGCCGGGTTTGCGGGTGATGTCGAAGGTGTCGGGGTCGTCGAAGACCGCCGGGTCGCGGTTGGCGGAGCCGTACATGAGAAGGACCTGCTGGCCCTTTCTGATGGTCTGGCCGTGGAGGGTGGTGTCGCGGGTGGCGGTGCGGCACATGTTGAGGATGGGCGTGGTCCAGCGGATGAACTCCTCGACGGCGGTGTCGATCTGGGAGGGGTTCTCGCGCAGGTGGCGCCATTGGGCGGGGTGGCGGACGAGGGCGTCCAGGGCGGTGGCGATCACGGTGCGGGTGGTCTCGGCGCCGCCGTCGAGCAGAAGGAGGGCCTCGTTGGCCAGGTGTTCGTCGTCGTAGTCGGGCCGGGCCGACCATACCGACAGGAGGTCGTCGCGGGGGCAGGCGCGGCGCTCGGCGGCCAGGTCCAGGACGGCGAGGCCGAACTCGCCGGCGGCGACGGCGGCCTCGTGGGTGACGTAGCGCAGGCCGCCGCCGGCCGCGATCGTGGTCTCCGACCAGTGTTTGAGCTTGGGCCAGTCCGCGTCGGGGAAGCCGAGCAGCCAGCCGATCATGCGGGCGGGAAGCGGTGCGGCCAGGGCCGGTACGGCGTCCACGGTGCCTTCCGCCAGGGCCTGGTCGATCTGTTCGGTGACCACGGACCGGATCCGGTCGGCGTAGCGTTCGTGCACGTGGCGCGGGGTGAACCGGCGGTAGACGAGGCGGCGGCGCTCGGCGTGCTCGGGGTCGTCCATGCCGATCATGGACGGATCGGAGGGCAGCTGGGGACGGTAGCCGCCGGTGCTGGTCCAGAGCTTGGCGTCGCGTTCGATGGCGCAGATGTCGGCGTGGCGGGAGATGCCCCACAGGTCGTTGGCGGCGTCGTAGTGGGCGGGGGAGTGCTCGCGCAGCCAGGCGTAGAGCGGCAGGGGGTCGTCGGCGTACAGGTCGCCGTCGAGCAGGTCGATGCTTGTGCGCAGGCGCGCCGGTGGTTCGTGCATGGGTCAGCTCCGGGGGTTCAGAGGTGCTGTCACGGAGCCGCCGCATCGCTCGCGCCTGCGACTGGGCGGTCAGGCCGGGGAAATCAGGTGGGCTTCACCCCTCTCCGCGCGGGGCCGGTGGGCTCCACAGCGGCTCGTCCACGGTGAAGCCGACCGGGTCGCCCCAGCGGTTGCGGTAGCTGACCTCGTGGACGGGACGGCGGGGCGCCACGCCCCAGCGGCCGGTCGGGTAGCCGAAGGTCACCGTGCAGGCCAGCCACCAGCCTTCGTCTTCGGGAACACCGAGCAGGCGCATCGTCTCCTTCGGGTGGAATATGCCGAGGATGGTGGTCAGCGCGGTGCCGACGCCGTGGGCGCGGGCGGCGAGCTGGGCGTTCCAGACGGCGGGGAAGATGGAGCCGCCGCTCGGGTCGTGCTGGACGAACGCGAACAGCAGCAGCGGGTAGCCGTCGAAGTGGTCGGCCAGGTACCGGGCGGAGGTGAAGACGCGGTCGGCCTGGTCGTCGGCCTGGTCGATCGCCTCCTTGTAGTGAGTCCCGAACAGGCGGCGCAGGCCGTCCTGGTAGAGCGGCGCGAGCTCGGCCCTCAGAGCGGGGTCGTCGGCTAGCAAAAAGCGCCAGTTCTGGGCGTTGCCGCCGGTGGGGGCGCGGATGGCGGCGTCCAGGATCGAGCGCTGCACCTCCGTCGGGATGGGGTCGGGCTTCACCCGGCGCATCGCGCGCGTCGTGTAGAGGGCCTCGAAGATCTCCATCAGGCCAGTATCCCCGCTTCGCGGAGTTTGTCGGCTTCCGCGGCGTCGAGTCCCCACGCCGACAGGTCGGCCAGCCGGGTGGCGGGGGACAGATCGGGCGCGGGGGCGCCGAGCAGGCGCGGCGCCGGCATCGGCTGCCGGTACTCGCCGACCTGGACGAAGCTCTCCCTGGCCGCGTTGTGCGGGTGTTCGACGGCCTCGCCCATGGTCAGCACGGGGGAGACGCAGGCGTCGGAGCCGTCGAAGACGGCCTCCCATTCGGCTCTGGTCCTCGACCTGAAGGCGTCCGCGAGCCGGGCCTTGAGCGCGGGCCACTGCTCCCTGTCGCCGCGGTCGGGCAGGTCGCTCAGCTCCATGAGGCGGACCATCTCGTCCCAGAACTGCGGCTCCAGCGAGCCGACCGCCACGAACCCCCCGTCGGCGGTCTCGTAGGTGTCGTACATGGGGGCGCCGGTGTCGAGCAGGTTGGTGCCGCGCGGGCCCCAGAAGCCGGACTGCACGCCGTGGTGGAACATCGCGAACAGGATCGAGGCGCCGTCCACCATCGCGGCGTCGATCACCCGGCCCTTCCCGGTGCGTTCGCGCTCGAAAAGGGCCAGCAGCACGCCGTACGCCAGCATCAGCCCGCCACCGGCGAAGTCGCCGAGTATGTTGATCGGCGGCGTCGGCTTGTCGCCCGCGCGGCCGAGCATCGACAGGATGCCGGAGATCGCGATGTAGTCGATGTCGTGCCCGGCGGTCGGGGCCAGCGGCCCGTCCTGGCCCCAGCCGGTCATGCGGCCGTAGACGAGCCTCGGGTTGATCTCGTGCAGGTCGGCGGGGCCGATGCCGAGGCGTTCCGCGACACCGGGGCGGAACACCTCGATGACCACGTCCGCGTTCCGCGCCAGTTCCTTGAACGCGCGCACGCCCTCGGGCGACTTCAGATCGAGGCCGACGGTCTGTTTGCCGCGGTCCATCACGTCCGTGCGCGGCTTGTCGGTGACCGCCTTGACGCGGTCGACGCGCAAGACCTCGGCGCCGTGGTCGGCGAGCATCATCCCCGCGAACGGCCCTGGCGCGAGCCCCGCCAGCTCCAGCACCCGCACTCCGGCCAGCGGACCTTCACGCATGGACATCTCCTCAAGTCTGTTCCGGTACGGCGGGCGCGACCCGGCGCCGGGCGCCCACCCCAGTAGAACAACCTTCGGTAGCAGGCCGCAACCATGCCGGGCTCATGTGATCACACTCTTCCGCACTCCCACTTATGGGAAACTTGCCCACTGTTGTGGAGGTTGGACATGGTTTCGGAACAGCTCGTCGCTCGGCGGTACCAGTTACTGCGCGAGCTGGGGCGCGGCGGCATGGGCGTGGTCTGGGAAGGTCGCGACACGCTCCTCAACAGGCAGATCGCGATCAAGGAGGTGCTGCTGCCCGACGGGGTCCCACCCGCCGACCGTGAGCGGCAGCTTTTGCGTACCGCCCGCGAGGCGCGCACGGCCGCCCGGCTCAACCACCCGTCGGTCGTCGCGATCTACGACGTCGTCGAGGAGGACGGCCGCCCCTGGATCATCATGGAGATGCTCAGGGCACGCTCCATCGAGGAGATCGTGGCCACCACCGGCGCGCTGCCCATCCCGCAGGCCGCCGAGGTCGGCAGGCAGGTGCTCTCCGCGCTGCGCGCCGCGCACGAGCTGGGCATCCTGCACCGTGACGTCAAACCGAGCAACATCCTGCTCGACGACGACGGCAGGGCCGTGCTCACCGACTTCGGCATCGCCACCGCCGAAGGCGACTCGTCGCTGACCAGCACCGGCATGGTCACCGGCTCGCCCAGCTTCCTCGCGCCCGAGCGGGTACGCGCCGCCGAGGCCGGGCCCGCCTCCGACCTGTGGTCGCTGGGCGCCACCCTGTTCGCGGCGCTGACCGGGCGCTCGCCGTTCGAACGCGGCGAGCCCATGGCCACGCTCACCGCGCTGCTCAACGAGGAGCCCGACTACCGGCGCATCCCGCCCGCCATGCATCCCGTGCTGCGCGGGCTGCTGCGCAAGGAACCGCACGAGCGGCTGGCGCCGGAGGAGGCGGAGCGGCTGCTGGCCGGGCTGGCGGCCGGCCGTACCGTGGAGTCGGTGGAGAAGGTGGGCAGCCGCAAGCTGCTCGTCGCGGCCGTGGCGGCGGTCGTGCTGGTGATCGGCGGGGGCGTGAGCGCGTACACGATCCTGTCGGCCGACGCCGAACCCACCCCGCGCCTCGCGCAGCGCGCGGCCAGCAGCCCGCTGCCGAGCGTCTCCACGCCGACCCCGAGCCCCACGCTGTCACCGACGCCGACCCCCACCCCGACCAGGACCAGGCCGCCGATGCGGGTCTGGACCTCGCCCGACGGCTGGTCGATCTCCCGCCCCACCGGCTGGCGGGGCGCGCGCGGCGACGGCTCGGCCACCTGGACCAGGCCCGACCGGCGCGGACACCTCGCCGTCGAGGCCGTCTTCTCCGAGACCGACCCGCACCAGCTCCTGCGCGACTCCGAGGAGATGTTCAAGGAGAGCGGCCAGGAGTTCACCACGGTCGGTCGCAAGGTCGTCAGGCACCGCGGGGCGACCGCGGTCGAGTGGGAGTTCACCTGGCGGGCCGCGGGCGCCCCCGGCGAGAGCGCCTGGGCGCAGGCCGGGCAGCGCTACCGCGAGGTCAGGCGCGCGGTGACGGTCGGCGAGACCGCCTACGTCCTGTCCTGGACCTTCACCGAGGCGCAGTGGCCGCGGCACCGGGAGCTCATGCGCAAGGTGATCAACAGCTTTACAGTGGGCGCATGACGCCCTGGAACCTGCTGGCGCTCCCGCCGCTGCCCGAGGAACTGCTGCGGGGCCTGCTCACCCCTCTCGGCGATCGGGTACGGCTGAGCGTCCCCGCCAGGCGGGACCGGGCCGCCATGCTCGACGCCCTGCCCGAGGCCGAGATCGTCCTCGGTGACTGGTCGGCCGAGCTCGCGCTCGACGCCGAGGCGGTCGCGGCCGCGTCCCGGCTAGCCTTCGTGCAGCAGCCGTCCGTCGGCGTGGACGGGCACGACCTGACGGCCCTGACCGCCGCAGGGGTGCCGCTGGCCAACACCGCCGGGGTCAGCGCCGTGGCGGTCGCGGAGTGGTGTGTGTCGGCGGCGCTGGCCGTACGCAGGAAACTGCGCGAAGCCGACGCCGCGGTACGCGCCGGCCGCTGGCCCCAGCAGGAGCTGCAGCCGAGCGAGCTGTCCGGGTCGAAGGTCGGGATCGTCGGCCACGGCCCGATCGGCGCGGAGTGCGGCCGGTTGTTCCGCGCGTTCGGCTGCCAGGTGTCCTACTGGACGCGCACCCCCCGCGAGGACCCCGCCTACACGCCGCTGGAGACGGTCGTGGCCGAGTCCGACGTGCTCGTGGTGGTCATCGCGCTGTCGGAGCAGACGCGCGGGCTCATCGACGCGCGGCGGATGAAGCAGGGCGCGCTGCTGGTCAACGCGGCCCGCGGCGAGGTCGTCGACCAGGCGGCGCTGGCCGAGGCGCTCGGCGGGCACCTGGGCGGCGCGGCGCTCGACGTCTTCGCCACCGAGCCGCTGCCCGCGGACGACCCGCTGCTCGGGCTCGACCGCGTCCTGCTGTCGCCGCACATCGCGGGCGTCACGGGACAGGCGACGGGACGCCTGCTCAAGGCCGTCATGGACAACCTTGAAGCGGCGGTCGACGGGCGGCCACTAGTCAACGTTGTCAACAGGGCCGATGCGATTGTCACCAGGAAGTTTGGTGATTCGCCCGCGGCGTAGCTCCTCGACCTGGCACTGTGAACAGTTTTCGTGTCTTTAACAGACCCCGGTCTGTTCTATGTGTTTGGAGGGAGATACGGTCTTACGGACGATCTCTACCAGCTCCAGGGGGTGTTCCGTGACGACAGACATGTCGACACACCAGAGGGCCGTAGAGCACATCCGGCAGTCGTACGCCGAGATTCCGGGGGACGCCGCGCCCCGCCTGGCCAAGGCCACGTCGAACCTGTTCAGGTTCCGCGACAACGGCAAGACGGCCAAGCTCTCCGCACGTGACCTCGACGAGGTCATCAGCGTGGATCCGGTCACGATGACGGCGGAAGTCCAGGGGATGACGACCTACGAGAACCTCGTGGACGCCACCCTCCCGCACGGGCTCATGCCGTACGTCGTGCCGCAGCTCAAGACGATCACGCTCGGGGGAGCGGTGACGGGTCTGGGCATCGAGTCGACCAGCTTCAGGGACGGTCTGCCGCACGAGTCGGTCGAGGAGCTCGAGATCCTCACCGGCGACGGGCGCATCGTCATCGCCCGCGACGACAACGAGCACCGCGACCTCTTCCGCGCCTTCCCGAACTCCTACGGCACGCTCGGCTACGCGCTGCGCATCCGGATCAAGCTCAAGGCGGTCCAGCCGTACGTGCATCTCACGCACGTGAAGTTCACCGACGCGGACAAGTGCATGCTGGCCATGCAGGAGATCTGCGACACGATGGTGCACGACGGCGAGCAGGTCGACTTCATCGACGGGGTGTTCTTCAGCCCCGACGAGATGTACGTCACGCTCGGCCGCTTCGCCGAGCGCGCCCCGTACGTCTCGGACTACACCGGGATGCGCATCTACTACCAGTCCATCCGCAAGCGCAACCGCGACTGGCTGACCGTGCGCGACTATCTGTGGCGCTGGGACACCGACTGGTTCTGGTGCTCGCGCGCCTTCGGCGTGCAGCAGCCGGTCGTCCGCTCGCTCATGCCGCGCCGCTACATGCGCTCCGACGTCTACCGCAGGCTCGTCGCCCTCGATCGCAAGTACGGCTTCACCGCCCGCGTCGACCGGTGGCGCGACCAGCCGGTGCAGGAGTCGGTGATCCAGGACGTGGAGACGCCGGTCGAGCGGGGCGCGGACTTCCTCCGGTTCTTCCACGAGAAGGTCGGCATGACGCCGGTCTGGATGTGCCCGCTCAAGTCGTCGAGCGACTGGCCGCTCTATCCGCTGGAGCAGGGCAAGCTGTATGTCAACTTCGGGTTCTGGGGGCTGGTCCCGTTGCCTCGGGGGCAGTTCGACGGGTACTACAACCGGCTCATCGAGAACTCTGTGCACGAGCTGGACGGGCACAAGTCGCTATATTCGACCAGTTTCTATGCCCGTGAGCAGTTCTGGCAGCTGTACAACGGCGATGCTTACTGGCCGGTCAAGCGGGAATACGATCCGAACGGTCGCCTGCTTGACCTGTACGACAAGTGTGTGCGGGGAAGGTAAGTGATGGCGCTCGCAACCATCTTTGAAAAAATCGTCGGTTCCAAGTCGAACATCTCGTTCCTGGCCTATGACGGCAGCAAGGCCGGGCCGGACGGGTCGGACGTCACCATCGAGGTGAAGTCACCCATCGCGGTGGCGTACCTGGCTCAAGCTCCGGGGGAGCTGGGTCTGGCACGTGCCTATGTCTCGGGGCACATCGATGTGCACGGTGACATCTACACGTTGCTCGACCGTATGTGGAACATCACCACCAACGACCTGACTCTTGCCGAAAAAGTGGAGGCCGTCCGCTCTTTGGGCATGAAGCCGCTGATGATGCGTGTCCCGCCGCCTCCGCAGGAGATGCGGCAGAGCACGCTGGCCAAGCTCGGCTCCCGGCACGCCAAGCAGCGCGACGCCGAAGCCATCCACCACCATTACGACGTCTCCAACCGCTTCTACGAATGGGTCCTGGGCCCGTCGATGGCCTACACCTGCGCCGTCTACCCCACCCAGGAATCCACGCTGGAAGAGGCCCAGTTCGCCAAGTTCGACCTGGTGGCCAAGAAGCTCGACCTGAAGCCGGGCATGCGGCTGCTCGACGTCGGCTGCGGCTGGGGCGGCATGGTCATGCACGCCGCCAAGAACTACGGCGTCAAGGCCTTGGGCGTCACCCTGTCGAAGCAGCAGGCCGAATGGGCCCAGGCCGCCATCAAGGAGGCGGGCCTTGAGGACCTGGCGGAAGTCCGCTTCATGGACTACCGCGACGTCCCCGAGGGCGACTTCGACGCCGTCAGCAGCATCGGCCTGACCGAGCACATCGGCGCGGCCAACGTACCGGCCTATTTCTCTTTCCTGTACGGCAAGCTCCGCCCCGGCGGCCGCATCCTGAACCACTGCATCACCCGGCCAACCGGCAAGGAGAAGACGTTCAACAAGGGCGGTTTCATCAACCGCTACGTCTTCCCCGACGGTGAGCTGGAGTCGGTGGGCTACCTGGTCAGGCAGATGGAGGACCTCGGCTTCGAGATCCGCCACGAGGAGAACCTGCGCGAGCACTACGCCAAGACGCTGCGTGCCTGGTGCGACAACCTCGACGCCAACTGGGAGGACGCGGTCCAGGAAGTCGGCATGGGCACGGCCCGGGTGTGGGCCCTGTACATGGCCGGCTGCATCGTGGGCTTCGAACGCAACAAGGTCCAGCTGCACCAGGTGCTGGGCGTGAAGCTCGACAAGGAGGGCCGCTCCGGCATCCCCCTCCGCCCCTCCGTCGACTGGCCGTAGACGTGCCCGCCTCCGCTGGAGCCCACCCTGGCTCCAGCGGAGCACCTCACGGCGCCACCAGGCTCGACCTCGGTGATCTCGTGCTTCTCGTCGAGCATGATCCCGCGTCGGCTTGCTCGCGAACCGTCCCGTCCGCCCCGGGAAAGTGCGGGACCGGGAAAGTGTCGGTGGCGGGTGGTTGGGTCGGGGGATGCGGTACGGCATTGACATCGCGATTCTCGGTGATCTCGCGGAGCCGGCGCGTCTGGTCGCCCTGGCTCAGGAGGCCGAGGACGCCGGGTGGGAGGCGGTGCTGGTCTGGGACCATCTGGCCTTCGCCTGGGGCACGCCGTCGGCCGACCCGTGGGTGGCGCTGGCCGCCGCGGCCCAGGCGACCTCGCGCGTCAGGCTCGGCACGGCGGTGACGGCCGTGGCCCGGCACCGTCCGGAGCGGCTGGCCCAGACCGTGGCGACGCTCGACCGGCTGAGCGGTGGCCGCGTGATCCTGGGGGCCGGGCTGGGCGGGGTGACGGCGGAGTTCACCGCCTTCGGTCAGGCGCGTCCCGGCGGGGCCGTGCTCGACGAGGCGCTCGGCGTGCTGGACGCGCTCTGGTCCGGCGACGAGGTGCGCCACCGCGGCGCGCACTACACCGTCGACGGCGTACGGCTTTCGCCCCTGCCCCTCCAGCGCCCGCGGGTACCGGTGTGGGTCGGCGGCACGGCTCCCGCCGCCCTCCGGCGGGCCGCCCGCTGGGACGGCTGGATCGTCGCGGCCGACGACCAGGAGGGCCGCATGTCGCTCACGCCCGACGCCCTCGCCGTCCAGGCCGGTGAGCTGCGCCGGGCGGGCGCGGGCGACCTCGACGTGGCGGTCATCGGCGTGAGCGAACCCGGCTCGTCGGTACGGGCTTACGCCGAGGCGGGCGCCACCTGGTGGCTCGAACACCTTCACGGCTACCGGGGATCGATGGAACAGCTGGTGGAGCGCGTCAGGGCGGGCCCGCCCGGGTGAACGCGAACCGCCGCGTCAGCCCGAGGCGAACAGGCGGTCCAGCTGGTAGTCGATGATCTCGACGGCGGCCTCGTGGCTGCGCTGCCGGCTGAGGACGCTGGAGGTCAGGCCGTTGACGAGGGCCAGGAGGCCGGCGACTTCGGTACGCGGGTCCCGATCGGGGGCGATGTCCCCGGCCTGCTGGGCGGCGGTCAGCCGTACGGTGAGGAAGTTCTCCAGCGCGTTGGGCAGGGTGAGCCCGACCGCGGCGAGTGCCGGGTCGGTGAGGGCGGCGGTGTAATAGGCGGTCCAGGCCATGGAGTCCCGTTCGCTCTGCTCGTCGAACGGCAGGATCACGCCGAGGACGGCGGCGAAGACGCCTCGGGGCGTCAGCTCGCCCGCGGCGGCGGTCCGTTGCCTGACCCGGCGCTCCATGCGGGCGCCCAGTTCGGTGAGGCCGGATTCGAGCAGGGCCTGCTTGTTCGTGAAGTAGTACTGGACGACGCGCAGGGAGACCTCGGCCTCGGCGGCGATCTCACGCATCGACACCGCCTGCAGGCCGCGGGTGCTGGCGATGCGCAGCAGCGCGTCGGTGAGCCGGCGCCGCCGCTCGTCATGATCCACCTGTCGGGGCATGCCCGTGTCCTGCCTTTAGCTGGGGGAAGGTGAGGATCCGCTCGATGACCAGGTCTGGCGCCTCGACGGACAACGAGTGTCCGGTGCCGGGCACGATCTCCACGCGCCAGGACGGCGCGGTGCCGGCCAGCCGCGCGGCCACCGCCTGCGGGTCGAGCAGCGCGCTGCGCGCGCCGAGCAGCATCTGGACGGGCACGGGCACCTCGCGTATCCGCTCGTCGGTGTAGGTGGGCGGCACGGGCAGGCGCCGGCGGAAGGACCACCCGGCCCGCATCAGCCTCACCAGCCCATCCTCGCGCAGAACCCCGTTGCTCACGACGCCGGCCATGCCGTGCCGCAACGGACGGGGGAGCATGGAGGCTAGAGCCCCGGCGAGGGCCCACCGGACGAACCGCCCGGGCAACGGCGCGAAGCCGCCCGGGTCCACCAGCGTCAGCGCCGCGACCCGGCCGCCCTCGCCGAGTTGCTGCTCCACCGCGGTCCAGCCGCCGTAGGAGAAGCCAGCCATGTGTGCGCGCTCGGCTCCGAGCCCGGCCAGGACGTCGGTGAGCCAGCCGCCGACCTCGGCGCCGTTCGTGAGCGGCCGGGTCTGAACCGAGCGGCCCGGCTCGCCGAGAGGGTCGACGGTGAAGACCGGGCGGGTGCGCGCCAGCGGCTCGATGTAGCGGTACCAGGCCAGCGCGTTCCCGCCGGCGCCGGCCACGAGGACCACGGGATCGCCCTCGGCGGGCCCGGCCCGGTGGATCCGTACCTTTCCCGCGCGGGTCTCGACGTCGAAGGCGTCCACCGGCACCGGCCACAGCTCGCCGAGCACGCGGTCGTAGACGGCGTGGAACTTGTCGCGGGCGGCGTCGTCGCTGAAGCCGGACGGCCGATCAGGTGTGCGCATGATGGACCCCATCTCCCGTATGGATACAGTTGTATCCTAACCGCTAAGGGATGGGGTCGACGCACTGCAGGAGGCCGTAGACGAAGCGGGCGCGGTAGGTGGCGCCGGACTGCGGAAAGGAGACGGCCCAGTGGTGGGGCGCGGCGCCCTCCTCCTGGACGGCGTCGGGGAAGCTCGCGCCGACGTCGGCCACGACGCACTCCCACGGCACAAGGCCGGCCAAGCTCAGCGTCCGGTCACCGGACGGCCGGACGAACCACTGGTTCCAGATCTCTCCGCCCGGCCCGACGAGCAGCTCGAACTCCAGCCCCGGCCAGTACGGCAGCGCCCACCGCACCACGTCGCAGGTCAGGCTGCCGATGGGCCGTTCGCCCTCGAACGCGGGCCGCCCCAGTGCCCTCCGGAACCGGCCCGCCCCCTTCGGCGCCCGGCCGGCGTAGGCGGTGCGGGTCCACAGGGTGTGGGCCTCGCGGAGTTCGGCGCGGGTGGCGCCCATGTCGGCGAGGGCGTCCTCGACCCGGGCGGGATTGAGGTCCCGCATGCGGTGCATGAGTGCCAGTTCGAACGCGCGGACTCCGAAGACCATGCCCCGTACCCTCCCATGCCCGGAAAGAATCTTGGCCGTGCGTGTAGAGCGGGCGTCACCGGCTCCGACCTGTCAGGGAGAACACGGACAGGAAGGGCAACAACGATGACGAACGACACGCTGGCCACCGAGATCGTCCGCCCCGGTGACGAGGGGTACGAGCTGCTCAGCCGTACCTTCTCCAAGGAGGGCGCGCCCGCGCGCGTCGTCCGCCCCCGCGACGCCGCGGCTGTGGCCGAGGCGGTCGGGCACGCCGTGCGCGACGGGCTGGTGCTGTCGGTGCGCAGCGGCGGGCACAGCGTGCCCGGCTACGGCACCAACGACGGCGGGGCGGTGATCGACCTGGCGCGGCTCAACGGCGTCGAGGTTCTGGATGATGACCTGGTGCGGATCGGCGCGGGGGCTCGGTGGGGCGAGGTCTCGCGGGTGCTGGCGCCGCATGGGCTGGTGATCTCCTCGGGTGACACCGACTCGGTCGGCGTGGGCGGGCTGATGGTCGGGGGCGGGATCGGGTGGCTGGTCCGCAAGTACGGGCTGGCGCTGGATCACCTGGTCGAGGCCGAGGTGGTGACCGCCGCCGGGGAGGTGCTGCGGGCGGCCGCCGACGAGAACGCCGATCTCTTCTGGGCCGTCAGGGGCGGTGGCGGGGAGTTCGGGGTGATCACCTCATTCCTGGTCAGGGCCCGCCGGGAGACGACCGTGACCTTCGCCCGCGTCGGGTACCCCGCCGCCGACGCCGCCGCGGTTCTCAAGGCCTGGCGGGACGTGGTGCGCGAGGCGGGCGAGGAGCTGACGTCGTCGGCGCACCTGTACCCGGCGTTCGGGGAGGAGGCGCCGCCGTCGATCCTGATCCTGGCGGCCTACGCGGGCGACGACCCCGCGGTCATCGAGCCGCTGACCCGCCTGGGCGAGCCGACGTTCCAGGAGATCTCGGCCATCCCCTACGCCGAGGTCCTGGAGAGCGCCGAACTGCCGCCCGGCTGGCGTCCCATGGTCCGCAACCGGTTCGCCCCGGTTCTGACGAATGAGCTGATCGACGCGTGGGTGTCGGCGGACATTCCGATGATGTTCCGCGAGATCCGGGCGATCGGGGGCGCGATGGGACGCGGCGACGACACCGCCTTCGCGCACCGTGACAGCGAGGCGATGCTGCTGGGGGTCCTGCTCGGCACTCCGGCCGACCACCCCGCGCGGCTGCCCGCCTACGACGCGCTGTGGGAGACGATGGAGCCGCACGTTTCGGGCGCGTACGCGAACTTCTTCAGTGACCCACGCCCCGCCGACGTCGCCGCCGTCTACCCGCCCGCCACGCGCGCCCGCCTCGCCGCCATCAAGCAGGCCTATGACCCCGCGCGGGTGTTCTCCCAGAACCTGGCCCGCTTCTGATCTCCCTCTCTCCGTTACGGCACGGCCGCCAAGACCCCGCCCGCCGACCGTGGCCGGGCCCCGTCCAGGGGAACGGCCGTCCAGCGTGCGGGGCCGGCCGCCGTGACGTCCGCCCCGTGGGCCGGACACCGCCCACATCGGGCCCCGAGCCGACACGTAGAGACGCAGCCGGAACGCACCCCCGGCAGGCCGGCGCCACTCCTTTTCGCCGGAGGCTGGGCGACAAGGCGTGGCAGGATTGCCTGACCTGGCGTTTCCTTGGGTGGTGCCACTATGGTGCCATGCGCGCTTGAGTTGGTGCCATGGGCATGTCATAGTGGTGTCATGGAACTCGCGCCATATGTCGATCACCTCCGCCGGGAGCTGGCGGTCGCCGCCGAGGCCGGCGGTGAGGAGACCCGGGCGCCGGCCGAGCGCCTCATCGCGTCGCTGGAGTCGGCCGCCCGGCTGACCCTGCTGGAGGCGCTGTCGGCCGCCGCCAACGAGATCACCAGGGAGCTCGCCCCCGGCTCGGTGGACGTACGGCTGCGCGGACGTGACCCGGACTTCGTCGTGACCCCGCCGCCCGTGGCGCCACGTGACACGGAGGCGGGTCCGGGCACCGCCCAGGCCCGCCCGGTACGCCCGCCGGAGACCGACGAAGGCGGCACCACCCGGGTGGCGTTGCGGGTTCCTGACCATCTCAAACCACGCATCGACGAGGCGGCCGCCCGAGAGGGGCTGTCGGTGAACTCCTGGCTCGTACGCGCGGTGTCGGCGGCTCTCGACCCCGACCACGGGGGCCGGGGAACGAAGGACGCGGGCTCCGGCGGCCAGCGCTACACCGGCTGGGTCCGCTGACCCCACATCCCGGCGCCGCCCATGGCGCCGTCGTCATATCGGCCCGCCGTACCGGCACCTGAGGGCGGCGCGCACCGGCATCGGCCGCCGCACGGGCGCGTGAGGGCAGCGGCCACCACCATCGGCCCGCCGCACGGGAGCGGCGGTCGCCGGCATCGGTCCGCCGTACGGGCAGCAGAGGCGGCAGGTATCAAGAGGAGGCAGCGCCATGCCCAGGTTCGACACGAACGAACCGATCTCGGCCAGCATCGAGATCGGCACCGGCCATATCCGCATCGTCGCGAGCGAGCGCACCGACACGGTCGTCGACGTGCGCCCGGCCGATTCCGGCAACGAGTCCGATGTCAGCGCCGCCGAGCAGACCCGGGTCGAGTACTCCGGCGGCAGGCTGACCGTGAAGACGTCCAAGGACTCCGGCCGCCGCAGCTGGTGGTGGTTGTGGGGCGGTTCGGTCGAGGTGACGGTCGAGTTGCCCTCGGGGTCCGGCGTGGAGGTGCAGGCCGACGCGGAGGTGCGCTGCCGCGGGCGGCTGGGTGACTGCCGGTTCACCACGTCGATGGGCGACGTCGACGTCGACGAGGCCGGACGGGTCCAGATCCACACCGGTGACGGCGACGTCCTGGTGACGCGGGCCGGCGGGCCCGCCGAGATCACCACGGCCAACGGCGACATCCGGGTGCGGGAGATCGACGGCGCCGCTCTGGTGAAGACGTCCAACGGCAACATCACACTCGGCCAGGTATCCGGTGACGTACGGATGAACACCGCCTACGGCGACATCCAGGTCGAGCGTGCGCTGTCGGGTGTGATCGCCAAGACCGCGGCGGGCGACGTACGGCTGGGCCAGATCGTCCGCGGCTCGACGGTGATCGACACGGCCTACGGCGAGCTGGAGGTCGGCGTCCGCAAGGGCACGGCCGCCTGGCTGAACGTCTCGTCCCAGTACGGCGACGTGCGCGTCCAGCTGGACGCCCACGACGGCCCCGCCGAGGCGGAGGACATGGTCGAGGTCCACGCCACGACCGGCTACGGCGACATCCTCGTCCGCCGCGCCTGACCGGCAACCCGGCCATCCACACCCGCACCCCCACGAGGTGACCACCTGAGCCCTGCCTGACCGCCCGACCCCGACATCACCTGACACTCGCCGCACGCCCGCCCGGTGACCGCTCCCGGGACCGCAGGCCGCGCGCGACACTTCCCCGCACCGCCGCCACGGCGCGCCAGAGCGCGCCCGAAACCGGCAGGGCAGGACCCCCGACACCCACACGTCCGAAAGAGACGAGGCATCATGCCCTCCCATGCCCAACCCGCCATCGCGGTGACCGGCCTGCGCAAGTCCTATGGCGACAAGCTGGTCCTGGACGGCATCGACCTGACCGTCCCGGCCGGCACCATCTTCTCCCTGCTCGGTCCGAACGGCGCGGGCAAGACCACCGCCGTGGAGATCCTGGCCACCCTGAAGAAGCCCGACGCCGGTGAAGCGCGGGTCAACGGCTTCGACCTGGCCAAGCAGTCCGACGAGATCCGCATGTCCATCGGCGTCACCGGCCAGTTCGCCGCCGTCGACGGCTATCTGACCGGCGAGGAGAACCTGCTCCTCATGGCCGACCTGAACCACCTGTCCAAGCAGGAGGGCCGCCGCAGGGCAGCCGAGCTGCTGGAGCGCTTCGACCTGGTCGAGGCGGGCAAGAAGGTGTCGACCACCTACTCGGGCGGCATGCGCCGCCGACTGGACCTGGCGATGACGCTGGTCGGGGACCCACGAGTCATCTTCCTGGACGAGCCCACCACGGGCCTGGACCCGCGCAGCCGCCACACCATGTGGCAGATCATCCGGCAGCTGGTCGCGAACGGCACCACGATCTTCCTGACCACGCAGTATCTGGAGGAGGCCGACGAGCTGGCGGACCGCATCGCCGTACTCGATCATGGACGGATCGTGGCGGAAGGCACCGCGGAGGAGCTCAAGCGGCGCATTCCCGGCGGCCACGTGAGCCTGCGCTTCGCCGACCCGCGCGCGCTGCGGGCGGGCGAGCTCGCGCTCGGAGCGGCGGGCGAGGTGAGCGCGGACGAGGACGCGCTCACGCTGCAGGTCCCGAACGACGGCAGCTTCCGCGCGCTACGCGCCCTCATCGACCGGCTGGACGGCGCGGCGGTCGAGGTGGAGGAGCTGTCGGTGCACACCCCCGACCTCGACGACGTCTTCTTCGCGCTGACCGGCCACCCCCACGACTCCCAGAAGGAAGCCCTCCGATGAGCTCGACGACCCTCGCCATGCGCGACTCGATGACGATGCTGCGGCGCAACCTGCTGCACGCCAAGCGGTATCCGAACATGACGCTCTCGGTGGCGTTCATCCCGATCTTCATGCTGCTGCTGTTCGTCTACGTCTTCGGCGGGGCGATCGGCAAGGGCCTGGCGACCGGCGACTACGTCAACTTCGTCACCCCCGGCATCCTCATGATGGCCACCATGTCCGGCTCGGTGGTCGTTGCGGTCTCGGTCTCGGTGGACAAGACCGAGGGCATCATCAACCGGTTCCGCACGATGCCGATCTCGCGGGCCTCGGTCATGACCGGGCAGGTGGTCGGCAGCGTCATCCAGACGATGATCAGCGTGGTGCTGGTCACGCTGGTCGCGTTGCTGATCGGGTTCCGGCCGGCGGCCGGGCCGCTGGGCTGGCTCGGGGTGATCGGGCTCATGCTGCTGGTGGCGTTCGCGATCACGTGGATCTCGGCCGCGTTCGGGCTGATCGCCAAGGGCGCGGAGACGGCGAGCAACATCGGGCTGCCGTTCCAGTTCCTGCCCTTCCTGGGCAATGCGATCGTGACGCCGGAGTCGATGCCGGCGGGGCTGCGGTGGTTCGCCGAGTACCAGCCGTTCACGCCGATCATCGGCACGCTGCGCGCTCTGCTCATGGGCCGGCCCGTCGGCGGCCAGTGGCTGGTGGCGATCGCCTGGTGCCTGGCCGGGGCCTTGGCCGGATATTTCTGGGCACGTTCGGTTTTCAACCGCCGGGCGGACAGCTGACACGCATACTCGGGCCATGGAGCCGAGGACCGAAGTACTCGACCTGCCCGACGGGTATCGCACCCAGCCGCAGACCATCACTCTGACCTGGGGCGAGGTGCGGGAGAAGCTCCGGGCCGCCCCCAGCTACTGGCTGGCGACGGCGCGCCCGGACGGCCGCCCGCACGTCGTCCCGGTCGACGGGCTGTGGGTGGCCGACGCCTTCTACTTCAGCGGCGGCGACCAGACCGTCCACATCCGCAATCTGCGCGCGAACGGCCACGCCTGCGTCCACCTGGAAAACGCGACCGCGGCCGTCATCGTGGAGGGCGCCGCCACCTGGACCACTCCCGGCCCGGACCTGGCCCGCCGCCTGGAGGCCGCCGACAAGGAGAAATACGGCTACGGCGCGTTCCTGCCCGAAGTCTGGACCCTGCGGCCGGAACGCGTCCTCGCCTGGAACAGCCTCCCCGAGGACGCCACCCGCTTCACCTGGACATGACAGTTGTCATCCCCAGCCGGTGACGCGCCGGACTAACCGCGCCCGCGCCCAACGATCATGCTGAATCTCATGAGACGACCATTGATCGCGACCGTCGCCGCCGTCGCCGCGGCCCTGTACCTCGGCGGCGCACCGGCCGCGGCCGCCACGGGCGAGCTCGACCGGCGCGAGCTGAGGCAGTCACTCGACGCCGTCCACGCCGCGGGCATGTACGGCATCTACGCTCAGGCGCGCGCCGGCCGCCAGGAATGGGCGGGCGCGTCGGGTGTGGCCGACGTGGAGACCCGTCGTCCGGTACGGCCCGGCCTGAGCCACCGGATCGGCAGCATCACCAAGACGTTCGTCGCCGTGGCCGTCCTCCAGCAGGTCGAACGCGGCCGGATCGACCTCGACGCCCCGGTGGCCCGCTACCTGCCCGGCCTCATCCCCGGCGAACGCGGCCACAAGGTCACCATCCGGATGCTGCTCAACCACACCAGCGGCATCTCCGACCACGTCGCCGGCGCGTTCCCGTCGCTCCTGGAGGGCTCGCCGAGGAGCCTGGACGACAACCGCTTCCGCACCTTCGCCTCCGAGGAACTGGTGAAGCTCGGCCTCGCCGCTCCCTCGTACGGCGAGCCGGGCGCCCAGCCGGGCTCCTACTCCAACACCAACTACGTGATCGCCGGGCTGGTGCTGCGGAAGGTCACGGGGACGAATCCCGAGGACTACATCACCCGGCACGTGATCAGGAAGGCGGGGCTGCGGGAGACGGCCTTCCCGCGCTCGCCGTACATCCGGGGGGCGCACTCCAAGGCCTACGAGAACATGTACGGCTGGATCGACCCGCCGCGCGACTACAGCGTCTACAACATGTCGTGGGCCGGAGTCGCGGGGAACCTGGTCTCGACTATGGACGACCTCAACTCCTTCTACCGGTCGCTGCTGCGTGGCGACCTGATCGGGCCGGCGTCGCTGGCCCAGATGAAGACGACGGTGAAGGTGGCGGTGGGCGGGTTCGCCATGGACTACGGGCTGGGGCTGTATCCGCTGGACCTGCCGTGCGGGCGGTTCTGGGGGCATGACGGCGGGGTGTTCGGGATGGGCACGCAGTCGCTGATCAGCGAGGACGGGCGGCGGCAGGTGTCGTTCGGGATGAACCTCATGAAGTATCAGCGCTTCGACGAGAACGGGCAGATGCTGCCCAACGACATCGACCCGGCCTTGGGTTCCTTCCTGCTGAAGGCTTCCTGCGGCACCGACGCGGTCCTCAAGTCCGCCCAGCCCTCCTTCCCCCTCCTGCCCACCTCCCGCTGACATCCTTTCTGAGCCGCCACCCCCCAGACACCTGGATCTGGGGGGAGAAGCCCGGAAGAGCCGGAAGGCCGGGGTAGCCCGGAGCTAGGGGTTTCGGGGGTATGGGAGGGGCGGAGACGCCGGGAATTTCGGACCCGGAGAAAGCGGCAATCCCGGGAGACAGCCGGTCGGAGAGGCCGTCGGCCAGAAAGCGCGGCGGAGCCGGAAGACCCGGAGACCGGGAGCCCGGAAGGCCGGTGTAGCCCGGTGGGGCGGAGGCCGGGTGCCCGGGGGGAGGGGGTGGAGGCAAGGCGCGGGAGTCCGGGGGGCTGAGGAGGTCGGAAAGCTCGGCGGGGCGGGGGAATGCGGGAGATGGGGGTGGGTCAGGGGGTTCGGGGGTGGTGGAGTTCTTCGGTGGCGGCCTGGTAGGCGTCGGCGGCCTGGGTGAAGTAGCGGAACAGCACCGCCCGATCCCCCTCCGTCATCCCCTCGAACACCTCGCCGAGCCGCCGCCGGGTCCCGGCGAGCACCTGTTCCAGCCCCTCCGGCCGCGCCACCGACTCCACGATGACCTTGCGCCGGTCGGCAGGGTCTGTTGCGCGGCGCACGAGCCCGCCCTTCTCCAGCCGGTCGATGAGGCGCGTGGTCGCGCCCGTGGTCAGGCCGGTGCCGGCGGCCAGGTCGCCGGAGGTCAGCGGACCGGACAGGTCGAGCAGGTTCAGCGCGTAGTAGTCGGTGGCGTTGAGTCCCGCCGCCTCCGCCGTGGCCAGCGCGTTGATCACGCCGGCGCTCAGATAGCGCCGGAAGATCTTGCTGGGGTCCGTTGACATCTCTGCAACGTAGCAGACAGGGCGTTTCTGCAACTACTGCTCCAAGGAAGATATCCCGACCCCGCGAAATGAAGGAAATGTGGCTATTGTGCCTGGGTGAGCGCAATCTTCCGCCTGTGTGAGCAGTACATCCTGAGGGCGGCGGCCCTGGACCCCGTCGAATCCGTCTACCTGGGCATCGTCGGCGACTTCGGCGTGGCCACCGACTACAGCCCCGACGGCCACGAGGCCAGGCAGGAGCTGGTCCGCGACACCCTGGCCGAGCTGAGCCGCCTGGCCCCGTCCTCCGACGCCGACCGCAGGGCCGCGGCCCACCTGCGCGAACGGCTGGAGGCGCAGGCCGCCGTCTACGCGATCGGCGGGCCGTACCGGGAAGTCAGCTCGCCCTTCGGGCTCGTCTCCGGGCTCAGGGACAGCATCGACCTGCTGCCGCGCAACGACGACGAGCAGTGGCGCGCCATCGCCGCGCGCCTGGCCGCCGTCCCCGGCATGCTGAACGGCTGGCGCACCACCCTCGACGTCGGCCTGGAGCGCGGGCTGCGCGCGGCGCGGCGGCAGGCGCTCGGCGCCGCCGACCAGGCGGAGCGCTTCGCGGGCACCCACGACGACCTGATCGCGGGCTACGGCGACGGCCCCGTCGCGGGCGAGCTGGCCGAGGCCGCGCGCAGCGCCTACCGGGGCTACGCCGAGACCGCGCGCTACCTGCGCGAGGAGTACGCGCCGCGGGCCGACGAGCGCGACGCCGTCGGGCCCGAGCGCTACGCCGTGGCCGCCCGCATGCAGCTCGGCGACGAGATCGACCTGCGCGACGCCTACGCCTGGGGCTGGGCCGAGCTCGACCGCATCGAGGCGGAGATGGCCGCGGAGGCCCGCGCCATCCTGCCCGGCGCCACCGTGGACGAGGCCACCGCCCACCTGGACTCCACCGAGTACGTGGTCGGCCCCGACGCGTACCTGGCCTGGCTGAGGGACCAGCACGAGCGGGCGATCGCCGCGCTCAACGGCGCCCAGTTCGACATCCCCGAGCAGCTGCGCACGGTCGACGTGGTGCTCGCGCCGGGGTCCACGTCCGCCGCGCCGTACTACACGCAGCCCAGCGAGGACCTTTCGCGGCCGGGACGGACCTGGTGGCCGCTCGGCGGGCGGGAGAAGTTCGCCACGTGGAGCGATCTGACGACGGTCTTCCACGAGGGCGTACCCGGCCACCACCTGCAGCTGGGCGCGGTCGCCGTCGCCGGTGACAAGCTCTCCCGCTACGCCAAGATGTCCTGGGTGGGCGGCCACGGCGAGGGCTGGGCGCTGTACGCCGAGCGGCTGGCCGACGAGCTGGGCTGGCTGACCGCCCCCGGCGCCCGGCTGGGCATGCTGGCCGCCTCCGCGCTGCGTGCCGCCCGCGTGGTCATCGACATCGGCGTCCACCTGGAGCTGCCGCTGCCCGACGGCTCGCGCTGGACGTTCGAGAAGGCCTGCGAGGTGCTGCGCGAGCGCGGCAGGGCCGAGGCGCACAAGGTCCACCCCGAGGTGCTGCGGTACTTCGGCTGGGCCGGCCAGGCCATCTGCTACAAGCTGGGCGAGCGCGCCTGGCTGGAGGCGCGGGCCGAGGCGCAGGCCAGGCCCGGCTTCGACCTCAAGGCCTGGCACACCGCCGCGCTGGACCTCGGCCCGATGGGTCTCGGCACCATGCGCGAGGAACTGGCGAGGATCTAGACACGAGTACGGCTCGCGCCTCAGGGGGGAGGGCGCGAGCCGTACGGGCCGGTGGGTCAGCGCAGTTCGCGCTTGAGGATCTTTCCGGAGGCGGTCATGGGCAGCTCGTCGCGGAACTCGACGCTGCGCGGGTACTTGTAGGCCGCCATGTTCTCCTTCGACCAGGAGATCAGCTCGTCCTCGGTGATCGCCGAGCCGGCCGAGCGGATGACGTACGCCTTGATCTCCTCGCCGTGCGACTCGTGCGGCACGCCGAGCACGGCCACCAGCGAGACGTCCGGGTGGGACATGAGGACCTCTTCGACCTCGCGCGGGTAGACGTTGAAGCCACCCCGGATGATCATGTCCTTGGCCCGGTCGAAGATGGAGTAGTAGCCGTCGGCGTCGCGGGTGGCGATGTCGCCGGTGCGGAACCAGCCGTCGTTCATCACCTCTGCCGTGGCCTCGGGCCGGTTGTAGTAGCCCTTCATGATGTTGTGGCCGCGGATGGCGATCTCGCCGGGGCCCTCGCCGCCGACCGTGTTCCAGTCGGCGTCGATGAGCTTCATCTCCACGCCCCAGATGGGCGTGCCGATCGTGCCCGGCTTGGTGGGCCGGCCGAGCTGGTTGAAGCTGGCCACGGGGGAGGTCTCCGACAGGCCGTAACCCTCGAGGATGCCGATGCCGAACGTCTTCTCGAAGTCGTTGAGGACCTCGAGGGGCGAGGCGGCGCCGCCCGCGACGGCCACGTTCAGCGTGGTCGGCACCTCGGCGCCGTCGGCGTGGATCTTCGTGAGCATGGCCCAGTACATGGTCGGCACGCCGGCGAAGAACGTCACGCCTTCCTTGCGCATGATCGCCAGCGCGTCGCCCGGCTCGAAGCGGGGGAGCAGCACCATCGTGGCCCCGCGCAGGAAGCCGGTGTTCTGGATCACGGTCTGGCCGAAGGAGTGGAACAGCGGCAGCACGCCCAGGTAGACGTCGCCCCCGTCGCTCCTGGGGAACATCTTGTCGCAGACCATGGTGTTGACCAGCATGTTCTGGTGGCTCAGCTCGGCGCCCTTGGGCTGGCCGGTGGTGCCGGAGGTGTAGAGGATCACCGCGGTGTCGTCCGGCGCCGTCTGCACGGTGGCGAACTCGCTGGACATGCCGCCCAGCGCCGCCCAGATCGACTCGCCATGCTCCGACTCGGTCGCCAGCGCCGTGGCGGGCAGCACGAAGAAGTGCTCGCAGCCCTCGGTGGCCTCGAACCCGGCCTTGCCCCGCGCGCCCAGCGGCAGCTCGGGCGTTCCCTCGAAGCAGAACAGCGCCTTGGCGTCGCTGTCGGCGAGGTGGTAGGCGATCTCCCTGCCCTGAAGCAGCACGCTCAGAGGCACCACGGTGGCGCCGGCCTTGAGGATGCCGAAGTAGATGAAGGAGAAATAGGGCAGGTTCGGACAGGCCAGCGCGACCTTGTCCCCCTTGCCGATGCCCCGCGAAACCAGCAGATTGGCCACTTGGCTGGCCACGTTGTCGACCATCGAGTACGGCAGTCGCATATCACCGAAGACGATGGCCGTCTTGTCTGGCGCGTTCCTCGCGCTGTCCTCCAGGACGATCGACAAGTTGAGCATGGAAGAGCTTCCTCCCTCGGGCCGGCTTGCCGCCATCTAAGCAGGCGATGCATACCGACCGGTAGGTAACTGAGGTCACAACTGCGTATGGACGGGATCTGTCCCCTGGGGTAGGCAAGTACCAGGTTACTTACCGTTCGGAGGGGTCATGGAGTACGACTACGTGGTCGTCGGAGCGGGCTCGGCCGGGTGCGTCCTGGCCAACAGGCTGTCGGCCGATCCGGGCGTGACCGTGGCGCTGGTCGAGGCCGGCGGCCAGGACGACAAGCTCGAGATCCGGATGCCGGCCGGATTCAAGGCGCTGTTCAAGACCGAGTACGACTGGAACTACACCACCACCAAACAGGCCGAGATGGCCGGGCGCGAGCTCTACTGGCCGCGCGGGCGGGTCATCGGCGGCTCCTCCTCGCTCAACGCCCAGATGTGGGTACGCGGCTGCGCGACCGACTACGACCAGTGGGGCGTCCCCGGCTGGGGCTTCAACGACGTCCTGCCGTACTTCAAGAAGGCCGAGCACCGCGTCGGCAGCAACAACGGCGGCGTGTACGGCACCGCGGGACCGCTCCACATCTCCGAGCTGCGCAGCCCCAACGTCACCACCGCCGCCTTCCTCAAGGCCTGCCAGGAGCTCGGCATGCGCCGGCTCGGCGAGCTGAACGAGCGCGTCAACGAGGGCTACAGCCCCACCCCGGTCACCCAGGACCGCGGCCGCCGCTGGAGCTCGGCCGACGCCTACCTGCGCCCGGCGCTCAAGCGGCCCAACCTCACCGTGCTCACCGGCGCGACCGTGGACCGCGTGGTGTTCGAGGGCAACCGGGCCGTCGGGGTCGAGCACGGCGGGGTGCGGGTGTCGGCCAGACGGGAGGTCGTGCTCTCGGCGGGGGCGATCGGCTCGCCGTACCTGCTGCTGCGCTCGGGCGTGGGCGCGGCCGAGGACCTGCGCGAGGCCGGGGTGGAGCTCGTCCACGACCTGCCCGAGGTCGGCAGGAACCTGCAGGACCACCTGTCCACCGGCGTCTACGTCGAGTCCAAACAGCCGGTCACGCTGGTCAAGGCCGAGTCGCTGGTGCAGCTGGTCCGCTACATCGTGCTGCGCTCCGGCATGCTCACCACGAACGTGGGGGAGGCGGTCGCCTTCATCAAGACCTCGCCGGAGGAGCCCGCGCCGGACATCGAGCTGATCTTCGCGCCCGGCCCGTTCATCGACCACGGCCTCACCCCGCCGACCGGGCACGGGCTGACCGTCGGCGTCGTGCTGCTGCAGCCGGAAAGCCGCGGGCGGGTCTCGCTGAGCGGGCGAGAGGTGGCCATCGACCCCGGGTACCTCACCCAGGAGGCCGACGTGAAGCGCCTGGTCGCCGGGCTGAAGGCGGCCAAGCAGGTCTTCACCACCACCGCGATGCGCCCCTACGCGGGCGGGCCCATGGCCCCCTACTGGGCGCCGGAGAGCGACGAAGAACTGGCCCAGTGGGTACGCGAGCGCGGCGAGACGCTCTACCACCCGGTCGGCACCTGCCGGATGGGCACCGACGCCGAATCCGTCGTCGACCCCGCGCTCAAGGTGCGCGGTCTCGAAGGGCTGCGCGTCGTGGACGTCTCGATCATGCCGACGCTCAACCGGGGCCACACCCACGCGCCCGCCGTCATGATCGGCGAGAAGGGCGCCGACCTGATCCTTCAGTCGCGCTCGGGACACACCGGGGCGTAGGAGCCGTCGGAGACGTGCCGGCTCCACTCCCGCGCGCTGACGGGAGTGGGGTCGAGCGCGCAGATGCGCGCGGCCACCGGCTCCGGAGCCAGCGTCCACCGGTGGAGCAGGCCGTCGTGGCCGCCGGACACCAGCCGCCCGCCGGGCAGGAAGCGCAGCGCGGCGCCCGCGGCCCGCCAGACCGCCTGGAGCCGGTGCTGCTCCCACAGGCGCAACGTCCCGTCGGTGCCGATCGTGGCCAGGCGTCCGCTCGCGGAGTCGAACGAGACGCTCCTGACGATCCCGGTGTGGCCGGTCAGCCGGGCCACGGGCGTGTCCTCGGCCAGCGACAGGTCCCACACCAGCGCGGCGCCGTCGTGCCCGGCGCTGGCCAGGTACCGGCCGCCCGGATGCCAGTCGAGGTCGTCGGAGTATCCGGTGTGGCCCTTCAGCACCCTGACCCGCTTCGGCGCGTCGGGGTGGCCGACGTCCCAGATCTGCACGTTGTTCTCCGCGTCGCCGACGGCCAGCAGGTCCTCCCTGAGGATCACGTCGGTCACGCCGTCGACGCCGGGCAGCTCGCCCAGCCGCTTCCCGGTCGCCGGGTCCCACAGGAGCACGTGCCCGTTCTCGCAGACGCTCGCGCCGATCCGGCCGTCCTGGCTCAGGGCGGCGCCGACCACGTCGGTGTCGTGCCCGGTGAACCGGCCGAGCAGGCGCGGGCCGCCCGGCCGGGAGACGTCCCAGACGCCGACCGTGTCGTCGTCGCTCGCCGAGGCCATCAGGCCGCCGGCCAGGACGAGGTTGTTGACCTGGCCGTCATGCTCCCCGGCCGTGCCCAGCGGGGCGCCGTCGAGAGTCCACAGGCCGACGCCGCCGTCCTTGCCGCCGGTCGCCATGACCCGCTCGTCCGAGGTCACCGCCATGACCTCGCCGGGGTGGACGCGCGGGGCAGGCAGCGGCATCGCCCAGCGGAACACCTCCCCGCCGGCCACCCCGGCCAGCAGGTCGCGGCCGCCGTAGGCCAGCGCCCGTACCTCGGCCGGGTGGGGGAGATCGGTGAGGAGCGCGCCGTCGGCGGTGCTCCACAGGCGCACCCCGGGCGCGCTCGTCCCCGCCGCGACCTGCCGGCCGTCGGGGCTGAAGGCCAGCGAGTAGATGAAGCCGCCGGTGGTCGGCAGTTCCCTGGCCCGGCCGGACTCGCGGTCGACCAGCCACAGCCGGTCTCCGTCCGCGGCGGCGAGGGTGGCGTGATCGGGGCTCAGGGCGAAGAGCGTGCCCCGCCTGTCGGTGCCGATCGGGCCGTCCGGTGTCAGGCCGACGAGCCGGTCCGTCCGCTTCGTGCGCTCCGGGGTGGCGGCCTTCCAGGTCAAGGTCTCCTCGCCGGTGCCCGCCACCACGGCTTCTCCGTCTTCGCCGCCGAAGCCCAGGAAGGTGACGGCGGAGGCCGCGTGGGTGGCGATCGGCTCGGGTCTGCCGACCCGCCAGACCCGCACGCCCTTCTCGCCGCCGACCGCCACGACCCGCCCGTCCCGGCGGAAGGCCGCCGTGGTGATCCGGCCGAGGTCCCAGGCCAGCCGTACCGCGGAGTCTGCGGTGCGGGGCAGCACGGGGTCTCCGGTACGGCCAGGCGTGGAGTCTCCGGTACGGCCCGGCGCGGGGTCTCCCGTACGGCGTAGCCACACCTCACCCGCCGAGTCGCCCGTCACCACGGCGGAGCCGTCCGCGCTGGCGGCCATGACCGTCACCCGCCCCGCGCCCGCGCTCGACCGGCTCCCGGCGGGGAAGCCGCTGGAGCCGATCAGCGCGCCCAGCGACTCGGGGGTCTCGGCCCGCCGCCACGCCGCCAGCGCCAGGCCCGCCGCCAGCGGCGCGTTTCCCGGGCGCACGGAACCGGCGACCGCGGCCACCTGCCGCGAGAGCGTCTCGTCGCGCTCGGCCCTGGCGTCGCCGACCTGCCAGACCACCACGCCGGCCGTCATGGCCGTGACGACCACCAGCGCGGTGCGCGCCGCGACCAGGCGGCGCAGTTTCCTCGCGGCACGCCGCTCCTCGTGTTCGCCCGCGCGCACGAACTCCGCCTCCAGCGGGCCGAGCTCGTCGGGATGCGCGGCCGCCCACTCGCGTGCCACCGCCAGCGAGGCGCCCCGGTAGGTGAACGAGGCGTCGTCGCCCGCCTGCCGCCACGCCTGGGCCGCCTCGCCCAGCCTGCGCCGGGTCTGCAGGCCCGCGCGGTCGGTCTCGATCCAGTCGCGCAACCTCGGCCAGGCGCCCAGCAGCGCCTCGTGGGCGATCGACACCTCGCTCTCGTCGGCCGTCAGCAGGCGGGCGCCGACCAGCGCGTCCAGGACCGGCCGCCAGGCGGGCGAGATCAGGCCGAGCGGGACCCGGCGGCGGGTCTGGCCGCCGTCGGGGTCGAGCTGCACCAGCCGCAGCAGCAGGCGTCTGGCCACCTCGCGCGCGGCGTCGTCGAAGCCGGTGTAGAGGTCCTCGGCGGTGGTGGCCACGGCGCCGTGGATGCCGCCGGTGCGGTGGTAGCCGGCCACGGTCAGCACGCCGCCCTCGCGCTGCTGCCACAGCGCGCGCAGGGCGTGGGCAAGCAGCGGCAGCGTGCCGGGCTCGCCGCCGTCGCGCAGAAGCAGGTCGGCCAGGCCGGGTTCGAGGCTCAGGCCCACGGCCTTGGCGGGTTCGGTGATGGCGGCGCGCAGCTGCCGCTCGGTCAGCGGCGCGAGCGCGAGCTGGCCGCCGCGCAACGCCGCCACCAGCTCGGGGTGGGCGAGCAGGTGGCCGTAGTAGTCGGCGCGCAGGCCCAGCACGACCAGCGCCCGGCCGGAGACGGCCAGCTCGTTGAGCGTGCGGACGAACAGGTCGCGTTCGGCGTCGTCGCGGCAGAGCGTGAACGCCTCCTCGAACTGGTCGGCCACCAGCACGAGCCGGCCGTCCGTGCCGAGGATCTCCGCCAGGCGGGCCATGGGCCGGGCGGTCGGGGTGAACAGAACGACCGGCCACTCGCTGGAACCCGCACGGGGCAGGGCGCCGCGGGCCAGCGCGGGCACCAGGCCGGCGCCGAGCAGCGAGGACTTGCCCGCTCCCGACGGCGCCACCACCACGAGCGGGCCGCCGCCGTCCATCCTGGCGGCCAGCCGCATGGTCAGCTCGGCGGTCGCCTCCTCACGGCCGAAGAACCAGTGGGCGCTGCCGGGGCCGAAGGCGTCGAGGCCCGGGTAGGGGCATTCGTCGCCGCCGCCGGTTCTGGGCGGGGCCAGCCGTTCCAGGGCGCCGTTGGCTTCGAGCGCGCGGTCGCAGGCGCGCGCCAGCTCGGGCGTGGGCCGCTTGCCGCCGTTCTCGATCTTGCTCAGGTAGCCCTTGCTGTAGTGCACCCGCTCGGCCAGCGTGGTCAGCGAGAGCCCGCGAAGCGTGCGCCACCTGCGTAGTTCCGCGCCGAACGCGGTCGTTTCCTGGCGTCGCCCATCCATCGGGAAACGGTCAACCCCTCCCCATCGCCGCACCGCCCCGCCAACAGTGGAGGCATCGCACAGCGTAGCCATTTCGCTACGCTCCGAGAGGAGGAATCTCATGATCAAGAACGCTCTGCTGGTCCTGACCGCGGCCCTCGCGGTGGGCGGGGCGCCGGCCCTGGCGTCGGACGACAAGCCCTTCCGCTGCAAGGCGCCCGCCATGGGCTGGAACAACGGCTGCCAGGTCCGCACGGTCCCCGCCGGGGCATGCGTGTGGGTCTACAACCGCACCTCGCAGAACACCGACATCACCTTCCGGATCCAGGGTTCGCAGGTGCGGCTCAAGGAGCGTCAGTCGGGCCGGCTCTGGAGGAACGCGAGCAACCACCCCGTGGACGCCACTCTGGGCGTGTACGCGCACGACTTCGACGACACCGTCTGGACCGAGGGCAAGACGTACCTCGACGGCTGCTGAAGCGTGTTCCGACCGGCGTCGCGGGGGCGGCGCCGGTCTTGACGTAAGTGATTGCTTGCGCAACTCTTGGGAGACATGACGGCGACATCCGACATCGACCTGTCGCAGATACCGTTCTGGGCCTTACCGCAAGCCGAGCGCATGGACGCCTTCCGTCAGCTGCGCGGGCTGGAGCGCCCGGTGTTCGTCCGCGAGAACCACGTGCCCTTCATTGGCGGCGGCCCCGGCTACTACGCCCTGGTACGCCACGCCGACGTCACCGAGGCCAGCCGCAACGCGGCCGTGTTCAGCAGCGAGCCCTGCTCCAACAGCATCCCGGACATGCCGCGCTGGCTGGCTGTGTACTTCGGCTCGATGATCAACATGGACGACCCCAAGCACGCCAGGTTACGCAGGATCGTCTCCCGCGCCTTCACCCCGCGCATCCTCTCCAAGATGGAGGAGGACCTGGCCAGGGCCGCCGCCGAGATCGTGGACGACGCCATCGCGCAGGGCCCGGGTGACTTCGTCGAGCAGATCGCCGCCAGGCTCCCCGTACGCGTCATCTGCGACATGATGGGCATCCCCGCGAAATTTCATGACATGGTGCTGCGGCGGACCAACATCATCCTCGGCAACACCGACGCCGAGTACACGGGCATCGAGCCCGACTTCAAGCGCATGAACGTCGCCCGCGGCCTCGGCAAGCTCCTGCACGCCGGCTACAGCCTGAACCGCCTCGCCGCCCGCCTCGGCGACCAGCGCCGCGAACACCCCGCGGGCGACCTGGTGAGCCTCCTGGTCAACGGCGAAGAACGCCTTACCTCCCAGGAACTCGGCTCCTTCTTCATCCTCCTGGTGGTGGCCGGCAGCGAGACCACCCGTAACGCCATCGCGTACGGGCTGAAGCTCTTCACCGACCATCCCGCACAGCGCGAACACCTCATGGCCGACTTCGACGGCCGCATCGCCAAGGCCTGCGACGAGATCGTCCGGTACTCGACGCCGGTCATCCAGTTCCGCCGCACGCTGACGCGGGATGTCGAGATGAACGGCATGCGGTACAACCAGGGCGACAAGGTGTTGCTGTTCTACAACTCCGCCAACCGGGACGAGGCGGTCTTCACCGACCCGGACACCTTCGACATCACCCGCGACCCCAACCCGCACGTCGGCTTCGGCGGCCCCGGCCCCCACTACTGCCTGGGCGCCCACCTGGCCAAGCGCGAGATGACCGTGATGTTCCGCGAACTCCTCACCCGCCTGCCCGCCATCGCGTCCGAGGGCGAACCCGACTTCCTCCTCTCCAACTTCATCAACGGCATCAAGCACCTCCGCTACACCACCTGACACAACCCCGCGATCGGCCACCCCCGCCCAGCCAACGTGCCGTCACTGCCCGCGCACCCGTGTCACACCGCCCGGGTGCCGAGCGGTGGCGCGCCAGGGCGATGCCGTCGCCGTGGCCGGCCCGCTCTGCGGTCGATCCCTCCGGAAGCCACGGCGGTCCGCCTGCCGCAGGGCCGCGCGCCTGTGTCACGCCGCCCCGGGAGCCGCGCCGGGCGGCGTGCCGTGCCGGCCGGTGGCGGGCACGTGCACTCCGTCGGCCCGCCCGCATGGCCGCCGGCTCGCCCACTTGCCCGTCGGCTCGCCCGCTCGGCCGTCGGCTCACCCGCTTGGCGGCCGGCTCGCCCGCGTGGCCGGTGGTTCGCGTGGAAGCCCGTGGAAGCCCGTGGTGGTCCGTCTGGCCGTGGGGTCCCGTCCTCGTCGTGGGGTGGTTGATGGACGGGGGGCGGAGAGGGCACTAGGTTTCCGCGCATGGAGATCAGGAATATCCACGCCAACGGTGTGGAGTTCGCTTACCTCGCATTGGGTGACGGGCCGCTGGCCCTGTGCATGCACGGCTTCCCCGACACCGCGCACACCTGGCGGCACCTGATGCCCGAGCTGGCCGAGCGCGGTTACCGCGCCGTCGCCCCCTTCATGCGCGGCTACGCCCCCACCGAGGTCACAGAAGGCTACGAGCTGGGAGCCCTGGTGGCCGACGCCAACGCCCTGCACGAGGAGCTGGGCGGCGACGAGAACGCGGTCATCATCGGCCACGACTGGGGCACCTACCCGGTCTACGGCACCACCGAGCGCTTCCGCAGGTCGGTGGCGCTCGCCGTACCTCCGACGAAGTGGTTGCTCGGCACGTTCTTCACCTACGAGCAGCTCAAGCGGTCCTTCTACATCTTCCTGTTCCAGACGGCGCTGGCCGAGACCGCGGCGTCGGCGCCCGGGTTTCTCGACGGGCTGTGGAGGGACTGGTCGCCCGGCCACGACGCCACCGAGGACCTCGCCTTCCTGAAGCAGAGCCTGGGCGAGCCGGCCAACCTGGCCGCCGCCATCGGCTACTACCGGGCCATGCTCGGCACCACCCCGCCTTCAGGCCGGTACGCCGCCGAGCAGGCCGCCGCGACAGAAGGCCCGGTACGCCCCGTGCTGTACCTTCACGGCGCCCAGGACGGCTGCCTCGGCGCCGACCTGGTGGCGGACGTGGCGAGCGTGCTGCCGGAGGGGTCGCGGGCGGAGATCGTCGAGGACGCCGGGCATTTCCTGCACCTGGAGAAGCCGCGCGAGGTCAACGCGCGGATCCTCGACTGGCTGGGGTGAGCACCAGGCTCACGTTGTGGCCGCCGAAGCCGAAGGCGTTCACCATCGAGGGGCCCGGCAGCCAGTGGCGGGGTGTGCCGGTGACCACGTCCAGTTCGACGCGGGAGTCCAGGCGGTCCAGGTTGAGGGTGGCGGGGACGCGGCCGTCGCGCATGGCCAGCACCGCCGCCACGGTCGCGAACGCGCCTGAGGCCCCGCACAGGTGCCCCGTCGCCGACTTGATCGCGGTCACCGCCGGATGCCCGCCCACGGTCTGGGCGATCGCGGCGGCCTCGACCACGTCGCCGTCGAGGGTCGAGGTGGCGTGCGCCTGTACGTGCGTCACGTCCTGGCCCGACAGCCCCGCCTCGCGCAGCGCGATGCGCATCGCCCGTGCCTGGCCGTCGAACTGGGAGGCGGTGATGTGCTCGGCGTTGGCGGTGATCCCGTGCCCGGCCAGGCGGGCCAGCGCCGCGCCGTCGCGCCACCCGGCCCGTTCCAGGACCACCACCGCGGCTCCCTCGGCCAGCACGAACCCGTCGCGGTCCGCGTCGAAGGGCCGCGAGGCCCGCTCGGGCCGGTCGTTGCGGGTCGAGACCGCCTTGGCCTGGGCGAAGGCGGCGAGCGTCAGCGGGTGCACGCACGCCTCCGTACCACCGGCGACGACGACGTCCGCGCGCCCCAGCCGGATCAGGTCGGCTCCGGCCGCGATCGCCTCCGCCCCGGCCGCGCAGGCGCTCACCGGGGCGTGGGCGCCGGCTCGCGCGCCGAGTTCGATGCTGACCCAGCCGGCCGGGCCGTTCGGCATGAGCATGGGCAGGGTGTGCGGCGACACGCGGCGCACGCCCTCCTTCTCCAGCACGTCGTCCTGGTCGAGGAGGGTCGTGACGCCGCCGGTGCCGGTGCCGATCACGACCGCCAGCCGTTCGGGATCGACTTCGGGACGCCCCGCGTCCGCCCAGGCCTGACGGGCGGCGAGCAGCGCGATCTGCTCGCAGCGGTCGAGGCGGCGGGCCTTCTGCCGCCCCAGGAGCGCGGCCGGATCCACGGTCAGCCGCCCCGCGATCCGCGCGGGCAACTGCTCCGCCCAGGACTCCCGCAGCGCCACCACCCCGGACCGGCCGGCCAGCAGTCCCGCCCACGTCGAGGGAACATCGCCGCCCAGCGGCGTCACGGCCCCGAGCCCCGTGATCACAACCTCGCTCATGTGTCCACGCTGCCAGCCGCGGGACCCGGCCCGGATGTCCCCCGCCCACCAAAACCGTGATCAGGATTTGTCCGGAGTCATCATGGCCAGGATGGGATGCCGCCCAAAAAGCGAAACATCCACCCTCTCCAGTACGGCCCAGCCGCGCGGCACCTCAGGCACCAGTGCCACCACCCGCCCTCCGTCGGCCAGAACCCGGCGCAGCTCCGCCCAGAGCCGGTGACCGGATCCGGCCAGCCGTACCTGCCGCTGCCAGGGCGGGTTGACCAGCACGCGGTCCACGCTCCCCGAGGGCAGCGGGACGCGGCCCGCGTCGGCGCGCGCCCACGCCAGGCGCGGGCCGTTGGCGGCGGCCGCGGCGATCGCCTCGCCGCAACGGTCGAACCCCAGCGTGCGGGCCTCCGGCGCGAGGGCGGCGGCCTCGATGAGCGTGGTGCCGGCGCCGCAGCACGGATCGATCACCAGCCCTTTCGGCTCGGCCAGGTACGCCATGGCGGCGGCCAGCGGCGGGTGCAGCGTTCCCGGCACCGAGCGCACCTTGTAGGCACGACGGTGCAGCGGACGCGCGCCCGCCCGCAGGGCGATCACGGCCCGCTCGCCCTCGACCGTCACCCGCCACGACGCGGCGCCTGCCGGAGGCACCCGGCCCTCGCGCCGCGCGTGGTAGGGACGGCCGAGTTCGGGCCCGACCGCGTCCTCGATGTCGTAGCGGTTGTAGGCGCGCCGCCCCAGGAACGAGGCCGACACTTCCACACCGGAGCCGGGCCCGAGAGGCCGCCCTGCGGCCACGGCGTGGACGTCGATGCCCGCGGCGGCCGAGGCCAGGCGGCGCAGCGCGTCACGGCGCGGCCCGACGCCGTCGACCACGGCTCCCACCAGCAGGACGTCGTCGGCCAGACGGAGCTCCAACGCCCCCGGCCCCGTGATCTCGAACCAGACCTCCCGGTGCCGCACCTCGCGCACGATGCCCAGCCCGGCATGACGGATCTCCGTGGCCACCAGGTGTTCGATGCCGTGCACCGACCTGGCCACGGCAAGGGTATGCACGTGTCCTTCTCCCACGTCGCGACTCGGGAGGGCGTGGAGCCGTCCCGCATCGCCGGCGGTGGGTCACTGAGCCGCGTGCCCGCCGACGGGGTCGCTAGCGCAGGAAGAAGAACGTCATACGCCCGACGCTATCGGGCCCGCGGGCGCCCGGCCATCGATTTTCCAGGGCCTACGTACGGTGTACGTGCCAAGTATTGACGTAAGTGCCCGCTTTCTCGAATTATGGGCACATGAGCGCACTCGACTTCGATCTGTCGGATCAGCACTTCTGGGCCAGGCCCATGGCCGAGCGGGAAGCGGCCTTCGACACGCTGCGCGCACGGGACACCCCCGCCTTCTTCGAGGAGATGGAGGTGTCCTTCGCCCCCAAGGGCATCGGCTACCACGCGCTCGTCAGGCACGCCGACATCCTGGAGGCCAGCCGTAACCCGGACGTGTTCAGCTCGGGCAGGGGCGGGGCCACGAACATCCCCGACATGCCCCCGGAGTTCGCCGAGTACTTCGGCTCGATGATCAACATGGACGACCCGCGCCACGCCCGCCTGCGCCGCATCGTCTCCCGGGCCTTCACGCCCAAGATGATCAAGCAGTTCGAGGCCGACGTGGAGACCGCCGCCGCCCAGATCGTCGACGACCTCCTCGTCACCGGCTCCGGCTGCGACTTCGTCACCGAGGTCGCCGCCCGCCTGCCCTTGAAGATCATCTGCGACATGATGGGCATCCCGGAGAAGGACTACCAGTTCATCTTCGAGCGCTCGAACCTGATCCTCGGCGGCTTCGACCCCGAGTACGCCGGCGACGACCTGACCAAGGTCGCCGAACGCCTGCTCAACGCCGGCATGGAACTCCAGCAGCTCGTCCAGGACCTCGCCGCCCACCGCACCGGCAACCCCACGGGCGACCTCATCTCCGCTCTGGTCAACGCCAACATCGACGGCGAGCATCTGACGCTGCAGGAGCTCGGGTCCTTTTTCATCCTCCTGGTCGTGGCCGGCAACGAGACCACCCGCAACGCCATCTCGTACGGCATGCGCCTGCTCTCCAACCACCCTGACCAGCGCGCCCTCCTCCTGGAGGACACCGAGGCCCGCCTGCCCGGCGCCGTCGAGGAGATCGTCCGGCTGGCCTCGCCGGTGAACTTCATGCGCCGCAAGGTCACCCGCGACCACGAGATGAACGGCAACCTGTACCGCGAGGGCGAGAAGGTCGTCCTGTTCTACTGGGCCGCCAACCGCGACGAGCGCGTCTTCACCGACCCGTACGCCTTCGACATCACCCGCGACCCCAACCCCCACGTCGGGTACGGCGGGCCCGGCCCCCACTTCTGCCTGGGCGCCCACCTGGCCCGCCGGGAGATCACCGTGATGCTGCGCGAACTGCTGCGCCGCGTCCCCCAGCTGGAGGCCGGTCACCCGGACCGGCTGCACTCCAGCTTCATCAACGGCATCAAGCACATGGAGTGCACGTTCTGAGGGTCAGGGGGCCGGGTTGGTCACCTTGATCTGCTTGACCACGGTGTTGATGTCGGGCAGGAGCCGCTTGGCGTCGCCGGGGACGGACATGTAGACGATGGCCGGAAGCTCGTTGGCCGTGTTGATGGCCGCGGTCACGATCGTGGCCTTGCCGGTGCCGGAGGTCAGCTCGTAGGCGATCAGGCGGCCGGTCGAGCCGTTGATCTTGAGCGGCTGCTGGGCGATCTTCCTGACCTTGTTGTCCTCGGGGAAGAAACGCTTGCGGGCGCTCAGCACGACCTGCTTGATCACCGGCTCCAGGTCGTCCTTGGAGGTGTAGGAGGCGGCCAGGCGCTGGGGGAGCGGGCCGGTCATCAGGTTGGCGTAGGTGTCGGTGCCGACCTGGACGTACTGGCGGGTGTCGTAGCCGTAGGTGGTCTTCACCAGGGGCCGCTGGTCGAGCAGCCAGGTGCCGCCCAGGCGGGGCACCGAGATGCCGGCCTGCTGGTCGGGGACCACGCCCATGACCGGGGCCGCCTTGCCGGGGAAGCGCTTCAGCGGGCCGATCGTGGTGGACGGCTTGGTGGGTGTGGGCTTGCCGCTGGCCTGGGGCTTGGCGGCGGGCGGGTCCGTGGGCTCGCTCTCGCTGGCCAGCGGTCCCGCGACGAACGCCCACACCAGCGCGGCCACCAGGGCCACCGCGACCGAGGCGGCCAGCGCGAACAGCCACACCGGCTTGCCCGGCTCGTCGAGCGACTCCTTGCCGTCGTCGCCCATCTCCTGGTAGTTGTCGCCGAAGACGGTGTTCCAGAGCTCCTGCTGACGCTCGGGCGGAGGGGTGCGCGAGCCGCTGATCTGGCCCGCGGTGACGAACGGGCGGTCGGGGTCGGACGGGTCGCGGCTCAGGTTGGAGCCCGGCCGGGCGTGCTGGCCCTGCTGGCCGTGCTCATCCGGCTCCTGCGGCGGGGCGGCGGGGGTGGGGTAGGCCTCGTTGTAGGTGATCGTCCGGTCCATGGGGTCGCCCTTGGGCGCCGCCTGCTGAACCGGCTGCCCCTCGGGCTGCCATCCCGGGGTCTCCGTGCGTCCGTCGGGCTGCCAGGCCGGAGCGTCGGGGCGGCCGTCCTGCTGCCAGGCGCGCGGGTCGGGCTGGGCGCCCGCCGGCGGCGGCGCGGCCGGGGGCCACGGGTCCTTCTGCGGCGGTCCGGCCGGGGGCCAGGGGGCGGGGCTGGACAGGTTGGACCAGGCTCCGTCGGCGGGCGGCGGCATCTCCGGCCACACCTGCTGCCCCGGGCTCTGCTGTGCCGAAGGGTTCTGCTGTGCCGAAGGGTTCTGCCCGGACGGGCTCTGCGTCAAAGGGTTCTGTGCCAAGGGGTTCTGCGGGGCGGAGTGCGCGCCGCCGGGCTGGGCGGTCTCCGGCCAGGGGGCCGGCGCGGGGGTGTCGGACCAGGCGGGCAGCGGATCCCGGACGGGAGGCTGCTCGCGCGTACCCTGCTGATCACGCATGTTCTGCTGGTCTCTCATTCCCTGTGCGTCCCGGCTCCGTCTGCCACCCGACAGGTCACCCAAGGGGTCGCGAGGATCGACCAAGGGGTCCCTGCCGCCGAGTGGGTCACGCTGCGGTGGTTCCGGCCAGGTGGGCTGCGGCGGCGGTCCCGCCTCCGGCCATGAGGTCGGCACCTCGTCGCGAGCCTCCGGCCAGGACGTGGGCACCTCGGGCCAGGATGGCGGCAAGTGTGGTGCTCCGGAATTCTCCGTTGCCATTGCTGCCGTACCTCCCGAGGTTATGTCCGGATTAGACGCATCCGGCATGATCTCATGTGGCCCGTGGTCTTCCGCAGGGAAACGTGCGAAGCCGTGCGGATCCGTCGGCGGATCCTGCATCGGCAGGTCGGCCGCTGATCGGTCAGGCTCAGCAGGGTTGGCCACGGCGACGAGAGTATTCTAATGGGACATATGAGGTCACAACGGATAGATCTCAACGAGGTCTCATAGGACCTGAAGGGCCCATTCTGCCGGGTGCCCCAGGCGTAGTCCCCTCATTCTTCCGAAGACGTGCGCTAGGCTTGACCTATGCGTTCCGCGACCCTGCTTCTTAGCGGGCCGCGACGGCCCTGAGATCTCGCCGTCGCGGCTACCCCTCGTTGTCATACGAGGGGTTTTCTTATGGGGTCAGAATCAAACCAGAAGGACACCGCCGTGAGTGAGTACGACCCGCAGGCGCTGCAGGCCAAGTGGCAGCAGCGATGGGAGGAGCAGGACCCGTTCCGGGCCAGCGAGGACGCCGCCGACCCCCGCGAGCGCCGCTACATGCTGGACATGTTCCCTTACCCCTCCGGTGACCTTCACATGGGCCACGGCGAGGTCTTCGCCATCGGCGACGTCGTCGCCCGCTACTGGTTCCAGCAGGGTTACAACGTCCTGCACCCCATCGGCTGGGACTCCTTCGGCCTGCCCGCCGAGAACGCCGCGATCAAGCGGAACGCCCACCCGGCCGAGTGGACCTACGCCAACATCGACGTCCAGGCCAACTCCTTCAAGCGCTACGCGATCTCCTTCGACTGGTCGCGCCGCCTGCACACCAGCGACCCCGAGTACTACCGCTGGAACCAGTGGCTGTTCAACCGCTTCTTCGAGCGCGGCCTGGCCTACCGCAAGGGCGGACTGGTCAACTGGTGCCCCAACGACCAGACCGTGCTGGCCAACGAGCAGGTCGTGGCCGGCAAGTGTGAGCGCTGCGGCGCCGAGGTCGTGCGCCGCGAGCTGACGCAGTGGTACTTCAAGATCACTGACTACGCGCAGCGCCTGCTGGACGACATGAGCCAGCTGGAGGGCGGCTGGCCGGAGCGCGTGCTGACGATGCAGCGCAACTGGATCGGCCGCTCCGAGGGCGCCGACGTGCTGTTCGAGATCGAGGGCCGCGAGGAGCCGGTCCACGTCTTCACCACGCGCCCCGACACCCTGTTCGGCGCCACGTTCTTCGTGGTCGCCGTGGACGCCGCGCTGGCCGACGAGATCGTCACCGACGAGCACCGCGCCGAGTTCGAGGCCTACCGGGCCGAGGTCGCCAAGCTCAGCGACATCGAGCGCATGTCCACCGACAAGGACAAGAGCGGCGTCTTCCTGGGCCGCCACGCGATCAACCCGGTCAACGGCGAGCGCATCCCGGTCTGGGCGGCCGACTACGTCCTGGCCGACTACGGCCACGGCGCGATCATGGCGGTGCCCGCGCACGACCAGCGCGACCTGGACTTCGCGCTGAAGTTCGGCCTGCCGGTGCGGGTCGTCGTGCACACCGGGCTGGCCGACCCCGGCGAGACCGGCGAGGCCACCCCCGGCGAGGGCACGCTGGTCAACTCCGGCCCGCTCGACGGCCTGAGCAAGACCGAGGCCATCGCCACGATCATCCGGAGCCTGGAGACCGACGGCCGGGGCAAGGGCGCGATCAACTTCCGCCTGCGCGACTGGCTGCTGTCGCGTCAGCGCTTCTGGGGGACGCCGATCCCGATCATCCACTGCCCCGACTGCGGCGAGGTGCCGGTCCCCGACGACCAGCTGCCGGTCACGCTGCCCGACCTGCGCGGCGAGGCGCTGGCCCCCAAGGGCATCTCCCCGCTGGCCGGTGCCACCGAGTGGGTCAACGTCGCCTGTCCCAAGTGCGGCGGCGCCGCCAAGCGCGACACCGACACCATGGACACCTTCGTCGACTCCGCCTGGTACTTCCTGCGCTACACCGACCCCACCTACACCGACGGCCCGTTCGACGTGGAGAAGATCCGCGAGTGGGGCCCGATCGACATGTACGTCGGCGGCGTGGAGCACGCGGTCCTGCACCTGCTGTACTCGCGCTTCTTCGTCAAGGTGCTGCACGACATGGGCATGGTCGACTTCACCGAGCCGTTCATGCGCCAGCTGGGCCAGGGCCAGGTGATCAACGGCGGCAAGGCCATGTCGAAGTCCCTGGGCAACGGCGTCGACCTGGGTAAGCAGATCGACGACTTCGGCGTCGACGCGGTCCGGCTGACGATGCTGTTCGCCAGCCCGCCCGAGGACGACATCGACTGGGCCGACGTCTCGCCGCAGGCCTCGCAGAAGTACCTGGCCCGCGCCTTCCGCGTGATGGACGAGGTCGCCAGTGAGGCCGGCGCCGACTTCTCGCAGGGCGACCCGGCGCTGCGCAAGGTCACCCACAAGACCATCGACGAGGTCACCAAGCTGATCGAGTCCTACCGGTTCAACGTGGCGATCGCCCGCCTGATGGAGCTGACCTCCGCCGCCCGCAAGGCCATCGACTCCGGCCCCGGCGCGGGCGATCCCGCGGTGCGCGAGGCGGCCGAGTCGCTGGCGGTCATGCTGTCGCTGGTCGCGCCCTACACCACCGAGGAGGGCTGGGAGCGACTGGGCCGTACCGGCTCGGTGGCATTGGCAGGCTGGCCGGTGGCCGATCCCGCGCTGCTGGTCGAGGAGTCGGTGACCGCCGTGGTGCAGGTGGCGGGCAAGGTCCGCGACCGGCTGGAGGTGGCCCCCGACATCTCCGAGAGTGACCTGCGCGCGCTGGCGCTGGCCTCGGAGAAGGTGCGGGCGCACCTGTCGGGCGAGCCCCGCAAGGTGATCGTCCGCGCGCCGAAGCTGGTCAACATCGTCCCCTGACCCGGACGGACGTCACCGCAGGGCCGCCAGCCGGCCCCGCAGGAACGTGCGCTCCGCCGCGCTGCCGGTGAGCGCGATCGCCCGTTCGTAGGCCGGCGCCGCCTCGGCATTCCTGCCCAGGCGGCGCAGCAGGTCGGCGCGGACGGCGTGAAAGACGTGATAGCCGTCCAGCGGCAGCTCCTCGACCAGGGGCAGCGCCGCGGCGGCTCCCCGGACCTCGGCGAGCGCGACCGCCCGGTTCAGCGCCACGACGGGGGTCGGGGCCAGCGCGATCAGCTGGTCGTACAGGGCCAGGATCTGCGCCCAGTCCGTCGGCGGCGGGTCGCTGTGGACCGCGTTGATCGCCGCCTGGATCTGGTACGGGCCCGGGCGGTCGCGGCGCAGGCACCGCCGTACCAGCTCACGGCCTTCTGCCACGAGCGCGCGGTCCCACCGCGCGCGGTCCTGCGCGGCGAGCGGGACCAGCTCACCCGACTCCCCGGTACGGCCGGCCCGCCGCGCCTCGATCAGCAGCATGAGCGCCAGCAGCCCGATCACCTCGGGCTCGTCCGGCATCAGCGCGGCCAGCAGCCGCCCGAGCCGGATCGCCTCGGCGCAGAGGTCCTCCCTGGCCAGGTGGCCCTCGTTGAAGATGAGGTAGACGACGGCCAGCACCGAACGCAGCCGGTCGGGCAGGTCGGACTCCTTCGGCACCCGGTAGGGGATCTTCGCGTCGCGGATCTTGCCCTTCGCACGGACCAAACGCTGGGCCATCGTCGGCTCCGGCACCAGGAACGCCCGCGCGATCTCGGCGGTGGTGAGCCCGCCGAGCAGCCGCAGCGTGAGCGCGACCTGGACGTTCCTGGCCAGGGCGGGATGGCAGCAGGTGAAGATCAGGCGCAGCCGTTCGTCGCGCACGGGCCCCTCCTCGGCGGGCGGCTCCTCGCGGGCGCGCAGGAGCGCGGCCTGCGCGTGCCGGTCCTGGCGAGAGGACTCCCGGCGCAGCCGGTCGATGGCCCGGTTGCGGGCGGTGGTGATGATCCATCCGGACGGGCTGGGCGGCGGACCCTCCTCCGGCCAGCGGCGCAGCGCGGTCGCGAAGGCGTCCTGGACCGCCTCCTCGGCGAGGTCGATGTCGCCGAAGGAGCGGACCAGGACCGCGACCGCACGGCCGTACTCCTCGCGGAAGACGCGTTCGACCTGGTCAGTCACCGTGGATCGGGCGCACCTCGATCGGCAGGCCGACGGCCTTCGCCAGCTTGCCCGCCCACGCCAGGGCGTCGTCCAGGTCGGGGGCGCTGATCACGGTGAAGCCGCCGAGATGTTCCTTGCCCTCGGTGAACGGCCCGTCGGTCATGAGCACGTCGCCGTCCTTGGCGCGCACGACGGTCGCGGTCGAGGCCAGGTGCAGCCCGGCGGCGAACACCCATTGCCCGGCCGCCTTGACCTCGTCGTCCCAGGCGACGACGCGCGGCAGCACCTCGTCCAGCAGTCCCTCCGGCGGCTCGCCGTCGGGCTGGTAGATCGCCAGCAGGTAGTTCATCCTCTTGTCCTTCCCTCGGTCACCTTCTACACGAACGGCCCGGCCCCTTCTCGACAGGATTTGACCTCAAGCCGAATTGAGGTTGCACAGTGGATCCATGGTGAAGATCGGCGTCGGGCTTCCGACGATGCAGGAGATAGAAACGCTCGGCCCCGACGGCGTGGCCCGCGCGGCGCGGCTGGCCGAGGAGGCCGGCCTCGACTCCCTGGGCGCCGCCGACGTGCTCATCGGGGACGGGACGCTCGCGCTGGAGAGCGTGGTCACGCTGGCCACGGCCGCCGCCGTCACCGAGCGGATCACGCTGGACTTCGGGGTGCTGTCGGCGCCCACCCGGCCGGTGGCGATGATGGCGGCGCAGGTGCAGACCCTGCAGTACCTCTCGCGGGGCAGGGTCCGGCTGGGCGTGGGGATCGGGGGCTTTCCCGGCTCGCCGTTCTGGATCGCGATCGGCGCCACCGGCACGAACCGCGGCCGGGCCGCCGACGAGGCCCTGCGCGCGCTGCCCGGCCTGATCGCCGGCCGCCCCACCCCGGTGGGTGACGGCCCGGAGGTGACCCTGGCCCCCGGGACGGCGGTGCCGCCCCTGCTGGTCGGCTCCGGCACCGGCGAGGCCGGCCTGCGGCGGGTGGCACGCTACGCCGACGGCTGGCTGCCCTCCGGGCTGACACCCGCCCAGCTCCAGGCGGCCGTGGCCAGGCTGAAGGAGTTCGCCGACGAGTACGGCAGGCCCGCCCCCTTCGTCCACGTGGGTGTGCACGCCGTCCTGGGCGACGACCCCGAGGCGAAGCGGGCGATGGAGGCCCAGCTCGCCGGATTCTTCCAGCTCTCGCCCGAGGAGATCCGCGAGGCCACGGTGAGCGGACCCCCGCGGGAGGCGGCGGAACGGGTCGCGGCCTTCGCCGAGGCGGGCGCGGCCGAGGTCGGCTTCGGCATCGACGGCAGCGACTTCCTGCATCAGATCGAGCTTGCCGGGGAGGTCAACGCGTACGTGACCCGCGGTTAGGTGGCGGGTCGCCGCCAAGGCGGGTTTCCGCCGGGCCGCCGTCTCGGCCGGGCCGATCGGGGCGGCGTTGGATCGGTCGCATGCCCCTCGACACCTCTTCCCGACGACTCGCCGGCGGCGCTGCCGTACCGGCTGGTGCTGGACAGCGCCGGGGACGGCGGGACGCGGCGGACCTCGACCCGCGCGCGCACCGAGTGGGGGTTCTCCTCCGGCGCCAACGACCCGGACGGGCCGTTCAACGTGGACATCCCGCTGCTGCAACTCGACTACGACGTGCGTACGGACCTGGCGGGCGACGTGCGCGGGCCGGTGGCGCGCATCGGGCTGTCGGGCACGACGCAGGAGTGGCCGGCCAAGCTGACCGACGAGGCGGTCGCCGGCCGGCTCGGTCTGTCCCTGCGCACGCTGCAGCGGCGCATCAGGCAGCTCATGGACCTGGCGGGCGTGCGGACCCGCGTCCAGCTCGGCTGGCAGGCCGCGCAGCGGGGCTGGGCCCAGGGCTTCTAGCCTCCCCAGGCCTCGAACTCGTAGATCCGGGCCGCCGGGTCGCCGTTCTGGGCGGGTGTGGTGACGTTCAGGCGGACGTGGCGGGCGGTGAACGCCACCGGGTGGTCGGAGACGGCGGCGGTGTTGGCCGCGACCGTGACCGCGGTGGTCCAGGCGTCCGAGGCGGATGCGCGGACCTGGATGGTGTAGGCCCGGGTGTTCCAGGAGGCGGACTCGCCGCCCGCCTGCGCGTGCCTGACGGTGAACCTGGTCAGGGCCTTGGGCGCGCCGAGATCCACCTCCATCCACTTGGCCGCGGTCAGGGCGCACCACTTGTCGGTGTTGCCGCCGCCCACGCTGCCGTTGACCGCCTTGGCCGGGCCCTCGTTCGGGTTGCACTGACCCGAGGCGGTGGCCGGGCGGTTCAGCGCCAGGTTCGCCTCGCCGGTGCCGGACCAGGAGATCGTGGTGCTGGCGGGGGCCGAGCGGCCGTACTCGGCGCTGACCGCCTCCACGTCGAGCGTGGTGCTCGCCTCGGATCCGGCGCGGTCGAGCTGCGGCACGAAGAAGGCCTGGCCCGGGGTGGCGCCCAGGTAGGTGCGGGTGCCGTCGGGATCGCGGCGGTAGAGGTCGTAGTGGTGGGGGCTGCCCGAGCCGGTCCAGCTCAGGCGGAGCGACTTGCGGGCGGGGGAGACGTCGGTGGCGCCGAGCACGGTGAGCCCGGAGGGGGCGCCGGGCACGTCGACCGCGCCGTCGTAGACCGCGAGCCGGCCGACCCTGACGTCGTAGGCGCCCGCCGCACCTTCGGCGCGCAGGCCCACCTGGGCGAGAGTACGGCCCGCGTAGGCGGACAGGTCGAGCGTCTTGCGTTCCCAGCCGTTGCCGCCGGTCGAGCCGAGGTCCAGCGGCACGAAGGTGGAGGGGGCGTCGGTGAAGGCCACGGCCGCCTTGAGCCGGGTGGGCCCCGCGGCGGGCGCCTTCACCACGACCGACAGCTTGGTGTCGGCCGCCACCGGCAGGCGCGTCTGGTACAGGCGCAGGGTGTTGGCGGCGTCGAGGGTGCCGGTCAGGCGGAGCGAGGAGCCGCCCTCGTAGGCGTCGCCGTAGTCGATCGACGGGGTGAGCTTGGTGCCTGAGGAGGCGATGACCCAGCGGTAGGTGGGCGGCACGTCCTGGACGGACAGGTTGTTCCAGCCCCCGGTACGCACCCGGACCCCGCCGACGTTGTAGAAGTCGCCGTGACCGGTGTTGAATCCGGTGACGAACGGCTTGCCGGTGACCGGGCTCGACTCGGCCACGTAATGGGCCAGGCCCTTCCAGGCCGAGGTGGTGCCCGTGTTCGACGGGTCGGCGTTGGCGCCCACCCAGTAGCGGGAGTCGCGGGTGCGGAAGTCGGCGGGGCCGCTCGCGGACTTCCACGTCCACTCGGGGCGGTAGATGCCCAGCGAGGTCACGTGCGGCCCGCCGCCGGGGAAGACCGCGTTCCAGTTGACGCCGGTGTTGTAGCCGTTCGCCTCGGTGTCGATGCCGCTGTACAGGTCGAACTCGCTGCGCCCCATCGTGCGGGCCAGGTCGCGCGAGGAGGTCAGGCCCGACCAGCCGAAGTCGATGAACATGTTGTTCGAGGCCTGGAAGAAGCTGTCGTTGGCGCTGGTCAGCGCGTCCTGCCAGGAGATGGCGCCGGACTCGGTCATGGCGTCGTACCACATGACCTGCATGTTTTTGGCGCGCAGATAGGAGATCACGTTGCGCATCTCGGTGGCCAGCGCGGCGTCGCCGCCGGCGGTCTCCTGGTTGACGAACCAGCCGTCGAAGCCGTAGTGCTGGGCCACCTGGGCGAGCTTGTCGGCGACGGGGTAGGTGGAGCCCTGCTTCTGGACGAAGTCCCGTACCCACTGGATCTGGCCGCCGTAGGCGGTGGGCGGGAAGAAGACGGTCCCGTAGACCCTGACGCCGTTGCGGTGGGCGGCGTCGATCACGGGGCCGTTGGGGGCGAGGATCAGGCCCTCACTGGCCGAGCCGCCCCAGAAGACCAGCGTGTCGATGTACTGCCAGTAGGTGAAGGCGTAGTAGTTGGGGTCGAGCCCGCCTTGGGAGGGGTTGCCGGAGGTGGGGGCGAAGGCGGCCAGCGCGGCGACGCGGCCCTCACCGGCGCGGGCGTTGGCGTTGGCCTTCAGCGCCGGGTCCGAGACGCGGGGCCGCAGCGGAACGCTCGACCGGTTGAACCGGGCGTCGGGATCGCTCGCCGGGTTCCAGGACAGGATGGTGCCGGGATGCCAGTACGAGGCGTACGGCTGGTCGCCGGGGGCGGCGGCCCGTGCGGGGAGGGCGACGAGGGCGGTCGCGACCAGGACCCCGCACAGCAGGGGTAACAGACGACGGGTCATGAAGCTCTCCTCGATGCTAAATCGCTTTAGCTGTCTGCGGTGGAGACGCTACTTCATCCTCTGTTCCTGGACTAGACCGCTTTAGCGAGCTGTTCGCTGGGAGCGAGCACGAGCCGTCGCCGCGGACCGAGCACTAGGGTTCAGATGTGACAAATGGCGCATACCTGAGATACCCGCATCTGCACGGTGACCTGGTCACCTTCGTCGCCGACGACGATGTCTGGCTCGCTCCGCTGAGCGGTGGCCGCGCGTGGCGGTTCACCGCCGACCGCATCCCGGTCAGTTCCCCGCGCTTCTCTCCCGACGGTACCCGCATCGCCTGGACCGGCGCACGCGAAGGCGCGCCGGAAGCCTTCGCCGCCGAGATCGACGATGCGGCGGTCGACAGACTGACGTTCTGGGGCAACAGCACGACCGGCGTACGCGGCTGGACCGCCGACGGGAACGTGCTGGCCGTGACCGCGGCGGGCGAAGCCGGGCGGAGCCGGACCTGGGCGTACTCCGTGCCGCTCGACGGCGGTCCCGCCACGCGGCTGCCGTACGGGTGGGTCAGCGAGGCGGCCGTCGACGGTGAGCGGGTCGCGGTGGTCTCCGCGGTGTGGCGCGAGCCGTCGCAGTGGAAGCGCTACCGCGGCGGGACCGCGGGCAAGATCTGGGTGGACGCCGACGGCGACGGCGAGTTCGAGCGGCTGTTCGCCGATCGGCTCTCGCCGTACTGGTCGGTCATGTGGGTGGGGGAACGCCTGGCGTTCCTCAACGACGAGGACGGGACCGGCAACCTCTACTCCGCCCTGGCCGACGGTTCCGACGTGCGCCGGCACACCACGCACGACGACTTCTACGCCCGGCACGCGGCCACCGACGGGCAGCGCGTGGTCTACAGCCATGCCGGGGACCTCTGGCTGCTGGAGGATCTGGCTGCGGAGCCGTACAAGCTGGACATCTCGCTTGGCGGGCCGCGCCCGGCGCGCGCCAAGCGCCCGGCGCCCAGCCGCGTCGGCGGCTTCTCGCCCGACGCGACCGGACGGGCCAGCGCGATCGAGATCCGCGGCACCGCGCACTGGGTGACCCACCGCGACGGACCCGCCGGCGCGCTACGCGCCGAAGCAGGCGTGCGGGTACGGCTCCCGCGCACCCTCGACGCCGACGGCCGCGCCATCTGGGTCTCCGACGCCACCGGCGAGGACGCGCTGGAGACCGGAGTGCCCGGCGGCGAGATCCGCACCCTGGCCGCGGGCGAGCTCGGACGGGTGCTCGAACTGGCCGCCGCGCCCGACGGCAAGCACGCCGCCGTCGCCACCCACGACGGCCGCCTGCTCGCCGTCGACCTCGACAACGGCACCCTGCGCGAACTCGACAGAACCGCCCACGGCGACATCGGCGACCTGGCCTTCTCGCCCGACTCCGCCTGGCTCGCCTGGGTTCACCCGCACCCGGAGCCGCTGTCGCAGATCAAGGTCGGGCGGGTCGACGGGACCGCCACGCTGGAGGTGACGCAGCCGCGCTTCTCCGACTACTCGCCGGTCTTCACCAAGGACGGCAAGCACCTGGCGTTCCTGTCCATGCGGACCTTCGATCCGGTCTACGACTCGCACGTCTTCGACCTGTCCTTCCCCAATGCGTGCCGGCCGTACATCGTGCCGCTGCAGGCCACCACGCCCAGCCCCTTCGACCCGAGCCTCCAGGGGCGCGGCTTCAACGGCGAGGACGACGACAAGGGCTCCAAGGACGCCAAGGACAAGAAGAACGGCGACACGCCGCCGCGCACCGAGGTCGACGCCGAAGGTCTCGCCGCCCGCGTCGTGCCCGTCCCGGTGCCCGCCGGCCGCTACGGCAACCTGCGCACCGCCAAGGACGCCCTGCTGTGGCTGCGCCACCCGCTGACCGGCCAGCTCGGCGACGGCAGCGACGTCACCCCCGAGGTCGTGCTGGAGCGCTACGACCTCAAGAAGCGCGCCAAGGCCGAGCTCGGCAAGGAGTACCGGGCGTTCGAGGTCAGCTCCGACGGCGGCCGCCTGGTCACCAACGGCAAGAACGGCCTGCAGACCCGCGCCGCCGGCGAAGGCGACGAGGTCGTCACCATCGACCTCGACCGCGTCGGCGTCACCATCGACCCCGTCGCGGAATGGCGCCAGAGCTACCACGAGGCCGGCCGCCTCATGCGCGACCACTTCTGGCGCGCGGACATGAACGGCGTCGACTGGCAGGGCATGCTCGACCGCTACGCCCCGCTCGTCGAGCGCATCGGCTCCTACTCCGAGCTGATCGACCTGCTCTGGGAGGTACAGGGCGAACTCGGCACCTCCCACGCCTACGCCCGCGCCAACGGCACCGGCGTCGACCCCCGCCGCCGCCAGGGCCTGCTCGGCGCCGACCTGGCCCGCGACGAAGACGGCGCCTGGCGCGTCACCCGCATCCTGCCCGGCGAGAGCTCCGACCACGACGCGCGCTCGCCGCTGCTCGCGCCCGGCGTCGCCGTCCGCGAGGGCGACGCGATCCTCGCCGTCGGCGGCCGCCCCGTCGACCCCGTGCGCGGCCCGCTCGCCTCCCTCGCCGGCACCGCCGGCCAGCCCACCGAGCTCACGGTACGGCCGGCCTCGGGCGGCGACCCGCGCCGCGTCGTCGTCACCCCGATCACCGACGAGACCCAGCTGCGCTACCACGAGTGGGTCGAGAGCCGGCGGGCCCGCGTCCACGAGCTGTCCGGCGGGCGGCTCGGCTACCTGCACGTTCCCGACATGGTCGCCGCCGGGTGGGCGCAGTTCCACCGCGACCTGCGTACCGAGATGGACCACGACGGCCTCGTCGTGGACGTGCGGGAGAACGGCGGCGGTCACACCTCCGAGCTGGTGCTGGAGAAGCTGTCCCGGCGGGTGTCCGGCTGGGCGCGCGCCCGCGGCTACGAACCCCGCCGCTACCCCGAGGACTCCCCCCGCGGCCCGATCGTCGCCGTCACCGACGAGTTCGCCGGCTCCGACGGCGACATCGTCAGCGCCGGCATCAAGATCCGCGGCATCGGCCCGCTGGTCGGGACGCGGACGTGGGGCGGCGTCATCGGGATCGACTCCCGGTACTCGCTGGTCGACGGCACCGTGGTCACCCAGCCCCGGTACTCGTTCTGGCTGGAGGGGGGACACGGCTGGGGGGTCGAGAACTACGGCGTCGACCCGGACATCGAGGTGGTCATGACGCCGCAGGACCGGGTGGCGGGGCGGGACCCGCAGCTGGAGAAGGCGGTGGAGCTGGCCTTGGCCGCGCTGGAGGAACACCCTCCGGCGACGCCGCCCGACCTGCCGCCCCTCGCCTGACCTTTCCTCAGCTTCTCCTCCTCCCCTAGGAGCGGCTTTCAGGCTAGGAGCGGCATCTCACGCGAGAACCGGCATCTCAGGCCAGGACGGCATATCAGGCCAGGACTGGCATCTCAGGCTAGGACCGGCACGATGCGGTCCAGGATCTGGGCCACGGTGTCCTCGGTGGTGGCGAAGTTGAGCCGCACGTAGTCGTCACCACCGGGGCCGAAGGCGGCTCCGTCGTTCAGCAGCACCTTGGCCTCGCGCTCCAGGACGTCGGCCACGCCCGGACGGCCGACGTCCAGCCAGGCCAGGTACGTGGCCTCCGGTTCCCGGTAGCTCACCGTGCCCGGGAGGCGGGCGGCGAGGGTGTGCCGGTTGCGGTCCAGGAGGGCGAGCGTGTCCGCCAGCCATGTGTCGCCGTGCCGCCAGGCCGCCACCGTGGCCTCGACGCCGAACAGGTGGGCGGAGCCGTACACGAAGGGAGGCTGCTCCTCGAGAGCCTTGCGGACCTCGGGCGCGCCGACGTGGGCGATCGAGCAGCGGATCCCGCCCAGGTTGAACGCCTTGGTGGCCGAGGTCAGGGTGACGGTGCGTTCCGGGAGGATGGTGGCGAACGGGATGTGCCGGTGGGGGGCGTACACGAGGTCGGCGTGGATCTCGTCGGAGATCACCAGCAGGTCGTGGCGGACCGCGTGCTCGGCCAGGAGTTCCAGCTCGGCGCGGGTGAAGACACGTCCGGTGGGGTTGTGCGGGTTGACCAGCAGCAGCACCCGGCATCCGCGCAGATCCGGCACCTCGAACCGCCACGACTCGCCGTCGGGTTCGAGCTGGATCGGGCGCATCGGACGGTTCATTCCGGAAAGTGTGCCCAGGAACGGGTGGTAGGTAGGTGTATGAACCGCCACCCCGTCCCCGGGGCGCGTCCAGACCTGCAGGAACACCTGGAGGGCCTGGTTGAGGTCGCTGTAGGTGCGGCAGTGACCGATGTCGGGAGCCCACCCGAACTTGGCGGTCATGCGCTCGGCGAACGCCTCGGACATGGGACCGGCCTGGTGGTTGTCCAGCCAGGTCGGATAGCCGAGATCACCCTCCGCCCGAGCCTTGAGCGCCTCGACGACGGCCGGAGCGGTGGGCAGATCCATGTCCGCCACCCAGGCCGGAATCACACCCGGCGCGACCTTGCTCCACTTCAACCCATCACGTTTCACCCGAGCATTGTATTTTTCACGACATTTCCCGACAGAGCCAAAACCCGCCCACCTCCCTACCCGCCCCTGACCCCGACCTGACCCTGACTCGACCCGGCACGACCGCACCACCTGACCCGGCATCCACCGCACCCACCCGACCCGGCATCCACCGCACCTACTCGGCATGACCGCACCCACCCGACCCGGTACCCACCGCACCTACCCGGCGCAGGTGCCCCGGCGCGACCCACGCACCGCACCCACCACTGGGCGCAGCCACGGAAGCCTCCGGGCAGGTGGCGCTACGTGTCCGGCGCAGACGACCGCATGCTCACCTGAACCCCACTGCCTACCCGGCGCGACCCGCGGAAGCCGCAGGCCAGAGAGCACTTATGCGGCGCAGACCACCATGGCCCCCAAACGGCAGGGCGGCGCGTGCCCTCAGGAGGAGCCCTCACTTCAGCGGTATCGGCGCGCGTCAAGGAGGAGCCGCACGCGTCAAGGGGAGCCGGAACCAGGAGGGGGGACGGGGAGCCGCGAGGGGAGACGGGAGCCGCGAGAGGGAACAGCGGAGGGAGAGTCGGGAGGCGAAGGGGGGCTGGGGAGGGCCCGGTGTGGTGCCGGGCCCTGTGGGTCAGAGGCGGCGGAGGACGGCTACCACCTTGCCCAGGACGCTGGCCTCGTCGCCCGGGATGGGGTCGTAGTTGGAGTTGTGGGGGACCAGCCAGACGTGGCCGTCCTTGCGCTTGAAGGTCTTCACCGTGGCCTCGCCGTCGATCATGGCGGCCACGATGTCTCCGCTCTCCGCCACCGGCTGCTGGCGGACCACGACCCAGTCGCCGTCGGCGATCGCGGCCTCGATCATCGAGTCACCGGATACCTGGAGGAGGAAGAGCGTGCCCTCGCCGACGAGCTGCTTGGGGAGGGCGAAGACGTCTTCGACGCTCTCCTCGGCCAGGATCGGGCCACCGGCGGCGATGCGGCCGACCAGCGGGACGTACGCCGCGGTCGGGCGGCTCACCGCGGGCTCGTCGTCGTTGGCGTCGGGATCGACCCACAGGACCGGCTCGCCGGGCAGGCGGACCTCCAGCGCGCGCGGACGGTGGGGGTCGCGGCGCAGGTAGCCCTTGCGCTGCAAGGCCGTCAGCTGGTGCGACACGCTGGACGTGCTCGTCAGCTGGACGGCCTCGCCGATCTCCCGCATGGACGGGGGATAACCGCGCTGCTGGACGGAATCGCGGATCACCTCGAGGATCTTGCGCTGCCGTGGGGTCAGGCCCAGGGAGTCACGCCGGCGCACCGCGAGGTCGCTGACCCCGTTTGCGTCATCCCGCTCGCTCATGCTCTCCTCCTCGCCCGGTGGGCGGCCTCTTCGGCGCGCCTGCCGGTCTGTGGTCTTCATGTCGCACACAGCGACGATATCGCCGTCGAAGATCATCCTCAAACAATTGTTCGAGTCTTCCTCGAAAATGTCGCCAGCGTGGTGTACAACATCGTACGGGAGTTCGATCGACACCGTGTTCGATTTGCCGATCTTTATTGGGCCTTTTGCTAAGGCCACAGGGGCGGGAGGCCAATCGTGCGAGCGACCACAACCACATCATCGACCAGCGACGACGTCCAGGGGCTCACGCTGATCGCCGACATCGTCCTGGCCGACGCCCGGCGCGCAGCAGAGAGCGCCGAGCGCCACCGTTCGAACAACCGGGGCGCCGGGCGTTCGAACAACGGCGGCCCGGGGGACCCCGCGGAGCGGGCCGCGGCGCGCACGGCCGGGCAGGGCTCGCGTCCCGGCCGCGTGCGCCGCGGCCGTCCGGGCGGCCCGACCCTCTGGCTGGTCCCACCACCACGCACGGAGCCCACAGGCACGGGCCCCGGCCCGCGACTTGAGAGCCCTGCGCGGGGTGACAGCCCTGCGCGGGGTGACGGGCGCACGCGGTCCGAGGGGTCTGTGCCGCGTGGCCCGTCTGTGCCGGGTGACGGGTCTGCGGACGGTCGCGGGAGTTCGGGTGAACGGCCGCGCCGTCGCCAGGAGCGTGCCCGGGGCGGTTCGAGGAACGGCGGGCGGTCGCGAGGCCGCCAGGAGCGTGCGCGGAACAGGGTCGCCGGGGCCACGGGGGCTCCCGGGGACACCCGAACGCACGACACCCAGCCGATCCCGCGCAAAGGCAGACCCAAAGGACGTGGTGGTGCCGAAAGCGGGGGTGCCGTGCGTGGTCGTGGCAATGGCGATGGGACCGGGCGTGGTGGTGCTGGGCGTGGGGGTGGGTCGCGCGGGGGTGAGGTGCGGGTCAATCGGCCCAAGCCTCCCGTACGGCTGACGCGGCGCGGCAGGGCGGCCCTGGTGGTGGTCGTGGCCGCGCTCGCCCTGGCCGGCCTGTGGCTGGGCACCCGGGCGGTGAGCCTCGCCTCGGCGGGCCAGGCGCTGCCCGGCACCGCGGGCCTGCCGTGGGTCGTGGTCGAGGACGGCGACACCCTGTGGACCATCGCGGGAACCGTCTCCCCTGAGGGCGACGCCGACGCCGTGGCCCGGGACATCATGCGGCTGAACGGGCTGAAGAGCTCCCTGATCCGTCCCGGCGCCCGCCTGTACATCCCCTCGGGCCGCTGAGGACGCATCGCCGTACAACCTGAAGGCAGGAGCGCGCGCCCGGCAACGGGCGCGCGTTTTGCGCGCGCACCCGGCGGAGAGCATCAGCCTCACGGACGCACCGGTGCACCACCTCTCACACCGGCCTCGGAAACCTCCGGAACCCCGGCGCACAGGGGCTTCCCGCACTCCAAGCAAGATCATCAAGGCCCAAGCGGGCGGGCCCGCCAACACCCCACCGACCTGCGGAAACAGGTCCGGGAACACCTGCCTCGCCCCGCTTGTTGACGCCGACACGCCCGGCCGAAGCGCCCATCACCCCGCTGATCAGCGACTTCGGTGGGAAGGGCCGCGCCAACTTGCGTTCATGGTCGCGCGCTTCTAACTTAGGACCACAACATCTAGTAGTTACACCGATGTAGTTCACCACAACTTGTGTTTCCGTGACCGCTCCATGGCTCGCCGTGGGGTGTGCGCGAGCGTACGGGGACAACCGCTTTACGCGGCCGTTCGAGGAGGCGAAGCAGCGTGCACTGTCCGTTCTGCCGCCACCCCGACACGAGGGTCATCGACAGCCGCTCCACGGACGACGGCGCGGCCATCAGGCGACGCCGGACGTGTCCGGAGTGCGGGCGCAGGTTCACCACCCAGGAGACGGTCCTGCTGATGGTGAGCAAGCGTAGCGGGGTGACCGAGCCCTTCTCACGGGACAAGGTCGTCGCGGGCGTACGGCGGGCCTGTCAGGGCAGGCCGGTGACCGAGGACTCCCTGGCCCAGCTGGGGCAGAGGGTCGAGGAGGTCATCCGGGCCAGGGGCGCGGCGGAAATCCCCTCCAACGAGGTGGGGCTGGCGATCCTGGGCCCGCTGCGGGAGCTGGACGAGGTGGCGTACCTGCGGTTCGCATCGGTATATCGCGGTTTCGAGAGCCTGGCGGACTTCGAGGCCGAGATCGAACAGTTGAAGACGGAGAGGGAGTCGAGCCGCACCGGCACGACGAGCTCGGCCGTCAAGGGCCTGAAGGGGGAGTCATGACGGAGACGGCAAGCGGTTCAGTGGCGCGCGGGGGCAAGAAGCCCCGCAAGGGTCTGAGGATGAAGCGGATCTTCACCAAGCCGGGCGTGCATCCCTACGACGAGATCACCTGGGAGCGCCGTGACGTCGTCATGACCAACTGGCGCGACGGGTCGGTCAATTTTGAGCAGCGGGGTGTCGAGTTCCCCGAGTTCTGGTCGGTCAACGCGGCCAACATCGTGACCACCAAGTACTTCCGGGGCGCCGTGGGCACCCCGCAGCGTGAGTGGAGCCTGAAGCAGCTGGTCGACCGCGTGGTCGGCATGTACACCAAGACCGCGGTCGAGCACGGCTACTTCGCCACGGACGAGGACGCCGAGATCTTCGATCACGAGCTCAAGTACGCGCTCTCGCACCAGGTCTTCGCCTTCAACTCGCCGGTCTGGTTCAACGTGGGCACGCAGTCCCCGCAGCAGGTCAGCGCGTGTTTCATCCTTGCCGTGGACGACCAGATGGAGTCGATCCTGGAGTGGTACAAGGAAGAGGGCGTGATCTTCAAGGGCGGCTCCGGCTCTGGCATCAACCTGTCCCGCATCCGCTCCTCCAAGGAACTTCTCTCCAGCGGCGGTACGGCCAGCGGCCCTGTCAGCTTCATGCGCGGCGCCGACGCCTCGGCCGGGACCATCAAGTCGGGCGGTGCCACGCGGCGCGCGGCCAAGATGGTCGTGCTCGACGTCGACCACCCCGACATCGAGGAGTTCATCGACACCAAGGCCCGCGAAGAGGACAAGATCCGCGCCCTGCGCGACGCCGGTTACGACATGGACCTGGGCGGCAAGGACATCGTGTCCGTGCAGTACCAGAACGCCAACAACTCCGTGCGTGTCTCCGACGAGTTCATGCACGCGGTGGAGAAGGGCGAGAAGTTCGGCCTGCGCGCCCGCCTGACCGGCGAGGTCATCGAGGAGGTCGACGCCCAGGGCCTGTTCCGCAAGATGGCCAAGGCCGCGTGGGAGTGCGCCGACCCGGGCATCCAGTACGACGGCACGATCAACGACTGGCACACCAGCCCGGAGACCGGCCGCATCACCGCGTCCAACCCGTGCAGTGAGTACGTCCACCTGGACAACTCCTCCTGCAACCTGGCCAGCATCAACCTGCTGAAGTTCCTGAAGGACGACAACTCCTTCGACATCGCGAACTTCGTGAAGCTCACCGAGCTGATCATCACCGCGATGGACGTCTCGATCACCTTCGCGGACTTCCCGACGGAGAAGATCGGCGAGACCACCCGCGCCTACCGCCAGCTCGGCATCGGCTACGCCAACCTGGGCGCTCTGCTCATGGCCACCGGCCACGCCTACGACTCCGACGGCGGCCGCGCGGTGGCCGGCACCATCACGAGCCTGATGACCGGTGTCTCCTACCGCCGCAGCGCGGAGCTGGCCGCGGCCGTCGGCGCGTACGAGGGCTATGCCCGCAACGCCGAGCCGCACAAGCGCGTCATGCGCAAGCACGCCGCCGCCAACGACAACCTGCGCACGGTCGGCATCATGGACTCCAAGATCCACACTGAGGCGTCCAAGCAGTGGTCGGAGTGCCTCAAGCTCGGCGAGAAGAACGGCTACCGCAACGCCCAGGCGTCGCTGCTGGCCCCGACCGGCACCATCGGCCTGATGATGGACTGCGACACCACCGGGATCGAGCCGGACCTGGCGCTGGTCAAGTTCAAGAAGCTCGTCGGCGGCGGCTCGATGCAGATCGTCAACCAGACGATCCCGCGCGCGCTCAAGCAGCTGCGCTACCAGCAGGAGCAGATCGAGGCGATCGTCGAGTACATCGCCGAGCACGGCCACGTCGTCGACGCGCCCGGCCTCAAGCAGGAGCACTACGAGGTGTTCGACTGCGCGATGGGTGAGCGCGCGATCGCGCCGATGGGCCACGTGCGGATGATGGCCGCCACGCAGCCGTTCCTGTCGGGCGCCATCTCCAAGACGGTCAACCTGCCCGAGTCGGCCACGATCGACGACATCGAGCAGGTCTACCTGGAGGGCTGGAAGCTCGGCCTGAAGGCGCTGGCCGTCTACCGCGACAACTGCAAGGTCGGCCAGCCGCTGTCGGTCGGGGGCAAGAAGGAGGAGGCCAAGACCACCGAGGCCGCCGCCGGCGAGCCCGAGGTCAAGGTCATCGAGGTCAACCGGCCGACCCGCCGCCGCATGCCCAACCAGCGCCCCAGCACGACGACCCGCTTCACGGTCGGCGGCGCCAAGGGCTACATGACCGCCTCGTCCTACCCGGACGACGGTCTGGGCGAGGTCTTCCTCAAGATGTCCAAGCAGGGCTCGACGCTGGCGGGCGTCATGGACGCCTTCTCCGTGGCGATCTCGATCGGGCTGCAGTACGGCGTGCCGCTCGAGACGTACATGAGCAAGTTCGTCAACATGCGTTTCGAGCCCGCCGGAATGACGGACGACCCGGACATCCGGATGGCCACGTCGGTGATGGACTACATCTTCCGCCGCCTGGCCCTGGACCACCTGCCGTACGACGAGCGGGCCGCCCTGGGCATCTTCTCTGCCGCCGAGCGGGCCGCGCAGCAGCGTGGTGAGGACCCGGCGCCGCTGCACGAGTCGGTGGACCGGGAGATCCTGGCCCAGTCCGCGCCGATAGAGGCCGCCAAGCCGGAGCCGGCGGCCGAGCCCGCGCCGGGCCGTGAGCTGACGCTGGAGAGCCACCAGCGTTTCACGGCGGACGCGCCGCTCTGCATGACGTGCGGCACCAAGATGCGCCCCGCGGGCAGCTGCTACGTCTGCGAGGGCTGCGGCTCGACCAGCGGCTGCAGCTGACGGCGACCCGACCGGACGCCCGGCCCCGCACGGGGGCCGGGCGTCCGGCGTCTTCGAATGGTGCTGATTTCAGTCCGCCGCCGGGGCGATCTGCGGCTGCGCGGCTGTCCCGCCGGAGAGCTCGCGCCCGTGGTTGAGCGTGTAGTCGAGCTGCATGGCCAGGCGCGGGAGGTTCGCCGGAGGCAGATACGCTTCGGCCCCGGCGTCGAGCAGCCGCCGGACCGGACCGTGGTACTGGACGCCGAGCTCGTCGTCCTCGATCTCGGTGACGATGATGCGCGCCTTCGTGAACATTCCCCGCAGCGCCCCGATCAGCTGCGGGCTGCCCGGCGGCACGAGAAGCACGTCGGCCGTCAAGGGCGCCGCTTTCATGTCGAGGACGACGTAGTCCGCGCCGAGCTGGGTGGACAGCGCCACCCGGGCCGCGGTCGACAGCTCCATCGCGGTGGCCACGACGGTCACGCCGTCGTAGTCCACCGGCGCCTGCTCGGTGACCTCGTCGGGCGCGCCGCGCTCGACGACGGCGCCCTCGACCACGTCGACGGTGCCGGCGATCGTCGCGATCGGCGCGCCGTCGCGCGTGACGACCAGGTTCTCGCCGGGCGGGAGGTCGTCGAGGAGCGCCACGATGTCCTCGGGAAGACGACTCACGTCGATGTGCTGCGGGGAGCGTGCGGCGCGCTTGCGGCTCACCATGCCGGAGACACACCCACGGCGGCGGGGCTCGGCCAGATCATCACATGAACCACTCCAGATGCTTGTGATCTCGTTTGACGCCCGGATCTGATCAATGGTTCGAGGATCCGGAAGAGTTCAAGCGGGCTTGTGGCGCTGGTAGTGGCGGGCCACGCGGGCGCGGTTGCCGCAGCGGGCGGTCGAGCACCAGCGGCGGCGCGGGTGCGCGGGGACGAACAACATCACGCAGTCATGTCCCTCGCACTGCCGGATACGGCCGGCGTCCGGGCCGGCGAGCAGGTCGGCGGCGGCTTCGGCGAGCTGGGCCACCAGGCGTTCGCCGGGCGTGCCGGAGCGCCGGGGGAGCGCGGCGACGGCCCCGTCGCGCCAGGAGAGCTCGCGGTAGGCGGGCGCCATCCGCTGCGCCTGCGTGAGGGCGCGCAGGACCTCCTCGGGCGGGGCGGTGCCGGTGCGCAGGTGCGAGACGGCGACGGCCACCAGTTCGCGCAGCTCGCGTACCTGGGCGACGTCGCGCTCGGCGACCGGTTCGTCCCGCAGCCTGCCCCGCTGGAGGACCAGCCAATGGCGCAGGTCGGCGGGGGTGGCGAGGAGGTCACCGACGCTCGGTCTGGTGTTGACGAGGTCGAGGGCCAGATGTTCGCCGGTGAGCGGATCCGTCATGTCACTAATTCTATATCCCTGGGTTGACGCATTAGGTCGCGACACGCTACAACTAATGCATCTTCACTAACGAAAGGCATTAGTTCAGCATGTATGCCGACGTCGAAGGCGTGCGCGTCTTCTACCGCGAGTCCGTCCCCGCCACGCCCGACGCTCCTGTGCTCCTGCTGCTGCACGGCTTCCCGTCCGGCTCGCACCAGTTCCGGCAGCTGATCGCCGAACTCGGCGACCGATACCGGCTGATCGCCCCCGACTATCCGGGTTTCGGCCACACCCAGGCGCCCGAGGACTTCACCTACTCCTTCGACCGGCTCGCCGACATCACCGAGGGGTTCGTGCGCGAACTCGGCCTCACCCGCTTCACCATGTACGTCTTCGACTTCGGCGCCCCGATCGGCTTCCGTCTCGCGCTGCGGCACCCCGAGTGGATCGCCGGTCTCGTGATCCAGAACGGCAACGCCTATGAGGAGGGCCTGTCGGCCGGAGCTCGCGACTTCGTCGACCTGCGGCCGGAGACGCCCGGCGCGGAGGAGACGATCCGCGGCCTGCTCACCCTGTCCGGCACCCGCGGCCAGTACGAGTCGGGCACCCGTCACCCCGAGCGCCTCTCGCCCGACGGCTGGACGCTCGACCAGCACTTCCTGGACCTGCCCGGCCGCAAGGAGGCCCAGGTCGCGCTGGCCTTCGACTACCGCTCCAACGTCGAGCAGTACGACAGGTGGCAGGCATGGCTGCGCGAGCACACCCCGCCCGCCCTGATCGTGTGGGGCCGCAACGACCCGTTCTTCCCCGAGCCCGGCGCCCGCGCCTACCTGCGCGATCTGCCCGGCGCCGAGCTCCACGTCTTCGACACCGGCCACTTCGCGCTGGAGGAGGACCTGGCGGAGATCGCCCCGCTCATCGCCCGGTTTCTGGACCGGGTGTGAGCAGCACGGCCCGCAGGATGTCCTCCCAGTCCTCCCTGCCGGGCGGCGTGTCGGTCAGCAGCGCCTGCATCAGCACGCCGTCGATCGTGCCGGCGAGGACGCGCAGCCGTACCGGATCGTCGGTGTGGCGGCGGCCGAAGCGCTCGACGGCGGCCAGCCAGCGCCGGGTGGGCTCACGCAGCTCGAGGCGGCGGGCGGCCAGGAGGTAGAGCTCGTACTCGGCGAGCAGGTGGGCGGGGGCGGCCACGACCCGGCACATCAGCGCCGCCAGGGCCCGCAGGCCCTCCTCGGGGTCGTCCATGTCGGCCAGGCGGCGCATGCGCTCGGCGTCCTCGTCCATGCAGGAGGTCAGCGCGGCGGTGAGCAGGTCGTCGATGGCCTTGAAGTAGTAGGCGGCGGCGGTGGCGGGCTGGCCGGCCTCCTTGGCGACGGTGCGGTGGCTGACACCGGCCACGCCGTCGCGGGCGACCACCCGGATCGTCGCCTCGATCAGTTCCCGCTTGCGTTGCTCGCCCTTGATGCGGCGCCCGTCAGTGAGCGGCTCGTTCACCTTTCGCCTCCTTTCCTGCCGGGGCGCGGGCGGCCCGGACGGCCAGCGCCAGCGCGACCGCTCCAGCCGCGACGGCGACGCCGAACCCGCTCGTCGGGCCGTAGCGGTCGACCAGCGCGCCCGCGAGCGCCGCGCCCAGCGCGATGCCCGCGCTCAGCCCGGTGATCGCCCAGGTCATCCCCTCGGTGAGCGACGAGGCGGGAACCGCGCGCTCCACGAGCCTCATCACCACGATCATCGTAGGGGCGAAGAACAGCCCGGCGGCGAACACCGCCGCGGCCAGCGCCGCCACGCCGCCCGCGAACAGCAGCGGCACCGTGGTCAGCGCGGTCCCGGTCACGCTGACGAGCAGCAGCCGGGGCAGCGGCACCGCGAGCCGCAGCGCCCCGAACACCAGCCCGGACAGCGCCGACCCGCCCGCGTAGGCGGCCAGGACGAACCCGGCGCTCGCCGGTGCGCCCGCCTGGGCGGCGAAGGCCACGCTGACCACGTCGACCGTGCCCGCGATCACGCCGCCCGCCGCCAGGAGCAGCGCCAGCAGCCGCACCGCCGGGATCCGGACGGCCGAGCGGCTCGGGCCGGCGGCGGCGTCGTACCTCTGAACGGGCGGCTCGGTGCGCCGCTGCGGCACCAGCAGCACGACCCCGGCCACCAGCAGCACCCCGGCCACCAGCGGGCCCGCCTCAGGGAACCACGCCGTGGACAGTGCCACCGACAGCGCAGGACCGATGACGAAGGTCAGCTCGTCCACCACCGACTCCAGCGAGAAGGCCGCGTGCAGATGGGGGGAGTCGCGGTGCGCGTGGGTCCAGCGGGCGCGGACCATCGCGGCCAGGTTGGGCAGCGTCCCGGCCAGCGCGGCGAAGACGAACAACGTCCAGGCGGGCGCGCCGGAGCGGGCGCACAGCAGGAGGGCGGCGAGCCCGGCGACGCTGAGCCCGGCGGCGGGCAGCAGCACCCGCCCCTGCCCCAGCCGGTCCACCAGCCGCGACACCTGCGGACCCGCGAGGGCGGTGGACAGCGTGAAGGTCGCGGCCACGGCTCCGGCGAGCGCGTAGCCGCCTCGCATCTGGGACAACATCGTCAGCACTCCGATCCCGGTCATCGAGATGGGCATGCGCCCCACGAATCCGGCGAGGGAGAAGGCCACGGCGCCTGGCGTCCTGAACAACGCCGCATAGGGGTTGGCCATGGGAGAAGCCTCCGCAAACAAATTGAACGAGTGTTAGATTTTTTCACTGTACGGCATGCCGCAAACCAACGCGCCGCGCCCCCAAACGGGACGCGGCGCGTTAAGGCGTGAAAAATCAGGACTCGCGGTAGTAGGGGTCGGCCACCACACCCTCGCCCAGCTCATCGGAGAACGTGTACACCTCACGCCCGGACACGAAGACCCTCAGCGCCCTGCTCATGACGTCCAGCGGATCCCCCGACCAGATCACCACGTCGCCGTCGAGCCCCGGCGCCAGCGCCCCGACCCGGTCGTCCAGCCCCATGATCTTGGCCGGGTTCACCGTGATGGACCGCAGAGCCGTCTCCCGGTCGAGCCCCTCCTTCACGGCCAGCGTCGCCTGGTGCACCAGGAAGTGGATCGGCACCACCGGATGGTCGGTCGTGATGGCCAGCTCGACGCCCGCCCTGGCCAGAATGCCGGGGTTGCGCAACGACCGCTGGCGCAGCTCCACCTTCGTCCGGCTGGTGAACAGCGGCCCGATGATCACCGGAATCCGCCGCTCGGCGAGCACGTCGGCCAGCAGATGCCCCTCCGTGGCGTGGTTGACGATCACCCGGTAGCCGAATTCGTCGGCCAGGCGCAGCGCGGTGGCGATGTCGTCGGCGCGGTGGGTGTGCTGGCACCAGGGCAGCTCCCCGTCCAGCACCCTGACCAGCACCTCCATCGTGCCGTCCCGGTCGAACGGCTTACCCTCGTCGGCCGCCGCCGCCCGCTTGGCCCGGTAGTCCTGGGCCTTCATGAACGCGTCGCGGATCACCGCGGCCACGCCCTGGCGGGTCGAGGGCAGCTTCTTCTGGTCGCCGTACACCCGCTTGGGGTTCTCGCCGAGCGCGCTCTTCACGCTCACCGGCTCGCGCAGGAGCATCTCCTCCACGCTCCTGCCCCAGCACTTGAGCGCCACGGTCTGCCCGCCGATGGGGTTGGCGGAGCCCGGCTTGATCACCGCGGTGGTGACGCCGCCGGACAGCGCGTCGCCGAAGCCGAGGTCGGCCGGGTTGATCGCGTCGAGCGCGCGCAGGCGGGCGCCGTTCGGGTCGGTCATCTCGTTGGTGTCCTGGCCGGCCCAGCCGTCGGCCTCCTCGTGGACGCCCATGTGCCCGTGAGCCTCGACGAAGCCGGGCAGCACCCAGGCGCCGCCCGCGTCCACGATCTCGACGCCGTCGGGCACGGTCACGTCCGGGCCGACGGCGGTGATCTTCCCGTCCTGGATGAGAATGGTGCCGTTCTCGACGGGCGCGCCCGTCACGGGCACGACATAACCCCCGGTAATCGCAACGTTCATGAAGGGCAACCTAGTGGGTACGTCGCTGGATATGGTCATCAACCTGTACGAACGCTGGCTCCTGGAGATGTGGAACGGCGACTTCGCACTCGCCCGGGAACTCGTCACCGACGACTTCACCGGCCACTGGCCCGGCATGGACGTACGGGGCCCCGACGAGCTGATCGAGGTGCTGAAGCAGGGCCACGAACCCTTCACCGGCGTGAAGGTCACGCTCGACGTGGGCCCGATCGTCACCGGCGACCTCGTGGCCGCCCGCTGGACGTTCAGCGGCGACCATCAGGGCAGGCCGATCGCCTTCAGCGGCCACGACATCCTGCGGGCCGAAGGCGGCCGCTTCGCCGAGTACTGGGTCATGTCCGACGTGAAGGGACTGGAAGCTCAGCTCGGGTGAGCGCCCGGCGGCCGTTGCAGGCCACCACGGCGACCACGACCAGGATCAGCGCGAGATCGATCGCGGCCGACCAGCGCATGCCCGCGGCGTAGCCGCCCGGTCCCGCGGCCGCCGCGAAGAACACCGCCCCGATCACCGCGACCCCGCCGGACCCGGCGAACTGCTGGGCCGTCGTCAGGAAGCCCGAGGCGATGCCCGCCTGCCCCGGCTCCACCTCGACCAGCGCGGTGCCGATCAGCTGCGGCAGCACCAGCCCGTTGCCGGTGCCGACCACCATGAGCGCCGCGATGGTCCACGGCACCCCTTCCACGAAGAGCATCCCGGTCAGCCCGGCCGCGGTGACACAGCCGCCGATCATGACGACCCGCGGGCCGTACCGGCGGACCAGGCGGCTGCCGAGCAGCGAGGTGATCGAGAACATCAGCCCCATCGGCGCGAACGCCAGCCCCGCCTGGAACGCGTCCAGCCCGAACCCGCCCTGCAGCAGCAGCGTCAGCGTGAACATGAACGACACGAAATAGGCGGTGAAAGCGGTGACCGCGCCGACCCCGGCGACGTAGGAGCGCACCTTCAGCAACGCCAGGTCCAGCACGGGCTGACCGCCGCGCGCGGCCAGCACCCGCTGCCACCACCCGGTCAGCGCCAGCACCGGTACGGCGGAAGCCATGCACACCAACGCCCACACCGGCCAGCCCAGGCTGTGCCCGAGCCCGAGCGGCACCAGCAGCAACGCCAGCCCGAGCGCCAGCCCGGCGGCGCCACGCAGGTCCAGCCGCGCGTACGTCCCCGGGCCGGCCTTCGGCAGCAGGCGAGCCGCCAGGACGATCGTGACCACGCCGATCGGCAGGTTGAGCAGGAAGACGATCCGCCATCCCAGGCCCAGGACGTCGACGGTGAGCAGCAGCCCGCCGAGCACCTGCCCGGCGATCGCGCCGACGCCGCCCGCGACGCCGTACCAGCCGACGGCCATGGGGCGCTCGCGCGGCTCGAAGATCACCGGGATCATCGCCAGCACCTGCGGCACCATGATCGCGCCGGCCAGCCCTTGCAGGAGCCGGGCGGCGATGAGCTGGGCCGGGTCGAGTGCCAGCCCGCACAGGACCGAGGCGAGGGTGAACGCGGTCATCCCGGCGACGAACATCCCGCGGTAGCCGTAGCGGTCGCCCAGCCGCCCGCCGGTGATCATCCCGGCGGCGAACGTGAACGCGTAGCCGCCCACGATCAGCTCAAGCTGCGCCTGGCTCGCGCCCAGTTCCCGCTCGAAGGCCGGCGCGGCCACGTTGACCACGAAGAAGTCGAACTGCGCCATGAACCAGGCCACGAGCAGCACGGCGAGCATCCGTCCACGTCTCACGCCCCCACGCTAGAACCTCAACCTCAGCTGAGATCAAGGCGGACCGCGCGTTCCTCCTGGTGGAGGCGTTCGAGGTGGTAGGCGTCGCCGGTCTCCTCGATGAGGGCGGCGGCCTCGGTCAGGTGGGCGTGGGCCCTGGACGGGTCGCCGAGCCGCCGGTAGGCCGTGGCCAGGGCCATCAGGCAGGCGATCGTGCACTTCTTGCTGTTGAGCGCCACGGCCAGCGCGTGGGTGCGCGTCAGCCGTTCCAGCGCCTCCTCGAAGTCGTACAGGTCCAGGTAGAGCTCGGCCAGCTCGCGGCCCGTGGACAGGACCTGGAAGTCGTCGCCCGCCTCGACGGCCAGGTCGAACGCCCGCGTCAGCAGGTCCCGCGCCTCGGCCGATCGGCCCAGGCCGCGGTAGGCGGAGCCGGCGATGAACAGCGCGAAGCGCTCCCCGACGGCGAACCCCTCCCTCCGGGCGAGGGCCAGCTGGGCCAGGGCCGAGTCGAGTGCCTGCGCGAACAGGCCGCCGGTGTGCTGGGTCGAGGCCATGTTGCCCAGGGCGCGCTGCTCGCAGAACGGGTCCGCCAGCCGCCGGGCCAGGTTGAGCTGCTGCTCGTAGTGCCAGATGGCCTCGGGAGTGCGGTGGTAGCAGTTGGCCGTGTGGCCCAGGTGGTTGTGGCACTCCAGGATCAGCCGGTCCTGGCCCAGCCGCCGGGACACGACCAGGGCCCGTTCGTTGAGCCGCCGCATGTCGGCCATGGCGCACGCGTCGATCTGGTGCCACAGGAGCGCGAACGTCACGGCGACGCCCAGCGCGGCGATCTCGTCGTCGGGCTCGCCCATCGCCTGCCACGCCGCCGCGACCAGGTTGGGATCCTCGGCGACGAGCCACGCGCACGCCTCGTCCCGGTCGGCGAAGGGCTGGGGTTCGGCGGTGACCGGCGGGCCGGCGGGCTGCACCCGGTGCGGGTCGCGCAGGATGGTGGCCGCGCGGGCCGTGGCGGCGTAGAAGCCCAGGGCTCTGAGCAGCGGTTCGCGGCGCCGTCGCGGGGCGATCTCGCGGGCGAACAGCCGTACGAGGTCGTGCAGGTGGTAGCGGCCGGACCGCACGCGGTCGATCAGATGCGCCGCGGCCAGCCGGTTCAGCGCCCGCTCGGCGACCGCGACGCCCGTTCCCATGAGCGCCGCCACCACCTGCGGCGACAACTCGGCCACGTCGAGCAGTCCCAGGGCGGCGAGGGCCTCGGCGGCCTGCCGGTCGCGCTCGTGCTCGCTGCCGGCCAGCGCGCTCCAGCTGCCCATCAGGCTGGAGCGCACCGCGATGTCGCCCGCCTGCAGCTCCTCCAGCCGGGAGTGCTCGTCCTCCAGCAGGGCCACGTGCCGGGCCAGGCCCGCGTGCGGGTCGTCCAGCAGCCGCGCCGCCGCGACCCTGATCGCCAGCGGCAGGCCGCCGCACAGCTCGACCAGCCGCCGGCCCGCCAGCGGCTCGGCCCGCACCCGCTCGCCGCCCACCAGCTCGGCCAGCATGGCCGCGCCCTCCGGCTCCGGCAGCGTCGCCAGGCCGACCTGCGCGCAGTCGTCGACGCAGGAGAAGGACTCTCTGCTGGTCAGGAGTACGGCGTTGCCCGCCGGCACCGACAGCAGCGGCCGTACCTGGGCCGGGTCCTTGGCGTCGTCGAGCACGACGAGCACGCGCCGGCCGTCCAGGCGGCTGTGCCACAGGGCGATGGCCTCGTCCAGATCGACCGGTACGTCCTCGGCCGCCACGCCCAGCGCCCGTAAGAACCGGCCCAGCGCCTCCAGCGGGCTCACCGCCTGAACCCCGGGCGTGGCGCCGCGCAGGTTCGTGAACAGCCGGCCGTCGGGGAACCGGGCGTGCAGCAGGTGGGCCACGTGGACGGCCAACGCGGACTTGCCCGCCCCCGCCACGCCGGTGACGGCTACCACGGACGCCTGCGCCGTGCCGGCGGGCGGCGCCAGCAGCGAGCACAGCGCCGCCGTCTCGGCCTCGCGGCCCACGAAGCCACGCAGGTCGCGTGGCAGTTGCTGCGGCGCGCGGCGGTCACGGACCTGCCCCAGCCCCTCCAGGGCCGCGCGCAACCCCTGCCCGGGACGCACGCCCAGCTCCTCGGCCAGGTTGTGGCGCGCCCGCTCGAACGATCTGGCCGCCTCCGCCCGGCGGCCACTGCCGGCCTGGGCGCGGATCAGCAGCTCCCACAGCCGCTCGCGCAGCGGATGGGCGTGCGCCACCTGCTCCAGGCCGTCCAGCGCGTCGGCCTCGCGGCCCGCGTCGAGCAGCAGCGCGGCCCTTTCCTCGACGACGGTCAGCCGGAGCTCCTCCAGCCGCTGCCCCTCGATCTCCGCGAACGGGCCCGGCAGGCCGAACAGCGCAGGACCCCGCCACAGCCCGAGCGCCTCGTCCAGATGGGCCAGCGCCCGGTCAGCCGGTAAGGCGCGGGCCCGCTCGACGCGGTCGGCGAAGACCAGGGAGTCGACGCACGAGGGGGCCAGAGCCAGCAGGTAGCCGCCGCGCACGCCTCTCAGCAGTCCGGCCGGAGCGCGCGGGGACCGCCCTGGCTCCAGCGCCCGCCGCAGCCCGGCGATGTAGGTGTGGACGTTCTGTACGGCACTGCGCGGGGCGCTCTCGCCCCACACCCCGTCGACCAGCGCCTCCACCGTGACCGGCGCGCCCGCCCGCGCGGCCAGCATCGCCAGCACGGCCTGCCTGCGCGGCGCCCCGAGCTCGACGGCGCGCGAGCCGTCCCGCGCGCCCACCGATCCGAGCAGCCGGATGAAGATGCCTTCCGCCACCCCTCCAGCATCCCCGATGTCAGTCCGCCAGTCGCGCGGGAAACCCGCCGGTGGCGATCGGGCCCCAGGAGTCGATGGTGATCCGGATCAGCGACTTGTCCTGGTGGCGCATGGCCTCGCGGTACTCCCGCCAGTCCGGGTGCTCGCCGGCGATGCACCGGAAGTACTCCACCAGCGCGTCCTCGGCGTCCGGCATGTCCAGCACCTCGGCGCGGCCGTCGACCTGCACGTACGGGCCGTTCCAGTCGTCGGACAGCACGCAGATCGACACCTGTTCCTCGCGCCGGGCGTTGTGCGCCTTGGCGCGGTCCGGGTAGGTGGACACGACGATCCGCCCGGACTCGTCCACGCCGCAGGCGACCGGCGAGAGCTGGGGGCGGCCGGAGGCGCGGGCCGTGGACAGCAGCCCGTGGTGGCGCGGGCGCAGAAACTCCAGCAGCTCGGGCAGGTCGACGCGGGTCGTGGTGGCGATCGTGCGGGGCATGGGGCGACCCTAGCGCGTCTGCCGTTTGGTGGGCGGGATCGCGTGACGGACCGGCCGTGAGCATGGTCGGGCCCGGGGTGGGTGACGGCGCGCCGGGCAGCCGGGTCGTGGCGGGGGAGGGGGCCGCGCCGGCGGTTGTGGGTGATCGCGGTGATCTGTACGGTCGCCGCCGTGGGCATCCCCACCATGCTGAGGAGGAAGTGATGGCAACCGTCGCCCGAGAGGGAGCCGATCTGGCCTACGCGGTGAGCGGCAGGGAGGGCGGGCCGCTCGCGGTCCACGTCCACGGCGCCATGTCCAGCAGGGCCGCTGAGCGGCGGCACGGGCTGTTCGTGTGGGAGCCGGTGGAGGAGGTGGCCAGGCTGGTCCGCTATGACGTCCGCGGCCATGGCGAGTCGAGCGGCCGGGCCGTACCCGAGGACTATGTCTTCACGAACCTGGCCGACGACCTGCTCGCGGTGATCGACCGCGTGGACGCCGGGCCGGTGACCGGGATGGGCGCCTCCATGGGCACGGCCACCGTGCTGCACGCCGCGCTGAAGCGGCCGGAGGCCTTCGAACGGTTCGTGCTGATCATCCCGCCGACCGCGTGGGAGACCAGGAAGGCGGTGGCCGCCCACTACCGGGAGGCGGCCGAGGCGCTGGAGACCCGGGGACCGAAGGGCTTCGCCGACCTGATGGCCGGAGAGGAACCGCCCGCGATCTTCGCGCAGGGGCCCGCGTTCCCGCTGCCGGATGTCTCCTGGGATCTGCTGCCCTCGGTCATGCGCGGTCTGGCCGCCTCCGACCTGCCCGCGCCGGCGGAGCTGTCCGCGCTGACGCACCCGGCGCTGATTCTGGCCTGGGACACCGACGACGGCCATCCTTTGTCCACGGCCGAGGCGCTCGCCGGCCTGCTCCCGGCCGCCACTCTGCACGTCTCGGACACCGTGGCCGGCATCCGCACCTGGCCGGCGCGCATCGCGGCCTTCCTCACGGCGCGTAGCTGAGGATGTGCTCGCGCAGGAGGCCCGGGGCCCGGGGGTCGCCCGCGCGGAAGGCGTCCACGAGCGGCTGGTGGTCGGCGGCGTTCTCGTGGAGTTCGGCGCGGAACACCCGGATCGACAGGTGTGTCCACACCTCCAGGCCCAGGCCGTCCCACACCGACAGCAGCAGCGCGTTGCCCGAGGCGGCGACGATCTCCCGGTGGAAGGCGATCCCGGCCGACACCTGGCCGGACAGCGAGCCGGTCGCCGCGGCAGCTTCGAGCCGGGCCGTGTGGGCTTCCAGCGCCTCCACCGCCGGGGCGCCCAGGCGGGCCGCGGTCTCCTCGAGCCCGGCCCGCACCTGGTAGACCTCGCGCAGGTCGGCCCGGGTGACGGGGCGTACGCGCGCGCCCTTGTTGGGCGAGGACTCGATCAGGCGCAGCGACTCCAGCTCGCGCAGCGCCTCGCGGACCGGGGCCTGGCTGACGCCCAGGTCGGCGGCCACGCGGCGCTCCACGATGCGCTCGCCGGGGGCCCAGCGGCCGGTGATCAGGCCGTCCAGCAGTTGCCGGCGGATGTCGTCGCGGAGCGGGGATCGCACTACGGGTTTCACACACAAGATTAAATCGCGAATCCAGTCACCCGAACACCCAATGATCGATCATTGGGTGTTTAATGGTAGGTATGGAGAAAGATCTGGATCCTCAGGAGACCGCCGAGTGGCTGGAGTCGCTCGACGCGGTCAGGCGGGCGGCCGGTCCCGAACGGGCCGACTACCTGCTGCGGAGGCTGGCCACGTCCTCCCGATACGTGAACACCGTGCCCACGGCCGAGGAACCGCCCTACCCGGGTGACCTGGAGCTGGAGGAGCGCATCGCGGCCTACGACCGCTGGAACGCCGCGGCCATGGTCAGCAGGGGCAGCAAACTGGGCCTGGGCGGGCACATGGCCACGTACGCCTCCGCGGCCTGGCTGTACGAGATCGGGTTCAACCATTTCTTCCACGGCACCGACGACCAGGTGTACTTCCAGGGACACGCCTCCCCGGGCATCTACGCCCGCGCCTTCCTCGAAGGCCGCCTGAGCGAGCAGCAGCTGGACGCCTTCCGGCGCGAGACCCGCGGCGGGCTGCCCTCCTACCCGCACCCGCGCGCCCTGCCGGACTTCTGGCAGTTCCCGACCGTCTCCATGGGCCTGGGCCCGCTCAACGCGGTCTACCAGGCCAGGTTCAACCGCTATCTCCACAACCGCGGCATCAAGGACACGAGCAACAGCCACGTCTGGGCCTTTCTCGGCGACGGCGAGATGGACGAGCCCGAGTCCACGGCGGCGCTCACCCTGGCCGCCCGCGAAGGGCTCGACAACCTCACCTTCGTGATCAACTGCAACCTCCAGCGCCTCGACGGCCCGGTACGCGGCAACACCCGCATCGTCCAGGAGCTGGAGAGCGTCTTCCGCGGCGCCGGCTGGCACGTGGTCAAGGCGCTGTGGGGCCAGGAGTGGGACGGCCTGCTCCACGACGACGAGCTGGTCGCCCGGCTGGGGGAGATCCCCGACGGCCAGTTCCAGACGTTCGCCGCCTCCGACGGCGCCTACATCCGCGAGCACCTGTTCCACGGGCTGCGCACGAGCGCGAGCGACGAGGAACTGCGGCGCGTCGTCGGCGGTTCCCGGGCCGGGCACGAGCCGCGCAAGGTGTACGCCGCCTACCGGCGGGCCACGTCCGTCAAGGGCGCGCCGACCGTCGTCCTGGTGCAGACGGTCAAGGGCTGGACACTCGGCGCCGGGGTCGAGGCCCGCAACGCCAACCACCAGATGAAGAAGCTCACCCTGCCGGAGTTCCGGGAGATGGGCGAGCGGCTGGGCCTGCCGGTCCCGCCGCTGGAGGGCGAGTTCCCGCCGTTCCTCCACCCGGGCCCCGACTCGCCCGAGGTCAGGTACGCGCTGGAGCGCCGCGCGGCCCTCGGCGGCCCCATCCCCAAGCGCGCATACGTCCAGAAGAGTCTGGAACTGCCGGGCGACAAGCCGTTCCAGTCCCTGGCCAAGGGGTCCACGCAGCCGGTGGCCACCACGATGGCCTTCGTCCGCCTCGTCAAGGACCTGATGAGGGAACCGGAGACCGGCCGCCGCTGGGTGCCCATCGTGCCCGACGAGGCCAGGACGTTCGGCATGGAGTCGCTCTTCCCCACCGCGAAGATCTACTCGCCGCTCGGTCAGCGCTACGACTCCGTCGACCGTGAGCTCCTGCTGGCCTACAAGGAGTCGGAACAGGGCCAGATCTTCATCGAGGGCATCACCGAGGCCGGCTCGATGGCCTCCCTGACCGCCGCCGCCACCAGCTACGCCACCCACGGCGAGCCGATGATCCCGTTCTACATCTTCTACTCGATGTTCGGCTGGCAGCGGACCGGCGACCAGATGTGGGCGCTGGCCGACCAGCTCGGCCGTGGCTTCCTGGTCGGGGCCACGGCGGGCCGTACCACCATGACCGGGGAGGGACTCCAGCACGCCGACGGGCACTCGCACCTGCTGGCCTCGGCCAACCCGGCCGCGCTGTCCTACGACCCGGCCTTCGCCTACGAGGTGGGCGTGATCGTGCGCGACGGCCTGCGCCGCATGTACGGCCCCGCCCCCGAGAACGTCTTCTACTACCTCACCGTCTACAACGAGCCGCTGCCGCAGCCCGCCATGCCGGAGGGCGTCGAGGAAGGCATCGTCAAGGGCATCTACCGGTACTCCGACGGCGGCGGGCAGGCGCACATCCTGGCCAGCGGCACCGCCGTGCACTGGGCGCTGGCCGCGCAGAAGATGCTCGACGAGGAGTACGGCGTGGGCGCCGACGTCTGGTCGGTCACCTCCTGGAGTGAGCTGCGCAGGGAGGCGATGGCCACGGACGGCGTGCCGTACCTGAAGCGGGCCCTCGCCGGGACGGACGGGCCGGTGATCGCGGTGAGCGACTGGATGCGGGCGGTGCCCGACCAGATCGCGCCGTGGATCGAGCGCCCCTGGACCTCGCTGGGCACCGACGGCTTCGGCCTGTCCGACACCCGCGAGGCGGTGCGCGAGCATTTCGGCGTGGACCCGCGCTCCATCGCCGACGCCGTGCTCAAAGCGATCGAGTAAAGATTCAAGCGGCTGTCAAGCGGACGTTGACAGGACGGGGGCACAGTGAGGCATGGCTGTCGACCTCCGTCCCCCCGCCCTGGCGCCGCGGCCGAGCCTGCGGCTGCTGCTCGGTCTGGGGGTGTCCAGCGCGCTGGCCGCGCTCGTGCTCACCGTCCTGCTGCTCAGCGGCGGCCCCGTCGGGTGGGGCCTGTCGATGCTGCTCGCGCTGGCGCCGCTGCCGATCCTGCTGTCGGCGGTCCTCGGCCTGGACCGGCTGGAGCCGGAACCCCGGCTGTACCTGGGCTTCGCCTTCGCGTGGGGCGCGGGGGTGGCGATCGTGCTCGGGATCGCGCTCACGATGGCGGGCCAGGCGGTCGTCGCCGAGCTCGGCTACAGCGCGGGCGTCACCGACGACGTGGGAACGGTCGTGCTCGCGCCGGTGATCGAGGAGGCGCTGAAGGGCGCGGCGCTGCTGGCGCTGCTGCGCAGGCGGCGGGAGATCGACGGGCTGACCGACGGCATCATCTACGCGGGCATGGCCGGGCTCGGTTTCGCCGCCGTGGAGAACGTCGGCTACTACCTGGGCTCGTTCGGGCAGGGCGGGGTCGACGGGGCCGTGGCGACGTTCGTGCTGCGCGGGGTGATCTCACCGCTGGGGCATCCGGTCTACACCTCGCTGATCGGCATCGGGGTGGCGTACGCGGCGGTGCGGCGGCGCTACTGGGCGATCCCGCTGGGGTATCTGGGCGCGGTCTCGCTGCACATGCTCTGGAACGGCAGCGCCACCACCGGCTCCCTGCCCTTCTTCGGCCTCGCCTATCTGGTGATCATGGCGGTGCTCGTCATGCTGATCCTGGTCACGGTACGCGAGCGGCGGGCACTGGTGGCCAGGATGGGTGACGTGCTGCCCCGCTACCAGGGCACCGGCCTGCTCAGTCCGCAGGACCTCGGCATGCTGACCACGCTGAAGGCGCGCAAGCACGCGCGGGCGTGGGCGCAGAAGGCGGGGCTGGGCCGGGCGATGTCCGACTACCAGCAAGCGGCCACCGAACTGACCATGCTGCACGTGCGCGCCGAACGCGAGCGCATGGACCTGGACTCCTTCGCCGCCGAGCGCGACGCCCTCCTGGACGTGATGGCGCGGGCCCGCCGATGGTAGACCCCGTTGCCCGCTTCGCGAGCGGATGGTCAAGAATGGGCCAATGACCTGGATGGAGATCGAATCAGCCGAAGAACTCCGTGAACTGCTGGGCGAGGTGATGCCGAGAGCGGCGACCAAGGACCGCCCCCGACTGCACGCGCTCGACCGGGCATGGCTGGCGGCCTCGCCGTTCTGCCTGATCGCGACCTCGAGCGACGACGGCACCTGCGACGTGTCCCCGAAGGGGGACCCGGCGGGCTTCACCCATGTGATCGACGATTCCACGATCGCCATTCCCGACCGGCCCGGCAACCGCCGCGCCGACGGCTTCCTCAACATTCTGCGCAACCCGCAGGTCGGGCTGCTCTACATGATTCCCGGCAGAAACGAGACCCTGCGCATCAACGGCAGGGCGCGCCTGATCCGCGAGGCGCCGTTCTTCGACGAGATGATCGTCAAGGGCCACCGTCCCCACCTGGCGCTCGTGGTCGAGATCGAGCAGATCTTCCACCACTGCGCCAAGGCGTTCATGCGCTCGTCCCTGTGGAAGCCGGAGTCGTGGAGCCCCGACGAGCTGCCCTCGCACGCGCGGATCGTCAAGGACGTCCAGACGGTGACCGAGAGCGTCGAGCAGCTGGAGGCGTACTACAGCAAGGGCTACGCCGACAAGCTCTACAAGGTGTGATCACGCGGCGGGCGTCGGCCCGCCGGGGAAAAGGATCACATTACGGCCGCTGTAGGCACGAAGGTCGACGACCTTGGGGTCGGCGACCACGGGCCCGCGGCGGCCGCCCGAACGGATGTCGCGGACCTTGTGCCTGGCGATACGCGGCGGCACCACCATTAGCCTCTTCATCCTCAAGCCCCCCGGCGTGATGTTTCTGTTACCTATGTTATCTACAGAACCACCCGTAAGTTGGTCGTAAGGACCACAATCAGTAAGGAAGTCGTCGCCCCGACGGGGTGCGCAGGTCCAGCTCAGGGCGTTTCTTGGTCGATGGCTTGATCTTCCTGACGCGTCGCATGGTCTGCCCCCTCTCGCTTCCACGGTCACCCGGCCCGGTTGCCGCCGGGTTGGCAGGCAGTTGCAACCTAACCGCCACCTGCTGCCGCTCACAACGCATTTCTCCTGGACCTTCCGTTACGCAACCGGGTGGTGACCGGGGAACGGCCTTGGAACTGGGCGGGCATCTTCATCTGCATGAACACCAGAACGATCATCACGGCCGCCCTCGCCGCCGGCGCGCTCGGCGCCCTCACCCTCTTCCCCGGTACGGCTTCCGCCGCCAAGGACAAGTGCGCCTTCGACCCGAACCGGGTCGAGTACTCCGACAATTCCAAGGTCGCCAAGCGGCAGCACCGTACCTACTGCAAGCACGACCTCATCGGCCGCGACGGGGCCCTGACCGCCAAGGGCCGCGCCTGGAACGACCTCAGGACCGGCGCCACCCCGCCGGCCAGGACCGAGGAGCAGGCCGGCACGCAGCTCTACCGCTACCACAAGCTCGGCCTCTGGAACCCCGACAAGGTCGACTACGCCGGCGGCGCGGCCCGCGCGCTCCAGCAGTTCAAGAACTGGCACTCCAGGGAGTACCTCGACGTCAACGGTGGCTGGAACAAGCGCGGGAAGGCCCGCTTCCGCTGATCACGCGCAGCGCCTTCTCCGGCACCGGCACGCGCCGGTGGATCTCCTCTGCCGGCGCGGGCCGGGTCGCCCCGGCACCGCGCTCACCCGGCCGGCGCGACGACGTCATCGCGCGCCGTGCCCACTCCGTCCGGCGCCGGCGGGGCGGCGGCGGGGAGCCGGGGTAGCGCCGAAAAGCAGGTGTTTTCCGGACATGTGATCCCTACCGTGGAAAGCGGAGGGAGGATCATGACACGGCTGGCCTTTGGCGTGGTGACCCACCCGGGCCTGCTGGTCCGGGTGCTCGACCCCGCGCGTCCACGACAGGGCGCGGCGGTCGTCGTGGGGCCCGAGGGACGAGACCCGGCTCCCGCACTGACGGAACTGCGGCGGCTCGTGGCCGCCGGCGGCGAGGACGCCGCCGGGGCAGGGGTGGACCTGGGCGACGGGTTCCGCTCCGCGCGGCTGGCCGGGGCCGCAGGTGACCGCCGGGACGCCGTCCTCGCCGCCCTGCGTGCGCTCGGGCCCGAGCGGGCGCACCTGCTCGGGGAGCGCGCGGGGGTGCTGGTGGCGCTGTTCGGTCCCGCCGCCACCAAGCCGGTCGGCGCCGCGGCCGCCGCGGCCGTCGCCGAGGGCCGCTGGGACGCGCTCACCCTGGCCTCGGCGGCCAGCGACATCCTGGGCCCGGAGCAACTGGAAGCCCTTCTGGGCGCGTGCTCCGGATCCGACGGGATCGCCGGGCGGGGACGGGCGTCGCGGCTGGCCGTACATCTGGGACAGATCTTCGCGGACGTGCCACGGCCCCGCAGGACGGCGCCGCTCATGGACCTGTGGGAGCGGGTCGCCGCGCACCACGCGGCCGGCGCGCGGCGGGCGGCCAGGCTGGCGGTGCACGGGAAGATCGGCCGGGAGAACGAGCTGCGCGAGCTCTACCGGCGCGGCGCCGACGAGCTGATCGTGCGCCGCCTCGGGATGACCATGGGCTGGACGCCGTCGCTGGCCGACGCCGCACGCTGGACGCCGGGCCCCACCGACTGGGCGGTCATGCTGCAGACGGCCCTGGAGGACGCGATGGCCGCGACCGTCCTGCTGCGTACCGCGGTGGCCGTGGCCGACCTCGGGACCCGGGCGGGCCTGGCGAGCATGACCGCGCAGCTGAACGCGGCCGCCGGAACGGTGCAGGGCTCGCGCCGCCTGTCCGGGCAGGCGGGGCTGCCGCCGCGGCCCGGCTTCTACGTCCGCGACCTGGCCGGCCGGCCGGACCGCCCCGACCTGGCGCACCAGCGGCTGGCCAGGGCCCGCGACTACGGCGTCGTCGTGCTGAACGCGGCCGAGGGACTGCTGATCGACATCCCCGAGCACGTCCATCAGGACCTGCGGCACTGGACCGGCCGCGACCTGAGCGCCTGGCGCGCCGCGGTGCCCTTGAGCGGGGCCCGCTCTCCCCGCACCTGGGCCCAGCCGGTCCTGTGCGGCGGCGCCGAGCCGCTCTCCGCCCGGTCCGCTCAGGACGGCGGGTCCGAGGTGGTGGGCGACCTGCTCTGGCTGGCCGACCTGGCCGACGCCCTCGCCGCCGCGCACGGCCACGACGCCGCCGCGATCGCGCACGGGCCGATCGTCCCTCATGCCGACTGGGACCCCGAGCCCGCCGAGCCCGCGCCGCTGGTGCCCCGGGTGGAGTCCGTCGCGCTCGCCCTGGCGGGCGCGGCGCGGCTCGTGTCGCTGGGCGGGCGGGTCTCGCGCTGCCGTACCTGGGCGGAGCTGGTCGACGGCCTGCTCGCCGGTACGGCTGTCGCCGAGGCCCTGACCGGCGTCTTCCCGCTGCCCGATGAACTGGCCCGGCTGGAGGGCGCCCGGGTGCCCGGCACCACGGTCACGGTCCGCTGGGCGCGCGACCCGCGGGCCACGGCCGAGTGGGCCGCCTACATGGGCAACTGCATCGCCGGGCCGTACTACCTGGAGGAGGCGTCGGCGGGACGCGCCGTGCTGGCCGCGCTCGTCGACGGCGACGGACAGATCACGGCCAACGTGGAGATCAGGCCCGAACGGCACGGGTGGCGCGTGGGGGAGATCAGGGCCAGGTTCAACGCCGACCCGGAGGTGGAGCTGGAGCGCCGGGTACGGGCGTGGGCGGGGCGGCTGCCGATGCCGTCGGCACGGCTGCCGCAGCGCGCGCCCCGGCCGGTCAAAGGGCCCGGACGGCGGCCCGGACGGTTGTTCCGCGAGGCCGGGGAGCCCCTGACGGCCCTGGCCGAGCGGGCTCTCGCCGATGCGCTGCCCGCGTTGTCCGCGCTCGTCAAGGGTTTCGTGCTCAGTGCGGGCACCGAGGCAGGACTGGTGGCTCTGCGGCGGGCCGGCCGGGAGGAGATGGCACGGGCGTGCGGCGGCGCGCTGGACACGTTCGGCGCAGCCGGGCTCTGGGCGCTGACCGGCGTCCGGCCGATGAGCAGGGCGATCGGCGGGCTGGAGCCCGCGCTGGCCGCCCGGGTGGCGCCGCTGGCCAGGGACGAGCCGGTGCTGGGTTCGCTGCGCAAGCTGGCCAGGCACGCGGCGATCGCCCAGGCCAGGACGGCCGAGCTGGTGGCGCTCCGGCTGCGGCGGGCGCTGGGCGAACTGGCCGGCGCCGGTGACACGCGGCTGGCTCGCGCGATGGCCCGCCGTCCCGGCACCGGAGTGCTGTGCGCGCTGACCACCGCCGTCACCTGCTGGGGGCCCGCTGACGGCCTGGTGGCGGTGGCGCGCCCGGCGGCCGTGGAGATCCCCGGATACCCCGCCTCCAGCCTGGCCGACGAGGACGGCCCCTGGCACGGCGCCCGCCCCGGCGCCCTGGAACTCGGCGCCGACCTCGACGCCTTCTGGGACCGGATCGCCGCCCACGGCCTGCTCGCCCCGGCCGCCTGGCTGGGAAGAGGAGGCTGGCCCGTCCTGTGGCAACGCGCGTGCGAGGGCGAAAGCGGCCGGGCCGTGGTGTGGCAGCATCGGTAGGCGTGCCGCTCATCCTGGTCTGCGCTGTGTGGGGGGTGTTCTGGGGCTCGTGGGCGGCGTTGCTTCCGGCGATCAAGGAACAGCTCGCGATCTCCACGGCCGATCTCGGGCTCGCGCTGAGCGGGGTCCCGGTGGGCGCGATCCCCGCGATGGCCCTGGCCGGACGCCTGGCCAGGGGCAGGGAGCGCGCCGGGCTCACCACCGCCACGGCACTGTTCGGCCTGAGCATCCTGGTGGTCGCCTGGGCGGCCGGCGGCTCGCCGTACCTGCTGGCGGGGGCTTTGCTGCTGCTCGGGGCGGCCAGCGGCGCGCTGGACGTCACGCTGAACCTCGCCACCGGGCGGGCGGAGCGGCAGAGCGGGCGCAGGCTGTTCCAGCCGGTGTACGCCGCCTTCCCGCTGGCCGTTATCGTGGCCGCGCCCGCCACCGGCCTGGCCAGGGAGCTCGGCGCCGGCCCGGGACCCGCGCTGGTCGCCGTCGCGGTGGTGGTGCTCGGCGCGGCGTTCGCGCCGCTCTCCCTTCCCCCGGGCCCGCCCGCCGGTACGGCGAGCCGAACCACCACGCCATGGCGCCGGGCGGCACTCCTGGGCGCCCTGGCCGCCTGCGTGCTGATCATCGAGAACGCGGTCGAGCAGTGGTCCGCCCTGCTCCTGGAGGACCACCTGGGCGCCACCGCCCTGCTGTCCGGCTCCGCCCCCGCCGTCTACATGGCCGCCCTGACCGTGGGACGCCTGCTGGCCCAGGCCTGGCCGAGGCTCGGCACCCGTGCGCTGCTGGCCGTCGCCGGTCTGGGCGGCGGCGCCGGCATCGTCCTGGCCGCTCTCGCGACCTCGCCCGCCTGGGCGCTGGCCGGCTTCGCGCTGACCGGCCTGGCGCTCGGCCCGCCGGTCCCCGCCCTGCTGAGCCGCGCGGCGGCCGACGACCCGGGCGGCTCGCTGGTGGCCGCGATCTCCACCATCTCCTACGCGGGCTTCGTGGCCAGCCCGCTCCTGGTCGGCGCCCTGTCCGCGGCGGCCGGCCTGCCGGTGGCGCTGGCGTCGCTGGCCCTGCTCGCCGTTCCTCTGCTCGTGGCCGCCGCCCGGCGGTGAAGAATATGGGGCGCCGTTGGGGAAAAGGCGGGGGAGAAGGGGGTATTTCCGCCACGCATCGATCAACGAGAGGAGCACGGCCATGGCTGCCTGCGAGACCTGCGGCAACGACTACGACATGAGCTTCGAGGTGCACGCGCAGGGCGCGGTGCACACGTTCGACTCCTTCCAGTGCGCCATCCAGGCGATGGCGCCCATCTGCGAGCACTGCGGCGCGCGGGTGATCGGCCACGGCGTCCAGGTGGACCGCGCCTGGTACTGCTGTGCCCACTGCGCCCGCCAGGAAGGCGCCACCGGCATCGTCGACCGCGCCGACGCCTACGTCTAGGCGCTCTAGTCGTCCAGGTAGCGCAGGATGGCCAGCACGCGGCGGTTGTAGTCGGCGTGCTGCGGCAGCTCCAGCTTGTCGAAGATCGCGTTGACGTGCTTCTCCACCGTGCTGAGCGAGACGTGCAGCCGCTCGGCGACCGCCGTGTTGGCCAGGCCCTGCGCCAGGTGCTCCAGAACCTGGCGCTCGCGCGCGCTCAGCCGGGCCAGCGGGTCGGCGTGGGAGGTACGGGCCAGCAACTGCCTGACCACCTCGGGATCCAGGACGGTCCCGCCCGCCCGCACCCGCTCCAGCGCGTCCAGGAACTCCCCGACCTCCGAGACCCGGTCCTTCAGCAGGTAGCCGACGCCGGTGCCGGACAGCAGCCGGGCCGCGTAGGTCTTCTCCACGTACTGCGACAGGACCAGCACGCCGACCTCGGGCCGGCGCGAACGGATCTCCAGCGCCGCCCGCAGGCCCTCGTCGGTGTGGGTGGGCGGCATCCGCACGTCCACCACAGCCACCTCCGGCCGATGCTCCTCGACCGCCGCCAGCAGGGCCCCGGCGTCGCCGACCGCCGCCGCCACCTCGTGTCCGGCGTCCTCCAGCAGCCTGATCAGTCCCTCGCGCAGCAGGACCGCGTCGTCGGCCAGGATCAGCCGCACGGCAGCACCGCCCGCACGGTCGTCCCGTCGGAGCCGCTGACCACCTCGAAGCTGCCGTCGAGCGCCCGCACCCGCCTGGCCAGCCCGGACAGACCGCCGCCCGCCGGGTCGGCGCCGCCCGCGCCGTCGTCGGAGACCGTCATCACCACCATCGCCTCACCTTCCTCGCGCAGATCGACCAGGATGTCACGGGCGTGCGCGTGCTTGACGGCGTTGGTGATGGCTTCGCGGGCCACGAAGTACAGGGCGGTCTCCACCTCGGAGACGGGGCGGGCGCGCAGGCCGTACCGGACGGTGACGGGGACGCCCGCGCGCTCGGCGACTCCGTCGAGCGCGGCCCTCAGCCCGAGCTCGTCGAGCGCGGTGGGGTAGACGCGCCAGGCGACGCTGCGCAGCTCGTCGAGGAGCCTGCGCGACTCGGCGTAGGCCTGGTCGACGAGTTCCGGCGCGGCGGCGGGGCTGTGGCGGGCGCGGCCGAGCAGCATGGCCAGCGCCACGCCGTGCTGCTGCACGCCGTCGTGCAGGTCCCGCTCGATCCTGCGCCGCTCGTCGTCGACGGCGCGCACGATGCCGAGCCTGGTGTCGGTGAGCTCGGCGATGCGCCGCCGCATCAACTCCTCCGGTCCGGGCCCGAGGAAGAGTACGGCCAGCCGCCGCTCCGCCCACGCGACCAGCTCCACCGCGCCGGCGGCCAGCGCGAGCACGACCAGGCCGCCGCTCAGCCCGATCGTCCAGCTCAGCGTCTGCAGGTGCAGGCCGGGGAAGGACAGCGAGACCACGTCGAAGCGGCCGGTGATCAGCGACCACACCGAGCCGGCCAGGAACAGCCCGGCGACGAAGAGCAGCGCGAACACCGCGTATCCGCCGGTGACGCCGAGCAGCGACCGCAGCGCGAGGTAGGGGTAGGAGGGCGACCGCGGGGCGCTGTCCAGGCCGAGCCAGGCCAGCCGGCGGTGTTCGAGCCGCATGACCGCCGGGCCCCACCGCCGCCGGGCGGGCCAGGCGACGGCCAGCAGAGCGAGTTCGAGCAGGCCGGACAGCAGCCCGGCGAGCACGCCGGCCAGCCTCTTCCCGATGACTCCCGCCACGGCAGCGCAGTCTAGGCGTCGCGCCGGCGGAGGACGACGTACCCGGCGGCCAGGGCCGCCGCCGTCCACACCAGCAGCCACGCCAGCCCTTCACCCGGCGCGTACGGCATCGGCCCGCCCGTCATGTTCTCCACGCTCTCCATGAACGCCAGCCCCGCGAACATCGGCAGCCGCATCGAGGCGTCGATCAGCGCCGGCGCGCCGGTCATCATGATCAGCAGCGGCAGCCCCATCATCAGCAGGAACACTACGGTCAGCGTCCCCGCCGCGCTGCGCAGCGCCGCACCGGCGCCGACGGTCAGCACGCCCACCAGCGCGCAGAACGCCCCCAGCCTGACCAGGTCACCCGCCGTCTCACCGGCCGCCAGCGTGACCGGCACCCCGAACGGCTCCATCCGCAGCAGGACGTACGTCAGCACCGCCCCCACGGCCCCGCTCACCACCCCGGTGACGAACATCACCGGCGCCACCACCAGCGCCTTCGCCGCCAGCAGCCGCCCCCTGACCGGCGTCGCCTGCAGCGCCACCCTGATCCCGCCGGAGGAGTACTCCGAGGTCACCACCAGCATCGCCAGCGCCACCATCGCGAACTGGGCGAAGATCGCCGCCGACACGACCGGCTCCGTGGCGGCCAGCCGTTCCGTGCGCGGCTGCCCGTTGTGCGAGCCCAGCGCCGCGGCCGCCGTGACCGAGGCCAGCACCATCAGCGCCGCCGCCCCCATCAGGCACCACCAGGTCGAACGGACCGACCACAACTTGACCCACTCGGCGGAGATCGCCCGTCTCATACCCGGCTCCCGTACTCGGTGCTGTCCGCGGTCAGTTCGTGGAAGGCCTGCTCCAGCGAGGCCTCCTGAGCGCTCAGCTCGTGCAGCCTGATGCCGGCCTCGTGGGCCAGATCGCCGATCCGCTCGGTCGTCGCGCCGGTGGCCACGAGCTGGCTCTCGCCCGTCCTGGACACCTCGACGCCGGCGGCGCGCAGCCGTACCGCGAGATCTCCGGCGTGCGGGGAGCGGATCCGCACCGCGCCCGCCGCGACCACCTCGCTCAGCGGCGCGTCCACGATCAGTTTCCCGCGCCCGATCACCACCAGGTGGTCGGCGGTCAGCTGCATCTCGCTCATCAGATGGCTGGAGACGAAGACCGTCCTGCCCTCGTCGGCCAGGCCGCGCATCAGCCGCCTGATCCAGCGCACGCCGTCCGGGTCGAGCCCGTTGACCGGCTCGTCGAACATCAGCACCGCCGGGTCGCCCAGCAGCGCGGCCGCGATCCCGAGGCGCTGGCTCATGCCCAGCGACAGCGCGCCCGCGCGCCGCCCCGCCGCGCGGTCCATCCCGACGGTCTCCAGCACCTCGCCGACCCGGGCCCGGCCGATGCCGTTGCTGCGGGCCAGCGCCAGCAGATGCGCCCGCGCCGAGCGCCCCGGATGCACCGCGCGCGCGTCCAGGAGCGCGCCGACCGTCCGCAGCGGGTTCTCGATCCTGTGGTACGGCCGGCCGCCCACGAGCGCCGTGCCCGCGTCCGGCCGGTCGAGTCCGAGGATCATGCGCATCGTGGTCGATTTCCCGGCGCCGTTCGGGCCCAGGAACCCGGTCACGGCGCCGGGCCGTACCTCCAGGGTGAGGTCGTCGACCGCGGTGCGCGCGCCGTAGCGCTTGGTCAGCCCGCGTAGTGTGATCATGCGTCAACGCTAGGGAAAGCCCAGGTGAGAGGCCATGGGGGCGGACCGTCGAGTCCGATGGGGGTTAACCGCCAGTGAACGGCGAGCTCACCACTCCCTCCGTCGTCAGCCGCGCCAGCATGGCCCGCATCGCGTCGGCGTCGTTGAGATGCGGGAACGGCTCGTCCGGCACCTCGGCCCCCAGGAACGCGCACAGCGGCTCCCAGCCCTCGCGCACGTCGAAGACCAGCAGCCGCTCCGGCGCGATCGCGCGCCTGACGGTCTCGGTGTGCAGCTCGAAGAACTCCGTGGCCACCTCGACCGGCGGCATGTCGTGGGCCATCGCGAACTCCGGCCCGAACGCGGCCCGCCCGATCATGTCCGGCACGGGGTTCAGGCGGCGCATCCCGCCGAGGACCTCCTCGGCGGCGGGCGGCAGGCCGGTGGCGGCCAGCATCCTGGGGCCGTTGGAGATCAGCGCCTGCATGCTGGTGCGCCAGCGCGCCGGGTCGCGTACGGTCAGCACGACCTTGGCGTCGGGGTAGGCCTCGGCCTGTTCCCGCCAGAAGTGGCTGGCCGGCCAGTCCATGGCCGAGCGGTAGCCCGCGAGGACGTGGTCCCAGTCGAGCGCGCGCCCCTCGGCCGCGGGCAGCCAGCGGTCCACGTGGTCCGGGTGGGTGAGGATCTCGAACATGTGGTAGCAGGGACCGAAGCCCAGCCGTTCCAGTGCGGCCTTCATCGAAGAGGTTCCCGTGCGCGGGAAGCCCGCGCCGATCACGTTCAGCATGTCGCCGTCTCCTCTGCCGGAAGATGTGCCTCTGATCATCGATACGTGCCGGACGAATATCTGTCTACGAGTGCATGACTAACTGGAGAATTCTCCCGTTAGGACCTGTTGTCACGGACGAGACGTTGGCCAAGATCGCTGCGAGGGCGGTGGAAACCTCACCGCTCCCGATCGAAGGGCAATGATGAAGAACCTCCTCAAGACCGCCGTGGTGGGCGTCACCGTTGCTGCGGCCACCTTCGCTCTCGCCCAGCCCGCGCTGGCCAACTCCTTCTCCAGGAACGTGGGCGACGGCACCGTCAGCTACAACGACGGCACCGACAGCCTCTGCGTCGCGGCGTTCAACTCCGAGGGCGCCCGCTGGGTGAAGGTCAAGCTCGTCCCGCTCTCCCGCCCCGGGCCCTCGCCGACGATCACCGACAACAACAACTTCTACGGTCACCCGGGCAGCACCTGCGGCAGCTTGGCCACGGCCTACGAGGACACCCGCTACCGCGCGGACATCACCTCCTACTGGGGCGAGCGCGGCACCACCGTCACCCACAGCTCCACCACCTTCTACAGCTGATCGCCGCCGGCTTCCCGGCCCGCGCCGCCGCGCGGGCCGGGAAACGGCCGGCAGGGGGCTGGTGACCGGCGCGGAGGGGAACCGTACTGTGGGTCGTGTGACCGACTTTGACGTGCTTGTCATAGGTTCCGGGCCTGGCGGGCAGAAGGCGGCCATCGCGGCCGCCAAGCTGGAGAAGCGGGTCGCCGTCGTAGAGCGGCGCAACATGATCGGCGGCGTGTGCATCAACACCGGCACGATCCCCTCCAAGACACTGCGCGAGGCGGTGCTCTACCTCACCGGGCTCAACCAGCGCGAGATGTACGGCCAGTCCTACCGGGTCAAGGACGATGTCACGGTCGCGGACCTGGGCATCAGGACCCAGCACGTGATCGGCCGCGAGGTCGACGTGATCCGCAGCCAGCTCTCCCGCAACCACGTCGCGGTGCTGACGGGCTCGGCGCGGTTCGTGGACCCCTACACGGTGGACGTCATCGACGAGCAGGGGCGTGACGTCAAGGTCAGCGCCGCGAAGATCATCATCGCCACGGGCACCCGCCCCGCGCGCCCCGAGTCCGTGGAGTTCGACGAAGAGACGATCATCGACTCCGACGGCATCCTGAACCTGCCCGCCGTCCCCGACTCGCTGGTCGTGGTGGGCGCCGGGGTGATCGGCATCGAGTACGCCTCGATGTTCGCCGCGCTCGGCACCAAGGTCACCGTGGTCGAACGGCGCGAGCGCATGCTGGACTTCTGCGACCTGGAGATCGTCGAGGCGCTCAAGTACCACCTGCGCGACCTGGCCGTCACCTTCCGCTTCGGCGAGACCGTCGCCGCCGTCGAGAAGCGGCCACGCGGGGCGATCACGCTGCTGGAGAGCGGCAAGAAGATCCCGGCCGAGACCGTCATGTACTCCGCCGGCCGCCACGGCATGACCGACGAGCTGGGCCTGGACGCCGCGGGGCTGGCGGCCGACGACCGCGGGCGCATCTCGGTGGACTCCTGCTACCGCACCGCCGTACCGCACATCTACGCCGTCGGCGACGTGATCGGCTTCCCGTCGCTGGCCGCCACGTCGATGGAGCAGGGCCGCATCGCCGCCCACCACGCGTGCGGGGAGCCGTTGCGCGGGCTGTCGTCGCAGCAGCCGATCGGGATCTACACGATCCCCGAGGTGAGCTTCATCGGGCAGACCGAGGACGAGCTGACCCGCTCCCACGTCCCGTTCGAGGTGGGCATCTCCCGCTACCGGGAGCTGGCCAGAGGCCAGATCATCGGCGACACCTACGGCATGCTCAAGCTCCTGATCTCGCCCGAGGACCGGTCCCTGCTGGGCGTGCACGTCTTCGGCACCGGCGCCACCGAGCTGCTGCACATCGGCCAGGCCGTCATGGGCTGCGGCGGCACCGTCGACTACCTCGTGGACGCGGTCTTCAACTATCCGACGCTGGCCGAGTCGTACAAGGTCGCCGCGCTCGACGCGGTCAACAAGCTCAGAAGGGTCGCGAAGTTCGAGCTCTGAGATAGGGAGATATCCCTACGTACCCCGAGGAAAAGCCCGCTACGCTCCTGCCCGATCCATCAGACCGGGAGGGACCGATGCGGCGCTGGCTGCCCGCCTACCTCGTGCTGGCGCTCGTCTGGGGCAACAGCTTCTTCTTCATCAAAGTCGCCGTCGGCGAAATGCACCCGCTGCAGGTGTCGTTCACCCGCATGGTGATCGGCGCGGCCACGCTGCTGGCCGCCCTGGCGATCAGCCGCAAGGCGCTGCCGCGCGACCCGCGGCTCTGGGGGCACTTCCAGGTGGCCTCGGTCGTGCTGACGACGCTGCCGTTCACGCTTTTCGCCTGGGGCGAGCAGTACGTCTCCTCCGTCGTGGCCGCCATCTGGAACGCCACCACGCCCCTGTGCACGCTCGCCTTCACGCTGCTGCTGCGGGCGGAGAAGCCGACCGCGAGCCGGGTGGCGGGACTCGGGCTCGGGTTCGCCGGGGTCATGGTGGTGCTCGGCGTCTGGCAGCCGATGGCCGGCGGGCAGCTCGGGGGCAGCCTCGCCTGCTTCGCCGCCGCGCTCTGCTACGGCGTCGGCGGCGCGTACATGGGCCGGTTCATCACCGGGCGGCGTACCGAGGCGCCCGTGGCGCTGGCCACGGGCCAACTGCTCAGCGGGGCCGTGCAGCTCGGGGTGATCACCCTCGTCGCCGGAGTGCCGCTGGTGGACACCGCGGTCTCGGCCGGGGTGTGGTGGAGCATGCTCGCGCTCGGCGGGCTCGGGACCGGCGTGGCCTACCTGCTCTTGTACTGGGTGCAGGGGCAGGCGGGCGTGACGACCACCTCGACGGTGACCTATCTGCTGCCGGTCGTCGCGGCCCTGTCCGGGGTGGTGATCCTGGGCGAGGCGCTGACCTGGAACCAGCCGGTCGGCGCCGTGGTCATCCTGGTGGCCATCGCGCTGACCCAGGGGGCGATCCGGCTGGGGCGACGCCCGGCCGTACCCCTGGACGGGCCCGTGAAGACCCGCGCGGACGCCTGAGCGCTCACTCCTCCGGGGGCTTGCGCCCGCGCGCGGCGGGCGGCTTCTTGCGCCCGGCCACGAGCGTGTCGCCGGGCGCCGGCTCGTCCGTGCCCCCGTTACGGCGGCGCGGACGGGGATGCGGCGCGGTGTCCTCGGAGGCGCCGGGTGGTTCCGCGGCCGGCTCCTTCTCGGCAGGGGCGGCGAGCTCCGGCGCGGACGGCTCCCGCAACGAGGCGATGACCTGGTCGGCCTCGTTGTCGGCGGCGAACTCCGAGGCCGCCTCCGACTCCCGGCGCCTGATGACCACCATGTGGTCCACGGAGATGCGCCCGGCGCCCACGACGGCCAGCAGGATCGCGGCGGCGCCCAGGGCGATGAGCTCGTTGGTGGTGACGGGGTTGAGCGGCGGCGCGATCAGGAAGACGGCCAATGCCTCGACGAAGAGGATCAGCCCGGTGACCGGCACGGCCAGCCCGGCGATGAGCAGCGCGCCGCCGATGAGCTCGGTGAGCATGGTGACGGTGGCCCAGGCTCCGGGCGCGGGCGCGCCCTGCCTGGAGAAAGCCTCGCCCGTGGCCAGCAGCCCGACCTGCAGCTTGCTCCAGCCATTGGCGAAGAAGAGGCCGCCCACGCCGACGCGGGCCACTAAAGCGGCTATATCTCGCATTGCCTGTCTCACGGTAGATGCCTGCCCTGAACGGGACATCACACACCTCAATCGCGGCGAAGCAGCGTGGCCACCGCGAGGGCGGTCAGGCTGAGGAGGACCACGCTGACCACGACCGTCGTGTGCAGCGCGTTGACGAAGGCCCAGCGCGCGGCGCCGAGCAACTCGCGTCCGGCGTCGCCGCCAACCTGGTCGGCGACGTGGGCCGCGCCCGCCAGCGACTGCCTGGCCTGGTCCATGCCGCCTTCCGGCACACCGGGTACGGCCGGCAACGCGGGAGAGTAGGCGAGGGTGGTGACGGTGCCCAGCACGGCCACGCCGAGTCCCGCGCCGAGCTCGTAGGCGGTCTCCTCGATGGCCGCCGCCCCGCCCGCCCGCGACTCGGGGCAGGCGGACATGATCGTGTCGGAGGCCGCGAGCAGCGCCACCTGCACGCCGAACCCGATGCCGACGAAGCAGAGCGCGAGCATCACGGGATGCCCCTCGACGCCCCAGGTCAGCGTGGGCGTCAGAGAGAGCGCCACCAGCGCGAGGCCGCCGCTCATGGTGGCCCGCATGCCGATCCTCGGCAGGATGTGCGCGGCGGCCAGCCCGCCGGAGATCGCGGAGACGACCAGCGGCAGCATGCGCACGGCGGCCTGCAGCGGACTGTCTCCGAGCACGAGCTGCAGGTACTGGGCCAGCATCAGCTGGAGCCCGACCAGGGCGAAGACGCCGAGCAGCACCCCGGCGACCCCGGTGGTGAACTCCCGGCGGCGAAACAGCCCGACGTCGAGCAGCGGCGCGGCCAGCCTGCTCTGCCGCCTGACGAACCACACCAGCAGCGCCACGCCCGCCGAGAAGACCAGCAGGGCGGTGCCGAACGGCATCAGGCCGCCCGAACCCGCCTCCTTGAGCCCGAAGGCCAGCGCCAGGATGCCGAACACGGACAGGGCGGCGCTGAGCGCGTCCCAGCGGCGCCCGCCGCGCTCGCGCGACTCCGGCAGCAGGCGGGTCGCCGCGGGCAGCAGCACGAGCAGGATGGGCACGTTGATCAGGAAGACCGCGCCCCACCACCAGCCGACCAGCACGCCGCCGACGAGCGGGCCGACCGCGGCGCCTCCGGCGGCCACCGCGCTCCAGACGCCCAGCGCGACGGCGCGCTCACGCCGGTCGGTGAAGACCTGGCGGATGATCGAGAGCGTGGCCGGCATGATCATGGCCCCGCCGACGCCGAGCAGCGCGCGGGCCGCGATGAGCATGGCGGGGGTGGTCGCGGCCGAGGCCAGCGCGGAGGCCACGCCGAAGATCACGAACCCGGTCAGCACCAGCCGCTTGCGTCCGTAGCGGTCGCCGAGCGTGCCGAACAGGATGAGCAGCGGGGCCACGATGAGGGAGTAGACGTCGATGATCCACAGCAGCTGCACGGCCGAGGGCTCCAGCGCGGCCGTCAGCGCGGGCACCGCGATGTGGAGCACCGTGGCGTCCACGGTGATCAGCAACAGGCTCAGGCACAGCAGCACCAGCACGGCCCAGCGGTTGTCGTTTCCGACCCGCTGGGCCCGTTTCATGATGGGCGCGGCCTGGGTGACGGTCATGGAACCCCCTGCGGGCCGCCTCGGTCGCAACGGGCCCGCGTAAGCATGCGTGGCAGCTTAGGCGATGTGCGGCACTTGGCATAGCGGTATCGGATGATCCACACCTCACCCCCACCTCTCTAGAGAGATACAGCCATATGTCCCGATCTATGAAAGTTCTACCAACCCACCGATCATGACCCTGTGGGGAAAGACGAAACGGGCGACGACCCTGATCGATCCCCGCGCGAATGGTGCGCCCTGTCCGCGGCCCGGCTGCGCGACGGCCGCCCGGAGTCCGCGCTCGAAGCCGCCCAGAAGGCCGCGGGACTCGACCCCGACGCCGAATGGGCCCACCGCCTGATCAGCCTCGCCGAGGAACGGCTCGGCCGCGACGCCGAGGCCCTCGCGCACGCCGAGCACGCCGTACGGCTGGCCCCCGGATCCTGGCCGGCCCGCCTGCGCCTGTCCGCCGCCCAGCGCCGCGCCCCCGGCGGCTGGGAGCAGGCGGTCCGCCAGGCGGAGCTGGCCCGCGCCTTCGCCCCCGAAGAACTGACCCCGCACCTCCAGCTCGGCGACCTGGCCCTGATCCGCGGCGAGCACCGCCGGGCCAGGACCGCCTACGCCGCCGCTCTGGAGCGTGACATCGCCCACCCGCAGACCCGCGTCAACCTCGGCCTCGCCTGGCTGCGCTGGGACAGCCCACGCGCCCACCACGACCCCGCCTGGCCGCTCGACCCGCGCGAGAGCGGCCGCGCCCGGCGGGCCCTGGAAGTGTGGTCGCGCCAGACCCGCCTGCTCCTCGCCGTGGCCACGCTCGCCATCGCCTTCGCCGCCCTGAGCCTCGACCTGGGGCCGCAGGCCCGGCTGGGCGGCGCCGCCGTCCTGGTGGCCGTGGCCGTGCTGACGGTGCGGCAGGCGCGCAGGATCGGCGTGTGGGCCCACGTGCCGGCCATGTTCGGCCGCGCGCCCTGGCTGGGCACGTCGGTGGTGTCGGCTCTGGTGGCGGTGGCCGCGTTCGCCGCCTGGCTGGTGCTGCCCGCGTTCACCTCCGCGCTCGACCCGGTCTGGGCGGGACTGACCGGCATCCTCGTGCTCGGCTGGCCCGCCCTGGCCGTCCTGCACGGGCTCGGCGGCGTCTGGCGGGGGCGGCCGCTGCGGGCGCTGGAGGAGTTCGCGATGGCCCGCGGGGAGCGCGAGGGGCGGCGGAACACCGGGGTCGTGCTGTGGATCGTTCTCGGCCGGGTCTGGTCGGTTCTGGTGCCGCTGGTCCTCGGGGCGCTCGTGCTGGAGCCCCGGGCGGCGGTGGTGGCGCTGGCGGTGCCGTACCCGCTGATGGAGGCCTACCGCAAGGCCCGCCACGGCGAGGACCGCTGGCTACTCGCGGCGGCGCTGCTGGTCGTGGTGGCGGCGCCGGCGTGCGCGGCCGGGGGAGTGTTCGCGCTGGCCTGGGCGTGGTGGGCGGGCCTGGGCGCGCTCGGCGCGGTTCTGGCGCTCTTCGCGCTGCGCGGCGCGCGCGCCTGGTGGCGCGGCGCGCCGGGCCCGTGGCGGGCCTCCCTGATCATGTGCGAGCCGCTGCTCGGCGACGCCCCGTCGGTGGCCCTTTCTCCCGAGGTACGGCAGGCCTTCGCCTATGCCAGATCCGTGGTGCTCTCCTACACCGACCCTGCCGGCCCCCGCGTCGTGGGCGCGGTCGCCTCCGTGACCAGGGCCGGCGAACTGCGCCTGATCGCCGAGCCGCAGGCCTGGACCGCGGTCGAGGACTGCCCCAGGGTGGCGGTGTTCGCCGCCGACCCGCTGCAGCGCCGGTTCTGGGTGGAGGTACGCGGCATCGCCCTGGCCGGCTCCGACGCGCTGCGGGTGACGCCGAGCCACGTTCTGGTCGGGGAGTTCCCCGGGCGCCACCAGCGCCGCTAACGTCGGGAGATGGATCTGCTGCGCACCCCCGAAGCGCGCTTCGCGAACGTGCCGGACTTCCCCTGCGAACCGCGCTACGCCGAGGTGGACGGCATCCGCATGGCCTGGTACGAGGCGGGCCCGCCCGACGCGGAACCGGTCGTGCTGCTGCACGGCGAGCCGAGCTGGTCCTTCCTCTACCGCCACGTCATGCGCGAACTGGCCGCCGCCGGGCTGCGCGCCATCGCCGCCGACCTGGTCGGCTTCGGCCGCTCCGACAAGCCGGCCGACCCCGCCGACCACTCCTACGCCCGCCACGTCGAGTGGACCCGCCGCCTCCTGCTGGACGAGCTCGGCCTGACCGGCATCACCATGGTCGGCCAGGACTGGGGCGGGCTGATCGGGCTGCGCGTCGTCGCCGAGCACCCCGAGCGCTTCGCCAGGATCGTCGCCGCCAACACGGGCTTGCCGACCGGTGACATTCCCATGCCCGAGGTCTGGCACCGCTTCAAGGACGCCGTCACGACCGCGCCCGTGCTCGACATCGCCAGATTCGTCCAGTCCGGGTGCGCGAGCGAGCTTTCGCCGGCCGTCCGCGACGCCTACGACGCGCCCTTCCCCGACGAGAACCACAAGTCCGGTCCGCGTGCCCTGCCCGGCTTGGTCCCCGACACGCCCGAAGATCCGGCCGCGCCCGCCAACCGCGCTGCCTGGCAGATCCTCACCACGCTCGGCCTGCCGTTCCTCGTCGCCTTCTCCGACGGCGACCCCATCACCGGCGGCATGGCGCCCATCCTGAAGAGGACCATGGCCGGGGCCGCCGGGCTGGAGCATCCCGTGATCGCCGGGGCCGGGCACTTCCTCCAGGAGGACGCGGGGGCGGAGCTGGGCCGGCGCATCGCCGCATTCGTCACCGCCACCTAGCGTGTCAGGTGCGCCCAATCGTCGGTCCGGTGCGGTATAACCGGGGTCGGACCGGGGAGGCGTGATGCGGGAGTCCGACAGGACCCGGCCGGCGGGCAGAGCCGCCGCACGGGATCTGTTCGAGCAGGTGAGGTTGCGGTATTTCCAGCTTCCCCCGGCCGTGCGCCGGGTGCTCTACATCGGCGTGCTCGTCGCCGCCGTGGGCATCGCCGCGGCGCTGGGCTGGGATCTGTTCCAGACCTTCCTGGTGACGGTGGCGCTGCTGGCGTTCACGGCTCTGACGTTGCGCTTCCCACGCGCCGCCGCCACCGCGCTGGTGGCGGTGGGCTGGCTGGCGTTGCTGCCGGTCTACTCGACGATGGTGTTCGAGCCTCGCTCGGCCGCGCCCATGCTCCTCATGGTGCTGGTGGTGCCGGTGGTCGGCATCGCCCATCTCATTCGCTGGGTGCCGCCGTGGCTCACCACGCTCATGGCGCTCGTGCCCGCCGGTTCTCTGGCCGCCGCGCTCGCCCCGGTCTCCGAGAGCGTGGCCCTGTGGGCGGCCTACGGCGCCGCCGGCGCGGTCCTGCTCTACCGCTTCGTCGCGGCCCGCCAGGCCAAGGCCCAGCTGACCTCCGAGGAGCAGGTGCGCGTCCGGGGCCGCGACGGCAGGCAGGAGGCGCAGCCGGAACGCGGCGCCCCGCAGAAGCCGATCTCGGTCGAGGAGGCGCTCGCCGAGCTGGAGAGCATGATCGGGCTGTCGCCGGTCAAGGACCAGGTCCGCTCGATCGCCGCCTCCATCGAGGCATCCAGGCTGCGCGCCGAGGCGGGCTACTCGGCCGAGCGGCCCACCCGCCACTTCGTCTTCGTCGGCCCGCCCGGCACCGGCAAGACCAGCGTCGCCCGCACCCTCGCCAAGATCTTCTACGCGTTCGGCCTGCTGGAGACGCCGCAGGTGGTCGAGGCGCAGCGGGCCGACCTGGTCGGCGAGTTCCTGGGCGCGACCGCGATCAAGACCAACGAGCTGGTCGACCGGGCGCTGGGCGGGGTGCTGTTCATCGACGAGGCCTACAGCCTGATCAACTCCTCCGACGGCCAGCCCGACCGCTTCGGCGCGGAGGCGGTGCAGACCCTGCTCAAGCGGGCCGAGGACGACCGGGAACGGCTGATCATCATTCTGGCCGGCTACGAGCAGGAGATGGCCGGCTTCCTGGCCTCCAACCCGGGCCTGGCCAGCCGCTTCGCCACCCGCGTGCGCTTCCCCAGCTACTCGCCGGCCGAGCTGGCCGAGATCACCGAGCTGCTCCAGGGCCGCCGCGGCGACCGCATGGGGCTGGGCGCGCCCGCCGCGCTGCTCGGCCTGTTCGAGGACGTCCAGCGCCGCGGCCTGGTCGACGAGCTGGGCAACGCGCGCTTCGTGCGCAGCCTGGTCGAGGCGGCCGCCCAGGCCCGCGACGTGCGCGTGGTCGGCGCCGGCGGCACCCCCACCACCGAGGACCTCGTCACCACCACCACGGCCGACCTCACCAAGGCCTTCGACGAGCTGACCGCCCGCTTCCGCGGCTACGAGGCCACGCCCACGCTGGAGGAGGCGCTCGGCGACCTCGACCGCATGGCCGGCCTGGAGCCGGTCAAGCGCCAGGTCCACGCGATCGCCGCCCAGCTCCAGGTGGCCAGGATGCGCCAGGAGCGCGGGCTGCCCACGCCGCCGCAGACCCGGCACTTCGTCTTCGCGGGCCCGCCCGGCACCGGCAAGACCACCGTGGCCCGCGTCATCGGCCGCATCTTCGCCGCGCTCGGCCTGCTGGCCAGGCCCGACGTCGTCGAAGCCCACCGCGCCGACCTGGTCGGCCAGCACCTCGGCGCCACCGCGATCAAGACCAACGAGCTGGTCGACCGGGCGCTGGGCGGGGTGCTGTTCATCGACGAGGCCTACAGCCTGGTCAACCCCGGCTACTCCGGTGGCGACGCCTTCGGCAACGAGGCCGTGCAGACGCTGCTCAAGCGGGCCGAGGACGACCGCGACCGGATCGTCATCGTGCTGGCCGGCTACCAGCGCGAGATGGACGCCTTCCTGGCCACCAACCCCGGCCTGGCCAGCCGCTTCAACCAGCGCGTGGCCTTCCCCAGCTACAGCCCCGGCGAGCTGTCGGAGATCGCCGCCCTGCTGGCCGACAAGGCCGGCGACCGCTTCGACGAGGCGGCCCTGCGCGACCTCGACGAGGTGTTCGCCTGGGTGTGCGGGGAGAAGCTCATCGACGGTCTCGGCAACGGCCGCTTCGCCCGCTCGCTGTTCGAGCGGGCGGCGCTCCGGCGCGACGTGCGCCTGGCCGCGCTGGGCGTCGACGCCAGCTCCGCCGAACTCACCACTATCACCAGCGAGGATGTCCGGGCAGCGGTGGACGAACTATCCGGACGCTAACGTAACTCCTCTTTGACACTTGGCTGCGGCCTCTCCGTTACATGGTGTAGCACTATGACTACGGAGGGGAGGTGTGGATGGCGGGGTTCCTGGCTCGCAGGCTGCTCAACTATCTGGTGCTGGTCGCGGTGGCGTCGAGCCTCGCGTACATGCTGGCGGCCGGCGCGCTCGACCCGCGTTCCAACTACGCCGACCGCACTCCCAAGCCGCCGCCCGCCGTCGTCGACGCCCAGCTGACCGCGCTCAACCTCAACGACAAGACGCCGCTCATCCAGCGCTACGCGACCTGGGCCGCCGGGGTGCTCCACGGCGACTTCGGCAGGACCGTCACCGGCACCTCCGTCAACGAGGACCTCGCCCGGCGGGCCGGCGTCACCTTCCGGCTGGTCCTGCTCGGGCTGATCTGCGGCAGCCTGGTCGGCGTGCTGGTGGGCGCCTACGCGGCGGTCAAGCAGTACGGATGGTTCGACCGGCTCTCGACGGGGATGTCGTTCCTCGTCCTCGCGATCCCCGTGGTCGTGCTGGCCACCATGCTCATCCTCGTCGGCACCTGGCTCAACGAGAACGTCTTCGGCGCCAAGGTCTTCCTGGTCAGCGGCGAGTACTCCGACGGCCTCGACACCGGGTTCTGGGGCGGCGTGCTCGACCGGCTGCAGCACCTCATCCTGCCGACGGTCTCGCTGTCGCTCGGCCTGATCGCCACCTTCAGCCGCTACCAGCGCAACATGATGCTCGACGTGCTCGGCGCCGACTTCATCCGCACCGCGGTGGCCAAGGGGCTGAGCAGGCGCAAGGCGCTGACCAGGCACGCACTGCGCACCGCGCTGATCCCCGTCGTCACCTACTTCGCCTTCACCTTCGGCACGCTGCTGACCGGGGCCACGTTCACCGAGAAGATCTTCGGCTGGCACGGGCTCGGCGAGCAGCTGATCAACTCGATCTTCACCAACGACGTCAACACCGTGGCCGCCATCGCCTTCCTCGCCGCCGTCGCGGTCCTGGCCGCCTCGCTCGCGGCCGACGTGCTCCACGCCGCCCTCGACCCGCGGGTGAGAACCGCATGAGCCTGCAGGAGGAGGAGCTCGCGGAAGAGCTCCGGCAGACCCCGCGCGCGCCCTCGCGGCTGCGGATGGTGAGCGGCCGCTTCTTCGGCTCGACGCAGGGGCGGATCGGCTTCGCCGTACTGGCGGTGATGTTCCTGCTGGCCTTCGTGGGGCCGCTGTTCAGCCCCTGGACCTACACCGACAAGGACTTCACCGCCTTCCTGCAGCCGCCGTCGGCGCGGCACTGGTTCGGAACGCTCCAGACCGGCGCCGACGTCTACGCGGTCACGCTGCGCGGCATGCAGAAGTCGCTGATCGTGGGCCTGCTGGCGGCGCTGCTGTCCACGGCGCTGGCCGCGACCGTCGGCGCCTTCGCCGGCTACTTCGCCGGCTGGACCGACCGCACGCTGAGCTGGATCACCGAGCTGCTGCTCGTGCTGCCCGCCTTCCTCATCCTGGCGATCATGTCGCCGCTGTTCGGCGACGGGCAGTGGGTGCTGTTCGTGGTCATGCTGGCGCTGTTCCTCTGGATGGTCACCTCGAAGATCGTCAGGGGGATGACGATCTCGCTGAAGCACCGCGAGTACATCCAGGCCGCCCGCTTCATGGGCGTCCCGCCCGTGACGATCATCTTCCGGCACGTGATCCCCAACCTGTCGTCGCTGCTCATCGTCGACGCCACGCTCAACGTCAGCGCCGCCATCCTCACCGAGACCTCGCTGTCGTACTTCGGCTTCGGCATCCAGCCGCCCGACGTCTCCTTCGGCACGCTCATCGCCGACGGCGCCAAGACCGCCGTCTACGCGCCGTGGACGTTCTGGTTCGTGGCCGTGCTGCTGGTGGTCACCGTGCTGGCCGTCAACCTCATCGGCGACGCGCTGCGTGACGCGTTCGACCCGTCCGCCGCACGGAAGGGGAGGCGATGACCGCGGGGGAACCGGTGCTGGAGGTGCGCGACCTGCACGTCACCTTCGGCGACGTGCGCGCCGTGCGCGGCGTCAGCTATGCCGTACGGCCCGGCGAGGTCCTCGGCATCGTCGGCGAGTCCGGCTCCGGCAAGTCCGTCACCTCGGCAGCGGTCATGGGACTGCTGCCCCCGAGCGCCACCGTCACCGGCTCGGTCCGGCTCGCGGGCCAGGAGCTCATCGGCGCGCCGGAGAAGCGGCTGACCGCCCTGCGCGGCAAGACGATCTCCATGGTCTTCCAGGACCCGCTGTCGGCCCTCACCCCCGTCTACCGCGTCGGCGACCAGATCGCCGAGGCGGTGCGCGTCCACCAGAAGGTCACCAAGGAACAGGCCATGGTCCGGGCCGTGGAGTTGCTCGACCTGGTCGGCATCCCCAACCCGGGGCAGCGGGCCCTGGGCTTTCCCCACGAGTTCTCCGGCGGCATGCGCCAGCGGGCGGTCATCGCCATGGCGATCGCCAACGACCCCGGCGTGATCATCTGCGACGAGCCGACCACCGCGCTCGACGTCACCATCCAGGCGCAGGTGCTGGAGGTGCTGAAGACGGCCCAGCGGGAGACCGGCGCCGCGATCGTCATGATCACCCACGACCTCGGGGTGGTGGCCGGGTTCGCCGACCGCGTGCTGGTGATGTACGCGGGGCGGCCGGTCGAGGTCGGGGCGGTGGACGACATCTACTACCGGATGCGCATGCCGTACACGGTGGGGCTGCTCGGCTCGATCCCGCGCGTCGACCGGGGCGGGCGCCAGCCGCTGGTTCCCATCGAAGGCGCGCCGCCCTCGCCCGCCGCGCTGCCGCCCGGCTGCCCGTTCGAGCCGCGCTGCCCGATGGCGGTCGAGGAGTGCTCGGTGGCCGAGCCGGCGCTGCTGCAGGTCGGGCACGGCCACGAGGCGGCCTGCATCCGCTGGGCCGACGTCGGGGTCAGGCCGCCGGGCCGGCACGCGGCCCAGGCCGCGGCGACCGCCCGCGGGGGGCGGGGCGCGCAGGAGGTGGTCCTGCACGTGGACGGGCTGGTCAAGCAGTATCCGCTGATGAAGGGCTCGTTGTTCAAGCGCAGGGTCGGCACCGTGCACGCGGTGGCCGGGATCAGCTTCGACATCCGCCAGGGCGAGACGCTCGGGCTGGTGGGGGAGTCCGGCTGCGGCAAGACCACGACGCTGATGGAGATCCTGGAGCTGGTCAAGCCGCAGGACGGCCGGATCGTCGTCCTGGGCCGGGACACCGCGCGCATGGCCGCCGGCGACCGGATGGCGATCAGGCGCGACATGCAGGTCGTCTTCCAGGACCCGCTGGCCTCGCTCGACCCGAGGATGACCGTGCACGACATCCTGGCCGAGCCGCTGCGCACCCACCGGCGCGGCGACACCGGCTCGCGGGTGCGCGAGCTGCTGCGGCTGGTCGGCCTCGACGAGTCCCACGCCGCCCGCTACCCACAGGACTTCTCCGGCGGCCAGCGCCAGCGTATCGGCATCGCCCGCGCGCTGGCGCTCGAACCCAGGCTGGTCGTCCTGGACGAGCCGGTCTCCGCGCTCGACGTCTCGATCCAGGCCGGCGTGATCAACCTGCTCGACGCGCTGAAGTCCAGGCTCGGCCTGTCCTACCTGTTCGTCGCGCACGACCTGGCCGTCGTGCGCTACATCGCCGACCGGGTGGCGGTCATGTACCTGGGCCGGATCGCCGAGATCGGCCAGGTGGACACCGTCTACGACGGGCCCATGCACCCCTACACGCAGGCGCTGCTGTCGGCGATCCCGCTGCCCGACCCGCGGCGCGAGCGCACCCGGCGCCGGATCCTGCTCGACGGCGACCTGCCCAGCCCCGCCGACCCTCCCTCCGGGTGCCGCTTCCGTACCCGCTGCCCCAAGTTCAGGACGCTCGCGGAGAACGAGCGGTCCCGGTGCGTGGAGAGCGAGCCCGAGGTACGCGCCCTGGCCCACGACCACGGCGTGGCCTGCCACTACGCCGAGAAGCTCGAAGTCGTACAGAACCACGAGGAGTCACATCCATGAAGGCATCACGTCTCGCCCTCGCCGCCGTGCTGACCGGCTCGCTGGCTCTGGCGGGCTGCGGTGGCGGCGGCAGCGGCGGATCGGCGGGCGGCAGCGGCGCCGGACCGTCCGGCGACGGCGCCGCGATCAAGGCGTTCGACATCAACCTTCAGCCGCGCGATCAGGTCCGCGACGGCGGCACGCTGCGCTGGGGGCTCAACGAGTTCCCCTCGCAGTGGAACCGCAACCACGTCGACGGCAACCTCCTCATGGCCTCCGTGGTCAGCAACGCCCTGCTCCCGTCGCCCTTCCGCTCGAACGAGAAGGCCGAGATCGCCGTCAACCCCGACTACCTCGTCGATGCGAAGATCACCGAGAGCGATCCCAAGCAGGTGGTCACCTACACGCTCAACCCGAAGGCCAAGTGGTCCACCGGCGACCCGATCACGTGGGAGGACTACGCGGCCCAGTGGAAGGCGCTCAACGGCCGCGACACCGCCTTCCGGATCGTCTCGCCGACCGGCTACCAGGACATCGAGAGCGTCAGGAAGGGCAAGGACGACTACGAGGTGGTCGTCACGTTCGCCCGGCCCTTCGCCGACTGGCAGTCGCTGTTCGGGCCGCTGCTGCCGAAGTCCGCCAACGGCTCGCCCGATGCCTTCAACACCGGCTGGCTCAACAAGATCCCGGTGACGGCGGGGCCGTTCGCGTTCAAGGCCTTCGACCAGACCGCCAAGACGATCACGATCGTCCGCGACGACGCGTGGTGGGGCGACCGGGCCAAGCTCGACCAGATCATCTACCGCGCCTCCGAGCAGGACTCCCTGATCGGCGCGTTCGGCAACGGCGAGCTCGACATCACCGACGTCGGCCCCTCCGCCCCCGACTACGCCCGCGCCAGGTCCACCTCGGGCGCCGAGGTACGCCAGGCCGCCGGCCCCGACTTCCGCCACTTCACCTTCAACGGCTCCAGCGAACTGCTCAAGGACGTCAACGTCCGCCGGGCGATCCAGCTCGGCATCAACCGGCAGGCCATCGCCCAGTCGGACCTGCAGGGCCTGGACTGGCCGATCACGCTGCTGAACAACCACTTCTTCATGAACACCCAGGAGGGCTACCAGGACAACGCCGGCGAGCTCGGCGTCTACAACCCGGAGAAGGCCAAGCAGATGCTGGACGCCGCCGGGTGGAAGCTCGTCGGCGGTGTCAGGCAGAAGGACGGCAAGCCGCTTGACCTGCGGTTCGTCGTGCCGACCGGGGTGCAGCTGAGCAAGTCGGAGGGCGAGTTGGCCCAGAATATGCTCGCCCAGATCGGCGTCAAGCTCACGCTGAAGGCGGTGCCGAGCGACGACTTCTTCACCAAGTACGTCATCCCCGGCAACTTCGACATCACGCCGTTCGCCTACATCGGCACGCCGTACCCCGTGTCGAGCAGCTACGGCATCTACGTGAACTCGCCCGACGGCGGCAAGACCTGGAACGCCAACTTCGGCAGGACCGGCTCGGCGGCCATCGACGCCGCCATGCAGAAGGCCGGGTCCGCGCTCGACCCCGCGCAGGCGCGGACCGAGACGAACCAGGCCGACAAGCTGATCTGGCAGGAGGTCAACGTGCTGCCGCTGTACCAGCGCCCGCAGAACGTGGCGACCAAGGCCAACCTCGCCAACGCGGGCGCCCGCGGCTTCTACGACCTGCGCTACCAGGACATCGGCTTCACCAGGTGACGGCTAGCCGTAGTTGATGACGGAGGAGATGCGGTCGTTCCAGCCGAGGCTGTCGAGCTCCCGCATCTCCTGGTACGGCTGGACGTGCAGCGAGGCGCCGCCCAGATCGATGTGGTCGTAGTAGGCCACGTGGCAGTCGTTGGTGCTCATGGAGCTGATCGTGTCGTTCCAGGACGGCGAGGTGGGCCAGCCGCCGCGCCGCTTGATGGCGAGGTTGGGCCAGTAGTAGCCGGCCTGCAGCCAGAACCAGTCGCCGCCGTAGTGGTGGTGCTCGAACATCTGCACCTCCCTGGCCGCAGCCTGGACGCGCGGGCGCGTTTGCGCGGCGGCCCAGGCGGCGGCGCGCAGATGTCGGCCGTCGGTGAAGGCGTGCAGGGTAGGCCCGGTGTCGTCGAGGGCGAAGGTGAGCGGCTGGCCGTTGAAGCGCGTGATGTCGGCCGGGTCGTAGGCCACGCCGTCCACCACCAGGGCCATCCGCGGCGGCCGGTGCGCGATGGCCGGGTCGCTCGCCGGCCCGTGCAGCGTGCTCAGGCCGCTGACCCGGCTGGGCTGGGCGGGCGGAGGCTGGGTGAGCGCGTGGCCGACGAACTCCGGCAGTGTGGTGATACCGCGTTCGCTCAGCACCTCCAGGACGTCCTCCTCGCTGATACCGCCGACATGGGCGGAAAAATCCAGCAATCGCTCCACCTCACGCCGCGTCTCCGTGGTGATCGGTTCTCTGCTCACGTCGCTCTCCTTTCGGCCGCACCGTCGCGGCCAGGGACGCCATGTTCTCCGCGGCCCGCGGGGGCGGGACAGTAGCCGCACTGTGACACCTTGACTACTTCTCGCGACTTTCAGTCAAGATGAGCGTTCATGCGGGTCAGGTGTAGAAAGGGGCACGTGAACATCGCGGTGACCTGGTCGCAGGTACTGGCATGGCGGCTGCGGCGCCAGCATGTGAGCGGCCCCGGCGCCGCCGACCCCGTGGCGGTGGCCAGGCGCCTGTGCGGGATCCAGACCCAGGTGGCCTCCTCGGCCCAGCAGGCGGTCGCGCTACGCAGCGCGCGCCCCGGCCCCGGCGCCGTCGACCGGGCCCTGTGGCAGGAGCGCACGCTGGCCAAGACCTGGGTGATGCGCGGCACCCTGCACCTGGTGCCGGGCGATCGGCTGCCCGACTACTGCGCCGCCCTGGCCACGCTGCGGTTCTGGGAGAAGGGCGTGTGGCAGCGCGGCCACGGCGTGAGCGCGGCCGAGATCGAGGCGATCGTCGAGGCCGTCCCGAAGGCGCTGGGCGAAACCCCGCTGACCCGCGAGGAACTGGTCGACGCCGTCGTGGCCGGCACCGGCGACACCCACCTGCGCGAGGCGCTCACCTCGGGATGGGGCGCACTGCTGAAGCCCCTGAGCAGGCTGGGCGAGCTGTGCTACGGGCCGCCGCGCGAGGGCAAGGTCACCTTCACCGCGCCGCGCGACTGGCTGCCGTCCTGGCCCGCCGAGCTGCCGCCCCAGGAGGAGGCCGGCGTCCGCGTCCTGCGCGACTACCTGGGCGCCCACGGACCGGCCTCGCCGGAGACGTTCGACAGGTGGCTGTTCGGCGGCGTCGCGAAGAAGTCGGTGCTGAAGGGCTGGTTCCGCGACCTGGCGCCCGAGCTGACGGAGGTGGACGTGGACGGCGAGCCCCTCCAGGCCCTCACCGAGCACCTCGACGACCTGGCCGCCACCCGGCCGTCGGAAGAGGTCCACCTGCTGCCCGGCTTCGACCAGTACATCCTCGCCGCACCCCGGAACCTGGCGGCGCTCGTCCCGCCCGCGGTGAAGCCCAAGGTCAGCCGCGCGGCGGGCTGGATCTCGCCCGTGGTGGTCCACCAGGGCCGGGTGGCCGGGGTGTGGGAGCCCAAGGACATGAAGGTGGAACTGTTCGAGGACGTCCCCGCCGGCCCGCTCGCAGAAGCGGTGACCGGGATGCGGGCACTGCTCGCCGAGCTGTGACACTGGACCCATGACCCGAGACTTCGCGCAGGTCGACGTTTTCACCGACACCCCCTACCGAGGCAACCCGCTGGCGGTGGTCCTCGACGGCGACGGGCTGAGCACCGAGGACATGCGGCGCTTCGCCCACTGGACGAACCTGTCAGAGACCACGTTCGTCCTGCCGCCCACCACCCCCGAGGCCGACTACCGGGTCCGGATCTTCACCCCCACCACCGAACTGCCCTTCGCCGGCCACCCCACCCTCGGCACCTGCCACGCCTGGCTGGAGGCCGGAGGCAAGCCGGCCGGCGGGAACACGATCGTGCAGGAGTGCGGCGCCGGCCTGGTCGACGTGCGGCGCACCGCCGGCGGGCTCGCCTTCGCCGCGCCGCCGCTGCTGCGCGAGGGGCCGGTGGAGGAAGAACTGATCGAACGCCTGGCCGACACGCTGCGCATCGACCGCACCGCGATCGTGGACGCGCAGTGGGCCGACAACGGGCCGGGGTGGGTGGCGGTGCTGCTGGCCGGCGCCCAGGACGTGCTGGAGGTGCGGCCCGGGGTCGTCGACCTGGACATCGGGGTGGCGGGGCCGTACCCGGAGGGGTCGCCGCAGGCGTTCGAGGTGCGCGCGTTCTTCCCCCTGCACGGCGCGACGGCGGAGGACCCGGTCACGGGCAGCCTGAACGCGTCACTGGCCCGCTGGCTCCTGCGCACGGGCCGCGCCACCGCGCCTTACACGGCCTCCCAAGGCACCGCCCTCGGCCGCGCCGGCCGCGTCCACATCTCCACCGACGCGGATGTCATCTGGGTCGGCGGCTCTTCCGTCACCTGCATTCGCGGCGCGGTTTCCCTTTAGTGGTGTTTCTGCGGCGGCTGTGCTCCCGCTCCTTCCGTCACGGCTCTTTCCAACACGGCTCTTTCCGTCACGGCTCTCTTTCCGTTACGGCGAAGCCGCCCCCACGCCACCCGCCGCCGTGGGCGGGCGCCGATCGTGGGGGTCGCTTCTCACGTCGGACGTGGTCCCCGCCGTCACGGCCCACGCCGACCGGCGACCAGGATCCCCACCGGCCGGATCGGCCCTGGCAAGGTCGGCCGGATCGGCCCTGGCAAGGCCGGCCGGATCGGCCCGACCGGGCCGAGCCGCGGTCCCCGAGGTCAGGTGGGGGTTTTGCGGAGGGTGAAGCGGGTGGTGGCGCCTGGGCGGAGCTGGGCGGCGGTTGAGAGGTCGGCGGCGGACAGGACGGCGATCACCGGGTAACCGCCCGTCGGCGGGTGGTCGGCCAGGAAGATGATCGGCTGCCCGCTCGGCGGCACCTGGACGGCCCCCGCCACCATGCCCTCGCTGGGCAGTTCGCCCTGCCGGGCACGCTCCAGGACGGGCCCGCTCAGCCGTACGCCGACCCGGTTGCTGTCCTGGCTCACCTGGTAGGGCCTCCCGCACAGCTCCTTCAGCGCCCCGGGCACGAACCAGTCGTCACGCGGCCCCGGCACCACCCGCAGCACGGCCGCCCCCGGCTCGCGCAGGGGGGCCACGTCGACCGAGATCTCCGCCAGCCCGTCCACCGGGCCGACGGGCAGGACGGTCCCGGCCCGGAGCACAGCGGGCCCGAGGCCGGACAGCGAGTCGGTGGAACGGCTGCCGAGCACCAGCTCGGCCGCGATCCCGCCCCGGACGGCGACGTAGGTGCGCAGGCCCCTCACGGGCGTCCCGAAACGCAGCTCGCCCCCGGCCGGAACCCAGAACGGCGCTCCCATCCCCGCACCAACCGGCGCTCCCGTCCCCGGACCGGCCGGTGCGGCCGTCACCGGGCAGGGGGCGCCGGTTATGGAGATCCACGCGCCCGCCGGGAACGCCAGCCGCGCGCCTCCGAACGTCAGTTCGATTCCTGCGAACCCTTCCGGGTTGCCCACCAGCCGGTTGGCCAGTCGCAGCGCGGCGGCGTCGGCGGCGCCCGAGTGCGGCACGCCCAGGTGCGCGTAGCCGGGGCGGCCGAGGTCCTGGACGGTCGCGTAAGGACCGGGCTTGATCACTTCGATCATGCGGGCTCGAACCGCACACGAGTGCCGGGCCGGAACAGTGACGGCGGATCGGCCCGCACGTCCCACACCCGGAGATCGGTACGCCCCAGCAACCGCCACCCACCGGGCGAGGCGCTCGGATACACCGCCGAATGAGGCCCGGCGATGGCCACCGAGCCCACCGGAACCGACGTGCGGGGCGTGGCCAGCCTGGACACGTGGAGCACCGGGTCGAGCCCGGTCAGATAGGCGAACCCGGGCGCGAACCCCAGCCACCCCACCACCAGTTCCCGCCCGCTGTGCCGCGCCACCACCTCGCCCGGTGTCAGCCCGGTCTCCACGGCCACGTCGGCCAGGTCGGCGCCGTCGTAGACGACCGGCACCACGACGGCCGGGGTCCCGTCCGCCCGGTCGCCCGACGGCGGTTCCGCCGCGACTCGTGCCAGATCCGTCAGCCGTTCGCGCAGCCGTAGCTGGTCGGCGCCCGGCGCGACGACGAGCACCGTCTCCGGCCCCGGCACGATCTCCACCACGGAGCCCGGCCGCTCGGCCCGCAGCAGCGCGTCCAGCCGGTGGGACACCTCCAGCGATCCGGTCTCCACGAGCAGCCCGTGCTCACCGGCCGCCCTGATCACCGCGCCGCCGCGGTCATGCGAACGCCTGCAGGACCACGCCGGCCTCAAGCAGCCGATCGCGTACGGCCTGCGCGAGCCGTACCGCGTCAGGGGTGTCGCCGTGGACGCAGATGGAGCGGGCGCTGACCGCGACCTGGGTGCCGTCGGCGGCCAGCACGCTCTCGTCGACGGCCATGCGCACGGCGCGCGCGGAGACCGCGGCCGGGTCGTGGATCACGGCGCCGGGCTCGCGCCGGGGGACCAGCGTGCCGTCCGGCGTGTAGGCGCGGTCGGCGTAGGCCTCGGCGATCGTGCGGACGCCCTCGGCGGCGGCGAGGGCGTGGACGACGGAGCTGGGCAGCGTGAGGATCGGCAGCGTGGGGTCGTAGTCGGCCACCGCGTCGACGACCGCGGCGGCCTGGCCGGGGTCGCGGCAGATGCGGTTGTACAGGGCGCCGTGGGGCTTGACGTAGGAGACGCGGCCGCCCATCGCGCGGGCGATGCCGTCGACGGCGGCGAGCTGGTAGAGCACCTCGGCGCACAGCTCTTCCGGCTCGACCTCCATCTCCCTGCGCCCGAAGTGGGCCAGGTCGCGATAGGAGACCTGCGCGCCGATCGACACGCCCCGGTCGACGGCGGCGGCGCAGGTACGCCTGATGGTCACGGGGTCGCCGGCGTGAAAGCCGCAGGCCACGTTGGCGCTGGTCACGATGTCGAGAAGCGCCAGGTCGTCGCCGAGCCGCCAGATGCCGAATCCCTCGCCGAGATCCGCGTTGAGGTCGATCACCATGGCCCTATCTTCTACCGTGGCGCGACGAAGAGCGTCTGGGTGGCCGCGCCGACCTCGCCGAGTTCGTCGAACAGGGTCGACCGCGTGAGGCCGCGGCCGGACGGGCCGACGACGGTCTCGGCGTCCATGCAGATCCACTCGGTGGCCGGCGTGCGGACCAGCGCGACCGTGAGATCCAGGTTGACGAACATGTGCGTCTCGAACGGCAGGGCGTGGCTGATCCCGTTGCCGCTGTCCGCCACGGCCAGGAGGCGTTCGAGCGGGGTCGTGGGCTCGTCCTCCACCAGGGGGACGCGCATGCGCATCCACGCCGTGGCGGGGCCGGTCTCCATGGGGGTGCCCTTGACGAAACGCCAGTCCATGGCTCTGCCGTACCCGAAACCGGTCGACAGCCACGACGGCGGGCCCGGCTCGTCCGGGACGGGGGCGGGCGGCGGCGAGGTGGCGATCTCGGGACTTTCGCTCTCGCGGATGCGCCAGGCCGTGGCCCTGACGTACTCGCGCCCATCCGCCCGGACCGTGGCGGCCAGGCACTGCACCCGCCTGCCGTCGCGGATGACCTCCGCGCTGACCTCCAGCTCACCGACCGGGACGGGGCCGAAGACGTCGGCGGCCAGCCGGGACAACTCCAGCCCCGGCACCGGCGCTGTGCGGCCCAGTTCGTAGGCGATCAGGGCGGTGACCGGGCCCATGTGCTGGAAGCCCGGGTGCCAGGGACCTTGGGTGTGCTCGGTGGCGAGGTAGCGGCCGGGGCCCAGCCAGGAGTACATCGGCATGGTTCTAGATCTCGTCGGGGATGTCGGCGATGTCGTCGAGGGCGGCGGCGAGTTCCTCGGGGTCGCCGCCGATGCGCTCGGCGATCTCGATCAGCACGTGCAGCACGTCGTGGCGGTCGTGCCCCAGATCCAGCAGGCGCTGGGCGGCCTCCCACAGTTGCGGCGGGTCGCCGTCCCACAGCCTGGTCGCGATCTCCTCGTGCCAGGCCAGGTGCTCCTCGTCGATCTCGCCCACGTGGTCGAAGCGCAGCAGCGTGCGCCGGTCGGCCTGGTCGGCCGGGTCCAGCTTGTCGAGGTCGATGTCACCGTGCATGCCCTGCAGGTACGGGAAGGCGAAGACCCGCCTGGCCAGCGCCGACAGGTCGCCGTCCGGCAGCAGCCGCTCCAGCAGCGGCAGCTCCAGGCCGAAGGAGGTCGGGTCGCGGTAGGCCTCGGGGAACTTCGCCGTCGCCTCCCACACCGCGTCCTGCGTCGCGCGCAGTCCTCGCTCCGGCAGTCCGGTACGGCCCGCCGCGAAGCGCACCCACGCCGACAGCACGTGCGGCATCGCCTCCTGCTCCGCCCGGCTGAGCATCACCTTGCGCGGCAGCCAGTCCAGCAGGAACGTCTCGCACTTGACCGGGCTGACCCGCATCGGCCGGTTGAAGTCCTGCTCGCAGCCGTAGTCGATGATGTGGTCGGCGCAGCGCGAGGCCGCCGACGGGTCCGACAGGTGCTCGGCGGCGTCGGAGGACAGGAACTCCGCGGCCAGCATGGCCCGCCGTTCGCGGCTGTAGGGCGCCTCGATGTGCAGCGGCGCAGGGCGTTTGCGGCCGGGCGGCAGCGCCTTCAGCCGGGAGCGGGCGAAGGCGTGGTAGGCGCTGTAGCTGTCGCTGACCGGCGGCGGCGTCTTGGGCACCGTGTGTGATGGTCGCGCCCGCTTCGCCGCTCGTTGGCTCGTCCCTCGCTCTCTCCCGTCGAGCTCCTGCGCTCCGCCGGTGGCCTTCATCGCCGACTCCAGCAGCGCCCGCGCCTGCTGCGGCTCGATCTCCTCGAACAGCAGCATCGGGTCGGCCCCGGCCTCGGCCCTGGCCTGGTCCAGCAGCTTCTCCACGTGGGAGGAGACCCAGGCGTCGCGCGCCATGCCGTTCATGTTGTGGTCGACGACCATGACCAGCGCGTGCCGGTCCTGGGGGCGGTCGGCGGCGGCCTCGCCCCACCGGTAGGCGAAGGTGCAGATCACGGTGTCCTGGTCGCCGTAGGCGTCGCGGGAGACGTAACAGCCGGTGGGCTTGACCGCGCCCACCCGGTCGGCCCAGCCGGGCCTGGCCACGCCGCCCTCCATCATCGCCAGCGCCGCGCCCTCGGCCTTGGCGCCCTGACGCGCGGTGCCGAGGTAGGCCAGGCAGATGAGCAGTGTCAGCGAGGCCGGTGTGCCGGCCTTGGCCGCGTAGTCGACCAGGCCCTCGCCGAGCACCTGCTCGACGTCACCGCCTTTGACGCGCTTTCCCCACCAGGCGCCGATCATGTCGGAGACCATCAGCTCCGCGTCGAGCGGCGTCCGTACGGCGAGAAGTTCGCGCGCCGCCTGCAGCATCTCCTGGAAGACTTCATCAGGATTGGTTCGATGTCGGCGCACGCCCTCACTCTCTCGCATTCCAGGCACAAACGGCGCGTTTCACGCAGCCTGGTGACCCCGATGTTATCGGGCGCTACGGGGCGGGGGCGCGGAGTTCACGATGGCGAGCAGGTGCTCGCGCGCGATGCGCTCCACGATCTGGGGAGTCGCCTCGATGCCGAGGTGCTCCGCGCAGGCGCACACATCGGCCACACATCGGTCGATCGTGTCGACAGGCACGGTGAGAAACTCTTCGGCCAGCCGATGACTAACTGGCTCTTTGAGCATGCGTGTGGCCAGAGCGAGCATAGTCGTGAGATTCCTCTGCAAGCCCGAGGGCAAACCCCCCGGAGACGGACGCGGGCGACTTGCGCTCTCATTTCATCTGTTCTCGGGCCGGTGTCAAGCCTCCAGGCCGACTGTGTTCCCTACGTTTACTAGACGTTCTCGCCCGGCTGTAGGTCCACCGATGCCGACCACCGAACGTGAGAGACCCTTTCGTGCGAAGCTGGTGCCATGCGCATCCAGCTCGCCCAGCGGACGGAGGCCGACGAGCTGCTCGGCCGCAGCCCGCTCGCCCTGCTCGTCGGCATGCTGCTCGATCAGCAGATCCCGATGGAGTGGGCGTTCACCGGCCCGCACACCATCTCGGAGCGGCTCGGGCACGACCTCACGGCCGGGGAGATCGCCTCCTACGACCCCGAGGCGTTCGCCGCGCTGCTGGCCGAGAAACCCGCCGTGCACCGCTATCCGAAGTCGATGGCGAGCCGCGTCCAGCAACTGGCCGCCTACCTCGTGGAACGCTACGAGGGCGAGCCCGAGCGGATCTGGGCCGACGCCGCCGACGGCAAGGACTTGCTCAAGCGACTGCAAGATCTTCCGGGCTACGGCAAGCAGAAGGCACAGATTTTTCTGGCTCTGCTCGGCAAGCAGCTCGGCGTGCGGCCACCCGGCTGGCGCGAGGCGGCAGGACTTTACGGCGAGGAGGGTTCCCACAGGTCGGTGGCCGACGTCACCGACCCGGAGAGCCTGGGCAAGGTCAGGGCAACCAAGCAAGAGGCCAAAAGGGCGGCGAAGGCCAAGTAGCCTGATCTTGCTGCGTAATGTGGAGCGATTTTGACAGGATGCGTTGTCCATAGTGGAGACCCGCGGGTGGCGGGGGCTTCCGTCCGCGCACACCCATCGCCGATGATGTACAGCAGAATCCGGTCGCCCGGAGCTGCGCTACGCCGATACACAGTTATGGAGATGTGCCGCGTGGGAGACCCTGGCACGCGACGGAGGTGCCGACCATGAGCGCCGAGACCTCCGTTCCCCGTCCCCGGGAGTCGGATGTGGACATCTCAGACTCCGGCCTGTTCAAGGGCCTGCTTTCCGAGGCGGAGTTCGCCTTCGCCTTCTTCGACGTCGAAGGCCGCGTCCAGCGGGTCAACGACGTGTTCACCGACGTCGTCAGCGTGCCCGCGGACAAGCTGACCGGAAAGCCGCCGGCCGAGACGCTCACCGCCGACCTCAGCCAGCTGATCACGCACGCCGTACAGGCCGTGATCGAGAGCGACGGGCCCGTCACGGAGAGCCGGGTGCGCGTCCGCTCGGCCGAGGGTGACACGCGGCACTGGTCGCTGTCGTTCTCGCCGATCCACGACGAGGGCGGCGAGCTGCGTGCCGTCGCGCTGGTCGGGCTCGACGTGACCGAGAGCCGCCAGACCGAGGAGGAGCTGCGCCGCAGCGAGGAGCGCTACCGCTCGCTGGTCGAGGCGCAGTCGCAGCTGGTGTGGATCACCTCGCCCACGGGCGCGGTGGTCGAGGACGCGCCCCAGTGGCGCGCCATCACCGGCCAGGGGCTGGAGGAGTACCTGGGGCAGGGCTGGCTCGACGCGGTCCATCCCGACGAGCGCCAGCAGACCGAGGAGGCCTGGCGCGAGGCCCTGCGCGGGCGGACCATGTTCGAGTGGAACTACCGGGTGCGCACCCGGGCCAGCGGCTACCGGCACTTCGAGGTGCGGGCCGTACCGATCATCAGGCACGGCCGGGTGGTCGAGTGGGTCGGCGCCAACACCGACGTGACCCCGCAGCGCGAGGCCGAGGAGATGCGCGGCAGGCTGACCGACCAGCTGGGCGCCGCCGCGCTGCGCACGGCCAGGCTGCAGGGCGCGACCGCGCTGCTCGCCGAGGCGCTGACGGTCGAGCACGTGGTCCAGGTCATCATCGACGTCGGGCGCACCGCGCTGGCCGCCGACCGTTCCGCGGTCGCGCTGCTCGATCCCGACCGCGCCATGCTGCAGCTGATCAACGGCGAGGGCGTGCCCGAGGTGCCGGGAGCGGCGGGCGAGGAGATCCCGCTCGCCCACACCAGCGTGATGACGATCGCGGTCAACAGCCGTCGGCCGGTCTTCGCCGAGTCGCCGGAGAGCCTCAAGTCGCAGCTGCTGGAAGCCGGCGGCAGCGAGGAGGTCCTGTCGGCCTACCTCAAGCACAGCGACGAGCGGGCCTGGGTGGGCCTGCCGCTGCTCGCCGCGGGCCGGGCGCTGGGCGCGCTGCGCTTCTCCTTCACGCGGCCGCAGAAGATCTCACAGGAGGACGGCGTCTTCCTGGAGGCCCTGGCCGGGCAGTGCGCGCTCGCCGTCGAGCGGGCCACGCTGTTCGAGCGTGAGCACCGCACCGCCGAGACGTTGCAGCGCAGCCTGCTGCCCGACCGGCTGCCCGTGGTCAAGGGGCTGGTGCTGGCGCAGCGCTTCCGTTCCGGAAGCCGCCACGTGCAGGTCGGCGGCGACTGGTACGACGCCTTCGTGCTCCAGGACGGACGGGTGGCCGCGGTGGTCGGCGACGTCATGGGCAAGGGCGTCAAGGCCGCCGCAGGCATGGGCCGGATCCGCAACGCCATGCGCGCGCTGGCGCTGACCAACCCGCCTCCGGCGGCCGTGCTGACCGGTCTCGACCGGGTCTTCGAGGCCACCGAAGAGGAGGAGCAGGTCACGACTTTGGCGTACATGGTGGTCGAGCCGGTGACGGGAGAGGGGACGCTGGCGCTGGCCGGTCACCCGCCGCCCGTGCTGGTTTCGCCGCAGGGTACGGCGATTCTGTGCGACGCCGAGCCCGGTACTCCGCTAGGCTGGCCGACCAGCCGAAGGCAGTTCCGGTTCGTGGTGCCGCCCGGCCATACGGCCGTGCTCTACTCCGACGGTCTGGTGGAAAACAGGAAGCGCGGGCTGGACGCCGGCCTCGCGGAACTTTGCTCTGTTGTGACCGAAGCTCCGCCCGAGGTGGTCAGTAGTCCGCATATGCTGCTGGACTTCCTGGTAGACCGGATGTTGTCGGGATATGAACAGGATGATGACGTTACCGCGCTGGCCATTCATGTTCCGTCGGCCACGAAGAGTGACTGAATGAAACAGTCATAAGGGTTGCTTTCGGGTATCAGTGCCGCCCTTACGTACGCACTACTGTCCGGGTCGGCCTAGGGTGGAGGTCAACCGCCGGGAGGTGGCCGTATGAAGTGCTGGGTCATGCCAGAATGCTGGATGGTCCGTTTGCGCTCCGCACGGCCTCGCCGTACTCCTAGAGAGGCATAGCCCCCCAGCGGGGATCTGGGTCCATTGTCGCCACGCGTTCGTTCGAGAGGTGTTCGTGTCGCCTGCAAGTTCGACTCGCTCGAAGCCACAAGAGCTGAACGAGCCCGTCATTCAGCGACTGCTCGAGCGTGGGCGCTCGCAGGGTTTCCTCGAGTCTGAGGATGTCCGCCAAGCCTTCGAGGAGGCGGACATCCCGATGTCGCACGCCGCCGCGTTCTTGCGGAACCTCAGTAAAGAGGGCGTGACCGTGGTGGTGACCGCCGCGGATTCGGCGGCACCGAAGAAGTCTCGTGGTCCAGCAAAGCGCCGCACCGCTGCCCCCGTCAAGACGAAGACCGCAGCGGCCGCCAAGGAGCAGCAGCCCGAGACCGTGACCGCGGTCGTGGGCGCGGCTGAAGCCGAGCCCGTCAAGAAGGCTGCTCCTGCCAAGAAGGCCGCCCCGGCGGCCAAGAAGGCCGCACCCGCCAAGAAGGCCGACAAGCCGGAGAACAACAACACCGGCCCGGCCGACGCCAAGCCCAAGGCCCAGGAAGGGTCCGACGACGAGGACATCGACCTTGAGGGCGATGTCGATCTCGAAGACCTCGAGGACATCGAGGTCGACGACGAGGAGATCGTCGCCGAGGCCGAGACCGAGGGCGAAGAGTCCGACGACGACGCCGAGGAAGAGCCCAAGGCCGAAGCCGCGGCCGCCGCCGCGGTGCCGGAGAAGAACGAGGAAGAAGTCCTCATCCTCTCCGACGACGACGATGACGCCCCGGTCGCTCAGGTGGCCGCCGCGGGAGCCACCGCCGACCCGGTCAAGGACTACCTCAAGCAGATCGGCAAGGTCCCCCTGCTCAACGCGGAGCAGGAGGTCGAGCTGGCCAAGCGCATCGAGGCCGGCCTGTTCGCCGAGGAGCAGCTCGGCGGCGAGGTCGACAACCTGCCCGTCGACGTGCGGGCGGAGCTGGAGTGGATCGCCGAGGACGGCCGCCGGGCCAAGAACCACCTCCTGGAGGCCAACCTCCGCCTGGTGGTCTCGCTGGCCAAGCGCTACACCGGCCGCGGCATGCTCTTCCTGGACCTGATCCAGGAGGGCAACCTGGGCCTGATCCGCGCCGTCGAGAAGTTCGACTACACCAAGGGCTACAAGTTCTCCACGTACGCCACGTGGTGGATCCGGCAGGCGATCACCCGCGCCATGGCCGACCAGGCGCGGACCATCCGCATCCCGGTCCACATGGTCGAAGTGATCAACAAGCTGGCCCGGGTCCAGCGGCAGATGCTGCAGGACCTCGGCCGCGAGCCGACGCCGGAAGAGCTCGCCCGTGAGCTGGACATGACGCCCGAGAAGGTCGTCGAAGTCCAGAAGTACGGCCGCGAGCCGATCTCCCTCCACACGCCGCTGGGAGAGGAGGGCGACAGCGAGTTCGGTGACCTCATCGAGGACTCCGAGGCCATCGTTCCGGCCGACGCCGTCAGCTTCACGCTGCTGCAGGAGCAGTTGCACTCCGTTCTCGACACCTTGTCGGAGCGAGAGGCGGGCGTCGTGTCGATGCGCTTCGGGCTGACCGACGGGCAGCCGAAGACGCTGGACGAGATCGGCAAGGTCTACGGCGTGACCCGGGAGCGGATCCGCCAGATCGAGTCGAAGACGATGTCCAAGCTGCGGCACCCGTCGCGGTCCCAGGTCCTGCGGGACTATCTGGACTAGTCAGCTGGTTTTCGCAGGCCCCGTACCCCTGATGGGGGTGCGGGGCCTGCGCGTTTACCAGGACACCGTTCTCCTTCCGCCCTGCACGTGGGGGCCGGCGGGTGGCGCGGGATCGCGAGCGCCTTGCGTCAAGGTGGCGGTGGCCCGTGCTGTGGTGCGCCCCTGTGCTTTCGGCGCCGCGTGGGGACGTGGGTCGATGGTGTTCGGCGCCGTTGTGCGGGCTCTGCGTGCGATTGGCGTTCCGTGGGCTGATGTGGGGGTTCAGGTCACTGGCGGCGCTCGGCTTCGCCTTGGGTGGAGGAGGTGGCTGCCGCCGCGTCGCCGTACCTGCCGGCCGTGTGGGCGTCGACGGGAGGGGCTGCCCATGAGGTCACGGTGATGACCGCGGTGGCCACGATGGTTCCCGTTAGACGTCGCACGGCGGGCCTCCTCAGCTGATCGGACATATGTGCATATTTATGCCCGAAAGCTGCCAAAGGTAGTCATTGTGTGGCGAGGTGTGGTTGTTGTTGGCGGTATTTTGCGAGGGCGCTGATGGTTACTCTCGGTGAGCCATGGATCAGGGCCAGGTGCCGCGGGCGGCCAGTTCGATGGTGGCTACGCAGGCGACGGCCTCGGCGGCGAGCAGGGCTATGAGAACCACCAGCTGGACCAGCCCGGCCGCCAGTGGGGTGGCGCCGCCCAGCAGCATGCCGACGAAGGCGCCCGGCAGGGTAACCAGGCCGACGGTGCGGGTTTGGTCCAGGGCCGGGACCAGGGACTGCGCGGCGGCGGGGCGGCAGATCTCCAGTCGGGCGCTTCTGGGGAGGAGACCGATGGACAGGGCGGCTTCGACCTCGCCGTGACGTTGGGCCAGTTCGTCCCGGGCTCGTTTTCCGGCCAAGGTGGTGGCGGTCATGCAGCCGCCCAGCAGGATTCCGGCGATCGGGATGACGACGAGACCGTCGGTGGAGATCACCTGGCAGGCCATCAGGAGAGCCAGGACCGGCACGGTGCCGGCGGCGATCGGGACGCCGGCCCACCACCAGCCGCCCTGGCCGCCGGTGATGCGGCGGCCGGCGGTGAAGGCGGCCACGCCGTACATGAGCAGGACGAACGCGGCTGTCGCGACCGGTAGTCGCAGCACCCAGGTGATCACGACCGAGACCGCGCCGAGCTGGACGGCGGCCCGCGCGCAGGCGGTCACCACGGCGGGACCGTGGCCCAGCCGCCCCAGCCAGGCGACCGTCGCGCCCACGGCGACCAGCAGGGCGAGCGCGACGGGCAGCAGCGGGGTGATGTTGATCAGTGAGGAGCCCATGGACGACCCTTATCAGGTACGGGCTTCCGTGGGCTCGCCGGATCGCGCTCTACTGTGCGGGTTCGCTGGTTTCAGGTCTTGTGGGCGGCGGTCGCGTCGGTCTGCGGCGCGGTACGCTGTGAACGGTACGGACTTTTGTTCACAGGAGGCGCTGCGCATGCCGCCGGCATTCAACCAGCGTGAGCGGGCACGGATCACCGAGCAGCTGCTGGAGGCGGCGACGCGGCTGTTCGCGGCCCAAGGGCTGCGCAAGACGTCCCTGCAGGAGCTCACCGAGCCCGCCGGAATCGCCAAGACGTCCCTGTACGCCTTCTTCGACTCCAAAGAGGACCTCTACCTGGAGGCCATGCTCCGGCAGGGCGAGCAGGTCAGGCGGCGGGTGATCGACGAAGGGCTGAACCGGGGCGAGGACACCCGGGACTCGCTGCGCCGGTTCCTGCGGGCCACCGTGGCGGAGCTGGAGGCGAACCCCCTGTATCGGCGGCTCCTCGCGCATCCCGAAGAGGTCGCGCTGCTGGCCACCAAGCTCACGCCCGAGCGGATGGCGCAGGTGGAGGGCGGGCCGCTGGCGGACCTGCTGGAGTTCGTGGAGGGGCGGCTGGCGGGGGATCCCCGGGTGGTGGTGGGGGTGCTGCGGGCCGTGCTGCTGGTGCCGTTGCATGCCGACGAGCTGGGGGCCGACCTGTATCCGGCGATCATGGACCGGCTGATCGACGCGGTGACGGACGGGCTGGTGGCCCGCTGACGGTCGCGGGGGCTCGTGACGGGTTCGGCGATCCAACGCTCGTGACGGGTTCGGCGATCACATGCTTGTGACGGGTTGGGCGATCACATGTTCGTGCCGGGTTCGGCGAGGGCTTGTGCGGGGCTATGGCTGTGGGGCTCCCGTGCCCGGCGGCCGTGAGGGCCGCCGGGTGGGACGGCGCACGGGGTCGTCCGGGGTTGGCGACTGCGGCTCTTGGCGGGATCTGGGGTTGGACGGTTCGTGCGGTGGGTTGTGGGGGTGGGGGTCGGGTAGGGTGGCGGGCTTCGTTCGGGTTGTGGAACGTCCCCTTCGGCCGTGGTTGAGGAAGTCTCGTGTCTCTGCGTGGGAACAAGCAGTTCCAGCTGCTCTGGATCGGCGGTGTGGTTTCGCAGCTGGGTACCGACATGACCAGGATCGCGATGCCCATGCTGGTGCTCGCGCTCACCGGTTCGCCGGGGCTGGCGGGGGTCGTGGCCGGGGCCAAGGCGGCGGCGATGCTCGTGGCGCAGATGCCGGCCGGGGTGTGGGTCGACCGGTGGGATCGGCGGCGGACGTTGCTCGGGGCGCAGGCGGTGCAGGTGCTGGCGGCGGCCGTACTGGCTGGGGTCATTCTTGTGGGGGAGGCGCACGTTTGGGTGCTGGTGGCGCTGGCCGTGGTCGATGGGGTTTGTGTGGCCTTTGTCGGGCCTGCTTGGGATACGGCGATTCGCGGGGTTGTCGCGCCTGAACAGCTTCGGAGCGCCTACGCGCAGGAGGAGTCGCGGCGGCACGCGGCGGCGCTGGCCGGGCCGCCGGTCGGTGGGTTTCTGTATGGGCTGGGGCAGGCTGTGCCCTTTGTGGTGGATTGCGTGAGTTATCTGCTGGCCTGGGTGGCGACGTTGCTCGCCAGGGTGCCGCGGCGGCCCCAGGGGAGTCCTGAGCCGGTCAGGAAGGGCATGCGCCGGGAGGCCGGGGAGGCCGTCGGGTGGTTGTGGCGGCGGCGGGGGCTGCGGGAGATCTTTCTCATCGCGATGATGCTCAACCTGCTCGGCGGCGCGTTCCTGATTCCGCTGGTGGTGCTGATCGGCGAGCGTGGGGGTGACGCGCTCAACACCGGGACCGTGTTCGCCGCCACGGGGATCGGCGGGCTGGCCGGTGCGCTGCTGTCGGGGTGGCTGGGGCGGCTGCTGGCGCCGGGGAAGCTGGCTGTCGTCTTCACGACGGTGTTCGGCGGGGCGATCGTGGCCATGGCACTGCCGTTCGGGCCGTGGTGGCCGATGGTGCCTCTGCTGCTGTTCTCGCTGACCACGCCGACGTTCAACGTCGTGCTCTCCGCCGTGGTCTCGCGGCTGGTGCCGGAGGACATGCTCGGGCGGGTGGGCGCGGCGCTCACCATGGTCAGCCGGGGGCTCAACCCGCTGGCGCCGGTGCTGGGCGGGTCGCTGGCCGCGGCGTTCGGCGGGGCGTGGGCGCTGGTCGGGATCGGCGGGATCATGCTGGTGGTGGCGGGGGTGGCCGCGGCCAGCAAGGACGTCAGAACGTTCTCCGACGAACCCAACCAAGTCCCCGCCTGAACCACCCGCTCCCGCGCCGCCTGCGGTGCCTGCGTCGCCTGAGTGCCCCACGTCGGCTGCGCCCGTGCGCCGTCTGCGCCCCCAGACGGCCTGTGCCTCAGACGGCCCGCGCCCCAGACGGGCTGCGCTCCCAGGCGGGCTGCGCCCCTGGGCCGCTTGTGTTGCCTCCGCGCCAGCCCGACTGCTCGTCTGCGCTGCTCCTGCCTGCCTGCCCGGCCGGTTGCGCGGCGTGTGCTTGCCTGTGCCGCGCTAGCGGTCTGGGCTAGGCGGTGGCCTCCACGTCGAGGTGCCAGGGGTGGGCCGGTTTGGGGTGAGGGCCCAGGGTGGTGGCGAAGCCGTGCGTGTCGAGGAGTTTGGCGAGGTCGGCGGGGGTCGTGGGGTCTTCGCCCGAGCGCACCAGAGCGCGGGCGATCGCGCCCCGGGTGGCCTTGGCCATGTGGCTGACGACCTTGCCGTCGCGGAAGACCCGCACCGCGACCGAGCGGTCGCCCGGCTTCCACGCCCCCGCGTACGTGCCGGAGCGCATGTCGACCACCAGACCGGGCAGCCCGTCGAGCTGCTTGGTGATCAAGGGGCGCCAGAAGGCGGCGAGCCCGCCCAGCACGGGCAGGGTCACACCCATGGACAGCCGGTACGGCGGGACCCGGTCGGTGATCCGCAGCACGCCCCACAGCCCGGAGAAGATGAGCAGCGACTCCTCGGCCCTGCGCAGGTCGGCGGGGGAGAGGGTGGCAAGGCCGAGGTTGTCGTACAGGACGCCGGTGTAGAGCTCGGCGGCCGGAAGCGCCGGTGCGCTCTCCAGCGCGAGGTTCTTCTCCAGTTCGGCCGCCAGACCGGGCGTGAGGCCGAGGACGTCGATGGCGTCGCGACGCTTGGACGCCCTGGCGAGGGCGGTTCGCACGCGTTTGCGGGCCTTGTCCAGCGCGGGGAAGGAGAGCTCGCCCAGCGGGGCGCCGGAGCCCTCCGGCGCCTTGCCTTCGGACGGCGGCAGCAGAATCAGCACGTCAGACAGCTTAGGGCCGGTAGCATCCACAGCGATGAAAGCGTCACTCTCCCCCGTTTGGCTGCCTTGGGATGCACTTGTCCTGGCAGTGCGGTCCTTCCTGCCCCTGGCCTTCTTCTACACGGTGGGCCGGGTGGTCCACGACCTGATCCTCGTCGGCGCCGTCTACGCCGGTGACGTCGAGGCCCCGCGCAAGTACCTGGGTTTCGCGGTCATGAGCCTGGCCGTGCTGGCCACCCTGGCCTCGTACGTGGCCATGCTTCAGGTGCTGCGCAGAAACGCGATCCTGGCCGGCGCCGCCGAAGGGCAGGGCGGGCGGCTGTCGACGTTGATCGCGCAGACCATGCTGCCGTTCCTGGCCTTCTACGGGGCCTGGGGGCTGTTCACCGACGACGTGCGGCAGTACAGCATCCTGTCCCAGGAGCTCTTCGGGGTGCAGGAGATCGAGAACCTCAGCTTCAACCCGCTGCTCACCACCTCGTTCATCGCCCTGGGCGCGTTCGCGGCCCGGGTCGCGGTCGGCAAGGCGTACGAGCGGTGGCCGAAGGGGCGACTCGGGCTGCTGTCGATCGCGCTGGAGTCCATGTGGATGTTCTTCGCGGTGATCAGCGTCGAGCACTGGATCGGCGAGCGGATCGAGTGGCTGACCTCCAGGTCCGCCTGGGTGGCCGCCGCCGACGTCATCGGCGGCGTGCTGGGGCCGGTGGGCGAGGCGGTCGCGGTGGTCGTGCCGAATCTCAAGGACGCGCTGGTCCTGCCGCTGGTCTGGGTGACGATCGCCGCCGTCGTCTACGGCCGCGAGATGGGCCAGGGCGAGGCCCTGATCCAGGGCACCCGCGTCGAGTCGGGCGCGGGACGGGTGAAGGAGGCGGCGCCGGAGCCGGTGCGGAAGGTGGCCGAGTTCGTCTCGCGCGACCTGCGTGACAAGTACACGCCCATGCTGAACGGCCTGCGCATGGTGCTGCGCGCCGGGCCGGTCTTCTTCCTGGTGTTCTGCCTGTGCTACACGCTGCTGGGCGTGGGCCACGACTGGGCGTTCATCGGCGTGGTCAACCTGATCGGGCCGCACGAGAGCAACTGGTGGACCGTGTGGCACGGGCCGATCAAGTTCGGGGTCACGGCGGTCTACGAGGTGCTGCGGATCGGCCTGCTGGCGGCGGCCCTGCAGATGGCGCTGCGGACGGCGTCAGCCGTACGAAATTCTCGTGGTGGTCGGGAAGACGCACCTCAACCCGCAGAGAGCTGACCGCGTCGGCCGGGACGGCGAAGCTCGCCTGGAACTTCGACTCCACCCCCGGCTTGGCCAGGATCGGCTTGTAGGTCTTCTCGTCGATCCGGGTGCACAGCGTGGAGACCTTGGGGACGCCCTTCACCCGCGTGGTCGGCGTCCAGGTGCGGGCGCGGGCGTCGCGGACGGCCGTTTCGCAGCCCTTGGACATGGCCTTGCTGGCCGCCGCGTCGCGCGGGGTGACGCCGATGACCGCGGTGACGGCCGTGGTGCCGGGCGGGAGGTCGTCGCCCGAGGTCTGGCCGATGCCGATCAGCCGCCACGTCGAGCCCTCGAACGCCGCGCCCGACCCGGCCGCGGCGTCGATCGGCTCGCCGCCCGAGCGCAGCCCGTAGTCCTCCAGCTTGGGCACGACCTGCACGGCCACCAGCGCCGCCACGGCGGCGGCCAGGCCCAGGCCGTACCAGAGGTGCTTCACGCCCTTGCCGCGCTTCGCGCGCCGCCCGCTCACGCGTCGTCCTCCTCGATCGTCACCGTCGGTACGGCGGCGCCGGACAACCCCAGCGGCACCTCGACCCCGGGGCCCAGCGCGGCGTTGAGCCGGTGGATGGTGGTGTACCTGGCCTTGGTGATCCGCAGGATGGCGCCCTTGACGGCGTCCGGCGGCAGTTCGAAGGCGATCGTGCCGCGCTGCGGGATGCCCGCCTCCAGGTCGGCCGAGCCGAGGGTGGAGAAGCGGTCGGTGACCGCGTAGCGGGTGCCGTTCAACGCCTGGAGCTCCACGGTGCCCAGCTGGACCCGCTCCTGGGTGGCGGTGGCGGTCAGGTGGACCACGACCCACACGCCCTTGGTGGTCTTTTTCTCCTTCTTGTCCAGGAAACCCGTCAGCACCAGCTCGCGGCCGGTCTCCGCGCGCTCCACGCGGACGGTGTACGGGGTGGTGCGGACGTCCTGGCCGATGGCGCCGGCCGAGGAGAGGGGCTGGTAGACGCGGTCGGCGTCGGGCCGCAGCCGCTGGGCGGCGCCGACGGCCACGAGCAGCAGCGCCGAGGCGACCAGTGCGATCAGCTTGTTCATGCCCGCTCCAGCGGGGTGTCCAGTATCCAGCGCGGATCGTCCTGCCTGTACCAGAGCGAGGTGCCCGAGTAGTAGCCCAGCAGCGACCAGCTCGGCTGGTAGTCCTCGTCGTGGACGGCGACGCTGAGCCGGCTGGGGTCCGGAGCCTCGGCGGCGACCTCCCACGACAGGCGGACGGTCTCGGCCATGCCGGGGTTGAGCAGGCTGCCCCGGTTGTCGCCCGGACGCATGATCAGCTGGTCCTTGATGGACATGATCTGGTCGAGCGGCCTGCCGTCGAGCTTGATGGCGAGGCGGGCGGCCATGTCGGACAGCGACGCGGGAAACCGGCTGACGTTGGTCACGTCGAGGTCGAGCACCACGTACCGGCCCTTGTCGGGCTCGCCGAAGGGCGACGGGTTGGGGTCGCTGGTGGTGTACGCGGCCTTCTTCGGCACGAGCTGGAAGCGGTTGCCGGTCAGCTTCTGCCCGAGCGCGGTCTTGGGCGGCTCGTTCTTTCCCGCGTCCGCCAGCCCGCCGAGCGGCCACGCGATGGCCAGCGGGAGGAGGATCACGGCGGCGAGGCCCGCGAACCACATCCAGGCCCGGCCGCGCGGCGTCGTTTCGTGGGATGGGGAGGACACCTGGGGAATCGTAATAGATATCGTGCCGTTCATGGCTTTTGTCATGGATTTTCGCAGGTTGGTGCACGAAGCGTGGCCGGCGTTCGAACAGCACGAGCGCGACGGCTGGGTCCTGCGATACGCCGGTGGCGTGACCGATCGGGCGAACTCGGTATATGCCCGGAATGTACCGGAGGACATGGACGCGGCACTGGAAGACGCGGAAAGGTTCTACGCCGAGCGGGGGCTGAAGCCCGTCTTCACGGTCGGCGATCCCGGCCTCGACCGGGTCCTGGAACGGCGCGGCTACCGGCGTACGCGGCCCGTCCTGGCCATGGTCGCCCGCCTGGGCTCTCTGCCCGAGGCGCCCGCGCACCCCGTCCGGATCGAGGACGAGCCCTGGGACGCCTGGATGGACGCCTGGTGGTCCGTGGACGGCCGCTACGCCGACCGGATCGGCGACGCGCGGCGCATCGTGACCGGAGTGCCCGCCTGGTACGCCGCGGTCGAGCGGGACGGCGTGCCCCTGGCCGTGGGCCGCGGCGTCCCGCAGGGGGACACGCTCGGGATCTACTGCATGGCGACCCTGCCGGCCGCCCGCCGCCGGGGGCTGGGCCGCAGCGTGATCAGGGCGCTGGTACGGCGCGCCGTGCCGGCCGGGATGTCGTCGGCCTACCTGGTGGTCACCGAGGCGAACGAGAACGCCAGAGGGCTCTACCGCGGCGAGGGCTTCGAGGTGGCCGGAGAGGGCTACCACTACCGGGTGGGCGAAGGTCTGGGGGCGGCGGGCCGTACACAGGGGTCCTGAAACAGCACGACGCGGCGCCCCTCGCCTGAAGGGGCGGCCGCGTCGTGCGTAGCGCTATATGTGGTTATCTCGGAGCGAGTGCTGAGTCAGCGCTCGCTGTCGGGGGCAATCGTAGGGGTTTCGCTGAGTCGGGCCGATTCGTCCAGGATATCGGCGCCCTTATCGCGCAGTGCCGCCACGTGCTGTCGCCCATGGTGGGCGCAGAACAGCAGCTCCCCACCTACCGGCAGGGTCGCACGAATGTAGGCCTGGGCGCCGCAACGGTCACAACGGTCGAGGGCCGTCAGCGGCTTAACGGGGGCGAGAGCTCCAGTCACGTATCGCCTTTCTGGTCACCCCCGCCGAAGCGAGGATCTGGCGCAGTCACTTGAGACAACATCTAACCGGACCTGGACGTTCCCAACCGGCGCGTCGCTACGCCGAGAGCGGAATGTGTCCGAAAGTAATGATGATCAGCCGGTTGGTAACGGCAAACGTGCCGGGATGGCAAGCTTGTACGCGCGTCAGCGGGAAGAACGGTAAGCTACGCACACGTGTTCGATGGCTAGACCAGAGGAGCGGGAGTGACGGTAGTGGAGGCGGGTTACACAGCTCGTCACCTGTCGGTGCTTGAGGGCCTCGAGGCCGTCCGCAAGCGCCCTGGCATGTACATCGGGTCCACCGACAGCCGCGGTCTCATGCACTGCCTCTGGGAGATCGTGGACAACGGCGTCGACGAGGCGCTGGGCGGTCACTGCACCCGTATCGAGGTCGAGCTGTTCGAGGACGGCTCCATCGAGGTGCGTGACGACGGCCGCGGCATCCCGGTGGACATCGAGCCCAAGAGCGGGCTTCCCGGCGTGGAGCTCGTCTACACCAAGCTCCACGCGGGCGGAAAGTTCGGCGGCGGCTCCTACGCGGCCTCCGGCGGACTGCACGGCGTGGGCGCCTCGGTGGTCAACGCGCTGTCGTCCCGCCTCGACATCGAGGTCGACCGCTACGGCAAGGTCCACCTGATGAGCTTCAGGCGCGGCGTGCCCGGCGTCTTCGACGGCGAGGGCCCCACGGCCAAGTTCAAGAAGAAGTCCGGCCTGCGCGACGGCGGCAAGCTGAGCAAGAAGGTCACCGGCACCCGGGTGCGCTTCTGGGCCGACACCCAGATCTTCCTGGCCGAGGCCGAGGTCTCCATCGACGAGATCCACGTACGGCTGCGCCAGACCGCCTTCCTCGTGCCGGGCCTGACGCTGGCCCTGATCCACGACGGCCAGACCGAGGAGTTCCGCTTCGACGGCGGCATCTCCGAGTTCACCGAGTTCCTGGCGCGCGACGAGGCCGTCTGCGAGGTGCAGCGGCTGCAGGGGCTCGGCCACTTCCACGAGACCGTGCCCGTCCTCGACGACCAGGGCCACATGACCCCCACCGAGGTCCAGCGCGAGCTGACCGTCGACGTGGCGGTGCGCTGGGGCAAGGGCTACGACTCGACCATCCGCTCGTTCGTCAACGTGATCGCCACCCCCAAGGGCGGCACCCACGTCACCGGCTTCGAGCGCGCGCTGGTCAAGACGCTCAACGAGCAGCTGCGCGAGACCCGGCTGCTCAAGAACGGCGACGACCCGGTCACCAAGGAGGACATCCTCGAAGGCCTGACCGCCGTCGTGACCGTCCGGGTGCCCGAGCCGCAGTTCGAGGGCCAGACCAAGGAGGTCCTCGGCACCTCGGCGGCCACCCGCATCGTCTCCCACGTGGTCTCGCGCGAGCTCAAGGCGGTCTTCACCAACCCGCCGCGCGGCATGAAGCAGCCGCTGCGCGCGATGCTGGAGAAGATCGTGGCCGCCGCGAAGGCCCGCATCGCCGCCCGCGAGCACCGCGACAACCAGCGCCGCAAGAGCGCCCTGGAAAACTCCGCGCTGCCCGCCAAGCTGGTCGACTGCCGCAGCGACGACGTCGACCGCAGCGAGCTGTTCATCGTCGAGGGTGACTCCGCCCTCGGCACCGCGAAGCTGGCCCGCGACTCGGAGTTCCAGGCGCTGCTGCCGATCCGCGGCAAGATCCTCAACGTGCAGAAGGCGTCGGTCGCCGACACGCTGAAGAACGCCGAGTGCGCCGCGATCATCCAGGTGGTGGGCGCCGGGTCCGGCCGCTCGTTCGACCTGGAGGCCGCACGCTACGGCCGTATCATCCTGATGGCCGACGCCGACGTCGACGGCGCCCACATCAGGACCCTCCTGCTGACCCTGTTCCACCGCTACATGTGGCCCATGGTCGAGGCCGGGCGCGTGTTCGCCGCCGTGCCGCCGCTGCACCGCATCGAGCTCACCAATCCGGGCCGGGGCCAGGACAAGTACATCTACTGCTACACCGACGCCGAGCTGCACAAGGTCCTGCGCGATCTCGAACGGCGCGGCAAGCGGTGGAAGGACCCGGTCCAGCGCTACAAGGGCCTGGGCGAGATGGACGCCGACCAGCTGGCCGAGACCACGATGGACCCGCGCCACCGGATCCTGCGCCGGGTGCGCATCGAGGACGCCGAGGCGGCCGAGGGCATCTTCAACCTGCTGATGGGCAGTGACGTGGCGCCCCGGCGCGAGTTCATCGTCAGCAGCGCGGCCGAGGTGGACCGCGACCACATCGACGCCTAGACACCACGGGCGAAGCCGCCGCACAGCACGTGCGGCGGCTTCGGCATGCGCCCGCCAGGGCGGCGGGGAGACGGGCGGCCACGGCTTGTTCCACCTGGCGGCCGTCAGGGGCCGACGGTGGTCTCCAGGAACGCGGCCGGGGGCTGCCGTCCGGACGGCAGCCCCCTCCTCGTCAGAACTGTGCGCGGAGCCGGGCTTCGGCCTCCTGCGTGGTGCCCAGGGCGTCCAGGCCGTTCAGAGCCGCGCCCACGATGGGCGGGGTGTCGGTCACGACGGGCTTGGCGGCCGGGGTGTGCTTGACGAAGCGGGCGTCCAGCAGGTCCATCAGCAGCGGGTGCCTGGCCCGCAGCACGCCGCCGCCCAGCACCACCTCGGTGGGCGTCTCCAGCAGGTCCAGGCGGGTCAGGCAGACCCTGGCCATGCCGACGATCTCGTCGGCCATGCGGGTGACCAGGCTGATCGCGATCTCGTCACCGGCGGCGGCCACTTCCAGCAGGCCGGCGGTCAGCTCCAGCAGGCGCAGCGGGTCGAGCCGGCCGAAGTACACGTCGAGCGCCACCTGCTCGACCGTGGGGGCGTCGAAGTGGGAGGTGACCAGGCCGGCCAGGGCCGTGGGGCCGCCGCGGCCGTCCTCGGCGCGGGCGGCGTGCCACATGACCTCGTTGGTGAGCCCGACGCCGCCGCCCCAGTCGCCCACGAGCGGCCCGATCGCGGGGAAGCGGGCCACCTGGCCGGTGGGGGAGACGCCGACGGCGTTGATGCCGGCGCCGCAGACCACGGCCACGCCGGACGGGCCTGAGGCCCCCGCCCGCAGCAGGGCGAAGGTGTCGTTGCCGACCACGATGTCGCGGGCGAAGCCCCTGGCGCCGAACTCGGCGGCCAGGGCTTCCTCTTCCGCGGGCAGGTCGGCGCCGGCCAGGTAGGCGGCCATCCGGTCGGCGTACGGCGGGGCCGCGCCGGGTCCGAGCGCCTGCCGTACCGCGTCTTCGAGGACGTCGGCGGCGGCGGGGACGCCGGCGCTCTGCGGGACGAACGGTCCGCCCCGCCCGCGCGCCAGCACGGTGCCGTCGGAAGAGAGCACGAGCACGTCGGTCTTGCTGTTGCCCCCGTCGACGGCGAGCAGCGTGCTCACGGCTTCACCCACGGCAGGTGCGCGGCGTTGGCCTCGAGCAGCAGGTCGGTGAGCTCGCCCGCGACGGCTTCCTGGCCGATCAGCGGGTGGGCCAGCAGCGCGTTGCGCACGCGGTCGGCGCCGCCGTGGATCGCGGCGTCGAGTGCCAGGCTCTCGTAGGCGGAGACGTTGGCGATCAGGCCGGCGTAGAGGGGGTCGAGCGGGTCGATGGGCAGCGGGACGGCGCCGGTCGCGGTGATCGTGGCGGGCACCTCGATGACCGCCTCGTCCGGCAGGAACGGCAGCGTGCCCGCGTTGCGCGTGTTGACCACCTGGACGTCGCCGCGGTCGCCGAGCAGGGAGGCGATGAGCGCGACGGCGGCCTCGGAGTAGAAGGCGCCGCCGCGCTTGCCCAGGAGTTCGGGCTTGGTGTCGACGGCCGGGTCGGCGTACATCTCCAGGAGTCGCGCCTCCATGGCGGCCACCTCGTCGGCGCGCGAGGGCTTGGTGCGCTGCTCGGCGACGACGATGTCGTGGGCGTAGAAGTAGCGCAGGTAGTAGGAGGGCACGACGCCGAGGCGGGCGAACAGCTCCGGCGGCAGCCCGATGTTGTCGGCGATCTCCTGGCCGTGCTCGGCCAGCAGCCGGGGCAGGACGTCCTCGCCGTCGAGGTAGACGGCGCGCTCCCAGGTGAGGTGGTTCAGGCCGACGTGGCCGAGGCTGACCCGGCCCGGCTCGACGCCGAGGTAGCGGGCGAAGGCGCGCTGGAAGCCGATGGCCACGTTGCACAGCCCGATCGCGCGGTGCCCGGCGTCGAGCAGGGCGCGGGTGACGATGCCGACCGGGTTGGTGAAGTCGACGATCCAGGCGTCCGGGGCGTGTTCGCGCACCCGTTCGGCCAGGTCGAGCACGATCGGGACGGTCCGCAGCGCCTTGGCGAGACCTCCGGCGCCGGTCGTCTCCTGGCCCACGCAGCCGCACCGCAGCGGCAGCGTCTCGTCCACGTTGCGGGCGGCCTGGCCGCCGACCCGCAGCTGGAAGAGGACGGCCTGCGCCCCGGCCACGCCCTCCTCGACCGAGGGCGTGGCGACGACCTTCGCCGGATGCCCCGCTCGCGCGAGCATGCGGCGGGAGACGCCCGCGACCAGTTCGAGGCGTTCGGCGTGCGGATCGATCAGCGCGATCTCGGTGATCGGCAGATCATCGCGCAGGCGGGCGAACCCGTCGATCAGTTCCGGCGTGTACGTCGAGCCGCCCCCGACAACGGCGAGTTTCACCCTGACTCCCAGCTTATTAGGAAAGTTTCCTAACTCATTCTAGGGTCAAAGGCGCTCTCGGGGGAAGGGGGCTCCTACGCGCCGTCCTGGTGTTCGGGGAAGGCGTTGACGGTGACCCGGTGCATCCGGCGGCGCTCGGTGTAGTCGGCCACCGCGTAGTGCTGGGTGGGCCGGTTGTCCCAGAACGCCATCGTGCCCGGCCGCCAGCGCAGGCGTACCTGGTACTCGGGCGAGCGGATGTGGTCGATGAGCAGCGGCAGCAGCGCCTCGTTCTCCCGGTCGGTCAGCCCGGCCAGGCGGGTGGTCGAGGCCCGGTTGACGAACAAGGCCTTGCGTCCCGTCTCGGCGTGGGTGCGGACGATCGGCCGCTCGATCGGCGGCCACTTGGCCTGGATCTCCTCAAGAACGAAGGGGTGTCCCTTGGAGATGGCCTTCTTCATCGACATCGTGATGTCGTGCACGGCCGTCAGCTCGTCGCACAGCCGCTGCAGGGACGGCGACAGCGTCTCGTAGGCCAGATAGGTGTTGGCCCAGCAGGTGTCGCCGCCGACGCTCGGGAGCTGGACGCAGCGCAGCAGCGAGCCCATGGGCGGCGTGGGCTCGAAGGTGTTGTCGCTGTGCCACTCGTCGCCGCCCTCGCCCTTGGGGTCGGTCTGGTCCAGCACGTGGATCGGGCTGCTGGAGTCCTTCTTGAACGCCGGATGGTTGAGCGTGCCGAAGTTCAGCGCGAACTGCAGGTGCTGGTCGTCGTCGATGTGCTGGTCGCGGAAGAACAGCACGAGGTGGCGCAGCCAGCCTTCGCGGAGTGTGGCCACCTCTTCCGGCGCCAGTGGCTTGCGCAGGTCGACCCCGGTCACCTCGGCGCCGATGTGCTTGGTCACAGGGTGAAACTCAATCATGGCCTGAACGTACGTCCCAAGCAATTGCTTGGTCAAGATACTCGTCTGGCCATTGAGTCGCGGACACCCCCGATCCTCCGTCAAAATGTTCGACATGGCCCGACGCACCACGACCCCGCCTCCGGAGGACTTCGAGGAGAGGATCGTCGATATCGACGTCTCCTCCGAGATGCGCACCAGCTTCCTCGAGTACGCCTACTCGGTCATCTACCAACGCGCGCTGCCAGACGCGCGCGACGGTCTGAAGCCGGTGCAGCGCCGCATCCTCTACTCCATGAGCGAGATGGGGCTGCGCCCCGACCGCGGGCACGTCAAGTCCTCGCGCGTCGTCGGCGACGTCATGGGCAAGCTCCACCCCCACGGCGACTCCGCGATCTACGACGCGCTCGTACGCCTGGCGCAGCCGTTCTCGATGCGACTGCCGCTCGTCGACGGCCACGGCAACTTCGGCTCGCCCGACGACATGCCGGCCGCCATGCGCTACACCGAGGCGAGGCTGGCTCCCGCCGCCATGCTCATGGTGGAGTCGCTCGACGAGGACACCGTCGACTTCAAGCCCAACTACGACGGCCAGGAGACCGAGCCCACGGTCATGCCGGCCGCCTTCCCCAACCTGCTCGTCAACGGCACCACCGGCATCGCCGTCGGCATGGCCACCAACATGGCCCCGCACAACCTCGGCGAGGTCGTCGCCGCCGCCCGCCACCTGATCAAGAAGCCGGACGCCTCGCTCGACGAGCTGATGCGGTACGTGCCCGGCCCCGACCTGCCCACCGGCGGCTCGATCATCGGCCTGCAGGGCATCCGTGACGCCTACGAGAGCGGCCGCGGCACCTTCCGCATGCGCGCCAAGTGCACGGTCGAGCAGATCACCCCGCGCCGCAAGGGCATCGTCGTCACCGAACTGCCCTACGCCGTCGGCCCCGAGCGCGTGGTCACCAAGATCAAGGACCTGGTAACCAGCAAGAAGCTCCAGGGCATCGCCGACCTGAAGGACCTCACCGACCGGCACAAGGGCCTGCGCCTGGTCATCGAGATCAAGAACGGCTTCGTCCCCGAGGCCGTGCTGGAGGAGCTCTACCGGCTGACGCCGATGGAGGAGACCTTCGGCATCAACAACGTGGCCCTCGTCGACGGCGAGCCCCGCACGCTCGGCCTGCGCGAGCTGCTCCAGGTCTACGTCGACCACCGCATCACCGTCGTGCGCCGCCGCTCGGAGTACCGCCGCCGCAAGCGGCAGGAGCGCCTGCACCTGGTCGACGGCCTCATCATCGCGCTGCTCAACATCGACGAGGTCATCCAGGTCATCCGTTCCTCCGACGACTCCGGCCAGGCCCGCCAGCGCCTCATGGACGTCTTCGAGCTGACCGAGATCCAGGCCGCCTACATCCTCGACACGCCGCTGCGCCGCCTGACCCGCTTCGACAAGCTGGAGCTCGACAGCGAGAAGGAGCGGCTGAGCACGGAGATCGCCGAGCTCAGCGAGATCCTCGGCTCCGAGGCGCGGCTGCGTCAGGTGGTCTCAGGCGAGCTGGCGGAGGTGGCCAAGAAGTACGGCACGCCGCGCCGCACCGTGCTGCTGGAGTCGGCCGGAGTGGCCCGCACGCCGGTGGCGTCGCTGATGATCGCCGACGATCCGTGCCTGGTGCTGCTGTCGTCCACCGGGCTGCTGGCCCGCACCCCCGACGCCACGGCGTTGCTCGGCGAAGGCGAGCGCACCGCCCACGACGTGCTGGTCTCGGCGGTGCGAAGTACGGCGCTCGGCAGCGTCGGCGTCGTCACCTCCGAGGGCCGCATGGTCCGCGTGGCGGTGGCCGACCTGCCCACGCTGCCGCCCTCGGCCAACCCGCCGTCGCTGTCCGGCGGGCATCCGGTGGCCGAGTTCATCACGCTCGACTCCGGTGAGATCGTCGTCGGCCTGGGCTCGCTCGACCCCGACAGCCCCGGCCTCGCGCTGGGCACCGCGCAGGGCGTGGTCAAGCGGGTCGTGCCCGAGTACCCGGGTAACCGCGACGACTTCGAGGTCATCACGCTGAAGGACGGCGACCGCGTGATCGGCGCCGTCGAACTCGACTCCGAGGACGCCGACCTGGTCTTCGTCACCTCCGACGCGCAGATGCTCCGCTTCTCCGCCTCCTCGGTACGCCCCCAGGGCCGGCCGGCGGGCGGCATGGCGGGCATCAGGCTCGACGGCGACGCCAGGGTCATCTTCTTCGGCGCGGTCGACCCGTCCCGCCCGGCCCAGGTGGTCACGGTCGCGGGATCGGCCACCGCCCTGCCCGGCACCCAGGTGGGTGGCGGCAAGGTCTCCGACTACGCCGAGTTCCCCGCCAAGGGCCGCGCCACCGGCGGCGTACGCGCCCAGCGCTTCCTGAAGGGCGAGGACGTCCTGCTGCTCGCCTGGGTCGGCCCCGCGCCGGCCAAGGCGGTCTCGGCGACGGGCAAGCCCATCCCGCTGCCCGAGGAGATCAGCCGCCGCGACGGCTCCGGCCTGCGCCTGACCCACACGATCGGCGCGGTGGGCGGCTCCCTGACCGCCGACACCCCGCCCGCCGCCCGGCCTTCGGCCCAGACGGGAGCGGAAGAGCTGTTCTGACCGGCCGGGCTTTGCCCTCACCCGAGGGCAAAGCCCGGCCAGAAATCGGAGAGAGCGCTCTCTAGCCGGGCTGGGCGATTCGGGTCACTATGGGGTCTCATCGAGATCCTGGAGGCGTCGTGACCCCGCACCGCCGCAGAACGCGCTTTCTCGCCCTCCTGGCCCTGCTGGGCGCCACGCTCTTAGCCGCCCCCGCGCGGGCGGCGGCGGAGCCGCCGGACATCACCGACTTCGAGTCCGACACCGTCCCCGCGGGCGTCTACCCGTGGGGCAACGACGCCGCCTCCACGCCCCGGCTGGCCATCGCCGCCGCGCCCGACCGGCCCGGCGCGGCGAGCGCCAACCGGGCCCTGTCCGCCGAGTACACCGTCAGCCAGTGGGGCGGCTGGTCCCACGACCTGGCCGCCACCCAGGACTGGTCGCCCTACTCGGGCTTCTCCTTCTGGGTCAAGGGCGCGGCCTCGGGTCAGCGGGTGTTCTTCGAGGTCAAGGACGGCGGCGCCGGCGCGGGCAGCGCCGAGCTGTTCGAGTCGTCCTTCACCGACGACACGGCGGGCTGGCGGCGGATCCAGGTCCCGTTCGCCGACTTCGTACGGCGCGGCGACTACCAGCCCGGCGGCGCCCCCACCGACGGCGAGCTGGACCTGGTCGCGATGTGGGGGTACGCGATCCGCTTCCCCACCGCCTCGGGCACCCTCGTCTTCGACGACGTCCAGGTGTACGGCACCGCGCCCCCCAGACCGGTCAGGCTGAGCACCGACGCCCCGGTCTACCCCGTGAACGAGAAGGGCGGCGCCGAGGTCAAGGTCACCGTGACCACCGCCGACGGCAGGCCGCTGCCCGCCGACGCCGATGTCACGTACAGGACCGGCGAGGGCACCGCCACCCCCGGCCAGGACTACACCCCGGCCGAGGGCGTGCTCGCCTTCCCCGCCGGCACCGCCTCCGGCACGGCCAAGGCGTTCACCGTCAGGACGCTCGCCGACCGGCAGGCCGAGGTCGCCGAGACGATCCCGGTCGTGCTGTCGGGCGAGGGTGTCCGGCCGCCCGCCGACGAGCCCGCGATCGTGGTCAACGCGCACGGCCTGCCGTACCTCGACAAGGGCAGGAGCGTGAAGGAGCGGGTGCGTGACCTGCTCGGGCGCATGACGCTCGCCGAGAAGGCCGGGCAGATGACGCAGGCCGAGCGCGGCGCGCTGGGCAGGCAGGACGACATCGCGGAGTACCTGCTCGGGTCGCTGCTGTCGGGCGGCGGCTCGGCGCCGTCGGTGAACACGCCCAAGGGCTGGGCGGACATGGTCGACGGGTTCCAGCTGCGCGCGCGGCAGACCCGGCTGCAGATTCCGCTCATCTACGGCGTGGACGCGGTGCACGGGCACAACAACGTGATCGGCGCGACGATCTTCCCGCACAACGTGGGCCTGGGCGCCACGCGTGACCCGGCCCTGGTGGAGAAGACGGGGGAGATCACCGCCAAGGAGGTCAAGGCGACCGGTATCCCCTGGGACTTCGCGCCGTGTCTCTGCGTCTCGCGGGACGAGCGGTGGGGGCGCGCCTACGAGTCGTTCGGCGAGGACCCCGCGCTGGCCGGCCGGATGGCCACGATCGTGGACGGCCTGCAGGACCACGGCGTGCTGGCCACCGCCAAGCACTACGTCGCCGACGGCGGCACGACCTATGGCACCTCCTCGACCGGCGACTACACCATCGACCAGGGCGTCTTCACCGGAACCCGGCAAGAACTGGAGGCGTTGCACCTGGCGCCGTTCGCCGAGGCGATCAGGCGGGGCGCCGGCAGCGTCATGCCGTCCTACTCCAGCGTCGGCCCGACCAAGATGCACGCCCACCGCGAACTGATCACCGACGTGCTGAAGGGCCGGCTCGGCTTCAAGGGCTTCGTGATCAGCGACTGGGCGGCGATCGACCAGATCCCCGGCGACTACCCGTCCGACGTGCGCACCTCGATCAACGCGGGGCTCGACATGATCATGGTGCCGCACGCGTACCCGCAGTTCGTGGCCGCGCTCACCGCCGAGGTGACCGAGGGCCGCGTCACGCTCGCCCGCGTGGACGACGCGGTGAGCCGCGTCCTGACGCAGAAGTTCCGGCTGGGGCTGTTCGATCGGCCCTTCGCCGACCGCTCGGGCCTGGCCGCCGTGGGCTCGCCCGGCCATCGAGCGATCGCCCGTACGGCCGCCGCCAAGTCGCAGGTCCTGCTGAAGAACGACGGCGCCGTGCTGCCGCTGCCCAGGACCGCCAAGGTGTACGTGGCCGGGTCCAACGCCGACGACGTCGGCAACCAGTCCGGCGGCTGGACGATCAGCTGGCAGGGCGCCTCGGGACCGACGACGCCGGGCACGACCATCCTGGAGGGCATCCGCGGCCGGGCCTCCTCCGTCACCTACTCGGCCGACGCCTCCGCCCCCACCGCCGGTCATGACGTGGGCGTCGTGGTCGTGGGCGAGACGCCGTACGCCGAGGGCATCGGCGACGTCGGGCGCCAGGGGCGCACGCTGGAGCTGTCGGCGGCCGACAAGGCGGCGGTCGCGTCGGTCTGCGGCGCGCTGCGCTGCGTCGTCGTCGTGGTGTCGGGACGGCCGCTGCTGCTCGGCGACCTGTCGGGCGTGGAGGCCGTCGTGGCCGCCTGGCTGCCGGGGACCGAGGGAGCCGGGGTGTCGGATCCGATGTTCGGCGCGGTGCCGTACACGGGACGGCTGCCCTTCACCTGGCCCGCCTCGATGGAGCAGGTGCCGATCAACGTGGGCGACCCGGTGTACCGTCCGCTGTTCCCCTATGGGTTCGGGCTGCGCACCGATCGGGCGCGCACGCGTCTGGCGGCCGTGCGTGAACAGCTGGGCAGGGGCGACGGGCTGTCCAGGGCGGCCGCGGCGGTGCTGGGTGCGGTGCTGCCGGAGCGCCACTGGAACGCCGACGGGTCGGTGCGCGACGGCCGTACCGTGCTGCGGGCGGTGGGTGTGGCCGCCGCGTTGCTGGAGAGGTCGCGTACCGACACCTACGCGCACGACGACGCGCTCGTCTCGGTGGCCAGGGACCTGGCGCAGGCGGCCGGCCACGACCCGGCGGCTCAGGCGCGGGCCGATCAGGCGCTCGCGGCGGGCGACCTGACCGGCGCCGTGAAACTGCTCGCGGGCTAGTCCGAGGTCTCGCCCACGCACAGGCAGAACGGGTGACCGGCCGGGTCGAGGAAGACGCGGAAGGTGTCGTCCTCGCTCGGCTGGTGCTCGTGCTTGCGCGCGCCGATCTTCAGCACCTGATCCTCGGCGAGGTCCAGGTCGTCGACGGTGACGTCGAGGTGGAACTGCTGGGGCCGGGCGGGGTCCGGCCAGTCCGGCGGCTGGTGGTCCTCGGCCAGCTGGAAGGCCAGCCGGGCGGGCGGGCCGCCGTCGGTGACGACCACCCAGGTCTCGTCCTCCTCGCTGACGACACGCCAGCCGAGCAGCTCGGAGTAGAAGCGGGCCAGCTCGATGGGCGAGGGGCAGTCGAGCACGGTGGTGCGGAATCTGGCGATGCCTGTCATGCCCAGACTTCTACCTCATCCTGGGCGCCCGACACCTGGGTCACGCGGTGACGGTGGCGGGCAAGGCCAGCAGGAGTTCGTGGGGTTCACCGGCCTGCCAGTCGCGGATCAGGCGGGCCCCGGCCTCGCCGGGGTCGAAGTCCTCGCAGCCGAGCGGGCCGTAGCAGCCGGCCTTGTCGAGCATGGCGATCAGCGGGTCGTCGTCGGGCAGGCTGGCCGCGTACGCGGCCGCGTCGAAGAGCGCGAGCGCGCCGCGGGCGTTCCTGCCCTCGTCGTTGGACTCCACCCGGTCGAGGCGGCGGCGCGCCTGGGAACGCAGATAGGCGGCGAGGGTTTCTGACCGGCTCACGGCAACCTTCTCCATCAATCACGTGTGGCTACATCTCCATCACAAAGAGTAAGGGGTGATCGTGGGACGTTCGCCACTTCAGCCTGGCGGGCACCCCGGAAACCCTCAGGAAACGAGCGTGCGGCATCATCTGACTCATGAGTGAATTCGACGACCTGCTGGCCGCCAACGCCACGTACGCCGCCGGCTTCACCGGCTCCGACCTCACCGGACGCGCGGCCCGCGGGCTCGCGGTGGTGACGTGCATGGATTCGCGCATCGACCCTCTGGGGCTGCTCGGCCTGGTGCCGGGCGACGCCAAGATCCTGCGTAATGCCGGTGCCCGCGTCACCGACGACGTCCTGCGCACCCTGGTGCTGGCGGTCTTCCTCCTGGGCGTCGAGCGCGTCCTGGTGATGCCGCACACCGACTGCGGCATGTCCAAGGTCTCCGACAACGACGTGCACGCCCTCGCCCAGCAGCAGGGCGTGGACACCCGCAGCCTGGAGTTCCACACCGTCCCCGACCAGCAGGCGGCCCTGCGCCACGACCTGACCCGGATCAGGACCACCCCGTTCTTCCCGCACCCGCTGCCGGTGGGCGGAGCGATCTACGACGTCCACAGCGGGAAGCTGCTGCCCGTGGAGCTCTGACCTGGACAAATGCCCTATTCGACCGCTACGGCATGTCCTACCGGGCAAAGATCGCCGGATGCGCTCGAATAGGGATCATGTTTGATCCGGACCCGCTGATCGTGGCCCATCGAGGCGCTCCCAAGGTGGCGCCGGAGAACACTCTGGCCGCCTTCCGCGCCGCCGGCACCGCCGGCGCCGATCTCTACGAGCTGGACGTCCACCAGACCCGGGACGGCCACCTCGTGGTCATCCACGACGCGTCGCTGGCCCGCACGACCGACGTCGAGCAGGTCTTCCCCGACCGCGCTCCGTGGCGGGTGCGGGACTTCACGCTGGAGGAGATCGGCAGGCTGGACGCCGGAAGCTGGTTCGACCAGAAGTTCGCCGGGGAGCGGGTGCCGACGCTGCGCGCCGTACTGGAGGCCATGAAAGGCGGCCCCGGGCTGCTGCTGGAGGTCAAGCACCCCGCCGACGCGCCCGAGGTGGCCGAGCGCCTGGCCGGGCTGATGGCGCTCGCGCCGCCGCTGACGATCGTGCAGAGCTTCGACTGGCAGTTCATCAAGAGGTTCCAGGCCAGGGGAGAGCGGGCGGTCCTCAGCAGGTCGCCGGCCGAGGCCGAGCTGACCGACATCGCCGAGTACGCCGAGTACGTGAGCGTCAAACACCGCGCCATGACCCCCGCCTACGTCCGCCGGGCGCACCGGCTGGGTCTCAAGGTACTGGCCTTCACCGTGAACCGGCGCCCGGCGATGCGCCGGGTCGTCGCGGCCGGGGTGGACGGGCTGATCACCAACCGGCCCAAGGCGCTGCGGCGGGCGCTGGAGACCCACGTGTGCTTCACCGCGCCGCCCGAGCTGGTCTCCATGACGAACAGGCGGGTCTGCCCGACGCCGGCCCCCGCTCCCACGGCTCCGGTCCCCGCTCCTGTGCTGGGGGCCGGCCTGCCGCCTGTGACCAGACCGATCGTGCCGCTGCTCTGACCACCCGCCCGCATCGTGCGGGAGCCGTAAAGAGGAGCCGATGTGATTTCGTCGGCGCGGACTGGTAACAAGGACAGCATGTTTGACGACACCGCCGCGTTGCGCGAAGAGGCCGAGACGCGACTCAGGGCGCTCGCGGGGGACCACGCGCGCCTCAGAGACGACCAGTGGTCCGCGATCGAGGCGCTCGTCGTCGACCGCAGGCGGGTGCTGGTGGTCCAGCGCACGGGCTGGGGCAAGTCGGCGGTCTACTTCGTGGCCACCGGGCTGCTGCGCGACCTGGGCGAGGGGCCCACGGTCATCGTCTCGCCGCTGCTGGCGCTCATGCGCAACCAGATCGCCGCCGCCGAGCGGGCCGGGATCAGGGCCGTCACCATCAACTCCGCCAACCCGGAGGAATGGGGCCGGATCTACGAGCAGGTCGCCGACGGCCTGGTCGACGTGCTGCTGGTCAGCCCCGAACGGCTCAACAACCCCGACTTCCGCGACAACGTGCTGCCCGAACTGGCCGAGAGCGCCGGGCTCGTCGTGGTCGACGAGGCCCACTGCATCTCCGACTGGGGCCACGACTTCCGGCCCGACTACCGGCGGCTGGCGACGTTGTTCGAGGAGTTGCCGCCCGGCATCCCGGTGCTGGCCACGACGGCCACCGCCAACGCGCGCGTGACCCGCGACGTCGCCGAGCAGATGGGCGAGCAGACCCTGGTGCTGCGCGGGCCGCTGGAGCGCGAGAGCCTCCACCTCGGCGTGGTCAGGCTCCCCACGGCCGAACAGCGGCTGGCCTGGCTGGCGCAGACCCTCCACGAGCTGCCCGGCTCCGGCATCGTCTACACGCTGACCGTCGCCGCCGCCCACGAGATCGCCGGCTACCTGCGCGAGCAGGGCCACGAGGTGGCCGCCTACTCCGGCCAGACCGAGCCGTCCGAGCGCCTGGCCGCCGAGGAGGCGCTGCTCACCAACAAGATCAAGGCACTGGTCGCCACCAGCGCGCTCGGCATGGGCTTCGACAAGCCCGACCTGGGCTTCGTCATCCACGTCGGCGCGCCGCAGTCGCCCGTCGCCTACTACCAGCAGGTCGGCCGGGCCGGGCGCGGCGTCGAACGGGCCGAGGTGATCCTGCTGCCCGGCACCGAGGACCGCGACATCTGGGCCTACTTCTCCTCGCTGGCCTTCCCACCGGAGCAGCAGGTACGCGCGACGCTGGCCGCCCTGGAGGAGAGCGGCGGCGTGCTGTCCACGCCCGCGCTGGAGAGCCGGGTCGACCTCAGCCGCAGCCGCCTGGACATGATGCTGAAGGTCCTCGACGTCGACGGGGCCGTGCATCGGGTCAAGGGCGGCTGGGAGGCCACCGGCGAGCCCTGGGACTACGACGCCGAGCGCTACTCCCGCATCGCCGCCGAGCGCAAGGCCGAGCAGGACGCCATGCTCGCCTACCAGAGCACCGGCGAGTGCCGCGAGGAGTTCCTGCGCAAGCTGCTCGACGACGAGGCCGCCAAGCCGTGCGGGCGCTGCGACAACTGCACCGGGCAGCACCGCTCGGCCGAGATCGGCGCCCAGGCGGTCGAGTCCGCCCGGCAGCGGCTCGGGCGGCCCGGCGTGGAGATCGAGGCGCGCAAGCAGTGGCCGACGGGCCTGTCCGACCTGTCCGGGCGGATCAAGTCCGAGCTGGGCGCCGAGCCGGGGCGGGCACTCGGGCGGATGACCGACATCGGGTGGGGCAACCGGCTGCGCGAGCTGTTCGCCGGCGGCGACGCGGCGGTCTCCGACGAGATGTTCAAGGCCGTGGTGCAGGTGCTGGCCGCGTGGGAGTGGCGCGAGCGGCCGGTGGCCGTGGTCAGCGTGCCATCGGGTTCGCGGCCGGTGCTGGTGCGCGGGTTCGCGGAACGGCTGGCGCAGGTCGGCCGCCTCACCTACCTGGGCGAGCTGGGCTACCGCGCGGGGTCGCCGGGCAGCCAGTTCAACAGCGCCAAGCGGGTGCAGGCGATCCGGGCCACGCTGGCGATGCCCAAGGAGCTCGGCGCCGCGATCGCCGCGTGCGGGGGTCCCGTGCTGCTGGTCGACGACCGGGTCGACACCGGCTGGACCATGACCCTGGGCGCCGCCCTGATCCGCCACGCCGGCGCCCCGGCCGTGCTGCCGTTCGTCCTGGCCACCACGTCCTAGCCACCACGTCCTAGCCGCGTCCGGCCGTGGCCAGGGCGGCGCGGGAGCGGGCGATCTCCTTGAGCGTGCGCACCCGCCAGGTCGGCTCGCCCAGCGGGCCGAGCAGGGCGGCGCAGGTCTGGAAGTGGCCGAGGGCCGCCTGTTCGTCCCCGCGCCACCGGCAGGTCTCGCCGAGCGCGAACTCGGTCAGCGCCTCCCCGTGCACGTCCCCGGCCGCGGCGAACATCCTGCCGCACTCGGCCAGCATCGCGGTGGCCTGCTCGAAGTGGCCGAGCGCCGCGTGCGCCTCGCCCAGGCGGCGTAACGTCATGCGCTCGCCCTTGGCCCAGTCGAGTTCGCGGGCCAGGCGCAGGCTCTCCTCGTAGTGCTCGATGGCGTTCTCGACCTTGCCCATCTCGAAGCGGGCGATGCCGAGGCCGCGCAGGAGATCGGCGTGGTACTGGGCGTTCTGGGCGCCGCCGGTCAGCACGAGGCCGAGCTCGCACACCTCGGCCGCCTCGGGCCAGCGGGCCTGGTGCAGGTGGATGACGGACATGGCGATCCAGGCGTTGGCCAGGCCGTTGGTGTCGCCGTACTCGAGGAAGCGGTCGGCGGCGAGGGTGGTGTGGGCGAGCGCGCGGCCGAGGTCGCCCGCGGCGGCGGCGCAGGTGCCGAGCATGGTGAGGGCGTACGCGGCCTCGTGCTGGTCGCCGTCGGCTTCGGCGGCGGCCAGGAGTTCGCGCAGTTCGGCCCCGACCTCGCGGGCGCGGCCCCGGTCGAGGCCGACGTCGACGCGCATGAGCCGCAGACGGCGGGCGGTCTTGCGGTCGGTGACGGCGCTGACGGCGCTGAGCAGGCGGTCGGCGTCGTCGTGGAAGCCGCGGATGGTCAGGAACGGCGTGATCACCTCGGCCAGCCGGGCGGCCATGGACGGGGCGGCGGCTTGCGCCACGGCCAGCAGCGTCTTGCGCTCGGCCAGCAGCCAGGCGCGGCGGCGCGGTCCGGCGGGCGGCGTGCGGGGCGGCGCGTCGGGCGCCGGGGGCACGAGGGGCAGCGGCAGCTCGGTGGTGGCGGCCATCAGGCGCTCCAGCGACTCCTGCGACAGGCGGCGCAACGCGTCGGCCTGCCCGTCCACGGCCAGTTCCCGGGCGAAGTCGCGCAGCAGGTCGTGCATCCGGTAGCGGGCCTGCCCGGCGCCGTCGATCTCGCTGGCGGTGATCAGGCCGGCGGTGGCGAGATCCTCGACGGCCTGGTCGGCCAGGCGGGGCGGCTGGCCGAGCAGCGCCCGCATCGACCAGTCGGCCACGCTGTCGAGCCCGGTCACGCCGAACATCAGGAACGCCCGCCTGGCCGCGATCGACAGCGGCGCGAACCCCATCGCGTACGTGCTGCGCACATCCAGCCGGCCGTAGCGCAGCTCGTCGAGGCTGGCCGAGGAGATGCGCTCGGCGAAGTCGGCCAGCGGCCAGGCGGGCCGGGTGGCCAGGCGTGCTCCGGCGATACGGATGGCCAGCGGCAGCCGCCCGCAGACCCGCACGATCGTCTCGGCCGAGTCCGGGGCGGCGGCGACGCGGTCACGCCCGGCGATCCCCGCCAGCAGCCGCTGCGCGTCCTCGAACGGCAGCACCTCCAGCGGCACCGCCGTCGCGCCGGGCAGCGCCGCCAGCGGGCCGCGGGAGGTGACGATCACCGCGCTGCGCGGCGTGCCCGGCAGCAGGTGCTGCACCTGCAGTTCGTCGCGGGCGTCGTCGAGCACGACCAGCACCGCCCGGTCGGCGACCCGCGCCCGGTACATCGCCGCACGGTCCTCCGTCGCCGCGGGCAGCATCTCGCCGTCGACACCGAGCGCCTTGAGCAGTTCGGCGAGGGCGTCGCCGGGGTCCATGCCGCCGAGCCTGGCGAACAGCTGCCCGTCCGGATAGCGCTCACGCATCCGATGAGCCGCGTGTACGGCCAGCGTGCTCTTGCCCGTCCCCGGCGGCCCGGACACGACGACGATGGCCGGGGCTGACCCGCCCACGTCCAGGGCGCCGGTCACGGTGGCCAGCTCGGCGGCCCGGCCCACGAAGTCGCCCAGGTCGGCCGGGAGCTGGCACAGGCCGGTCCAGGTGGGGGCGGCCCGCCGTACCGGAGGGTGGGCCTGTTCGCCGGCGAGCAGCGCGCCGTGCAGCTCGCGCAGCTCGGGGCCCGGCTCCACGCCGAGCTCGTCGACGAGGACCTTGCGGGCGCGCATGTAGGCGTCGAGCGCCTCGGCCCGCCTTCCGGCGCCGTGCAGGGCGAGCATGAGCTGGCGCCAGGGGCGCTCGCGCAGGGGGTCGGCCTCCAGCTGGGCGTACAGCTCGGTGATCAGCTCCTGGTGGAGGCCGAGCGCGAGCCGTACGTCGGTCCAGTCGGCGCGGGCGCGGTCGGCCTGCTCCTCCAGCTCGGCGATGCGGGGGGCGAGGGTGCGCGCCAGCGGCGCGTCCTCGGCTGGGCGGCCGCGCCACAGCCGGAACGCGCGCTGGAACCGCACGTGCGCGGCGGCCAGGTCGTCGCGGGCGGCGTGCTCGCGGGCCCCCTGGACGGCTTCGCCGAAGGCCAGCAGGTCCAGGTGCCCGGGGTCGGCGCGCAGGCGGTAGCCGGGCTCGCACGTCTCGACGTCGATGGCGGCGCGGCGGATCTGGGAGACGTAGGTCTGCAGGTTGGACACGGCCGAGCGCGGCGGCTTCTCCCAGACGGCGGCGATGAGCCGGTCCCTGGAGACGATCTGGTTGGGGTGCAGGAGCAGCGCGCTGAGGACGGCGCGCGGCTTGCGGGGGAGCTGGACTGAGCCGTCGTCGCCGGAAATGAGAAGAGGTCCGAGGATACCGAATTCCACATGAACCTCCAGTTATGGGGGCGTCAGTGGTGACTTTATGGCGTTTTTGTGGCGCTGCACAGGACTCTTGATCACGTAGAGACGCGGGGAAGGGAGGTTCGCATGAAGATCGAGGTTCGCAAGGTCGAGGCCGTCAAGGCCACCGTTCGGGACGCCTGATTCACCGCGATCGGGCGAGGACGGTGCTACCTCGCCCGATCGGCTCTGACCGTCCTTCGAGGAGAGGCTGTGCGAGTCGTTCTGAAGGAATGCGCCTGGGAGTCCCTGGGCGAGGATCTCGTCCTGGTGCACGATCCCCGGGAGGCGCTGACGCTGGCCGACCCCGGCGGCCAGGTCGCCGCCCTCCTCGACGAGCTGGCCAAGGGCCCCGCCACCGCCGCCGGGCTGTCGGCCGCGCTGCGGGCGCGCGGCGTCGAACTGAGCGAGGACGACGTCGCCGACGGACTCGACGGGCTCGACTCACTCGGATTGCTGGAGGACGCGGGCGAACGCTGGCTCGGCGACCCCGAGGCCGACGAACGCCACTTCTCCACCATGACCTTCCTGGGCGCCTTCTCCGGCCTGCGCGTGTCCAGGGCCGAGATGATGCGCAAGCTGCGCCGTTCCCACGTGCTGGTGCTCGGGGCCGGCGGCGGGGGATCCTCGGTCGTGCAGTCGCTGGCCGGCCTCGGCGTCGGCAGGCTCACCATCGTCGACCGCGACGACGTCGCCCCGCGCAACTTCGCCCGCCAGTTCCTCTACCGCCACGCCGACATCGGCAGATCCAAGGTCGAGCGGGCCGCGGAGTGGGTGCACGAGTACGACCCCGCCATCGAGGTACGGGCCGTCGACCGGTGGATCGCCGGACCCGAGGACCTCAAGGACCTCACCGACGGCGTCGACCTCATCGCGGGCGGCCTGGACGGCGAACCCGGCGCCCACCTTTGGGTCAACGAGGCCGCCCTGCGCGCGGGCATCCCCCTCGTGGGCGGCGGCATGGGCCGTACGCAGCTGATGTACTGCTCCGTCGACCCCGGCAGGAGCCCGTGCCTGCTGTGCGACGAGTCCGACCGGCCCGATCCGAGTTCGCCCACCTCCGGCGGCGTCGCCCAGCGGCTCAGCCAGGGGCTTCAGCTCAACAACGCGCTCATCGGCCCCATCGCCGCGCAGATGGGCTCGCTCATCGCCTACGAGGCGCTGCGCTACCTGACCGGATTCGAGCCGCCTCGGGCCGCGGGGGCGCGCGTGATGCTCGATCTCAGGACGGGACTGGTGCCGGTGTGGGAGCCGTTCCCGTCCGATCCCGGCTGTCCGGCCTGCGCGCTCGCACCGCGGAGAGGCACCCCATGACCCAGACCGTACGGCTGCGCCCGCTGAGCCTCGTCGAGGAAGGGGAGGAGGTCCTGGTCGGCGACCCCGAATCGGGCACCTTCATCACCATCCCCGCGGTCGGCGGCGTGGTCATCACCGCCCTGCAGCGCGGCGCCACCACCGAGGAGGCGGCGCGCGAGGCCGAGGCGTTCGCCGGCGAACCCGTGGACGTTCCCTCCTTCGTCGAGGTGCTCCAGGAACTCGGCTTCGTCGACGACGGCGAACAACAGGAAGCGCCCAAGACCGCGCCCATCCAGGGCAGACGCTGGCTCGGCGGCGTACGCGAGGAGCACGTCAGGCCGTTCTTCGGCCCGGTCGCCTGGACGATCTACGCCGCCTGCGCGGCGTTCTGCCTGGCCGTCTTCGTCCTCGAACCTCGCCTCTTCCCCAAGCCGGGCGAGGACGCGTTCGTGCTGGCCGACATCGGGCTGAGCGCGCTGCTGCTGGTGCCGTTCTCGATGGCGTCGATGGCGCTGCACGAGGCCGGGCACTGGCTGGCCGCGCGGGCGATCGGCATCAGGTCCCGCTTCGGCGTGGACCGGCGCATGATGCTGCTGGTCTTCGAGACCGACCTCACCCAGGTGTGGAGCGTGCCCCGGCGCAGACGCTACGGGCCCCTGCTCGGCGGCATGGCCATCGACGTCGTCACCCTCGCCGTCCTGCTCGGCATCCGCCTGACCGGCCCGCCGGAGCCCGTCGACGCCACCCTGGCCGTCTGGGTCTTCGTGAAGCTCACCGGCCTGCTCTGGCAGTGCATGATCTTCATGCGCACCGACCTGTACGCCGTCCTGGTCAACTGGCTCGGCTGCCGCAACCTGTGGGAGGTCAAGTCGCTCATGCTGCGGCAGGCCTTCGGTCGCCTGACCCCGGCCCAGGCCGCGGAACTGGCCGCCGCCGCGCCGGCCGACCTCCGCGCCGCCCGGTGGTTCCGGTGGGTGTGGCTGGCCGGGTTCGCCGGGGTGCTGGCCTGGTTCTGGTTCCTGCTGCTGCCGGTCGTCGTCACCGTCCTGGAATGGACCGCCGAGGGGCTCGTGCTCGGCCCGCTCACCGCGACGTTCTGGTACCGGCTCGGCTGCGCCACGCTGTTGCTCGGTCCCGAGACGCTCGCCGCCGCGATGGCCGTGGTCCACTGGGCAGGACGGCTCAGGGCCGCGCGGGGACGGGAGAGAGTGCCACAACCACAGGAAGGCTGAGGCCCTCCGGGTCCAGGCCCATCGTGACCAGGCCCCGGCGAACGCCGGGGTGCGGCTCGGGTTCCTCAGGGAAGAGTGTTCTGGCAGAGGCGAACAGCGCCAGCCGCGGCCTGCCCCGCGACCCGCTGTGCCAGGCGACGCTCAGCCCGAGCCGCCGGCCGCGCAGGCGGCCGAGCCCGCCCGGGAGGTGCTCCTCCAGGGCGCGCACGGCCGCCGCGTGGCCGCTCTCCAGCAGGACCGGCAGCAGATCCAGCGGGTCGTCCAGCATCGGCAGCCGGAAGTACAGCTCCGTCTTGCCCGTCTTCGGCTCCGCCCCGGCCATGCGCGGGCGGGCGCCCACCGGCAGCCTCGCCACCACCGCGGCGATCGGCTCCGGCATGGGGTACGGCGGGCCGTCCGCGAGTTCCGCGTACACCTTGAGCCGCCCGTCGGGCTTGCCCCCGATCCACGCGCCGAACCGGGCCGACGCCACCCGCCCCGGCATCGGCTCCAGGCAGGGCTGGCCCGCCTCCTCCAGCACGCGCAGTACCTCCCCGAGCCGGTCCGCGTCGGGGAACTCGGGCGGCGCCACCTCCGCCGCCCAGCTCAGCCCGTCGGGTCCCGGCGTCAGCTCCACCGGGCAGCCCGAGGGCGTCAGGCGGCTCCACCGCCACGTCACCTCCGGCCAGCGGCTGGCCGCCAGCCGGTCGAGGAGGCCGTCCAGAAGCGGCGGCAGGTCTTGGCGGGCGATCGCGCGCAGGGCGGCTCTCACAGGTGGATGCCGATCAGGGTGTCCGCGCCCAGGGCCTGCGGGTGGCGGATCAGCGCGCCGTCCTGCCGGATGACCGTGACCTGGTGGCGGAACTCGCGCCGGGCCGGGTCGATGAGCGCGACGCGCAGGGGCAGCGGGCTCACGGCGGTGCCGGGGATCTCCAGGCGGGCACGCCGGTGGTAGGTGTTCGCCGGGTCGTCGTACTCCACCTCCAGGAAGGCCATCCTGACCGTGCCCTGCTCGAACAGGGGGAGGGCGAGGATGTCGAGGGAGTCGGGGAAGGGGTCGTTGACCGGCAGGAAGGAGGCGTCGCCGGAGAAGGCCGGGGTGACGCGGGTGGTGCCGTCGCTCAGGTGGTGGGTGAGCTGGGCGGTCCACGACCTCTCCGCCGGTCTGGTCAGGCGCAGGCGCCACTGCCGGGCGGCGTCCTTCGGGCGGACGCGGAAGATGTCGCGGCGCTGGAAGGTGTGGCCGTCGTCGTAGCGCAGGTCCACGTCCACGGCGTCGACGATGCCGGGGTCGATGCGGTTCGGGAAGATCTCCAGCTTGAGGAAGCCGAGGTCGTCCTGGGGGTCGGCCTTGAGCGTGCGGTCCTTGGTACGGCGGGGCGGAACCTGGTAGGAGAGCTTCTCGCCGATCCAGCCGGAGTTGGCGTGGAAGTGGTGCTCCATGCCGACGGTGAAGTCGAGGTCGCGGGCGGCGTTCAGTAACGTGGTGAAGCGGGCCGGTCCCGGGGCGGCCTGGGTGAGGCGGAAGTCCTCGGGGCCGTTGCCGCCGTAGTCGATGGCCACGTCGGTGGCGAACAGGCCGATGTCCACGAAGTCCACGGGCGCGGCCACGTCGACGTCGATCTTCTTGAAGAAGGAGTCGGCCAGATCAACCTTCAGGAAGTACGACGATTTGTCGGCCAGGTCGTCGAGCAGGAGGCCGACGAAGCCCTGGGGGGCGTAGGTGCGCTTGACGGCCTTGCGGCGTTCGAAGACGAGGGTGACCTTCTTGCGTTCCTCCTGACGGAGGACCTTGAGCTTGAAGGAGACCAGCGCCGGGATGGACGCCGCGGCGCCTTCCTGGGGGCTGGGCGCGGGCCGAGGAGGAGGCGGCGGTGGCGGCGTCCCCCCAGGTGGGGTTCCTCCGGGTGGGGTTCCTCCGGGTGGGGTTCCTCCGGGTGGGGTGCCTGGTTTGATGAGCTTCTTGGCCCGGTCGAAGATGGCGTCCAGCCCCTCCGGCTGTGTCGGGCCCTGCAGCTTGCCCAGCGACAACGACGGCTCGAACCACTTCGACAGCAGGTCGGTCTTGAAGAAGTCGAGCGCCCACTTCTCCGCCTGGTCCCCGGTCCCCTCGAAGTCGATCACCTTGATCTTGATGGCCCCGTTCGCGACCAGTTCCTCGAACCCGGCGTCGATCCCCACCCGCAGCCAGTAGATCTGCGCCTCCAGCCCGGCGGAGAAATGGGTGTAGACCCGGTCGAGGTCCGCGGTGATCTCCACGTGCAGGTCCGGGGTCAGCGCCGAGTACGTCAGGTCGTAGACCACCCCGATCGGCGTCAGCCCGTTGGCGAAGGCCGCCTCCAGGATCGTCGCCCCCGCCTCGTCCAGCACCAGGGAGAAGGCCGCCGTCTCCTCCCCGACCAGCGACGGCTTGGCCGCGCCCATGATCCGCGTCACGGGCGTGAACGCGCCGGGCGGCGCCGTGGTCCCGCCCGGTCCCTCCAGGTTCAGCGCCAGGCACCGCACACTGCCGGCCTCCACCGGTGCCGCGACCAGCCGGGGGTTCGCCGCCAGCGCCTGTGCCTGACCCATGATCTTGCTCCGGGTGGCGGCGGGCAGGCTCACCGCCGTCTCCAGCATGAGGAAGCCCCCGCCCTCGATCCCCGCGTCCTTCACATCGGGCCGGTACTGCAGGAAGCTGAACGCCGCCCGCCCGTCGGAGCGGGTACGCAGCACCACCTCCGTCGCCAGATACCAGAACTGGTCCGGATCGGCGTGGTCGCGGAACACCGTGACCCCGTCGACCTCGAACGTCTGCGACCCAAGCTGCAACATCCCGACCTCCCCGGTCAGACGACGACGGCGTCGGTGTCGTGCACCTGCCAGTCGCGCGTGGACTTGAGCCCGTTGGTGAAGAAGCGCTCGACCCTGAGCTCGTAGAAGTCGTCCGCCTGGGTGGTGAACTCGTAGTCGAAGACGGCGCTGGCGCCGGCCGACTCGAAGGTGAACGCGTCGGAGAACCCGCCGGGCGTCCTGGCCCCCACCTCGATCCGCTTGACGCCGTCGAAGTCGCCCGGCGCCCGCACCGCGATCGCCCGCTGGCCAAGCGGGCCGACGAAGATCTGGGAACGCAGGGTGCTGGAACGCGGCGCCTTGACCACGCTCCCGTCCCGCATCAGCATCGTGACCCGGTAGCCGACCCGCTCGACCGTCACGTCCAGGCGGTCGGCGACGAACTGCCGCGGTTGCTGCCCCTGCACCAGTTCGATCGAGTCGCCGATCCGGATGCCGTTGGCCGGGTCCTCGTACGACAGGTCGACGAAGGCCCGTTCCACCCGCGTCCAGTCCAGGACGGGCGTCAGCGTCACCCGCAGCCGGGAGGGGAACGGGTCGGGCACGTCGATGAGCGGCTGCGTGACCGGCGCGAGCGGCGTGACCCGGTCGCGGTTGTCGGCGGCCCGGTAGGTGATCCGCGCCATGACCGGCCCGGCGGGCTCGCCGACCAGGAACCGTTCCCAGGTGTCCGACGGGTTGCTCTGCGTGAGCTGCACGACGTCGTGCTGGCGGATGCCGTGGACGGGGTCGTCGTAGCGCAGCTCCACCTGCACGAGCGGGTAGCGCTCCCACGGGAACGACGCGCGGGTCAGGACCGGGATCTGCTCCTGGGCGAACAGCGCCCGCGGCTGGATCGGCGCGGTCTCGCCGGTGACCTGCGTCGTCTCCGACTCCAGCCGGTGCGGCCGCTCGCCGGTCGGGTCGGGGTGGAGGTCCACGGCGAAGCGCAGGCCGACCGGTTCGATCAGCTTGCCGTCCTCGACGTGGGAGAGCCATTCGACCGTGTCCTCCTGACGGCTCTGGTCGAGGTGGACGCTCTTGACCTCGCCCCGGTAGGTGAGGAAGGCCGTCATCGAGCGCACCGGGTCCTTGATGAAGTCGGCGTGCGAGATGACCTTGACCCGGCGCCGCTGGAACCACGGATGGTCGGCGTTGATCACCTTGATGTGCTTGGTCCTGTCCACGCCGCCGCTCTCGCGGAACAACCCGCTCAGGTGCCCCTGCGGGTAGATCGTGCGGCGGACCGTGGAGCGTTCGGACAGGTTCACGTCCAGGCGCTTGCGGTCGATCCTGGTGAAGTGGGTCTTCTTGTAGGTGAACACCCCCAGCGGGGTGCTGCGCGCGGGGGAGAACGAGCGGACCACCTCGCGGGCCCGGTCCCAGCCGTCGGGCGGCTCGCGCAGCGGGTCCAGCGAGCTCTCGAAGAACGCGTCGGTGATCATGTCGCGGGCGCGGGCCGCGGCGGCGTCCCTGCGGGCGGCGAAGGTGCCGGAGTCGGCGTCCTCGGGGACCGTGGTGTCGACCTCGAAGACGATCGCCCGCTGCTCCTCCAGCTTCTCCATCACGTCCTGGATCTGGAAGGAGGTGAACAGGCCCTCCTGGCCGAACGACTCGTCGAGGATCTCCTGGGCCCGGTTCCAGTCGATGCTCAGCCGTACGTGGTAGGCGGGGCGAAGGGCCAGGTAGTCGAGCTGGTAGACGACGCCGATGGGCGACAGCGCGAGCTCCATCGCCTGGTCGAGCAGTTCCACGCCGCGCGCGTCGAGCTCGACGGAGAAGGCCGCGTTGTTGTCGCCGAACAGGGACGGCTTGCCGCCGTGCCGGATCGCCTTGACGAAGGTTCCGCCGCTCTCGCCGCTCTGCCGGCCGAACAGCATGAGCGTGACGCCGCCGTCGAAGACCGGCAGCGGCGCCAGGCTCGGCTCGTCGGCCAGCCCGGCCAGCCGCTTGACCTCTGCGCGTACCTGCGCGAACTGCTGGGGGCCCAGGCCGAGGTGCACGTCGAAGTCGGCGAAGCCGCCCGTCCCCGAGGCGGAGAAGAACTTCAGCAGGCTGAACGCCGGCACGCCGCCCTCCATCCGGAAGGAGGGCGACAGCGGCAGGTAGTAGAACTGGCGTGGGTCGGCGTGGTCCCGCATCACGGTGACACCGTCGATCATGAAGTACGGCGGAGCCTCGATGATCATGGCAGTTCCACGACCAGCTTCTCGTCGTCCACCGGCTCCGGCGACCGGTCCGTGATCGGGTCCCCGGTCTCCATGAAGAACTTCGCGAACCAGCGGTACTCCTTCTTCTCCCCGTCGGGCAGCGCCAGCTCCCAGGTCCGCTCGGTGGCCTCGCCCTTGCGGAAGACGAACGTCTCGCTCTCCGCCCCGTGGGTCAGCTCCACCGTCGCGAGCTTGACCTTGGTCCAGTCGATGAGGTCGGGCAGCACGGTGACGCTCAGGATGTTGGCCTGCTCGCCGACCACCAGCGTCCGCTCGGTCAGCTCCTTCGGCCCGGGGTCGGAGACGCGCCCGTCGCGGAAGGTGGTGATCGCCCGGAAGGTCAGCTTGCCGTTCGCCTCGTCGATGACGGGGAAGGTGACGTTGACGCCCCGGTTGCCCTTGTCGATGATCACCGACGGGGTCTGCTGGAAGTCGTTGCCCGTCTCGCTGTAGTCGAAGTCGATGAAGATCGTGTCGATGGAACGCTCGAAGTCGCCCCTGCTGCGTACCTGGATGGTCTTGTTGGCCGAGAACGGGTCGTCCACGATGAACGTCTTGTCGGTCAGCCCGGCGAGCTCACGCACGAACTCCCTGCCGTCCTTCATGAAGTACTTCAGCGACCCGCCATACGGCTGCGCGGGCTGCAGCAGCACCGCCTTGACGCTCTGCTTGGTGAAGTTCTTGTCGATCTGGAACGTCTTGGCCGGCCGGTCGCCCGGCGCGATCTCCGGGTGCCGCAGCGTCAGGACGGCCTTGGTGACCTGGTCGAAGTTCATGTCGCCGATCTCGACGTCGACCATCCAGAGACCGAGGTCATCAATGTTGATCTTGAGATCGTCGCCCTCGTGGTCGATGAGCGGGCTGGTGAACGTACGGCTCTCGCCCTTGTAGTTGACGACGTAGCGGTACTTGAACTTCTTCGGCTGCCCGTCGAGGAACGCGTCGAACTTGCCCACGTCGTCGGCCTTCCTGAACGTGAACGTCCTGACCCCGTGCTGGGCGGTGTGCGGCGGGAAGTCGATGGTCACGTCCACGCTGAAGATCGGCAGCACCTCGAACTCGGCGTTGACCTGGACGGTGAGGTTGAGCTGGCGCAGGAACGGATGGTCGGCGTCCACCTCCTGGGAGAAGTCCTTGAAGTTCAGCCCGAGATCGGCGAGCGACTTGACGTTGGCCTGCGGGCCCTTGGTCACGGTCGTGACCTGCTTCTCCCTGAACTGGATGAACACGTCCGACGACTTGTTGACCATGACGCTGCGCTTGATGTTCTCGAAGTCGGCGTCGCGGACCTTGGAGAAGTCGCGGTTCTCGGGCGGGATGGCCTCGATGAGGTTGCGCTTGATGGCGTCGTCGAGGTGCTGGGTCATCAGCCCCCTGATCGTGTTGAGCACCGGGTGGTCGCTCGGCAGCACACCGGGGTCGATGTCCACGACGCGCGACTCGGAGTTGACGAAGATCTCGTCGACGCTCTCGGTGAAGTCGTCCTCGGACCAGAAGTTCTCCTCGAAGTCGACCTGCTGGACGAAGCTGTAGAACTTGCTGGCCGTCCAGCGGCCCGTGGCCCGCACCTCGGGCAGCCGCGCGGCGAACGACAGGTCGTAGGTGACCCGCACGCCGCCGGCGCCGATGGTCTTCATCGCGGCCTCGAAGATCGCCGCGCCGAACTCGGTCAGCTCGGCCGAGATGGCCACGATGTTGTTGCCGTACATGGACGGCTTGCCGGCGTGGTTGACGCGCTGCACGAGATTGCCGGACCCGCCCAGCATGTCCACGGTGACGCTGCCCGCGGTGAACTCGGGCTTGCTCAGGACGATCGCCTTCGGGTCCACCGGCTGGGCGCCCGGTCCGCGTTCCAGCGTGACCTTCTCGGCCAGAAGGACCGCGAGCGCGGCCATCTGGGTCTCGTTGAGCGCCAGTTCGATGTCCATGAACACCAGCGCCGCGCCGTTGCCCCCGTTGGGCAGGGGCTTGAGCGTCCGGTAGATCAGGTACTTGAAGACCGGCCTGCCGTTCTCCATCCGCATCGACGGATCTTCCGGCAGGACGTAGAACTTCAGCGGGTTGTCGCTGTCGCGGTAGACGGTGGCGTCGGGGGTCTGGATGGATTCGAGCAACAACAGCATGAGCTTTCTCCCTACTTGATGAGATCCGCGAGATCGCGGCTCTGGACGCGGACGATGTCCGACTCGATCAGCTCGGCGACCAGGCGAGCCCGCCCCGCCGTCCCCGACAACGCCGCCTTCACGGCCTCCGCCCGCGACGGGTCGAGCAGGGCCGACAGCGCGGTCCGCCAGGGCGGCGACCCCGAACTGCCGCCGGTGGCCACGTCCTGCCAGGTGCCGTCCTCCTTCACCTGCAGCGCCACGCGCGGCACCGTGACCGGCAGGGCGCGGACCCGCCCGGCCCGCCCGGCCAGGGCCCCCAGCAGCGCCGCCTTCGCCGGCTCGGGCAGGTCGATCCGGCTGGTGAGCTGCAGGAACGCCGTCTCGCCCGCCACCAGGAGGCTGGGCTCGCGGTCGAGGAACGGCCCCGGCGGCACATAGACCCACACGCTCGGATCCCGCGGGTCGGGCACCAGCTCGACGCCGTCCACCACGACCGGGGCCGCCTGGTCCACAGTGATGACCGGCCCGTCCACCGGCTCCGACCACGGCCCCGGCGCCACCCGCCAGCGCAGGCCCGGCCGGAACGGCGAGTCCGCCGTCCACCCGATCTCCGCCTCCGGCCGCGCCACGCTCAGTGGGACCCGCCGCACCTCCGTCTCCGCCTCGGGCGCCCATTCGACGGTCACCGGCGGACGCAGGGCCACCAGCCGCGCCCGGTGCCCGCCGAACCCCGGCAGCACCGCCGGATCCAGGTCGAGCCGCTGCCGGTCGTCCACCGGCAGTTCCAGCACCCGGCCCCGCCCCAGCGGCCGGATGACCAGCCTGGCCACCGGGTCGCCGGGCAGATCGGGCACCGCCACCGTGGGCGTGCCCGGTGCGAGCCGCCCCGCCGTACGGCCGGACCGCCTGACCACGTCCACCGCCGCCAGCGCCAGCAGCGCGTCGGAGGCCAGCACCACCCGCAGCGGCAGCGGGAAGTCGTCGCGGTCCAGCACGATCTGCCGCCGGTCGAACGGCCGCCACGGCCCTTCGACCTCCTCGCCCGTGGACATCAGCGCCCGCAGCCGCGCCTCGCCCGACGGCGGCTCGCCGGCCGCGAGCGTCAGCGTCAGCGTTCCGGTACGGCCGGCTCCATCCAGAGTCAGGCTGCCGGAGACCGCGTGCGGACGCTTGGGCGGCGCGGGAGGTATCCGCACGTCCGCCAGGAGCGTGGGCAGGTCGGTGACCGGCTCCGGCAGGTTGGCGGAGACGTGGACCGGCACCTGCCCGGTTGGCAGACCGGGCAGGGTGATCAGCCGCACGTGCCGGTCCAGCGAGCCGCCCGCCACCTCGCGCGCGGCGGCGAACGGGTCGAAGGACAGCACCCGGTGGGCGATCACTGCGGCTGGCTCGGCCAGGTCGAGGCGCACGGAGCCGTGGTCGACCTCGGCGGGCGCGCGCAGGACCAGGTCAAGGGTGGCGCCGGGGGCGGGCACGGCCACCAGCGCCGCCGCGCGCGGCGCCAGCGCCTCGGCCGCGTCCGGGCCGGCGCCGAGCAGGTCCGCCAGCGTCAGGGCCAGCGCGGAGCGGGTGACCCGGGCGCCGCTCCCCAGGCGGGTGGCCAGGCGGGCGGCGAGGTCACGGGGGTCGAACTCGGTCTGGAACGCCGCCCTCGGGGCCACGGCCCGCACGGCCAGCCGTACCGCGGCGTCGATCGGGAGGGTGGCGTCCTCGACCAGGCGCGCGATCACCTGCGCCGCCTCCGGCGTCAGCGCGATGGCCAGCCGCGCGCCCAGGAGCTGGTCGGCGGCCAGCGCCGCGGGCGGTGAGATCGGCCCGAGCACGACCGAGAGCTCCAGCACGCTCTCGCGCACGTCGGCGGGCACCCCCGGCGTGGACGACAGCGCGGTGAAGGCGAGCTCCAGCAGCCCGGACGGCGGGAAGACCAGGGAACGTTCCAACGACACCAGCAGCTCGGGCACGCCGTCGCGGCGGGCCAGCTCCAGGCGGTCGGGCACCGAGACGACCAGGCCCTCCCTGCCGAACGCCGCGAACCCGGAGCCGGCGGGGGCGCCCAGGTCGGGCAGCCCTTGCAGCACACTCATCGCTCCTCCTACGCGTTCGGACGGGTCTTGATCGGCGGCAGGATCGTCGCGTCGGTCTCGCGCACCGGGCTGACGCCGACCAGGCCGGACTGCCAGATGGTCTCGGTCCTGTAGCGCAGCGGCGGGATCGGGGCGCCGGTCAGCAGCGAGCTCACCGGCACGTGGACGAGCGTCGTGGCCTTCAGCTCCGTCTCGCTGAGCTGCACCGACCCCTGCGCGCCCACGATCGAGACCACGAACAGCGCCACCCGGTCCCCCGAGGGGTCGCCGAACATCGCCGGCACCGCCACCACGCTCACCTCCCGGCTCAGGCGCGGCTTGGCGCTGTCGTCGAAGACCGCCTTCCAGACCGCCTCCCTGTCCACCTGCACCGCCACGCCCGACTGGTCGAGCACGATCGTGTAAGCGCCGGTGTCCGGCAGCGGCTCGGCCGGGACCAGCGCGATCTCCAGCTCCTCGCCGGGCGCCAGCAGCTTGCCCGCCGGCCCGCCCTCGACGGTCAGCGGCACCCGCCGGCCGGCGGCGACGGCCACGGCCTTCAGCCGGTCTACGCGGACCGGGCTCTCGATCGCGTTCACCAGCCGGGCGGTGACACGTTTGGGCACGGCCGTCAGCGGCACCAGCTCCAGGACGTCGCCGGCGGTGTCGTCCAGGCGCAGCTCCAGCTCCACGTCCTCGGGCTGGCCGCCGCCCGCGCCCACCCTGACCTCGCCGTTCATGACGTTCAGCGAGGCGCCGAAGAAGGCCGCGTGCACGAGCCTGAAGTCATCGAGCGTGAACGTCTCCGCATGGGTGACGCCCTGTTCCAGCCCCACCTGCGCCTTCGGCCGCTCGGTCAGCCCGGACGGCGCCGCCCCGTCCTGCGGCAGCGCCAGGCGCAGCATCGGCTGGGCGTCGGGCAGGATCTCCATCCGGACCGGCGCGGTCGAACCCATCCGCCCGGCCTCCTCGGCCAGCACCGGCTCGGCCGCGGCCAGCCGTTCGGTCGAGACGACCGGCCTGGCCATGAACTCGACCGTGACCCGCACGTCCTCCTCCCGCGCGGCACTGGTCGCCCGGATGTTCAGCGCGGGCCGGCGTCCGGCCCCGGGCAGCCGCCCCAGCAGGAACCGGTCGGGCAGGAAGTAGAAGTGCTCGGGCCTGGCCGGGTCCTGCCAGAACGAATGCCCCCGTCCCTCGTGCTGAACGCGCAGCCGGCGCATCCCCTGCACGCCGGTCGGGGTGGTGCCGCCGCCGAGCCGTACGCGCTGGGCGTCCGACAGCAGCAGCGGGCTCGGCCCGGCCACGCACTCCAGCAGCAGCGCCACCTCGCGGTACGTCTGGGGCGGCGGCGGCTCGATCAGCAGGATCGGGTTGGGCACCGCGACCGTGATGCCGCGCTTGACCACGACCGTCGCGCGGGCCTCCAGCGAGCTCATCGCCGCCAGCAGCTGCTGCCGCAGGCCGGGGCCGGTCAGCGGCAGCTCGGCCGAGACCACCGTGCCGGTGCCGTCAAGTCTGGTCACGGGGAAGTCCACCTCGACCACCACGGAGCCGCCGGTCAGCTCGGGCACCCGGTAGCGCAGCGAGAGCGACAGCTCGTGCGGCAGCTCACCCAGCCCCGTCGGAACCTGCACGACCACCACGACCAGCGTCGGCGTGCCCGCGCGGTCCACGATCAGGATGCGCGGCTCCTCCTGGTCGAAGGCGAGGTCGTAGCGGGGCAGCAGCAGGATGGCGGAGCCGTCGGCGCTCTCGTAGCGGGTGTCGTCGCCGGGGGTGTCGGTGGGGGAGACCGGGATGGTCAGCTCGTGGCGTTCGGTGCCGGAGGGGGGTTGGAGCGGCGGGAACCCGCGCGGATTGATCGGCCAGAAGTCCGGCCACTCGGGGATGACCGGATCCGGCCAGACCAGCGGCAACCGCCGATCACGGCCGGGAAAACGCCGCAGCGGAGGGCCCACGGGATCAAGCCAGTCGAAACGCCGCGCCCTCGGGATACGGAAGCGGTCCTGGGCACGCGAGAATTCAGCCGCTGTCATGCAGCCGATGCTCCGCCCCGCCCACCCCCTCCGCCTGAGTAGGGGGTACTCAGCCGCGTTGGTTGTGCTCTGCGGAGATCTTGCGTGTGCTGGTTTCTGCGCGCGGGTCTTTCGTGTGCCGCTCTTCTACGGGCGGCCTGTCCGTTACGGCAAGCCGCCCCACCCCCACCCGCCGTCAGGCGTGACCGCCCTTCCAGGGTGACGCTCCTCCGCCTCGCCGCTGACCCGCCGCGACGCGCGCACGGTCACCCCCTGGGCGGGCCCACCGACACCGGATCCACCCGCGGAGTTGTCAGCACGCGCAGTCCACCCGAGCTGTCGGCCCGTGGTGTCCACACACGTTCATGGCGACGCGTTGACGGCGCGGCCGCTCCTGGTCTGTCTCGTCTCGTTGAGACGGATGCCCAGGTGTCCGGGTGCGCCGGGTTGGTGTGGGGTTAGTCACTGATCTCCCTAGCGGGAGGCCCGTTCCGGGCTGAAAATCGGGGTGGTTGCCCGCCGACGTCGTGCCACTATGGTCCGCTTTGA
>NZ_JBITGW010000022.1:0-244247 GCF_044457345.1 Nonomuraea sp. NPDC050547
AGCAAAAACTCATCATATTCCAGACGAGGTGTTGCATGAAATACTTCATGCACTGGCTTTTAACACACTGTTGAGTTCTCAAGAAACGGACGCGTACTCCCCGGTACTGCGAGAGGCGCACATTTCGTCTGCCTCTATTTTACCAGATCCGGATGACCCTGTCAAACTGGCCATCTGGGTGGATTTGAGGCAACCCCGCTAACTTACTCCAACATCCGGCCCTTGTCCAATCAAGCGGACACAGCCGAAAATCCGGATCAGTCGTTGGGATGGTTCAGAGCCTAGCAGCGTTCCGATGAGCTCCGAACCCGGAGGCTCATCGGGGCGTGCTCGCCCTGCGTTGAAAACTGTAGCAGCACAACGCAGGTACAACGTCCAACTTCCCGGTAACGAATGAGTCTTCCCTCCATGCGTTACCGCCAAACATCACCCAGCCGGCAGGGCCGCGAGCTGTGCCTCCAGGCGCGCGATGTCCTCGCCGGACTGCGTCGCACGTGCCCTGACCTTGGCCACCACGTCCTCGGGAGCCTTGGCCATGAACTGCTCGTTGCCCAGCTTGGCCGACACCTGGGCGGCCTCCTTGCGCGCCACGGCCAGATCCTTCTCCAGGCGCTTGCGCTCGGCGACCACGTCGATGGCGCCGGCGGTGTCGATCTCGACGCTCACCCCGGTCACCGCGAACCGCGCGGTGGCGGAGAACCCGTCACCGGGCTCCTCCAGCCGCAGCAGCGACCGGATCGCGCCTTCCTGCGCCGCGAGAGCCGTACCGGAGAGACCGAGACGTGCGGCGACCCGCTGGCCCGGCTTGAGTCCCTGGTCGGAGCGGAAGCGGCGCACCTCGGTCACCAGCTCCTGGAGCGCGGTGATCTCGGCTTCCGCCGCCGGATCGCGATAGCGCGGGTCCGCGACCGGCCACCGCGCCACCATCACCGACGTGCCGCCGGTGACCGCCTGCCACAACTCCTCGGTGACGAACGGGACCAGCGGGTGCAGCAGCCGCAGCAACGCGTCGAACACATGGCCCAGGACCAGGCGGGTTCCCGTGCGGCCCTCGGCGATCTGGATCTTCGCCAGCTCCAGGTACCAGTCGCAGACCTCGTCCCACGCGAAGTGGTACAGCAGGTCGGAGACCTTGGCGAACTCGAACTCCTCGAACGCGGCATCGGCCGCCTCGATCGTGTGCTGAAGCCGGGACAGGATCCACCGGTCGGCCGCGGTCAGGTCGGCCGGGAGCTCCCCGACCGTGGCGCCGTTCATCAGCGCGAACCGCGTGGCGTTCCAGATCTTGTTGCAGAAGTTGCGCGAGCCGGCCGCCCACTCCTCGCTGACCGCCACGTCGGCGCCGGGGTTGGCACCGCGCAACAGCGTGAAGCGGGTCGCGTCGGCGCCGAAACGGTCGATCCAGTCGAGCGGATCCACCACGTTCCCGAAGGACTTGGACATCTTCTTGCCGTACTGGTCGCGCACCATGCCGTGCAGGGCGACCACCTGGAACGGCGGCTGCCCGTCCATGGCGTAGAGGCCGAACATCATCATCCTGGCGACCCAGAAGAACAGGATGTCGTACCCCGTCACCAGCACCGATGTCGGGTAGAAGCGGGCCAGGTCCGCGGTCTTCTCCGGCCAGCCCAGCGTCGAGAACGGCCAGAGCGCCGAGGAGAACCAGGTGTCCAGCACATCAGGATCCTGGACATACCCGGTCGGCGGCTGCTCGTCCGGGCCCACGCAGACGACTTCGCCGGCCGGGCCGTACCAGACCGGAATGCGGTGACCCCACCACAGCTGACGGGAGATGCACCAGTCGTGCATGTCGTCGACCCAGTCGAAGTAGCGCTTGGCCAGCTCCGGCGGATGAATGCGGGTACGCCCGTCGCGCACCGCGTCACCGGCCTCCTTGGCCAGCGGCCCCACGTTGACGAACCACTGCAGCGACAGCCGCGGCTCGACCACGGTCTTGCACCGCGAGCAGTGTCCGACCGAGTGCACGTAGGGGCGCTTGTCGGCGACGATGCGGCCTTCCGCGCGCAGGGCGGCCACCACGGCGGGCCGCGCCTCGAACCGGTCGAGCCCCTGGAACGGACCGTGGGCGGTGATGACGCCGTGCTCGTCCATGACGGTCAGCGACGGCAGCGAGTGGCGGCGGCCGATCTCGAAGTCGTTGGGGTCGTGGGCGGGGGTGACCTTGACCGCGCCGGTGCCGAAGGCCGGATCGACGTGCTCGTCGGCGACGATCGGGATGCGCCGCCCGGTCAGCGGCAGCTCCACGTACGTGCCGACCAGGTGGGTGTAGCGCTCGTCGGCGGGATTGACCGCGACGGCGGTGTCGCCGAGCATCGTCTCGGCGCGCGTCGTGGCGACGACGACCTCGTCGGAATAGCGGATGGAGACGAGCTCGCCGTCGTCCTCGCTGTGCTCGACCTCGATGTCGGACAGCGCGGTGTGACAGCGCACGCACCAGTTGATGATGCGCTCGGCGCGGTAGATCAGCCCGTCGTCGAAGAGCCGCTTGAAGATCGTCTGGACGGCGCGCGACAGGCCCTCGTCCATCGTGAACCGCTCGCGGGACCAGTCGACGCTGTCGCCGAGCCGCCGCATCTGGCCGAGGATCGCACCGCCGGACTCCTCCTTCCACTGCCAGACCTTCTCCACGAAGGCCTGGCGGCCGAGGTCGTGCCGGGACAGACCCTCCGCGCCGAGCTTGCGCTCGACGACGTTCTGGGTGGCGATGCCCGCGTGGTCCATGCCGGGCACCCACAGCGCTTCCTTGCCGCGCATCCGCGCGCGGCGCGTCAGCGCGTCCTGGATGGAGTGGTCGAGCGCGTGGCCGATGTGCAGCACGCCGGTCACGTTCGGCGGGGGCAGGACGATGGAGTACGGCTCGCGGGAGCTGCCCGGATCGGCGCGGAAGTAGCCTTCGGATTCCCAGCGTGAGTAGCTCCGGGTCTCGACGTCGGCCGGGGTGTACTGGGTAGGCAGCTCTGGCGTTGTCACGCGGCCAAGTTTAGTGCCGCCGTTGACGGGATCGTCTCCACATGGAGAAGCGCCCCACCGACCGGCGGGGCGCTTCGTCGTGCTTGAAAGGGCTAGGCCGACTTCTCGCGCGGCGGACGCTGCTGCTTGGCGAGCTGGTCACGCGGGACCAGCGTCGGGATCGCGTGCTCCAGCACGGACTCGCGGGTGATGACCACCCGGGCGACGTCCTGGCGGGAGGGCACTTCGTACATGACCGACAGCAGGACCTCTTCGAGGATCGCGCGCAGGCCTCGGGCGCCGGTGCCGCGCAGGATCGCCTGGTCGGCGATGGCCTCCAGCGCGTCGTCGGTGAACTCCAGCTCGACGCCGTCGATCTCGAACAGCTTGCGGTACTGCTTCACCAGCGCGTTGCGCGGCTCGGTGAGGATCTGGATGAGCGCCTCGCGGTCGAGGTTGTGCACGCTGGTGATGACCGGCAGGCGGCCGACGAACTCGGGGATCATGCCGAACTTCAGCAGGTCCTCGGGCATCACGTCGCCGAAGATGTCGACGGTGTCGACCTCTTCCTTCGAGCGGATGATGGCGTTGAAGCCGATGCCCTTCTTGCCGATGCGCGACTCGATGATCTTCTCGAGGCCGGCGAAGGCGCCACCGCAGATGAACAGCACGTTGGTGGTGTCGATCTGGATGAACTCCTGGTGCGGGTGCTTGCGGCCGCCCTGCGGAGGAACCGAGGCTGTGGTCCCCTCCAGTATCTTCAGCAGCGCCTGCTGCACGCCCTCACCGGAGACGTCGCGGGTGATCGACGGATTTTCGCTCTTGCGGGCGATCTTGTCGACCTCGTCGATGTAGATGATGCCGGTCTCGGCCTTCTTGACGTCGTAGTCAGCGGCCTGGATCAGCTTGAGCAGGATGTTCTCGACGTCCTCGCCGACATAACCCGCCTCGGTCAGCGCGGTGGCGTCGGCGATGGCGAACGGCACGTTGAGCATCTTGGCCAACGTCTGCGCCAGCAGGGTCTTGCCGGAGCCCGTGGGCCCGAGCAGCAGGATGTTGGACTTCGAGAGCTCTATGCCCTCGTCTCTGCCGCGGTCGCCGGACTGCACCCGCTTGTAGTGGTTGTAGACCGCCACCGAGAGGGCCTTCTTCGCCTGGTCCTGACCGATGACGTAGGCGTCGAGGAACTCGTAGATCTCCCTCGGCTTCGGCAGATTGTCCCACTTGAGTTCGGAGGACTCGGAGAGCTCCTCCTCGATGATCTCGTTGCAGAGATCGATGCACTCATCGCAGATGTATACGCCGGGACCGGCGATGAGCTTCTTGACTTGCTTCTGGCTCTTCCCGCAGAAAGAGCACTTCAGCAGGTCTCCCCCGTCGCCGATGCGTGCCACCCCAGATACTCCTTTGCGTGGGACCGCCCTGCTCCCAAGAGCAGTGTTTCCGGACTTCCTCCGGACTTGGCCGAACCGCTCAGGTTTCGACGTTACCGTCTTCTGGGCCCTCAGTGAGCCCCCTAGCGGCGAGTCGCACCGGAACGTGCCCTATTGGGCAGCGCTCCGGTGCCTCACATCACATCAGGAAGCTACGGCCTGTGCCCGCTTCTTCCTGGTCGGGATGATGTCATCGATCAGACCATACGCCTTTGCCTCTTCCGCGTTGAGAATTTTGTCGCGTTCAATGTCGCGGCGGACCTCGGCGGGCTCCTTGCCGGAGTGCTTCGCCACCATCTCCTCGAGCAGAGTGCGCATGCGAAGGATCTCGCGGGCCTGGACCTCGATGTCGCTGGCCTGGCCGCCGCCCTCGGTGGAGGGCTGGTGGATCAGGATGCGCGCGTTGGGCAGCGCCAGGCGCTTGCCCGGCGTGCCGCCCGCGAGCAACACCGCGGCGGCCGAGGCGGCCTGACCGAGGCAGATGGTCGAGATCTCCGGCCGGACGTACTGCATCGTGTCGTAAATCGCCGTCATCGCGGTGAAGGAGCCACCCGGCGAGTTGATGTAGATGCTGATGTCCCGGTCGGGGTCAAGCGACTCCAGCGTCAGCAACTGGGCCATGACGTCATTGGCCGACGCGTCGTCGATCTGCACGCCGAGGAAGATGATCCTGTCCTCGAAGAGCTTGTTGTACGGGTTCATCTCCTTCACGCCGTAAGAGGTGCGCTCGACGAAGGAGGGGAGAACGTAGCGGCTCTGGATGTTCACTTCAGCTCCCCCTAGGAGACGGCGCCCGCGGAGGGCACCTGCCGTGCGTTGCGCACGACCTGGTCGATGAAGCCGTAGTCCTTGGCCTCCTCGGCCGTGAACCACCGGTCTCGGTCGGAGTCGGACTCGATCTGCTCCAGCGTCTGGCCGGTGTGCGCGGCGATCCGCTCGGCCAGCGTCTTCTTCACATAGAGCATCTGCTCCGCCTGGATGGCGATGTCGGCGGCGGTGCCGCCGATGCCACCGGAAGGCTGGTGCATCATGATGCGCGCGTGCGGCAGCGCGTAGCGCTTGCCCCTGGCGCCGGCCGACAGCAGGAACTGGCCCATGGAAGCGGCCAGGCCCATCGCCACCGTCGCGACGTCGTTCGGCACGTACTCCATCATGTCGTATATCGCCATACCGGCGGTCACCGAGCCGCCAGGCGAGTTGATGTAGAGCCAGATGTCGCGGTCCGGGTCGTCGGCCGCGAGCAACAGGAGCTCCGCACAAATGCGGTTGGCGATCTCGTCGTTGACCTCCTGCCCGAGCACAATGATGCGCTCACGCAGCAGGCGCTGGTAAAGCTGGTCCTCAAGCCGGAAGGACGAGCCGTTCTCACGGCCTCGCGACTCGGGCTGATTGAAGGTCGGCGGGCTGGTCACAGCTTCACCTTCCGATGCGTCGTAACGATTGGCTTTGCTTGTGACCTTAACGCGCCCCGGCTAGCGGTCATGCCCCGTCTCCCCACCTGTTCGCTGTCGGCGCAGGTGGTTGGATGCCCATACTTTACGGCGCAGCCGGCTCAGCGCCGCCCACTTCAGCTAAGTTGCTCCCGATCTGCGGGCGCTTCTCACGTCGGACGTGGTTCCCGCCGTTACGACGCACTCTTGACCGGTCTCCGTGCCCCACCCTGAGCCCGCCCGAAGGGCGCCGAGCCCACCGTCCACCCTCCCGCCGCCCGGCGCCCTCCTGCGTCCCTCCGGGCCGCCCCGCGGGCCCGGAACGGCGAAAGCCCCCAACCATGACGGCTGGGGGCTTTCGTGAGCCTTGGGATCAGGCGTCGGCCTTCTCCTCGACCGGCGCGTCGGCCGGCTCCTCGACGACCTCTTCACCGTTGATCTCGGTGTAGATGGCCTTGAGGTCGATCTCGGCGCCCTCGGAGTCGACGATCTTGGCGGCGTCACCCACGACGGCCTTGGCCTTGTCGCGGACGATCTCGACCATGGCCAGCGTCAGCTGGTCGTTGTCGGCGAGGTGCTGGGCCAGCTGGTTGGGCTGGACGCCCATCTGCATGGCGCGGCGGACGACGAAGTTGGTCAGCTCCTGCTCGGAGACGCCCAGCTCCTCCGCCTTGACGATCTTGTCGAGGACGAAGCCGGTCTTGATGGCCTTCGCGGAGTTGGTGTCGAACTCGGCGAAGCGCTCCTCCTCCGTCGTCTGGTACAGACGGAAGAAGGCGTCGCGGCTGAGGCCGGACTCGGCGATCTGGTGGTCGAGGTTGTGCTTGCGGGAGTCGACCTCGGCCTTGAGCGCGCTGTCGGGGATCGGGATGTCGATCTTCTCCAGCAGGGCGTCGAGGGCGTTCTCGCGCGCCTGGACGACCTGGTCGACCAGCTTGTTGCGGCGGGCGGTCTCGCGGATGCTGTCCTTGAGCTCCTCCAGCGTGTCGAACTCGCTGGCGAGCTGCGCGAACTCGTCGTCGAGCTCGGGCAGCACCTTCTCCTTGACCGACTTGACGGTGATGATCACGTCAGCCTGCTCGCCGGCGTTGTCGCCGCCGACCAGCTCGGTGCCGAAGGTCTTCTCCTCGCCCGCGGACATGCCCACGAGCGCCTCGTCGAGGCCCTGGAGCACGGAGCCGGCGCCGACCTCGTAGGAGACCTCGTTGGCCTGCTGCTCCTCGATGTTGTTGCCGTCGATCTCGGCGCGCAGGTCCATGACGACGAAGTCGCCGTCGGCGGCCGCGCGCTCGACGCCGGTCAGCGTCGCGAAGCGCTGGCGCAGGCCGTCGAGCTGCCCGTCGATGTCCTCGTCGGAGACCGTGGCCGCGTCGACGGTGACCTCGGTGCCCGCGTAGTCGGGGACGTCGAAGTTGGGGCGGATGTCGACCTCGGCGGTGAACTCGATCTGCTCGCCGTCCTCGATCTTCGTGACCTCGATGTCGGGCTGGCTGACCGGGAAGACGTCGACCTCGTCGACAGCCTGGCCGTAGAGCTTGGGCACCGCGTCGTTGAGGGTCTCCTCCAGCACCACCGCGCGGCCGAAGCGCTGCTCGATGATGCGGGCCGGCACCTTGCCAGGACGGAAGCCGGGCACGCGGACCTGCTGCGCGACCTTCTTGTATGCCGCATCCAGGCTCGGGCGCAGCTCTTCGAACGGCACCTCGACAGTGAGCTTCACCCTGGTCGGGCTGAGCTCCTCGACAGCGGTCTTCACGGGGTGGTCTCCTTGATCAAGCTTCGAGTGATGCGCGGGCGCGTCCATTCGGTACGGCTCACGCGCCGCGCCCACATGAGCGGCGCCGGGCATGCTCCGCTACGGCGGGATCCAACGCCGTTGGCCAGTCTAGGGCAGATGCGTACCCAACAACGACGCGACGGCGCTCAGAACTCGTCGGCGATCGTACGCAGCAGCTCCACCGTCTCGTCCGGGGTGGTGCTGACGGCGCACAGGCGCTCCATGACCTCGGTGTAGCGGTCGACGTCCTCTCGCTTGTCGAGGTAGAGGGCGCTGGCGAGTTGTTCCACGTAGACCACGTCGGGCAGCTCGCGGTCGGGGAAGCGCAGGATGCTGAACGCGCCGCCCTCGGCGCTGTGCCCGCCGAAGTCGAAGGGCATCACCTGGACGGTGATGTTGGGCTGGCGCATCTGCTCGATGAGGTGCTCCAGCTGGGCCCGCATGACCTCGGCGCCGCCGATGGGACGGCGCAGCGCCGCCTCGTCGATCACCGCCCAGAAGACCGGGCCGTCGGGGCGGTCGAGGACGCGCTGCCGTTCGAGCCGCACGTCGACGCGGCGGGAGATCTCCTCGGCGCTGATGCCGGCCGAACCGGCGGTGACCACCGCCTTGGCGTATTCCTTCGTCTGCAGCAGCCCCGGGACGAACTGCACCTCGTACGTCCTGATGCGCTCGGCGGCCTCCTCCAGCCCGACGTACGCCTGGAACCACGAGGGCAGGATGTCGTTGAAGCGGTGCCACCAGCCGGGCTCGTTGGCCGTGCTCACGAGGTCGAGGACGGCGGCACGGGCCTGGTTGTCGCTGACGCCGTACAGGGTCAGCAGGTCGGCCACGTCGCGCTCCTTGAAGCCGACGCGGCCGAGCTCCATCCGGCTGATCTTGGATTCCGAGCCCCTGATCAGGTGGCCGGCCTCCTCGCGCGTGACGCCTTTGCCCTCCCTCAGCCTGCGGAGCTGGGAGCCGAGGAGGATGCGCAGCGCCGTAGGTCCGGAACCCGGCTGGTTCTGCGTCACACTGCCTCCAATACGTCCGGACACACAGTGACATCCCTCCGCCGGGTATGACAAGGTCTCAACCCGGTGTCCGGTTCGGCATATCCGGCCGAAGCGCCCATGCGGTTGCACATTGCACATGCACGTGCATTTGGGTCTTGCAGCTACGCGCGTCGTGACCCATGATGGCCTAGTGCATATTGGGCCAAACATGCACTAACCGATGGGCAAGCGGGAGGTAGCGGCGGGATGGTGGAGGACCCCCTGGCCACTGCCGACTGCCTGCAGATCACACGCGAGGTCGGCTTCGACAGCCTGCTCAGCCGAGCCCATCCGTACACCACCTCGTGTCCGCTCCCCTTTCAGGCCGATTCGGTCAAGACCGCGCGTGACGTCACCCGCGACACCCTGCACAACTGGGGACTGGCCGAACTGAGCGACGACGCCGCGCTGGTGGTCTCCGAACTCGTCACCAACGCCGTCCGCTACACCCGCGGCCACACCGGGCTCACCCTGCTGCTGATGCGCGTCGCCCCCCACGTACTGCTGGCGGTGGCCGACCCGAGCGACGAGGTGCCCACCCGCAAGGAGCCCGACTTCATCTCGGAGAACGGCCGCGGCCTCTACATCGTCGAGACCTACAGCCAGTGCTGGGGCTGGGACCCGCTGGCCAGGGGCGGCAAGGCCGTCTGGGCCCTGTTTCGCACCGAACCCTGATCCCTGGTTCACATCCTGACGAAGGCCGCTCCCGTTTCCGGTGAGCGGCCTTCGTGCTGTTTCCCGCAAGTCGGGGCGACAGGATTTGAACCTGCGACTTCTTGCTCCCAAAGCAAGCGCGCTACCAAGCTGCGCCACGCCCCGCCGCGCCCGGTGCGCAAGCTCCCCGAGACTCCGGTACGCTTACGCCCTGACGCCGGATGAAGTCTAGACCAGACTTGGACCGGCTCGCGCGGACGTAGCTCAATGGTAGAGCCCTAGTCTTCCAAACTAGCTACGCGGGTTCGATTCCCGTCGTCCGCTCCACCTGCGAAAGGCCGGGCCCAGCCCGGCCTTTCGCCGTTCCGGACCTCGGGCGGGATCGAGGGCTCGGGAGCCGGCGGGCGCGGCCACTAGGGTCGTGGCATGGGGGTGCGACCGATTTCGCCGGAATCGCTGGTCGAGGAGCTGGTTCAGCGCATCGGGGAGTTGCCCCGGGACGCGCCCGCGCGGGTGATCGTGGACGGGGCGCCCGCCGCCCGGCCGGACGGCTACGCCGACGCGCTGGCGGAGCCGCTTCGTGTGCTGGGGCGGCCGGTGGTCAGGGTGTCGGCCTGGGACTTTCTGCGGCCCGCCTCGCTCCGGCTCGAATACGGCAGGACCGACCCCGACGCCTTCTACGACGACTGGCTGGATGTGAAGGCCATCGCCAGGGAGGTCTTCAACGGCTCCGGCCAGGTGCTCCCCCGGCTCTGGGACAGCGTCGCCGACCGGGCGTTTCGCGTGCCGTACCAGAACGTGGGCCCGGGCGGGGTGGTGGTGCTGGACGGGACGCTGCTGCTCGGCCGGGGGCTGGCGGCCGAGCTGAGCGTGCATCTGTGGATGTCGGCGGCGGCGCTGGAACGGCGCACCGCCGTGGAGGAGCGGTGGCGGCTGCCCGCCTATGAGCGGTACGAGCGGGAGGTCGCTCCGGTGCGGGCGGCGGACGTCGCGGTCAAGGTGGACGACCTGCGGCATCCTGCCTTGCTCGAAGAGGGCCCTACGTGAGGTGACGTAGCAGGGCTCTGGCCACGTGCGGGTGGGACAGGTACTCGGCCACGTCGTGCGAGCGTTGGAGCGGGTTGTCGACGGCGCGTTCGTCCACCTGCCCCTTCCAGTCGTCCTCCAGCGGGCAGCCGATGCTCACCGGGTCCGACTGGGACCAGACGTTGAGCCACTGGCCGACCCGGTCGGGGCGGTGCGGGCCGCCCGACAGCAGGCGTCCCTGGACGGCGTCCAGGCCCAGCGGGCTGCCCAGGGTCACCAGGAGCGGGACCTCCAGCGCGGCGGGCAGGCGGGTGAGCAGGTCCATGGCGACGACGGTGCCGAGGCTGTGGGCGACGAGGACCACCTGGCCGGAGGACGGCAGGGTGCGTTCGACACTGGCCAGTACGGCCTGCCGTACCGAGGAGTCGTCGAGATAGGCGGCCACGTCGCGGAAGACGGCGGCGATCAGGAGGTGGTCGAGGTTCGTGGCGGAGGCCAGCCAGGACAGGGCGCCCTGGACGCCGGTCAGCAGGCCCTCGCGGCGGCCGTCGGCGGGGCGGCCGGCGAGCGCGGCGGCCTCGCCGATGAGCTGCTCGTAGACGACGCGGGTGGTCGGGGCGGCGGGGGTCAAGGATTCCCTCGGCTCGGTGAGGGTGTCGCCGTAGAAGGGGAACCACACGTCTGCGGGTTCCACGGTCGGCAGGCCGGCGAGGGTGAGGCCCTTGTTGAGTCCGGCGATCCACTCGCGGCGCATGGTCTGGGGGTCTCGGCCCGTCTGGCCCCGGCCGTGGAGGAAGACGAGGTGGCGGGTGCCACCGAAGGCGGAGGGGCGGGCCGGCGCGCCGGCCTGCCGTACCGGCGCTATCGACTCCGCGGCGGGCGGGGCGGCGCCCAGCTCGGACAGCAGGCCGGCGGGCAGGCCGGACAGGATGGAGCTGACGCGGATGCCCTCGTTGGCGATCCAGGCGCCGTCCTCGCCGGGGACGCCGGAGTGGTGGAGGGCGACGACCTCCCACTGGTCGTTGAAGACCGGGGAGCCGGAGCTGCCCGGTTCGGTGTCGGCGCTGTAGTGGAGGAAGTGGTCGAGCTGCATGGTCAGCTCGTTGCGGCGGATGGTGATCTCCTTGAGCCGGCCGTTGGGGTGGCCGACGAGGTTGACCGGCTCGCCGGTGACGATCTTGCCCTGGCGGGCCATCAGGCGGTTCCAGCCGTACAGGTCGCCGGCGCTCCTGCCGTCGGCGGCGGGGACGACGCGGACGAGCGTGTAGTCGAGGTCCTCGTCGGTGACGAACGCCGCCGACGGGTCGAGGCGGAAGCGGGTCCAGGCGGGCGGGTCGTTGTCGATGCTCATCTCGGCGCCGAACTCGACCTCGGCCTCGCCCGCGCTGTCCTGGTCGGGCAGCACGTGGTTGTTGGTGAGCAGCAGCGAGGGGGCGACCAGGAATCCCGTCCCGACGGGGATGGCACGGCCGTTGGAGCCTTGGGTGATGCGGCCCACGGAGGTGATGGCCCGCGCTCCCCTGGCCAGGAAGTTGGCGGGCTGGAAGTCGGCGGAGACGCCGACGATGCGTTCGAGCAGGCGGTCGGGGCTCTGCTCCGAGAGGCGTTCCACGGTGGCGACGGAGACGGTTCCGCGCTGGACGAGCCGCTCTGCCCTGGCGGTCACCTGGTCGGCGTCGTCCACGATGCGTTGCCCGGTCTGCTCCCGGCGGCGCTGGATGCGCGCGCGGTCATCCCGCTTGCTCGCGTATCGCGCCGCCGCTGCCCGGGTCTGTGACATGGCGTCCATGAGGCCACGGTGAGCCCGCCCCCGGCCGGGCGCATGAGTAGTCCCATACTCAGAGTCATGACGGACTTCGGGTATTTCCTGGTGCCGAACAGCGCCGATCCCCTCATTGAGTACGCGCAGCTCGCCGACCGGCTCGGCCTCGACCTGATCGGCGTGCAGGACCATCCCTACCAGCGCCGGTACGTGGACACCTGGACCCTGCTCAGCGTCATCGCGGCCAAGACGGAGCGGATCACGGTCTTCCCCGACGTGGCGAACCTGCCGTTGCGCCACCCCGCCGTGCTGGCCAAGGCGGCGGCGAGCCTCGACCTGCTGAGCGGCGGCCGGGTGGAGCTCGGGCTTGGGGCCGGGTCCTTCTGGGACGCGATCGAGGCGTACGGCGGGCAGCGCCGTACACCCAAGCAGGCGCTCGGCGCGCTGGAGGAGGCGATCACGGTGATCAGGGCCGTCTGGAGCGGCGAGCGCAGCCAGCGCTTCGAAGGCGAGCACTACCACCTGCGCGGCGCCCAGACGGGACCTGTGCCCGCGCACGACATCGGCATCTGGGTGGGTTCGGGCGGGCCGAAGGCGCTCGCGCTGACGGGGCGGCTGGCCGACGGGTGGGTGCCGTCGTCGGGGTGGGCGACGCCGGACCGACTGCCCGAGATGAGCGCCCGCGTCGACGAGGCGGCGCGGGCGGCGGGGCGCGAACCCTCCGGCATCCGGCGTGTCTACAACGCGGGCGGGACCATCACCGGCGGCGCGGCGGAGGGGTTTCTCAAGGGGCCGGTCTCGCAGTGGGTGGACGAGCTGACGGATCTGGCGGTCGGTCACGGCATCGACGCGTTCGTCTTCTGGCCGGAGGGCGATCAGCGGGAGCAACTCACGCGCTTCGCCGAGCAGGTGGTGCCCGCGGTTCGTGAGCAGGTGGCCCTGGAACGACAGGGCTGACGGGAGGGTCGTCAGCGGCACGGAGGTGCTCCCAGAACCTACTTCCATGCCTGCGGGAGCAGGGGCTTGTCCAGCTCGACCCGTCCGGCGAGGTTGTCGACCAGGCCGACCAGCGTGGCGAACGCGCACTCGGTGACCACCTGCAGCAGGTCGGCCGGTCCGAGCCCGGCGGCCGTGGCCCGCCGTACGACCGCTTCCTGTACGGCGCCGCGGTCGATCACCAAGGCCCTGGCGAAGGCGTAGACGGCGGCGTGGACCTCCTCGCGCGGTTCGGCGCCGCGCCGCATCGCCTCGATGTCGTCCTGACCGACGCCCAAGTGGCCCAGCACGGTCGAGTGGAAGGCGACGCCGTAGGCGTTGCCCACGGCGACGCCTACCGCGACCCCGGCGACCTCCCGGCGTACCGGGTCGAAGGAGCCGTCGCCGACGGCGCGGCGCAGCCCGTCGAAGCCCGCCAGGAGAGTGGGGCTTGCCGCGATCGTGGCGGCGAGGTTGGGGACGAAGCCGAGGTCGGCCTCGATGCCGTCGAGGATCGGCCGGGACTCGGCCGGAGCGGTCTCGGGAGTGAGGATCGGAAGGTTCATGGGTGAACCTTCCTCCGGGCGGGAGTCCGGTCGCCATTCCCTCGCGGGGAAGGGCCGCGCGCGCCCGCCGGCCGTAGGGTCGGCCCATGGAGTCGTCCTTCGGCACCCTGGTGCGCTACTGGCGTCGGGTACGCGCGATGAGCCAGCTCGATCTCGCCTCGGCCGCGATGACGACCCCGCGGCACATGAGTTTCCTGGAGACCGGCCGCTCGAATCCGAGCCGGGAGATGGTGCTCAGGCTGGCGGGCGCGCTGGACGTCCCGCTGCGCGACCGCAACGGGATGCTCCTGGCGGCCGGGTTCGCTCCGCTCTTCGCGCACAGTGGGCTCGACGACACGGCGCTGCGGCAGGTCGCGGCCGCCGTCGGCCAGATGCTCGACCGGCACGACCCGCTGCCCGCCGTCGTGCTGGATCGCGGCTGGAACCTGGTGCGCGCCAACCAGGGTGCGGCGCGCCTGTTCGGGACGCTCTTCGCGCCCGCGCCGATCCCCGAGGACGCCAACGTGCTGCGGCTGATCATCGAACCCGGCCCGATCCGCGACGCCGTCGCCAACTGGGACCAGGTCGTGCCCGCCCTGCTCGAACGCGCGCGGCGCGAGGCGGTGGGCGGGGTGCTCGACCTGGCTACCGCCGAGCTGGTGCGGGAGCTGCGGTCGCGTACCGAGGTCGAGGCGCTCATCGCGGCGCCGCGGGCGATGCCGGCTCCCATTCCGGTCGTCGACGTGCACTTCCGGCTCGGCGGCGGAGTCGTGCGGTTCTTTTCGGTCGTCTCCACCGTCGGCACCCCGGTCGACGTCACGGCGCAGGAACTCCGCATCGAGGCGTTCTTCCCCTCGGACGACGAGAGCGCCGAACGCTGGAGCGCCGACGGCCGGTGATTCGCAGGGCATCCCTATGGGTGGCGGTACGCCTGTCTCAGGGTGTCGTCGATGTCGGTGAGGACCTCAGGGAAGGGAAATTCGCCCATATCGGGGAGGCCCAGGTCGCGGCGCGCGGAGTTGAGGAAATCGCGCTCCGCGGTGAACAGGCTCTCATCCAGATCGCTCGGCACCTTGCCCGGACCGTGGACGACGCGGGCGACGGCCACACGGCGCGCGATGCCGGCGAGGAGATGCGCCTTGTTCACCGTCTCCTGGTCTCGCGCCACCAGCTGGACCGCGGTGAAGGCCGCCTCCATCTTCGTCTGATGTTCAGCGCCCCCTGGGCCCAGAGCGGGGATGAGACGCTTTCCGTCCGGGTGCGTCCACACCTCCACCGCGGTGTCCGGCCCGGACACGTACGACCGATACTCCCTGACCGCGGCCACGAACTCCCCATACCTCGCGCGGCGCGCGTCCTGCCAGCGTCGTCGTTCCTCGCGCTTCCAGGCCCGATCCTGCGCCCTGGACGACAGCAGGCCGCCCAACCCCACTCCGGCGAGGGCCATCAGGCCGCTCAGCCAGACCGTAATGTCCATGGACGCCTCCGGATCGAGCGCGGTTGACGATCACGCTAAGCGCCTCCGGCTCGTGAGGCCAGCCCGTGCCTTTCACGGGTGGCGGTAGCCGGCGAGTTCGGCTTCGAGGCGGATGTAGCGCTCCTCCAGTTCCTGTCGCTTGCGCCTCTCCCGAGGGGCGGCCGGGCGCGTGGCGGGTCGGGTGAGCCCGGCCAGCTCCGGAAGGTCGGCAAATTTCGGGATCTGGCGGTTGTTCTGATGGAACAGGGCGATGGCCTGGCGTTCCCAGCCGATGCCGGCCGGGGGGTAGCGGATGAAGTGGTGCAGGATCCGGGTCCAGTCCAGGCCGTGGGCCGGGGCGCCGACCTGCTGGAGCATGATGATCAGCACGGCGGACGACGCGACACTCGCCAGGACGCGCGTGTCGTCGAAGAACGGGATCGAGGTCAGGGTGTCCTTGGACATGAGGGAGTGTGAGCCGACGATCTCGTTGAAGGCGCCGTTGTCCGAGCGCTGGTCGAACACCCTGCGCTCGTCCTGGTCGAGCCGCTGGGCGGCCGCTTCTCCGGCGTCGAGCGCTTCCTGCAGCTCGATGGCGAACTGCAGGAGAAACCCTCCGGCGCCGGGCGCGCCCGGCAGCTTCTTCTGGGTTTCCGCGTCGATCTTGAAGGCGGTCGTGAGCGCGTCCCGGCCGCGGCTGTTCAGGAAGCCGCAGTCGGTCAGGTAGCGGATCGCGCGTTCGTAGTTGTTCTCGACGCGCTCGTCGTCGGTGGTGCGGGGTTCGAGTGCGGCTTCGTGGCGTTCGAGCTGCAGGTCGAGTTCGGTCTTCGCGTCCTTGGCACGTGGCGGGGGGTCGCTGCCGGGCTCCGGCGGCCAGGAGCGCGGGGCGATGCCGGCGGCCAGGCGCATGCGCTCGCTCTCGTCCAGGAGAGTGAGGAACAGCGGCACCCATTCGCGCAGCACGTCCACGATGACGAGCTCGGCCCGCGCTCGCTGCGGGCCGGATCCGGCCACGGCGGCCAGCACCTCGGTGATGCCGACGCCGCGTTCGGCCGCCTTCTGTTCGAGGAGCGCGCGGCCGGTGCCGTCACGCGCTTCGAACAGTTTTCGCGCCACGCACAGCACGTAACCGGGCAGTCCCCCGCCTCGCGGGAGGAATCCGGCGGCGGGGCGGGTCAGCCTGTCCGTGGCGAGGCGCAGCTTGTGCTCAAGGTTCTCCAGGGCGTGCATCAGGGTGTGGGAGGTGTCCTGCTGGGAGGGAAAGGCGGGGTAGGCGTGCCGGAGCGAGGGCGCGGACATGGTCTGCCTGCTGAGCCGTCCGGCGCTCTCGGTCTTGGTGCCGCGCTCGTACGCGGGGAAGCGGAGCCGCCGGTAGAGCTTGCGGCGCAGCCGTCGCTGGTCGGCGGCGAACTCGGGGTCGGAGGCGGACAGCTGTGTCACGAACCTGCGCAGGAAGTCCTCGTCGGACTCTGCGGCGCCTTGGGGCGGGGTGTGGGCGCGCAGCCGGAGGAGTTCGACGACGTTGGAGTGGAAGAACCAGTCCTCGATCCCGTGCAGCAGTTTGCCCATGCGGACGAGCAGTTCCTGGCGGCCCGAGGTGTCGGCGGGCTTCAGGGCGCGCCAGGCCTGCTCGACGTCTTCCAGGCCCTCCGCCAGGTACTGAACGTAGTGCGTGTCGACGGCGTTCATGACGCCGATGTCGGGGTCCTTCAGGGTTCTCTGGCGGCGGCTCGGGCCGTACAGGGAGGGGTACTGGGGGCGTTTGCCGGCATCCCACACGTAGGGCGGCTGGTCGGTGTGCTCGTGCGGGTAGTACTGGGTGAAGGAGGCGCCGAAGACCTCCGTCACCCGTTCTGCGGGGATCGGCGTGATGCTTCCCCAGCCGCCCTTCACCCGTTCCCGGACGTCCTGGGCGAACAGCAGGTGCGTCACGCCCTCGATGAAGTGGCGGAAGAACATGCCGACCTTGCCGTAGTGCTTTTCCTCCCGCGCCTTGGGGTCGCCCGGCGTTCGTTCGAGCGGGGTGCCCAGCATCTCGTCGATCCAGTCGTCCGCGCCGCCCAGCGCGGCCAGCACGTCGGTCGGCAACGACGCCAGGATGGCCAGGACTCCGGCTGCGGCGGCTCCGCCGTACGAGGTGAGGTCGGCGGCGGTTCCGGAGGTGAGGTCCTTCAGCTTCTGGGTCGCGCCGAGGACCGCGAGGCTGCTGAGGGCGCCGAGGCCGCGCAGGAGCTGGACCTTCGTCGAGTCGGCCGCCTTCGGGATGATCTTCTCGCGCCAGACGCGTTGCTTGGCGAAGAGGTAGCTCACCGGGTCACGGAACTGGGAGACGTCGGTCAGGTAGTTGCCGAGCTCCAGGTAGGTCAGGTCGGCCGCGGTGAGCCGGGAGCGTTCCAGGAGTCCTGGTGGCAGTGCGTCCCGGGTGAAGAGGAATATGTCTCGATGTCGCGAAATGTCGCCCATCAGGCCTCGACCCACTCGCCGTCGGCGTCGAGCTTCCACCGGGGCAGCTTGTCGTCGGCGCGCAGCTTGACCAGGTTGGTGGGTACGAGCACCTTCCATGGCTCGCCCTGGGGCACCTCGGTTCCCGGCCGGCCCAGCCGCTCGGCGAGCTCGTCGGCGATCGGCAGGTAGAGCGGGCTGGAGATGGAGGGCAGCGGCCCGCCGTTCCAGATCTCGCCGAAGGTCAGGAAGTGGTCGATCGCGCCCTCGAAGCCGGGTCTGGCCGGTACGGTGACCCGGCAGTATCCGGACTGGAGGAACTCGGTGAAGGCCGGGTCGGGATCGTCGTAGCCGAGCCGCTCGTCCCACTGGTCCTTGCTGCCCCAGAAGTACGGATAGCTCACCCAGGACATGTGCTCCCACTCGAAGGCCTGCTCGAAGAAGCGGACATAGGCGCCCTCCACCGCGGCCTCGGCCACATCGATCTGCGGCAGGCCGTTCACGGGTGAGTCCACGACCGCGTCGAACAGGTCGAAGTGCTGGTCGGTGAGAATGCTGACGCAGTTCTTCTGCAGCTCCTTGCGGATCGTGAGCTGGTTGGCCGCGGGGTTGCGGCCGCGGATCGCCACGCCCGCCTGGATCTTGAGCGCCGCGAGCTTCTCCTCGTAGTCGGCGACCTTGGCCTGGTGCGCGGTCTGCAGCTTGGCGTGCGTCTCCAGCCGCCACTTCTCCATCGCCCGGTCGGTGCGCTGGCACTTGACCTCCACCGCCACCGCCACCTGCGAGCAGTGGAAGGAGTCGATCGCCAGCGGGATCGAGTCGCGCTCGTCGTCGAGCGAGGTCGTCCACAGCCACGTGCCGCCGCTCAGCCGCTGGGTGCGCCGCCCCAGCGCGACGTCCACGCTGTGGTCGGCCTCCCAGATGTTCCGTACGGTGGCCACGCTGCCGAACACGGCGCGGTAGCCGTCATCGATGGCGATCTGCGCGGAATGGTGGTAGTTGGTTTTGCTGTCGCCGCCTCCCGCCTTGAAGTCGGCGGACTTGGTCCGGTAGAGCTCGGGCGGCGGTGCGACGTCGGTGGCCCCGCACACCCCCACCCAGAAGCCGTAGTTGCTCTCGTTGAGCTGCGCGGGCAGGAGCGTGAAGTCGGACGGCTTGGTCAGCGTCACCGAGCTGGTGTGCGCCTGGTCGAGCACCTTGATCAGGAAGGCAGCGGGCTCCGGGATCATGAAGTCGAACATCGCGCGCACGCCGTAGTTGAAGATCTGTGCCCGGTAGACCTTGTTGACCCACTGGTAGACGCCTGAGATGTGCCCGGCGCCCTTCAGGTTGTCGAGCTCGTGGGTGTTCTTCTCGATGGTCTCGGTCGTCGTCCTGACCGTGGTGCGTTGCAGCACCCGTTCGGCGATCTTGCGCGAGCTGCGCTCGGTGACGTCCTGGGAGAAGGTGGTGGCGGCCTTGGTGGCCTCCTCCTTGCTACGGGTGGCCGACCCTTCGGCGCTGGCCGAGAACTCCACGGTCGGGCCATAGCTGCCGGAGATGCTCAGGCCGGCCTTGAGCGCGAGGTCCTCCTTGATGGTCTGGCTGGTCTCTCTCGTCATCTCGAAGCGGTCGGTCGTCTCCAGCTCGTGTTCCTCGCTGGTGACGGTCTCGCGCTCGGTGAAGGTGATCACCTCGCTCGCCTCGCGCCTGGTGTGCTCGCGTACCTTGCGCTCCCCGCGCAGGACGTTCTCGACGTGGGCGACGTCGGCCGCCTCGTACCCGGTCAGCTGCTGCTTGACCAGGAGCAGGTCGGCGACGCCCGCGGGGGCCACATCGCCCTTGGTCGCCGGGACGCTGCCGTCCATCGGCGTCGGCGCCGGGAAGGTCACCACGCCACCGGTGCCGACCTCGCCCCATCCCTTGGTCAGCGGCGTCTCGATCGAGATCAGCGCGTCGCCGAAGCGGACGAGGGATTTACGCACCGGGTGGCCGGCCACCGCTTCGAGCCGGGCCACCGTACCGGCCAGGTCGGTTTCGAGCCGGTGGGTCAGCCGGTCGAGCGGCATGGCGGCCAGGTCGAGGCCGCGATCCGACAGGGCGGCGCGGGTGGGCTCGGACAGCCGCTCCGCGGCGGAGGGTTTCAGGACGAACCCGATCTCGGACAGGTCGGGCGCCGTGAAGGCCGCACGCCCGGGCAGGACGACGCCCTGCGCGCTGACCAGGGTCTGAGCGAGCGTGGCGAACGGCAGATCGATGCCGGTGCCCGGGGCGGCCTCCCCGATGACCGGGTCCTCCCTGAGCTGGCGCCGGCGCAGGTCTCCGGTGTAGGCGGCCGCCAGGGTCGCGGCGTTGGACAGGCGTACGGCGTCCGGCGGCGGCGCCGCGGCGTCCGGGGCGCGATCGGATACACGGAAGCTGGCCGATTCCAGCGCGGACAGCTCAGACATCGCGGTACGCAGGGTCTGGTGGACGCCCAGCAGTTCCTCGATCTCGGCGGCGCGCTGGTTCAGCTGAGCCTCTCGCTGTTCGCGCATCTGCTGCTCGGTGTCGCGGGTGGACAGTCGCGAGGTCAGGCCGAGGTCGATGGGGAGGGCGAGGGAACGCCGCCGCTTACGCCGTAGCGCCTCGTCGTTCCCCGGTGGCGAAGGGTCGGGACCGCCTCGGTCGTCGGCGGCGTCCGGCTGGGAATCGCCCCCGGGAGCGGAGGCGCCGCCGACGAGCTCGGCTATCAGCTCGGCGGTGCGCAACTGCCGGGTGAGCCGCTCGATGGGCAGCGCGTGGAACCGCTGCAGCACCTTGATCGCGATCAGGCTGTCTCGCAGCCGCCTGACCGTGTCCTTGTACGGTGCTCCCGCCACGACCTCGCGTGGCTGCTGCCCGAACACGTTCCTGATCGCCGCGGTCACGATGTCGCGGGTCGCCCGCTTCTCGCGCTCCAGCGCGTCGATCCGGTCGGCGAGCCGGTCGAGCTGTGCTCCCAGCGGGGTCGCGCCCACCTCCCCCACGAAGGAGGGCGAGGCGACGAAGGCCTCGGACGCCTGCTCGATGCCCAGCCGTCCCGCCCCGGTCTCGACCGCGGCCCGCAGGGCCTGCTGGTAGTCCGACCGCTGCCCCAGCGAGATGCTCGACGGATCCTGCTCGATGGCAGGGCGCACCAGGATGAATCTGAACAAGTTCTCCATGATGAGGAGGAGGCGCCCGCGACCGCTCGTGATACAGGTACGCGACCAGCGGTGAAGCGGGCGTCGAGTGGGCTCACGTGGTGGCTGGCCGGCGGCCCCCTGCTCGTGGCTCGGATCGGCCCTCGCGCATGCGCAGGATCAGGGCGATGGCGTCTTCCGGCTGGGCCGTTGGAGTCAGGATTTGCTGCAGGAGCAGGCCGCGCATCGCGGCCGTGGTGACGGTGGCCGTGGTCAGCGCTTGCTTGGCGTCGAGGCCTTCGCGTTCCGCGAGCGAGGCCAGCATCTTGGTCAGGTCGTCGAGCGAGTCGATGAACTCACCGAAGTCCTCTGGTCTGTACGCGGCCAGCCCTACGACGTGGAAGAAGCCACGCAGGCGCGACAGCTGTTCCGGGCGGGTGTAGGTCCGCCAGATGGCCTTGACGAGGTCGTCGAAGGTGCCCTGCCGGGCGGTCTCGAAGAGCGCCTCGTTGTCACGGGTTCGCTGCGCCTTGAGCATGGCGGCCAAGACGCCCGGCAGCGACCCGAAGTGGTAGCGCAGGAGGGCGTGGCTGGTCTCGGTCCGGGCGGCGATCTCACGCAGCGACACCTCCGGTGAGGGCAGGTCCTCGCCGAAGGCGTCGAGAAGCCGGGCCAGGAGACGTTCGCGTGCGTCGCCTTTGCGTTCCGTGCTTGACAGGATCACTCCCACAGTTTATCCATTGGAAAAGAACGGTTGGCGGTGCCATGTAGCCGCACACATGGTCGCAGCCGGCTCGCAACAGCGGAGGGAAACGATTCGTGGGACGGTTTCAGATAGCCGGCGCGACGGTCGCCGACGGGTCGGGTCGCGACCCCGTCGACGCCACCGTCACCGTCGAAGACGGGCGGATCACCCAGCTTGGCGCCCCCAGCGCACACGGCGAGCGCCTCGACGCCGGCGGACTGACGATGACGCCCGGCCTGATCGACGCCCACGTTCACCTGGGCCTGTCCAGCCCGATCCAGCCGCAGTTCTCGTTTCAGCTCAGTGCCGCCGAGATCGCGGCCGACATCTTCGCCACCGCCGGCGCGACGCTCGACGCCGGCTTCACCACCGTCCGGGACACCGGCGGAATCGACGGCGGCGTCGTCACCACGATCGCGAAGGGCAAGGTCAGAGGACCGCGCGTCCTGTCATGCGGACCAGTGCAGTGCCAGACCGGCGGACACGGCTACTACGGAGCCGACTGGGAACCCACCGAACTGTGGAACAGCCACCACCTCCCGGGCCTGTGCGCCCTGTCCATGATGTCGGGCAACGCGGACGAGCTGCGAGGCAACGTGCGCGAGGCCTTCCGCCGCGGAGCCTCCTTCCTGAAGCTCTGCGTGACCGGCGGAGTGGTCGGCGCCCACGACCGGCTGAGCGACACCCAGTTCACCGTGGAAGAGATCGCCGTCGCCGTCCAGGAAGCCGCGGCACGCGGCACCTATGTGACCGTTCACGCCCACAACAACGACGGCATCCGCAACGCGGTCGAGGCCGGGGCGCGCTGCGTCGAGCACGGCACCGACCTCGACGAGTCCACGGCCACCCTGATGGCCACGCGCGGGGTCGCCCTGGTGCCCACGTTCGCCGTAGTCGAGCAGTTGCTGCGCGACCCCGCTGAAGCCGGCCTCGGCGAGTCGGCTCGCGACCGGGTGACGGGGGTCCGCGAGCGGATGACGCGGGCGCTCGCCGTCGCCAAGGAGGCCGGAGTGCGGGTCGGGCTGGGCTCCGATCTCATCGGCCCGGCTCAGGACCGCCGAGGCGAAGAACTCAGGTTGCGCGCGCAGCTCGAGACGCCGATGGACGCCCTCGTGGCCGCCACGAAGACCAACGCCGAGATCCTCGGCCTGTCCGGCCAGGTGGGGGTCATCGCCCCCGGCATGCAGGCAGACCTCGTGCTCTGGAACGGCAGGCCGTACGAAGACCCGAAGCTCTTCGCCGACCCCGCCAACGCCATCGTCGTCATCCAGGCCGGACGCGTCGTGAAGGACCTGCGATGAGCGCCATGTGGCAGGGCTGCCTCGCCGACACCGACTACTTCGAGATGCGTTCCGGCGGCGGGCACGACTACGGCCTCTGGGTCACCACGCCACCGCGATACGACCCCGCCACGACGCGGGCGCCTGTCGTGTACGTGCTCGACGGCAACTGGGCCGTGGGCATGACGGCTCCCCTCATCGTCACCCAGATGGACCCTATGCAACGCATCCAGCCCTACATCCAGGTCAGCGTCGGCTACGCGGGCGAGCAGGCACAGCACTGGGCACGGCTGCGCAACCGAGACCTCGTGCCACCCGGAGAACCCATCGCCCAAGAGTTCGTCGACGCCGTGGAGAAGGGCTTCCGAGCGGGCGCGACGACACGTGAGGAAGCCGACGCCTACCTCGCCGAACTCCGTGACACCCGCGCCGACGCCTTCCTGAGCTTCCTCACCGCGGAACTGCACCCACGCATCGAACACGACTACGGCACAGCCACCAGCGGCCACGGCCTGTTCGGCTACTCCTACGGCGGCCTCTTCAGCCTCTACACCTGGCTCACCGGCAACACGCTCTTCGAAAGCATCGGAGCGGGCAGTCCCGGCATCGCCGGCACGGACAGCCAGATCTTCACCCAGCTCAACGAGATGGGCGACCGCCCGCGTGCCGCCCAACTCCACGTGACCTTCAACGACCAAGAACTCCTCGGAGATCTGGCCATCTACCAAAGCATCACCAAGAACACAGCCACCCTCCTCCACCGCCTCACCACACGCGACGTGGCCGTCACCAGCGCGATCCTGCACGAAACACACGTAACCGGCCTGCAGGCCTCGTTCCTCAGCTACCTCAGGACCTGCCGCTCCCTGTAAGCGCGAACGACTCGGCCGCATCGCCGGCCCCGGTCGTCTCAGGTCTTCTGGAACGCTTGGGTGAGCGCCTCGATGAGTGGGCGGATGATGGCCACCATGTCACGCCGAGCGGCGTCCGGTTCGGGGGCGGCACCGACGTAGAGTGCCGCTTCGTCCGCCACCGCCAGCAGAAGGTGCGCGAGGGGCCGGACCGGGAGCGGCAGAAGCACACCGTCGCGTACCCCTTGGGCGAGGACTTGCTCGATCAACCCCAGCACGTTGGCCTGGCAGATGGCGCGCCAGCGCACCCAGCCCAGCACCGACGGCCCGTCGAGCAGTACGATCCGCTGCACGTCGGGCTGTTGGCAGGCTTCGAGCCAGCCTTCGGCGCTGCGCATCATCAACGAAACGAAGTCACCGGGAGCGTCCGCGTCGGCGAACATCTCGGCGGCGAGCCGCTTGGTGATCTCGCCCTCGACCTCCGTGAGTACCGCGGCGAACAGCTCGGTCTTGTCGCCGAACTGGTGATAGAGCGCGCCCCGGCTCACGCCCGCCTCGCTGACGATCGTCTCCGTGCCGACTCCGGCGAATCCATGCTCGGCGAACAGCCTCCTGCCGGCGGCGATCAGGGCGGTCCGCGTCGCGGCCGTGCGGTCTGCTTGCGTGCGGCGAGAAACTTGCATACAGTCTGTTCCTAAGTTTACATACAGGTTGTATCTATCTGAGGATAGTCCCATGACAACGATCGACCTGCCACAGGGCTCCGTCAGCTATCGCGTCGCGGGCCCGGCGAACTCGACCGCACCTCCGGTGGTCTTCGTCCACGCGTTCCTCGTCGACGGCTCGGTCTGGTCCGGCGTCGCCGACCACCTCGCCGAGCAAGGCATCCGTTCCTACGCGCCCGACTGGCCGCTCGGAGCCCATCGCACACCCCTGCGAGCCGACGCCGACCAGTCTCCGCGCGGCGTCGCCCGGCAGATCCTGGCCTTCCTCGAGGCCCTCGACCTGCGCGACGTCACGCTGGTGGGCAACGACACGGGCGGCGCGCTGAGTCAGTTCCTGCTCGACATCGACGCCGGCCGGATCGGCGGGCTCATACTCACGAACTGCGACGCCTTCGACACCTTCCCGCCCTTCCCCTACAACATCGTCTTCCGTCTCCTCCGCGGCGAGCTCCGGATGCGCCTCAACATGCAGCCGATGCGGTTACGGGCCTTCCGCCACTCACCCCTCGGGCTCGGTCTGCTCGCCAACAAGCTGGATCCAGTCCAAACCAGGGCATGGATCGAGCCGAGCCTGCGGAGCGAGAAGATCCGCCGGGACGCGGTGCGATTCCTGCGAGCCGTCGATCCGAAGGACCTGCTCGACGTCTCCACCCGCCTGAAGGACTTCACGGGACCGGTGCGGATCGTCTGGGGCGCCGCCGACCGTGCCTTCAAGCCCGCACTCGGCCGACGTCTGCAACGCGCGTTTCGCGACGCCTCACTCGTCGAGATCCCTGGCGTACGGACCTTCGTGCACCTCGACGCCCCAGAGGTGCTCGCCGAGCACATCGTCGCCCTGTCATCGGCCCGGTCGGCACAGGACTGATGACCAGACCGCTCACTCGCCGAGGAGAAAGAGACCATGTCCCCAAGCAAGGCGAGCGGGTTACGGCTCTTACGCGACAATGCGGGATTTCGCTCGCTGTGGTCGGCACGGGTCGTCTCGGTAGGCGGTGACGCGCTCAGCCTCGTCGCGCTGATGCTCCACGTCGCCGAGACCACGGGGCAGGCGATCGCGGTGTCGCTTCTGCTGCTCGTCGGCGACTTCGTTCCCTCACTGCTCAGCCCGATCGCCGGCGCGATCAGCGACCGCTTCGATCTCAAGCGGGTGATGATCGCATGTGAGCTGGCTCAGGGCATGGTGCTCCTGCTCATCGCTCTGTCGTTGCCGCCGCTTCCCCTGCTGCTGGTGCTGGTCGGGCTGCGCGCGATCGCGGGACAGGTGTTCCTGCCCGCCTCCCGCGCGGCGATACCCGGGCTGGTCCGGGACAAGGATCTGGAGACCGCCAACGCCACGCTGGGCTTCGGCACCAACACGGCCGAGGCGCTCGGACCGCTGGCCGCGGCCGCGCTCTTTCCCTTCGTCGGAATACGGGGCGTGCTCCTGGTCGACGCCGTCTCCTTCCTGCTCGCCGGCGCAGTCCTGCTCACGCTGCGCTCGCTTCCCCCCGCGCCCTCCCCGGAGGGAACAAAGACCTCGCTCCTGGGGGACGCGAAGTCCGGGCTCGGCTACATCAGGTCAGCCAAGGTGGTCCGGGTCATCGCCCTGGGCTTCTGCGCCATCGTGGCCTTCAACGGAGTGGACGACGTCGCTCTGGTCCTCCTGGCCACCGAATCCTTCGCGGCCGGCCAGTCGGCGGTCGGCCTGCTTCTCGGCGCCGTCGGCATCGGCCTGCTCTTCGGATACGCCCTGACGGCCCGCTACAGCGCTCGAACATCCCTGGTGACGCTGCTGCTGGCCGGCTTCGCGGTGAACAGCGCCGGCAACCTCCTCACGGGGCTGGCCTGGGCCGTCGCCGCCGCGTTCATGACCCAGTTCGTCCGCGGATTCGGTATCGCGGCGATGGACGTGGCCACCAACACCATGCTGCAGCGCCTGGTCCCCCAAGGAATGCTCGGCAGAGTCTTCGGCAACCTCTACGGAGCGATCGGAGTAGCCGCCGCACTTTCCTACCTGGCGGGCGGGTTCCTGCTGGACGCCACCTCCGCACCGGCGACACTTCTCATCGCGGGTGGCGGCGGCCTGCTGGCCACCGTGCTCGTCGCTTTCGCGCTGCCAAGAGCGTTGCGCGAGCACACCTCCGACTCCGATCCCGACGGCACCGAGACGCGAAGAGCCACGCGGTGACGGTCCCCCGCGTCCGCCTTGGCGCAGGCATGTCGCGCCGCCTCGGCCGGACTCGTCCCGCCGGCCACCCTGCTCACCGACCACGGCGGCGCAGCTCCAAGGTTTCCCTTTCGGGGCCTCCTGGGGACGATGGACTGAGGGTTCGGTTCGATCTCCCGGGGAGGCGCCACGCACGGTCACGACCGCATCCAGGAGACGATCATGAACGATGACGCGAAGAACAACGGCATCTCTGCCCTGCCGCCGGTCGTCGACCGGGACACCTGGCAGGCCGGCATAGATGCGCTGCGGGTTCGGGAGAAGGCCCACACCCGCGAAGGTGACGCGATCGCGGCGGCCCGCCGGCGCCTGCCCATGGTGGAGGTGGATACCGGCCTTGAGCTGATCGGGCCGAAGGGGCCGGTGACCCTGCTGGGCGCGTTCGAAGGACGTCGGCAGCTCATCGCCTACTACTTCATGTGGTGGCCCGGCCGGCCCGCGCCCGAGCAGTGCGAGGGCTGCACGTTGTTCCTCAGCCAGGTCGGCGAACTGTCCTACCTGCACTCCCGTGACATCACCTACGCGGTGTTCAGCCAGGGCCGCAACACCGCGTTCGGCCCGGCCGACGCCCAGGCGTCCTACGACGAAAGCGTCCGCTATCGCGACTTCATGGGCTGGGACATGCCGTGGTACTCGGCACAGCCGTCCCTTGACGCGCTCCTCGTCGGCCGCGAACTCGGCCTGATGCACCTCGTGTGCTACGTGCGGGAGGGCGACCGCGTCTTCGAGACCTACTGGACGTCGCGGCGCGGCGTGGAGGCCATGGACTACAGCTACACGCTCATGGACCTCACCGTGTACGGGCGCCAGGAGCCCTGGGAGGACTCGCCCTCCGGCTGGCCGCAACCGCAGGTCGACAGGGAGTCGGCACACATGCGGGCCGGCGGACGTCCCACCGCCCAGTGGCCGCGAATCCACGCCGGACACTCCGACGACCTCGGAACCGCGGAGACCGGACAGGCGCCCACGCCTCGCAACTGTCACTAATGGTGGCCTGGCACGAATGTGAGCCCCATCACGTTCGCCGGGGCGTCCCGACGCTCCGGACTCATTCGTCGATGATCTGTAGCCGCCACCGCGGGAAGAAGATCACCGTGGGCGGTCATCGCGTTCGCAGGAGAGAGGAAACCGATGAGAGATCTGCAGATCATCGCCGACCGGGTCGAGATCGAGGCGCTGCGGGGCGAACACGCCGACGCGGCGATGATCGGCGACTACGACCGTTTCGTGTCGCTGTTCACCGGAGACGCGGTGTGGCGGATCCCCCCGGCCAATGTCGAGTTCATCGGCCGGAAGGAGATCCGGGCCGGTATCGAACGGCTGCAGGATGCGTGGGAGTTCTGGGTGCAGAACGTGCATCCGGGCACGATCCACTTCGATGGCGACATCGCGACCGGCCGGGAATCCATCTTCGAGATCGGTCGCCAGCGCGACGGCAGGTCGGTCGTCATGTACGGCTTCTTCCACGACCGCTACCGGCGCACCCCGGATGGCTGGAAGTTCACCGAGCGCGTCCTGGAGCCCCAATACCTCGACACCACTGCGCTGACGGGTTCGCCTCATGTGACCTGGGAAAGCCCAGAGGCCGCGAACACCCCCTCCGCGGAAGAAGCCCGATAGCCCAAGCGCGGTGCCGATGGTGGTCCGGTTACCGGGCAGGCAGCGGACCACGGTGAGCCCCGGCGACGACGCCGACCGCGCGCATCATGCGGCCCCGGTCCAGGCCCAGGTTGGTGACCGCTGCTCATCGTCAGCGTGCGGCGCCCCGGCGTCGACGGGTCGTCAGGCGGGGGGCGCCTCCTGGAGGGCACGCACCTCGATCCTGCTGCGCAGCGCCCGCGAGGCCTGCTTGGTCCATTCGATCGCGACGTCGTCGTTTTCGGCCTCGATGATCCAGAAGCCGCCGAGATACTCCTTGGCCTCCACGAAGGGGCCTTGCGTGAGTACGGGGCTGTCGCCGGAGTAGTCCACCGTGGTCGCGCTGGACGGCGGCTGCAGGCCTCCGGCGGACACGAACGCACCCGCCTCCTGAAGGGCGGTGTTGAACGCATCGACCTCCGCGATCATCTGCTGCAACTCCGCAGGGTCCATGCCCTCCATCGTCGGCTCCTCGGCGGAGTCGTGGGGGAGGCTCAGAAAGTACTGCGTCATTGTCGTCTCCTCGTCATTGGCGTTACGGCCGATGGCCACGGTGTGAACGCTATGCGGGGGCTCCCCCGTGACGCATCGGTCATCGTGACCGATGTCGGGGAAGCCGATGACTGACGTTACTTACCGGTGCTGCGGCTGGACGAGGCCGGTCAGCTCGGCGCGGCCGGTGACGCCGAGTTTCGGATACGCCTTGTAGAGGTGGTGACCGACGGTCCGCGGGCTGAGGAACAGCTGTGCGGCGATCTCTTTGTTGGTGTGGCCGGTGGCGGCCAGCCGTACAACCTGCAATTCCTGGGGTGTGAGCAGGGTGAGGGGGCCGCTGCGCTGCGGCTCGTCGCCCCGCTCACCGAAGGCTGCCAGCTCGCCGCGCGCACGCTCGGCCCAGAGCGGCGCGCCGAGGCGCTCGAACGCGGACACCGCCGCCGCGAGATGGGCGCGGGCCTCGGTACGGCGGCGCCGGCGGCGCAGCCATTCCCCGTAGACCAGCTGGGTACGGGCGTGCTCGTAGGGGCCGCCGTGCCCCTCGTGGAGCCGCAGTGCCCCGGTGTACAGCGCCTCGGCGTCGCCGTCGCCGGCCAGCAAGGCCCGGCAGCGTAGTTCGAGCCCGGTGGCGACCGGGCGGTCGACGTGCTCGGCCCAGTGGCGGAACGCCGCCAGCGGTCCGTGGGCGCGATCCGGCATGCCGCCGCGCACGGCCGCCTCCACCAGATCCGGCACCGCCCGGACCAGGAGGTCGCGGCTCGCCGGTCCCCGGGACACCAGCTCGAGCCGGTCGTACGCTTCCCCGAACCGCCGGGCGGAAAGGTCGAGCATGCCCAGACCCCAGGCCGCGATCTCGGCGTTGACCCGGTGCCGGGCTCGGGCCCGCGGGAGCACCTCCTCGGCAAGGGCCCGGCAGCGTGCCTCGTCACCCGATACGGCGTGGAGCCACACCTCCACCGACCGGTGCGCCAGGCTCTCGGTCGTGTTCCCGAGCTCGTCGCTCACGGACACGCCTTCCGCCACACACGCGCGGGCGTCCGCGAACTCGCCGCGCAACAGCCGCGCCACCGCGAGCACGTTCAGGGTGTACGGGACCCACCCCAGCGCCCCGTTGGCCCGCACCTCGGCCAGCATGTCCTCGGTACCGGTGACGACGCTGTCGTCGTCGGCGATCATGAGCCCGCCGAACCCGGTCGTGATCTGGTGCGTCAGGTCGTTCCCGGCGCCGCGGGTGGCGGCGTGGAGAGCGCGCATCGGGCCGACGGCCTGCTCCGGGCGTCCGGCGAAGAGTTCCGCCCACCCGAGAAGGGCGGCGACCACGGGTGCCCAGTGCTCCGGCGGGGTGAACCCGCGCATCAGATCCGCCGCACGCTCCAGGAGGTCGTGCGCCGCTCCGTGCCGGGCCGCGTGCACAGCCTCGTAGAGGGTGAGCACGGCGCGCTCCGGATCGCTGTCGCGCACCAACGCGGCGGCCTCGAGCGTCAGCTCCGCATCGGCCCGCGGCGAGGTGCGTTCGTACTCCACCGCGCCACGGGTATAGATGGCCGCCGCCCGGATGCCGGGGTCGGTGGTGAGCGAGAGCGCCTCGGCCGCCAGCCGGGCGGCGCGGTCGGCCTTGCCGGCGTCGAACGCGGCCTGGCTGGCCCGGGCGATACGCCGGGCCTTCAGCTCCCGGTCGGCACTGAGCCGACCGGCGCGGTCGTAGGCGGCGCACACCGCCATCGCGCCGCCCCGGTGCCAGGCCCGCTCCGCCGCGTCCTCCAGTTCGGCGGCCACGGCCTCGTCGGGGGTGATGGTGGCGGCGGCGAGGTGCCAGGCCCGGCGGTCGGCATCGGCGTCCCCGCGCAGCGCCTCGGCGTACGCGCGATGTACCTCGATCCGCCGGTGCAGCGGCGCGTCCTGATAGGCCGCCGCCCGTACCAAGGGGTGGCGGAACGTGATCCGGCTGTCGATCCAGACGAGCCGGTCGCGTTCGGCGGGCTCCAGGTCGCCGGCGGTGCCGCCGAGGGATTCGATCACGTGCAAGGTCGTCGCGAGAGGCGCCGCCAGGTCGGCCGCCGCCACCAGAAGCGCGCGCTGGGCGGGCTCGGGAAGCCCCGCGATCTGGTGACGGAATGTCTCCTGTACGCGGCGGGTCACCGGCAGCGGGCCGACCTGCTCGGCCGGATCGGCATCGTCCGCCGCGAGCCGCGACGACCCGAGCTCGATGATCGCCAGAGGATTGCCGCCGGACTCCGCGAGGACCCGGGTACGCACCGGCTCGATGAGTTCCGGTGCGTGCTCGTCGAGCAGCCGGGCGGCATCGGGCGCGGCGAGGCCGGGCAGATCCACGACCTCGACGCCCGCGATGTCGAACGGCATCGCCGTATCGCGCAGCGCGAACAGCACCGCGATCGGATCGGCCACGAAGCGGCGGGCAGCGAACAGCAGCGCCTCCACCGAACCCTGGTCGAGCCATTGCAGGTCATCGATCACGCACAGCAGCGGGGCCTTCTCGGCCAGATCGGCGAGCAACGACAGGGTGCCGGCGGAGATCAGGAACCGGTTGGCCTCGTCTCCCTCCGACAGGCCGAAGGCGCAACGCAGTGCCCTGGCCTGGGGAGCGGGCAGGGCGTCCAGCCGATCCACGTGAGGAAACAACAGGTGGTGCAGGCCGCCGTACGCCAGCTCGGAGTCAGACTCGACCCCCGCTACGCGGACCACGCGCATGCCGCCCTCTTCGGCGATCGACACAGCGTGCTCGAGAAGAACCGACTTCCCGATACCCGCCGCGCCCCGTAGCCCCAGGACGCCGCTGCGTTCGTCGCGCGCATTCGCCAGCAGGCGGTGAATGCGCGCTTGCTCGCCCTCCCTGCCCACCAGTGACATGTGTTGCTCCTAGCCAAGCCGCTGCCGCGTGTACGGATGTGTCGGGGCGGGGGGTGTTGCAGACGAGGCGGCGTGTCATGAGCGTAGTCCACGAAGGCGGTCACCTGCGTGTGCTCGTCCCCGGGGGCGTCATCGCGAGGAGTCGCCCCGCGGCTCGGAAGAGGCGTCAAAGGAGCGTCAGTGCCTTGGCCACGCCCGGATCGCGCCCGGTGGCCAGGTCGAGGGCGGTCATGGGGGCGTAGTGGTCGACCGGCACGCCGATCGTGTCGATGGTTTCACGGGCGGGCCCGAGGTGCCGGACCTTGGGCAGCAGCAGGATGCTGCCGTCGTTGAGGCGATAGCCTTCGGCGGGGCCGGAGACGGCTCCGGCGGTGCGGGTTCCGATGAGGGTGCCCAGGTTGTTGTCCTTGACGGCCGCGCTGAAGTCCTCGCAGGCCGAGGCACATCCCCGGTCGGTGAGGACGATGAGGCGCGAGCCGAGCAGCGGGACGGTGTCGTCGGTCCGGTTGGGCACGCAGTCGCCCTTGAACGGGCAGAAGTAGCTGGTGATCTTGCCGTGTGCGAACGCGCCGAGCAGCCGCGTCACCTCGCGGGGTGACCCGCCGCCGTTGCCGCGCAGATCGAGGACCACCGCTTCCGGCTTGCCCCGCAGCTTGGCGATGACCTGGTCGGCGGCGCCTTCGAAGAATCCGGGCAGCTGGACGTGGACGGCGCCGCCGGGAAGCGTCGTCGACGTCACCGCCGGAGGCTGCCTCGTGATGGGCCCCTCCCCGAGGTCGAGGGTGCGGGTCCGTCCCGTCGTGGGGCGCTTGAGCGTGAGCTTCACCGGATTGGTGGCGAACGCTTCGACGATGCTCTGGTTCACGGTGTTCCCGATGAACGCGGGCACGCCGTTGGCCTTGACGATGATGTCACCGGGTCTTATGCCGGCCTTGGCGGCGGGGCTGCCGGGCAGGACGCTGGTGATGAACAAGGGCGGCTTGGCCGCCGGGTCGAGTTGCCGGCCCTGCTGGGCAGATATGCCCACGATGCCCGTTCCGATCGGCTTGTCCTCCGATGGTGGAGCCGGCCTGACCCAGCGGGCGTGGTTGTCGTGCAGTCCGGCGACCATCGCGGTGATCGCGGCGCGCAGCGCGGACACGTCACCGGCGCCGAGGACTTTCGCGAAGGCGGCCCAGTCGGTGTCGCGGTTCCCGGTCAGCTCGGGCAGCTGGAGGTCGCTCCGATCGGCGTCGCGCCGCATCAGGTCCTGGGTGTAGGCGGCGAAGGCGCTCTTCAGCAGTGCCTTCGAATCCATGGCCGGACCGCTGTAGTAGTGGTCCAGCACGCAGAGGTACGCCTGCCGGAGCGTGTTCACCGAGGTCGGCGGCGCCGATTCCGAAGGTGGCGCGGTGGCGGGGGCGCAACCCCCGGCCGGGGCGGGCGCGGACAGGGAGCAGGCCGTCACCAGGACGGCCGCGCAGATGGCTCTGATCATGGCCGCCAGCGTGGCCTGAAGCCGGTTTCACGGTCGTGAACGGATCCGTTACGCCGGTGAAACCCCGGTCCGGGTACGAACGTCGCCTGGTGGCCGAGGACGAACGCGACCAGGCCGATCTCGTGCGGCATCGGCGACCGGTCGCCTGCGCCAGCGGTTGACGCCTGCACTTGCACCTGTAAGATTCGACTAACAGGTGCAAGATAGGATCTTTCTAAGGACGACATGTCGACCAGCGAAGAGTTGCTCAGCCTGCTCAGCGCGGTCGGGCACCCTCTGCGGTTGCGGATCCTGGCCGAGCTGGCCGGTGGTCGCGTCCATGTCAGCGAGCTGGCTCGCCGGATCGGGATGTCCCGTGCGCTGCTCTACATGCATCTGGAGCGGCTGGAGAAGGCGAAGCTGATCGAGGGGCAGCTGGAGCTGTCGGCCGACGGCAAGGCGATGAAGTACATCGAGCTGCTGCCCTTCGAGCTCACCCTGACGATCGACACCGTTCTCGCGGCTCTGCGCGCGGACGACGAGGAAGGACCCCACCAGGTGCAGGAGACCCCGCAGTGATCGACATCGGTTCCATCGTGATCCCCATCGTGGTCGTACTGATTCTGTTCAGCGCCATCACGGCGTGCCTGGCGTTCTACTTCCGGTTCGAGCGGCACCGCACCGAGGTGCTGACGGCCGAGATGGCCAGGTATCGCGACATGGCCGAGCGGGCCGTACAGCAGCAGAGTGAGGTGCAGGCCAGGCTTGGCGAGCTGACGGAGAGAGTCGCCGCGATGGAGACGATCCTGCGCAGCGTCGACTGACGAACCTGAGACAGAAGTCCGGGGGCGAGCGGCAACTCACCCCCGGACCGCGGAACCGCACGACCACGCCGTGACGGCGTGCCTTTGACGCGTACGTGCTCCCACAGAAAGGAGAGCAGCTCATGCTGCTCCAACGCAAACCCTCTCGCCGGCGTGCCCTGATCTCTTCACTTGGCGTCGCCGTTCCGCTCCTCATGGTGAGCGCGCCCGCCGCCGCGACGGTCGCCGACCCCGCCCAGTCCGTACGGCGGTTCGCCGACGCCTCCATGCTCCGGCAGCTGAAGGAGCACCAGATCCCCGGCGGGGCGATCGCCGTCGTGGCGGGCGGCCGCCAGGTGTTCGCCCAGGGCTACGGCGTCGCCGAGGTGGAGACCGGCCGTCCCGTGGACGCCGGGCAGACCGTCTTCGCCCCCGCCTCAGTGGCCAAGCTGATCACCGCCACCGCGGTCATGCAGCTCGTCGAACGAGGCCGGATCGACCTGAAGGCGGACGTCAACCAGTACCTCACCGCATTCAAGATCGACGACGCCTATCCGGGCCGGCCCGTCACCATGGCCAACCTCCTGACCCACACCGCCGGGTTCGCCGGCGGCGACTTCGGCACCGGCGCGGCCACGGCCCAGGACGTTCACCGGCTCGGCGACCACCTCGCCGACCACCAGCCACCCAGGATCCGCCCGCCCGGCGCCAGGGCCGTCTACTCCAACTACGGGATGGGCCTGGCCGGCTACCTGGTCGAGGTCCGTTCGGGCATGCCCTTCCACCAGTACGTACAGGAGAACATCTTCCGCCCGCTCGGCATGACGCACTCCTCCATGGCTCAGCCCGAGCCGGGCCACATCGCCCGGGCGCTGGCACCCGGCTACCGCTTGCAGGACGGTCGCCAGATCCGGGCAGAAGGCACCAAGTACGGGCACATGCCACCGCACGGCGCCGGATTCCGCTCCACCGCCACCGACATGGCCGCCTTCATGCTGGCCCAGCTGACCGGCGGCGGCACGATACTCAAGCCGGACAGCGTCCGCCTCATGCAGAGCCGCCACTTCGGCAACGCCGAGGGCACGGCCGGCCAGGGATACGGCTTCCAGGAGTACACCAGGAACGGCCGGCGCCTGCTCGTCCACCGCGGCAACATCCCCGGATACTTCGCGATCATGGCGCTGATCCCCGAGCGGCACATGGGCGTTTACGCCTCCTTCAACGGCACCGGCAAGGGCGGACCCGACTCCGCCTGGTCCCTGGTCAACGCCTTCGCCGACCGCTTCGCCCCGGCCCCCGCCCCGGAGCCCGGCGCGCCGGGCCCGCTGCCCGACGTCACCCGGTTCACCGGCAGTTACCGTACGGCCCTGGCCGCCGACATGACCGATCTCGGCAAGCTCAGCTCGCTCACCGGCGTGGTGACGGTGAGCGCCGCCGGCGACGGCACCCTGACCACCACCGGCGCGGTCGCGCACGGCCCCACCGAGAGCCGGCAATGGACGCAGATCGCCCCCGGCCTGTTCCGCGAGAAGAACGGCTACCGGACGATCCGGTTCCGCGAAGACGGCCTCCTGGCCACGGAGAACCCGGTCGGGCCCCTCGAACGCCTGGCCTGGTACCAATCGCCCACCCTGCATCTCGGCATGCTCGGCGTCAGCCTGACCGTCCTGCTGCTGTCAGTGGTGGCCTGGCCCCTCACCCGCGCCGTACGCTCCACCCGCCGCCGCCTCGCGCCCCAGGGACGAGGCGCGACCGGCGCGCCGCGCCTGGCCGGGCTGCCGGGCTGGATCACGGCGGCGCTCGTCACGGCCTCCGCCGGATCCCTCGCGGCGATGTTCGCCGACTTCGACGCCAACCAGGCCGACTTCTTCCTCGGCGGCAGCCCGCTGTTCACGGCCATCACCACCCTGCCCCTGCTCGCCGCGGCCGCGACCGCCACGACGCTGGCGACCACCACGCTCGCCTGGTTCAAGGGCTGGTGGAGCCCGGTCGGACGCATCCACCACACCGCCGTCGCCCTCGCCGCGCTCGCCTACCTGAGTGTGGTCGCCGCCTACAACCTGATCGGCTGACCCGGCCGCCGGCGTCGAGGCCACGCCGTACCATCTGCGGACAGATCGATCGACGCGATGGTTCGGGCAGGTGACCTGCTGCTACCAGTAGGTCACGTTCCACCGTTGCGAGGGAGTGGCGACGCAGGTTCCGGGCGTCACGTGTGCCCCCTCCACAGCGATAGCGGGACTCAGGCACTCGATGCTGCCCGTACTCGTGGTGCGAATGAAGAAGTTCTGGTGCGTCCAATGCTGGATGCGATGATCGATGCAGCGCTGCAGCTCGGCCAGGCGGACGCCGGTGCCCGTGGTGACAGCGGCCAGGCAGTAGCTGCTGGGGAGGTGGATGAGCCACCCGCCGTTCCACCAGCCCCACCTCTGCCCGGGGTCTGCGCTGTGGCAACGGCCCAGGTAGACGTCCCCACCGAGGTTGCCGGTGGTGTCAAGGCACAACCCCAGCTCCTCATGGTTGGCGATCTTGAACGGTCCGGGGGTGCCGGGAGGATACACGGCGCTGAAACCTTCACTGCTTGGACTCGCTGACGCGCTTGCCACGCTGCCGAGGAGAAGCAGGGGCGCTGCCAGGACGGTCATTGCCAGCCGGAGCCGGAACATCGCTGATCCCCTTCGATGAGGAGGCCCGAAATGAACTGCCTGCGTGCTCTGCCAATAACAGGATGCACGCCCTGGCGAAGGTTGTCGCCATTCAGGGCAAACGACCAAGGCGCTGGGCCGCGTACGGGTCTCCGGCGTCGGCCCGCGCCCGCAACTCATGCGTCAGCCCCTGCTCGTCCAGAACCCTGGCCAGCTCGGACGCGGCGGACGCGTCTCCCGCCGCGGCACGTGCCCGCAACTCCTCGACGTTGCCCTCGACGCCCAGGAGCCTGGCGAGCTCCTTGGAGGCGTACCAGTCGTCGGCATCGGCCCGCCTGCGCAGCAGCCCCAGCGCCTCATCCAGACGTTCGGCACCGATCAGCAGTTTGACCAGCCGGTCCACCGGGCCACCCGCGTGTGCGCTGCCGCCTCTCGCGGCGACGACCTCTTGCAGGAAGTCGATGGCGTCCCCGGCCTGTCCCCCCTCGATCATCAGATCGATCAGCCTGGTCGTGGCGCTCCAGTTTCCCGCGTCGGACTCCGCCTTCAGCTCGTCGAGGCGTCCGTGCTCGGCGAGCAGGCGGGCCACCTGCTGGTCCGCGTTGGGGCCGTACAAGGAGTCGAAACGGGTCCGCAGGAGGTCGATCGCCTCATCCAGGCGTCCGTGGGCGGCGAGCAGGTTGGCCAGTTGCCCGGTCACGTGCTGGGCGTCGGCGCTGGAAGGGGCGACACGGGCGTCCAGGAACGTGATCGCCTCTTCGACGTGTCCCAGTGCGACCAGCCGTTCGGCCGTGGTGGCGTTGGCCATCGCGCCTCTCGGCTCCGCGTAGTCCTCCAGGATCGGCATCAGCGTCTGGATCCGGCCCCGTTCCATCAGCATGTCGATCAGCTGGTCGGCCGCTTGGCGATCGCCGTCGTCGGCGCGGGCCCGCAGAACGGTGACGGCCTCGTCGACGCGGTCCTGCGCGGCCAGCGTCTTGGCCAGCAGGCGATCGACCATGCGCCAACCGGCCTCGGACAGGGCGCGTAACTCCTCGACCCGGCCCTGCTCCGCCAGCAGCCTCGCCAAGGCGGCGACGGCGCCCCCGTCGCCTGCCTCGGCGCGCGTGCGGAGTTCCTCGTGCCGCCCCTGCTCGGCCAGTAGTTTGGCGAGCGCCCAGGCGGCGTCCCGATCACCGGCATCGCCCAGGATCCGCAACTCGTCGAGCCGGCCCTGAGCCTCCAGAAGTTTTACCAGCTCACGGCGTGCGTTCCAGTCCCCGGCCTCGGCTCTGGCGCGTAACTCGGACACGAGTCCTTGTTCGGCCAGCAGCGGGACCAGATCGGCGGCGGCGTAGTCGTCGCCCGCGTCGGCGTGCTTCCGCAGGATGGCAGTGGCCTCGCCGATCTTGCCCTGCTTTCGCAAGAGGTCGACCAGGAAACCGCGGGCGAAGCGGTCACCTTGGTCCGTGCGGGCGCGTAGTTCGTCGATGTGGCCCCGCGCGCCCAGGAGTCGCGCCAGCTCCAGCCGGGCCCGCGGGCCTCCCAGTTTGGCGCGGCCGCGCAGGTGATCGAGGTGGGAGGCGTCGGCGAGATGGTCCTGGAGCAGGGCGTGCCGGAACTGCCAGGCGGATCCGGCCTGGCGCAGCATCTGGCGCTGGTGCGCGTCCTCGACGAAGGCCCACAACCGCCAGGGCAGCTTGCCGCAGGCCGCCAGGAACAGGTGGATGATCCGGAACCTGGTCCAGGTCCACCATCCGGCGGCGAGGCCCGCGGCGCCCGCGTACACCAGTGCCGCGATTCCCGACACGGCGGCCACCTGTCCGAGCGGTCCCGTCACCAGGGCCCCGAGCGCGAAGGCCGGGCCGCCGATCAGCGCGTGCCGGACGGCGGCCAGTACGGCGTTGCGGTGGTTGGCGCGGAAGGTCAGCCGTGGTGTGGGGTGTTCGGTACGCGCGGCCGTCCACGGCAGCACGACGGTGGCCAGCGTGGCGGCGGGAACGGCGATCAAGGCCGCCGCCCACGCGTCCGCCACGAACCCCGCGGCCAGGCCGAACACGATCCCGAACCCGGCCGCGCGCCTTCGCCTGCGGGCCCGCTCGGTCCGCGCCGTGCGATAGCGCCACCGTACGTACGGCGGGTACGTGTCCGGCCATAACGGGCGGAACGTCCGGGCGGCGGCGAACCCGATCGCCAGACACCCCGCCAGCGCCGCCCGCAGACCGGCGAAACCGCCCACCGCTGCCACCAGGCCCGCCCCGGCCACGAGCATGGCCACCATCGCCCGCCCGGTCTCGGCGAGATTGGGGTATTTGGGAGTGGGACTGACCGTCAGCTGCCACCACCACCAGTCGCGCAGGCGGGTCTCTCGCAGCTGGTACGCCAGCCGCCCCAGCCAGCGCGCCGCGTGCTCCGGCCGGTTGCGGCTCCGGCGACGTCCCGGACGGCTTCGGTATTCGGCGGCGACGAACCCGTCCATGAGCGTGGCCGCGATCTCGCTCCGGTCGGTCATCGCGATCAGCCGGTCGGGATCGGTGCTCGTGGCCTGAAAGGCGGCGCGGGCCAGCCAGACCATGAAGGGCGTGGACAACACCGTGGCCAGCACCCCGTCGGGCTGCGCGCGCAGGTGCTCGAACACCCGCTGCCAGCGGGCGCGGGATGGAGCCGGATGGGACAGGAAGGCGATGGCCTCCTCGACGCCCACCGGCTCGATCTCGACGACCGCCGCCATGGACAGCACCGGGCCGCCGGCCGTGATCGCCTGCTCGTACTCCTCGCCCCTGCAGGTGAGGACCAGCGGCCTGCCGGCCGCGGCCAGCAGGTCCAGTTCCCGCACCGCCCGTACGTACGCCGCCACCGGCAACTCGTCCAGCCCGTCGAGCACCGGCAGCACCCGGCCCGCCTCGACCAGCTCACGCGCCCAGGCCGGGCCGTCGCCGTCCCGTACGGTCAGAAGGTCGTAGTCCTCATCCAGGCGCCGGATCACGAACTCCTCGACCGACTCCAGCGCGGGGTTCCACGAGGAGATCGGGAGCAGCACCGGCACGGTCCCGCCCGCCGCGGCCTCCTTCAGCAGGCCCAGGGTGAGCAGCATCGCCAGCACGCTCTTACCCGCCCCCGGCTCGCCCAGCACGACCAGCTGCCGATGCGGCAGGGCGCGAAAGGCGGCCACCGTCTCCCGCGCCGTCCCCGTCAGTGGCAGCAACTCCCAGCTCGCGCCGCTGTCGTCGTCGATCACCAGTTCCCGTCCAGCCGCGACCGGCCGTCCGGTGCTCGACCAGCGCACCTGCAAAGGCACCGGGTGCACGTGCCGCCGGGCCGCCTCGGCCGTCCACTGCCTGCGCACCTCCCCGGCCAGCCGGGTCGCCACCGCGTCCGGCGACGTCGGCGCCGGCGGCGGCCGGCTCACCCGCCGCGCCACCACGGCACCGGCCCCTGCCAGCCCCATGGCGATGGCGATCCAGGGCCCGCTCCAGACGCCGTCGTTGAGTATCTGGTTACCAGCCACGGCGACGGCGACCGGCATCACCACCGACGCCACCCACCACAGCCCGGCCCGCAGCCTCATACCCACATAGTCGCGTCAGCCGGGCGGACCGTAACACCCCGTCCCGGCGGCGCGCCCGGGACCATCGGCAAGCCAGTGCAGCTCGTGCGCCAGGGTTGTGGCGACGGCACGGAGGCGGCGGTGTAGCGGCGACTGCTCGCGTGGGAGGACCAGGTGAATCGTCAGGCTGGGCGCGCCCCGCAGCGGCCGCCAGGTGAGACCGGGCGGTTGTGCCGTGGCCGCGGCTTCTCCGGCCGGGGCGAGGGTGATCCCGTCGCGCAGGTCGCGCTGAGACATGTCGAAGGAGACCGCGGGCGTGTGGAATCGGGGGTGTGGTCGGGTGTCTCGGAACAGTGCGGACAGCTGATCGTGGATCACGGGGTTGGCCTCCCGGTCCGGGAGTCGCAGCGGGTACGCGGCCGCGTCGGCGATCTCGATCTCCGGGTGTTCGGCCAGCGGATGGTGCTCCGCCAGCTGGACCCCGACGCGCATACGCCGCAACAGGAACCGGCGCACGTCACGGCCCGGCTGTTCACCGCGGGTGATCCCGGCATCGATGCGGCCGTCGGCGACCGCGGGGGTGATCTCCGGTGTCGCCATCGGGACCGCGCCGACCTCGAGTCCGCTGTTGCCGCGAATCAGCCTGTCCACCAGGGCCGGTACCGTCTCGGACCCGGCGCTGAGGCTGTATCCGATGCGCAGCGTGCCCAGTTCACCGGCCGCCGCGCTCCGGGCGGCGTCCCATGCCCGGTCCAGCGCCGCCAGCGCCGGTGGCGCGGACTCCGCCAAAGCCACACCGGCCGTGGTCAACACGACGCTACGCGTGTTGCGGACCAGCAGGTCCGTACCGAGTTCCGCCTCCAATCGGCGCATCCGGGCGCTGAGTGCGGGCTGCGCGATGCCGATCCGTGCGGCCGCGCGGGTGAAGTTCAGCTCCTGTGCCAGCACCAGGAAGTAGCGCAGGCTGACCGTATCCGGCGCCACGTGCCCTCCCTGCCGATTGATAACGATCCGTTCTGAGTCTAGCCCGTACCGATCTTTCCCTCGGCCGCACATCAAGCCCTAACCTGCGCATATGACGATGGAACCCGTCGCCGGGATCGATCGATCTGAGTGTCCATTCGAAGTCGGACGCGTCCGGCCCAACACAGGAGGTTTGCATGGCCAAGGGCTACTGGGTCAGTGTCTACCCCGCCAACACCGACCTTGAGAGGCTGACCGCCTACGACAAGCTGGCCGGTCAGGCTGTCCAGGCAGGGGGCGGGCGCAACCTGGCCTTGCTCCCGTCCCGTGGCGGTCGAGTCGTCGCCCACGAGGCCGGGATCACGCAGCGCGTCGTTCTGATCGAGTTCGACAGCTTTGAACAGGCCGTCGCGGCATACGAGAGCGAGGCGTACCAGAAGGCGCTGGTGGCCCTCCCCGACGACTTCCAGCGCGACTTCCGCATCATCGAAGGCATCGACTGACCGGCGGTCCCAGCCATCGCCGAGTATCCCGCGCCCGATGTCGGCACCGATCCCTCCGGCTTCGATCCGTTCGTGCGCAGGCCGGAGCCGGGGTACCAAGATCCAGTTCTTGATCTTGCCGGGATGGTCGAGCCTCGCCGGCGACCATCTGGCCGCCGGTCGTCGGGCAACGTGTCGGCTGTGTCAATCGGTCGTGCCGGCGTGCACGGCGATGATTCGCCAGCCGTGCGGCTCGCCGTACAGCCACGTACGGGTGTAGCGCATCCTGGCCGCGAACGGCGCGCCGTTGACGGTCCCTTCGATGGTGCCGAGAAACCACGTCACCCCGGTGTGCCCATCGGCGAGCACGGTCAACTCCTCCTCGGCCACCTTCGTCACCACCTGCGCCCGGGTGCGGTGCAGCTCCAGGTCGTCCGCCTTGGTCGCAACGTTCCCGCCGAAGGTGAAGATCAGCCGATCGTCCAGCAGCCGATCCAGCGCCTCGACATCTCCAGCCAGCTGAGCGGCCTGGAGCCGGCGCTCGGCGTCCCGCAAGTCCTCCATCATGAGGTCCACCCTCCCAGCCTGCGCCGATTCCGCGCCAGGACGTTCACGCTCGGCTGATCCCCACGGGGACTCCGATCGTCGGTGAGGGGCGGCGTCGCGGTCGTGGGAGCCGAGCCGGACGATTACGAGAGATCGAAGGGGGCGGGGGCGTGGCCTTCCCAGATCTGGCGCGATGCCTGCTCGGGGTAGGGCAGAGTCTTCGACTCGGTATCCAGGACGCGGGTGAGGTGTTCGCCGGGCCGGTGGGCCGGCCAGCCCGCGTCGCCGGTGGTGACGAAGCGGACCCATACCTCCTGGAGTTCGCGGGAGAGCGCGACGGCCTCGGGAGTGGGCTCCTCGCCGATGAGCTGGGCGCCGACGGGGCTGTCCAGCGTGCCGAACGCCAGGGGCACGTCGAGGCTGTGGCAGGCGCCCAGGATGCCGCCGAGGGCCGGGGCGACCCAGCACAGTTCGAACAGGTACGAGGTGCCGCCGGCCGCGGTGTTCGCCTCGGCCAGCTTCTGTGACGGCATGCGGAAGAGGGCGTCGGAGTACACCGTCTCCACCAGCTCCTCCGGGCCTGCCTGCGGGAACGCGGCACGGTAGGCCCGCGCGCCGTCCGGCCGCGGGGCGAGCAGTTCCAGGGCGGCGTGGGCGTCCTCCTCGGTGAAGGTGCCGTACCGGCCGCTCATGACGCTGAAGAACCGGAATTCGTCCCGGGCGTGGCCGACGAGCAGTTCGGTCCCGCTCGCGCGCGCGCCGGTCAGCGCGGGCCAGGGCGTTTCCGTGAGAACCTCGCCGTCGACGACGGGGCACAGCGCGGTGCCGGCCTCCGTGAGGCGTCCCCAGCTCTCCCGGTACGCGTGAAGGCCGGCGTTGAAGGAGGTGAGCTCGGCGGCCAGGCGCCATGGGTCGATGTCGCGCAGGGCCTCGGCGGTGGGGGCCGCGGCGCCGACCCGGTCCGCGAACGTGGCGGTGACCCGCCGTGCCAGCGCGGGGGTGCTGTACAGCCCCGGCACCGAGTGGGCCATGGCCCGCCGGAACAGTCCGCGCGCGGACTTCATCGTCAGGAGGGCGGCGACCGACCCCGCCCCGGCGGACACCCCGGCCACGGTGACCTGGCCGGGGTCGCCTCCGAAGGCGGCGATGTTGCGCTGCACCCACTCCAGCGCCGCGATCTGGTCGAGGAATCCGCGGTTGGGCGGCACGTCGTCGAGGAACGCGAATCCCTCCGCTCCCACGCGGCAGTTGATCGTCACCACGACGATTCCCGCCTCGGCCAGCGCTGCCGGGTCGAACATCGGGTCGCTCGACGCCGCCGAGAGGTAGCCGCCCACGGGGATCCACACCAGCACCGGCAGTCCGGCCGCGCCGGGATCCGGAGTGCCGACGTTGAGCGTCAGCCAGTCGGGACCCTGCGGGGGCACCTCGATCGGCAGGGACAGCGGCACCACGGGGCCGAACTCGACCGCCTGCCTCGTCCCCTCCCAGCGGTGGGGCGGCGCGGGCGCGGCGAAGCGGAGCGCTCCGACCGGGGGCTGGGCGTAGGGGATGCCGCGGAACACCGCGTGCCCCTGCCGTCTGAGCCCCTGCACCACGCCTTCCGTGGTCCGTACCTTCGGCTGCTCGGACATGACGATTCCTTCCCTCGAGTGGACCCCAACATTACGGGTCAGGTGTATTATGTCAACTGTATTGAACCAGTCCGGGGTACGAGCGAGGAGCCGGCGATGCCGAAACAGGTGGATCACCGCGGACGCCGCGAAGCGATCGCCCGCGCGCTGTGGCGGGTGGTGGAGCAGCGCGGCGTCACACAGCTGACGATGCGCGTGGTGGCGCAGGAGGCGGGCATGTCACTCGGGCAGCTGCAGCACTACTTCGCCTCCCGCACCGCCATGCTCTCCTTCGCCATGGACTTCGCCTCCGAGCGGACCGCGGCGCGCGTACACCAGGGGCTGGAAAAGCTCGGTGACCGCCCGCACCCCCGTGACGTGCTGCGACTGACGCTCGCGGAAATGCTCCCCCTGCATGCCGACGCCCGCGCGACCAGCCGGATGAGCGCCGCCTACGCCCTGGAGGCGCTGCACGACGAGGCCGTGCACGAGCAGGCGCGGCGCGGCCTCGTCCAGGGGCGGGACCTCGTCGAGCGGTTGGTCCGCCAGGCGATCGCCGACGGGCACATCGACCCCGGCCGCGACCCGGCGACCGAGACCAACCTGCTCCTCGCCCTCACCGGCTTCACCTCCCTGATCGAACTCGACGTGATCGAGCCCAAGGACGCGCTCGCCGCGATCGACGTGCACCTGGACCGGCTGTTCAGGAGTACGTGACCTGGCCCCCCGGCCAGGGGGGCAGGTGGGGAGTCGGGCACGGATGAGGGCACGGAATGGAGCGCGCCGAGGATCACGACCCGGTCGTCGGGCAGGCGGAATCGTGGTCGATGGGGTGTCAGGCGTCCTGGGGGACGGTGTCGTTGACGGGAGTGGCCGCCCGGACGCCGGCGGCGCGTCGGGTGCGGACGAACCCCCAGCCGACGAGGGCCGCCGCGACGAGGGTGAGGGTGAGGCCGGCGATGGTGACGGCCTGGTGGAACTCGGCGGTCTGCCTCGGGCCCCAGGGGGACGCGGTGAGGTCGCCGGTGAACAGGAGGGCGAGGATGGTGCCGGTGACGGCGATGCCGGTACCGGTGGCGACCTGGCTTGCGGTGTCGACGAGCGCGGTGCCGATGGTGGTGCGGTTGCCGGGCAGGCCGCGGACCACGTTGAGCCCGGCGACGACGCCGACCACGCGCATCCCGGCCGCCACGAGGACGAGCGCGAGCGCGACCCACGGGTAGCCGAACCGGCCGAGCAGGCCGTGGACGGCGAGTCCGGACACGACCGCCGCGGCGCTGATCCACGCGGCCCGGTCCAGGCCGACGCGCCGTACGAACGGGTTGACGAACGGGCTGCCCGCGATGAGGACGACGACCTGCGGCAGCATCCCGAGGGCGGCCAGTGCGGGGGTCCAGCCCCAGTCGAGCTGTAGTTGCAGCGTCACCAGATAGGTGAGCCCGGCGGTCGCCAGACCGGTGGCGGCCTTGTAGGCCAGGCCGCTGGAGACCAGGGGCAGGGCGAGGAGCTTCAGGTCGAGCAGCGGGTGGCGGGCCAGGCGTTCGCGCAGGACGAAGCAGGTCACCGACGCGGCGGCCCCGGCGGTCACCGCCCAGGGCGCCCAGGAGCCGGCGCCCTGGTCCACGAACAGCGTCGGCGCGAGGAGCGTGAGCACGATCGCCGCCGTGCCCAGCAGCATCCCGGGGACGTCGAGGGGGTCGTGGTGGAGCCCGGCCGGGTCGTCGGCGGCGATGCCGTACCGCACGCAGAAGAAGGCGAGCGCGGCGATCGGCACGTTCACCAGCAGCAGGACCTGCCACGGCGCGACCGCCAGCACCATGCCGCCCGCGGTCGGGCCGATCGCGAGCCCGACCAGGCCGACGGTCGAGATGAGGGTCAGCGCGCGCACGCGCAGGCCGTCCTCGTCGAACAGCCGGAACGCCAGCGCCATCGACCCCGGGGTGGTCATCGCGGCGGCGACCCCCATCGTCGCCCGGACGGCGATCAGCTGCGCGGGAGTGGTGACCACGGCGGTCGCCAGGCTCGCCACGCCGAGCAGGACGAGCCCGATCAGCATGATCCGCCGCCGGCCGAACCGGTCGGCGACCGCGCCGAAGGCGAGCATCAGTCCGCCGAACACGACCGCGTAGGCGCCGGTCACCCACTGCAACGCGGTGGCCGAGGCGTGCAGGTCGCGGCCGATCACGGGCAGCGCGACGTTCAGGATGGAGTTGTCCAGCATCTCGAAGAGGAACACCGCCGACAGCCCCGCCAGCGCGACCCACGCCTCCCGCAGCGATCGGGGACCACGACCGGGCCCGCCCGCACCCGGCTCATTCATGGCGGACTCCCCTCACGTCGTGATCGCGGTGGCGCGCGGCCCGCTGGAGCCCGGTCCGGTGACAATGACACATGACAGGGGTCTGTTCGAAGGACATGCGACTAGGTTATGCGACTAAGTTAAGTTGCACAAGGAAGTGAGGTCGGGATGCCCAGGACCAGTGCGCGAGGCGGACCGCGGACGCGTGCGAAGATTTCGGAGGTCGCGACCCGGCTGTTCCTGGAACGCGGATTCGACACGGTCACGGTCACCGAGGTCGCGCGGGAGGCCGGGGTCTCGGCCGTGACGGTCTTCAAGCACTTCCCGCGCAAGGAGGACCTCCTGCTGGACCGCCAGGTCGACGCCGTCGAGCTCCTGCGCGCGGCGGTACGCGAGCGTGCCCCGGACGCCGGAGTGCTCCAGTCCCTGCGCGACATGGCGTTCGGTCTTCTTGAGGAACGGCATGCCCTGTCCGGGCTCAAGGACGGGTCCCTCCCCTTCTTCCGGACCGTCGTGGCCTCGCCGGCGCTGGTCGCCCGCGCCAGGGAGATCGCATTCGATCTCCAGCAGACGCTCGCCGGCGAACTCGACCGCGACCCGGCCTTCGACGGCGACGCCCCGCTGCTCGCCGCCTTCTTCGTGGCCGGCTACTCCACGGTGCTGGTGGAGACCGCCCGGCGCCTGATCGCCGGAGAAGCGGCCGACACCGTCGCGGACGACCACCGCGCCCGGCTGGAGCGCCTGTTCGACGCCCTCGGCAGCGGAGTCGCGCCCCAGCCCTGAGGCTCACCCCGCGCCGGGGCCTGTTGCCGAGGAGGGGTCCCACGCGGCGTCGTGGGGGTGAGCACACCGCAGCCTTCTCTCTCCTCGGCTCCGCCGTTGGCGCGAAAGCCGGCGGGTCATGTAGCGGGCAGGAGGTGGCTCGACTGTCGGGGCCGCGCTCGCCACACTGAACCTCATGATGCGATCTTGTGCGGTTCTGGCCGTGCAGGGCCTCGTGGCCGTTGCGGCGCTGGTCGCCTTCCTGGTGTGGCCAGGCTGGCCGACCGCGTTACTGCTCGCCTTGGTCGTCTTGACGGGCTGGTTGCTGCCGAAGCTCGTCAAGCACAGGCGCGTACGGCGACTCGCCGCCACGGTCGATCTCTTGCGCACCCGGCTTCCGGACGAGCGGGAGCAGTTCGTGCTCGCGCTGGCCCGCTACGCGGCGGTGCTGTTCCTGGCGGGCCGGCTGGAGCAGGCCCTGGCGGTGAGCGGCGAGCGTGTCGAGCAGTACCGCGCCTTGCTGGGCACCGACCGGCGTACCCGTCTCAAGGGGTACGGCCAGGCCCTCGACGAGCACTGCAGCATGCTCGCCCTGGCGGGACGGCCGCTGGAGGCGCTCGATCTGGCGGCCGAGGCGGTGCGGATCCGCAGGGAAGGTCTGGGCGAGTGGCGTGGTGGTCCCGACTTCCATCGTGACGTGGCCGTTGCCCTGGCTGCCCAGGTCCGCCTGCTCAGCGCCGCCGGCCGGCAAGAGGAGGCCGCACGGATCGGCCAGGAGGCCCTGGCGGTGTTGGAGGGGATCGGTGCGCGTGACGACTACAGCTACCTGCCTTCCCTGGCCGGCGTCCTGGACACGATCGCCGCCTGTGAGCGGGCGGCCGGTCGGCAGGAGGAGGCGCTCGCCGCGGCGCAGGAGGCGGTCGAGTGCTGCGAGAAGCTGTTCAGGGTCTACGCGGGCGAGTATCTGAGCCTGTATGCGCGTGTCACCGGCACCCGCGCGCGCATCCTGTCCTCGACGGATCCGGCCGAGGCGTTGTCGGCCAGTGAGGCCATGGTTGAGCTGACTCGATCAGCGGCACGGCAGGACGCGTTGGTGCATGCCCCGGCACGGGTCGTCGCGCTCACCGCGCACGCACGCGTGCTGAGCGCGGCAGGACAGACGCGACAGGGCCGCCGAACCGCCCGCCTGGCGCTGTCCGAAGCCCGCCGCACGGCTCCAGAACCTCTCCCCGAAACGCGGCGGCAGCTCACCGGGCTGCTGTGAGTGATCACGGCATCGGGCAGGGCGGCGCCGCGGCCCCTGTGCCGTAGCGGTGCCATTCGTCGGCCGTGATCTGCCTGCCGGCCCGGTGACACACCTGCCTGAGCAGGTCGTCGGTCCGCAGCGGTATCCGCAGTCCCCAGCCGGTGATCAGCTCGCCGGCGGCGAAGGCCACCTGTGAGCTCTCCCTCCCGGCCAGGCCCGTGCCCAGGCGGGTGCGGGTGTGGGTCTCCCACAGCGTCACCCGCTGCCCGGAGACGGCCAGCGTGCGCCCGTCGCCGCTGAAGACGAGGCTGCGAACCTGGTCACCGGACGGGTAGGGCAGGCCGACGGGTTGCCAGGTGCGGGTGCTGAAGTGCACGAGCTGGCCCGCCTCCGTGGCCGCGACCAGAGTGCGGCCGTCGGGGCTGAAGGCGGCCGCGGTCAGCCTCTGTCCGCCCAGCGGCTCGGACTGAGAGGTCGCCGGCGTGACGCGCTTGGGCTGAGGACCGAGGGTGATCACGGTGCCGCCGTCGGGGCTGAACAGGACGCCGCGGCCATGCTGCGTGGGAATGGGCATGATGCGTTCGCCGGTCAGGTCGTAGACCGTGGTGGAGCTCAGCCCCGCGGAGCCGCCGGAGTCGGCGGCCACGGCGATACGCCGGCCGTCGCGGCTGAGCGCGACCTGGCCCACGATGCCGAACCTCTCGGCCGCGGTGAACGAGGTGAGCTTGCGGCGGCCGGGCACGTCCCACACCGTGATCTGGCCCGCGCCGGTGACGGTGAGCAGCCGGTCGGCGCTCGCTCCGAACGCGAAGCCGTCCTGTCCCCCGAGCCGAACCGGCAGGTGCCCCACGGAGACGGGCGGGTCGGAGGCGGTGCTGAGCAGTTCGACGGAGCCGACCCGGCGCACGGCCATGAGGGCGCCATCAGGGCTCGGCGTCGCCTCGCCGCGCCGCCGCGGCAGGTGGCGGGACAGGTCGAGGTCGGTTACGGCGCCGCTGGCTCCGGCCACGCGGAGCACCGATGCTCGGGTGAACCAGAGATCGTCCACCGGGTCGGCGGAGTCGTAGGTCATCTCCGGCCTGACCTGGTCCCGTTTCCACAAGGCGATCCGGCCGCCTGTGTGGGCCACGGCGAAGTGGCGCCCGTCCGGGCTGAAGGCCGCTCGGGTGGCGCTCCCCGGGATGGTGGCGGCCTGGTAGGTCCCCCGCTCCGTCCGGCCCGTCGCCCGGTCCAGCAGGCGCACGCCGTGGCCGCCGGAGATCGCCAGGGTGGCGCCGTCGGGGCTGAAGGCCAGCCCGTCGAACCCGGTCCGGGGCAGGCCGGCGAGCTTCGCGCCGTTCTCGAGGTCGAAGATTCCGACGCCGGCCAGCGCCGCGTGGCGATCTCCCGGGGCGACGGCCGCGTTCGGCGCCACGCCGGGCACGGCGATCCGCGTACGCGAGGTCACCGACCACAGCTGCAACCAATCCAGGCCCTTGGCCATCAGCACCCCGCCCGACGGGCTGAACTCCAGCGGAGCGATCATCCCCGGCCACGACTTCATTCGCCCCAGGGGGTCGGAGATCCCGAGCGGGCCGAACACGCCGCCGTCGGGCCGGCCGTCGCGCCACAACCGGATCCCGTCGGGCCCGGCCACCGCCAGCAGCCGGCCTCCGGAGGCGACCGCGATGGCGGTGACCGCGACGGGCATGTCGCCGATGTCGGCCGTCCGCCGGCCGGAGGTCAGGTCCCACAGCTCGGCGCGCAGGCCGTTGAGCACGGCGAGCGTACCGCCGTCGGGGCTGATGGCGATCTGACCCGGCGGCGGCACGAACCGGGCGAGTTCGAGCTGGGCGTGCGCCGAGTAGAGCCCGGCGCGGGTTTCCGGCAGCGGCGCCAGTTGCCAGGCCGCGGCCGACAGGGCCATTCCTAGGGCCGGATCCACCGTCCGCAGTTCGGCGGCCTCGGCGACCAGGTGCCGCGCGGTCACCTCGGTGAGCTGGCGGGCGACCGTCGCCCGCTGGGTGTCGGCCTCCCGCCGCTGATGATCGGCCACGGCGGTGGCGCTCACCGCCACGATGAGCAGGACGGCCAGCGCGGCGGTGAGCGCACGCCTGAGCCGTTGGCGCCTGGTTTCGGCCGCTTGCGCGGCGGCCAGGAACTCCCGTTCGACGGCGGTGGGAGCCAGCCTGCCGGTGCGGGTGGCGGCCCAGCGTAAGGCCTGGTCGAGGTCGTGGCCGTGGAGCAGGTCGCCGGGCCGCCGGCCGTCCGCCTGCCAGCGCCCCGCACCGTCACCGACCAGCCGGTAGCCCGAAATGTCCTCCGCGGCCGCCCAGCCGCGCAGTCGCGGCCAGGCCCGCAGCAACGCCGGGCTCATCGCCAGCCGCCCACCGTCTCGGGTGACGACTCCCGCCTCCACCAGGGCCGCCACCACTTCTCCCACGCCCGGCCCCAACGCCTCCAGCTCGGCCGGCCCCACTTCCCGCACCGTGCTTCCCGGCATCACCCCCCGCAGCAGGATCTGCGCCAGGAGCGCCTGCCGTTCCGCGTCGAGCCCGGCATACACCCGCTCGGCCAATTCCCCGAGCGGCGGCCGGCCACCCGCCAGCCCGTCGGGCGGCCTGACTCCCGTGGCCACCTGGCTGCCCTGCTCCAGGCCGCTGCCGCCGATCAGCTCCATCAGCAGCCCGCCCGCGCCCGGCCGGCGCCCGGGATCCTTGTCCAGCGCCCGCGCCACCAGGCCCCGCAGCCGCTCCGGGACGCCCGACAGGTCGGGCTCGGTATGCAGATGCGCGTAAATGACCGCCTCGGCCGGTCCGGCGAACGGCGGCCCGCCGGTCGCCGCGAACACCATCACCGCGCCCCAGGCGTAGACGTCCGCCTCCGGCCCCGCCTTGTCTCCCCGAAACACCTCGGGCGCCATGTACGGCGGCGTACCCGCCACCCCCATCGTGCTGGTCGCCGACTTGCCGAGCACCCGCGCGATCCCGAAATCGATCACCCGCGGCCCATCCGGCCCCAGTAACACGTTGTCCGGCTTGAGATCGCGGTGCACCACCCCGGCCGCGTGGATCGCCGCCATCGCCGTCGCGATCCCCGTCGCGAGCCGGTGCAGGTCATCCCCGCCATACGGCCCGCCCTCGCCCACCGCCTGACGCAGGCTCGGCCCATCCACGAACTCGCTGATCAGGTACGGCGTGGCCGCGTCGAGATCGTGGGCCAGCACGCGGGCCGTACAGAAGGAAGCCACCCGCCCCAGCGCCGCGACCTCCCGGTCCCGCCCGAACTCGCTGTCAGGCCGCAGCACCTTGACCGCGGCCCTGTTGCCGTCCTCGTCGTAGCCTTCATAGACCACGGCCTGCCCGCCCGCGCCCACCCTGGCCCCGAGCCAGTATCCGCCGACTTGGTAGGGACGCCCAGGATCGTCCATGATCACACGCTAACTCCGGGCCCTTGCAGCCCGCTGAACGCACACAAAAAAGCCGCTTGGGATGAACACCGCGACCCCGGCAACAGCCGGCCCGCCCACAGGCCCGGCCGCCACCTTCCGACCCGGGCCCGGCCGCCGGGCTCCGGCTTCCCTGAAGCCACCCACGCGACACACCACCACGCCGTCACCCCAGCTCAGCCCCGGTCGGCCAGATGGTGCCACACGCGGTCCGGCCCCCGGCAGCCTGCCGCACTGACCACAACCGGCCACCTGTTTCGGGCCGGTCCAACCCGCCGAAGACTGCGTCTCTTCGCTTCCGGAACCGGCCAGCGCCCCTAGCTGAACTGCACAGCAAGTGAGGCGTGAGCCGTGACGTCATGACCGGCGGCGACGGCTTGGGCCAGGACATGTCGTCCGACGCGGCCGGTCGCTCCGAAGACGGTGAGTTTCACGGGGAGACCCCTGTGTGCGTGACGAGAGGGAGGTCATCGGGCCGGTGGGATGTCGTAGTTCGCGCGGAAGGCGTTCGTCGGATCGTGGACGGCCTTGAGCGCGGCCAGTCGTTCATGGTCGTGCGGCTCGTAGGCGGTGCGGACCAGCTCGTGATCGGCGTTGTCGCCGTAGCCCATGACGTTGAGGAAGCGGCCCGCGGTCCAGGGCCCGAGATCCTGGAACAGGAGGTCGAGGAGCCGATGGGCCTCCGCGCTGTCCGCCCCGGCCAGCGGGGTGAGCACCGCCAGCATGTACGCGGCGTCTCGATGCCCGACGGCGTTGGCATGGGCGGACGGTTCGGGGCTCACCACCCCGACCTCCTGGAAGCGCGGGCCAGATCGAGAGCGAGATGTGAGCGGCGAAGGCGACGAGTGTTCATCAAGTGGGCCAGGTCGGCGCGAGTGTCGTGCATCAGTTGCAGGTGGAAGTAGTTGACGTGTTCCAGCAGTGCGAACACCCACAGCGCCGCCCCCGGCCAGACCCGCGCGCCGGAACCGCCTTCGGCCAAGCAGGCACCCACCACGACGGCCGCGGCCACCAGCAAGCCGACGTTGACCCGGGACAACCTGCGATACACCGCCATCCCCGCCGGAACGGGTGATCGCGACGAGAGCTGGGCGAGCTTCAACCACCAGTACGCGCCGCCCTCAGCCAAAACGATCAGAACCAGCACGAGCCCTGCCGTGTTGGCCGTGGTCAGTGGCATGCCCAGGACCCCCGTCAGCACCCCGGCGATCAGCGGAATGTTGACGAACTCCAGGATCGCCAAGGTCTTCACCCGGCGGCGTACGGACGAACGAGGGGATAGCACGAAAGCCATCTTCCACCGGCGGGTCCCGGCCCCGGCGGCCGGGCGGGCCGCGTCAACGGCATCCCGTCATGCGTCGCCAGGTTCGGCCAAGTACAAGGTGTATTCGCCGTTGACCGAAGGGAGCCCAGCTCGTGCGGCCCGACCAGGAGGAACCGGCGGACCCGTCAACACGGGACGCGGGCTTTCGAAGACTTCCACCTGCTGCACTTCGACATGATGACGCGGTTCGCCCCACGGCGGACAGCCGGCCCGCACACGGTGGCCGACCTCACGGGGGGGCGACGGATCTGGCGGTCGGTCACGGCATCGACGCGTTCGTCTTCTGGCCCCAGGGCGGTCAGCGGGAGCAGGTGGCCCTGGAACGACGGGGCCGACCGTCGCAGACTGGGGTGATGACCCCTAGCCACTGGTACAACATCGTTCCCGACCTCACCACGCCCCCTCCCCCGCCGCTCCACCCCGCCACCGGGCAGCCGGTCGGTCCCGACGATCTGGCCCCGTTGTTCCCGATGGAGCTGATCGGCCAGGAGGTGAGCGGGGAGCGGTTCATCGAGATTCCGCAGGAGGTGCTGGACGTCTACCGGCTGTGGCGGCCGACGCCGCTGATCCGGGCGCACCGGCTGGAGAAGGCGCTGGGCACCCCGGCGCGCATCTACTACAAGTACGAGGGCGTCTCCCCCGCCGGCTCGCACAAGCCGAACACCGCCGTGCCGCAGGCGTACTACAACAAGCGCGAGGGTGTGCGCAGGCTCACGACCGAGACGGGGGCGGGGCAGTGGGGGTCGGCGCTGGCGTTCGCGTGCGCGCAGTTCGGGCTGGAGTGCGAGATCTGGATGGTGCGCGCCTCCTATGACCAGAAGCCCTACCGCCGCTCTCTCATGCGCGTGTACGGCGGCGCCGTCCACGCCAGCCCGTCACCGCTGACGAGCGCGGGCAGCAAGATCCTGGCCGAGCACCCCGGCTCCACCGGCAGCCTGGGCATCGCGATCAGCGAGGCCGTCGAGGTGGCGGGGGCCGCGGCCGACACCCGGTACGCGCTGGGCTCGGTGCTCAACCACGTGCTGCTGCACCAGACGGTCATCGGCGAGGAGGCGCTCAAGCAGATGCCGGAGATGCCGGACCTGGTCATCGGCTGCACCGGCGGCGGCTCCAACTTCGCCGGCCTGGCCTTCCCATTCATGCGCGAGAGCCCGCGGACGTCCTTCCGCGCGGTGGAACCGGAGGCGTGCCCGTCGTTCACCCGCGGCCGCTACGCATACGACTTCGGCGACACGGCCGGGTTCACGCCGCTGCTGAAGATGCACACGCTCGGCCACGACTTCGTGCCGGATCCGATCCACGCGGGCGGGCTGCGCTATCACGGCATGTCGCCGCTGCTGTCGCACATGTACGAGCTGGGCTTGTTCGAGGCGGTCACCCGGTCGCAGAGCGAGTGTTTCGAGGCCGGTGTGCGCTTCGCGCGTACGGAGGGGATCGTGCCGGCGCCGGAGCCGACGCACGCGCTGGCCGAGACGATCGCCGAGGCGCTGCGCTGCAAGGAGAGCGGCGAGGAGAAGGTGCTGCTGACCGCGCTGTGCGGCCACGGCCACTTCGACCTCGGCGCCTACGACCGCTACCTGGCGGGCGAACTGGAGGACTACGCGCTGCCGCAGGAGCGGGTCGACCAGGCGCTGGCGAATTTGCCACGTTCCGGGTGAACTCCGGCTCAGGGCTGGTTATGTACTGAGCATGGACGTCGATGTGATCGTGCTGGGGATGGGTCCGGGCGGCGAGGACGTGGCCGGCCGGCTGGCGGAGGCGGGGCTGCGCGTGGCCGCCGTCGAGTCGAACCTGGTGGGCGGCGAGTGCCCCTACTGGGGCTGCATCCCCTCGAAGATCATGATCCATGAGGCGGAGACCTCGCGCGAGTGGGCGGCGCTGGTACGCCGGGTGCGCGAGGCCACCGACTCCTGGGACGACAAGGTGGCCGCCGACCGCTTCACCGGCAAGGGCGGCCACCTGTTCAGGGGCCACGGGCGCGTCACCGGGCCGGGCGAGGTGACCGTCGGCGACCAGGTGCTGCGCGCGGCGCGCGGCATCGTGATCGCGACCGGTTCGCAGGCGGCGGTGCCGCCGATCGAGGGGCTGGCGGGCACGCCGTACTGGACCAACCATCAGGCGATCGAGAACGCCGAGCTGCCCGAGTCGATCATCGTGCTGGGCGGCGGTGCGATCGGGGTCGAGCTGGCGCAGATGTTCCGGACGTTCGGCGTGGCGGTGACGGTGGTCGAGGCCGCCGAGCGGCTGATCGCCCTCGAAGAGCCGGAGGCCGGCGCGCTGCTGGAGAAGGTCTTCGCCGGGCGCGGCATCGACGTGCGGACCTCGGCCAAGGTCGCGCGCGTGGACTACGGGGACGGCCGTTTCACGGTCGGCGGCGCCGAGGCGGAGCGGCTGCTGGTGGCGACGGGCCGCCGGGTGGATCTGAAGGCGCTGGGCGTCGGCGCGATCGGTCTCGACGAGAGCGCGCGGGCGATTCCCGTGGACGCGCGGATGCGCGCGGCCGAGGGCGTCTGGGCGATCGGCGACGCGGTAGGCAAGGGCGCTTTCACCCACATGTCGATGTACCAGGCGAACATCGTGGTCAAGGAGATCCTCGGCGAGCCCGTGCACGAGGCCGAGTACCACGCCGTGCCCCGGGTGACCTTCACCGATCCCGAGGTGGGCGCGGTGGGCCTGACCGAGGCGCAGGCCCGCGAGCGGGGCCTGGATGTGCGCGTCGCCATGGGCGATCTGGGCACGCGCGGGTACATCGCCCAGGCCGAGGGGCTGGTCAAGCTGGTGGCCGCCGACGGTGTCCTGGTCGGCGCGACCGTGGCGGCGCCGCCCGGGGGCGAGGTCCTGGGACTGCTGACGCTGGCGGTGCACGCCCGTGTCCCGCTCCCCAGGCTCGACGAGATGATCTACGCCTACCCGACGTTCCACCGGGCGGTTTCGGCCGCCGTGAAGGAGCTCACCGCGGCCGGGTGACCGTCAGCGCGACGCGGGGCGCTTGCCGTGGTTGGCCTTCTTCTTCTTGCGTGCTCGGGACTTGCGGGCGCGCCTTGCCATCCGTCGTCCTCCTTTGAGCGGGCCTTTTCCGGTACGGCATGCGTATCCCACACCAGGCCCCCCGGCAAGCGACCTCACATTCTTCAACATGTTCATGTCATAATCTGTTTGAACTTGTTGGAAGGAGAGCGCGTGCTCGCACAGCAGCGGCAACAGACGATCCTCGAACGGGTCCGGGCCAGCGGCGGCGTCCGCGTGGCCGACCTCGTGCGCGAGCTCGGCGTCTCCGACATGACCGTCCGGCGCGATCTGGAGTCCCTGGCCGAGCGCGGCCTGCTGGAGAAGGTGCACGGCGGCGCGACCACGCTCGGCCCCGGCTCCACGGAGGAGCCGGGCTTCACCGCCAAGTCCGCCCGCCAGCAGCAGGAGAAGGAGTCGATCGCGCGCCGCGCCGCCGAGCTGGTCGGGCCCGGCACCGCGGTCGCCCTGTCGGCGGGCACCACCACGTGGGCGCTGGCCCACCACCTGGTCTCGGTGCCCGACCTCACCGTCATCACGAACTCGGTCCCGGTCGCCGACGTCTTCCACCGCGCCCCGCGCGCCGACCGCACGGTGGTGCTCACCGGCGGCGTCCGCACGCCCTCCGACGCGCTGGTCGGTCCCGTCGCCGTCGCCGCGATCCGCCGCCTGCACGTGGACACGCTGTTCCTGGGCGTGCACGGGATGAGCGCGCGCGCCGGGTTCACCACGCCGAACCTGCTGGAGTCGGAGACCGACCGGGAACTGGTGGCCGCCGCCCACCGCCTGGTCGTGCCGGCCGACCACACCAAGTGGAACACCGTCGGCATCAGCACGATCGCCGACCTGGCAGAGGCCGACGTCGTCATCAGCGACCAGGGTCTGCCCGCCGAGGCGCGCGCCGAGCTGGCCGAGCGCGTCGGGGAACTGATCATCGCGGAGGGCACGCAGTGAAGCGCACCATCACCCACCTGGCCGACGGGCGAGAGCTGATCTACTTCGACCGGCGCGACGACGCCGACCGCGGCGCGGTGGACCGGCGCCCGCTCGACCCCCGGCCGCTCGCCTCGGAGCTGCGCTACGACCCGCTGACCGAGGAGTGGATCGCGATCGCGGGGCACCGGCAGACGCGGACGTTCCTGCCGCCCGCCGACGAGTGCCCGTTGTGCCCGTCGTCCGACACGCGGGCCTCGGAGATCCCGGCGCACGACTATGACGTGGTGGTGTTCGAGAACCGCTTCCCATCTTTCAGCGGAAATTTTGGGACTTATCACGATGTGGGCGGCCTGAGTGAGGTGCGGCCGGGGGCGGGGCGGTGTGAGGTGGTGTGCTTCACCTCCGAGCACTCCTCGTCGTTCTCACGGCTGACCGACGCGCAGGTCGAACTGGTCATGGAGGCGTGGGCGGACCGCACCGCCGAGCTGTCCGCGATCGAGGGCGTGGAGCAGGTCTTCGTCTTCGAGAACCGGGGCGAGGAGATCGGGATCACGCTGCCCCACCCGCACGGGCAGATCTACGCCTACCCCTACGTGACGCCGCGGACCAAGCTGCAGCTCGCGGCGGCGCAGCGGCGGCCGGGGCTGTTCGCGGACGTGCTGGCCGCCGAACGGGCCGGGGAGCGGGTCGTGGCGGCCAACGAGTTGTGGACCGCCTTCGTGCCGGCCGCGGCGCGCTGGCCGTACGAGGTGCATGTCTACCCGCATCGGCAGGTGCCGGACCTCGCGGCGCTGACCGAGGCGGAGCGGGCGGCCTTCGCGCCGCTCTACACCTCGGTGCTGCGGGCGCTGGACGGGATCTTCGGGGTGGCCATGCCGTACATCTCGGCCTGGCACCAGGCGCCGGTGCAGTACCTGCGTGAGCTGGGACATCTGCACCTGGAGCTGTTCTCGATCAGGCGCGCGCCCGGCAAGCTCAAGTACCTGGCGGGGTCGGAGTCGGCGATGGGGGCCTTCGTCAACGACGTGCTGCCCGAGGAGGCCGCACGCCTGCTTCGATCACAGGTAGATCACTAATTGATTTCCACTTGAAGTCGCGTTACCCGCCATTTACTACTAATATCCCTCACGCACCGGTTGTCACAGCCGTTGCCGCCTAATCCCGGGCGTGTTGCCCAGGAGCCGGGGACCCAGCCTCACCTGGGGTGAATCCACTTCGGTGGTAGGGCATCTCCATGCCCGAACCCGTCAGCTAACCCGGCCGGCAGATGGAGAGGAATCCCCCACGTGGCGGTTGCGTCCCCCGCGGCTCTGGCCATCGGTCTCATCACCGCCGCAGCTGTGGCGCTCACCCCGGCGAGCGCGCTCGCCGCGCCCAAGCCGAGCGAGAAGCAGCTGCGGGCCGAGCTGAAGAAGCTCAACACCCAGGTGGACAAGCTCATCGAGAGTTACAACGGCAAGCGCGTGGCCCTCGCCAAGGCGAAGGAGGCGGAGAAGTCCGCCCAAGCGCGCCTGGCCACCGCCGAGACGGCCCTGGTCGAGGCCGAGCGGCGGGTGGCCGAGATCGCCCAGCTGCGCTACCAGGGCAGCGGCGGCACGCTGCCCGGCTTCCTGTACACGCCTGACGCGCCGGGCGCGGCCGTACTGGAGCAGCTCACCGACGAGGAGCAGGCGGTCATCGCGGGCGTCGCCGCCGCCCGCGACGAGAAGAAGAAGGCCGCCGACGCGGCCGCCGCGCTCACCGCCCAGATCGCCGGGCAGGCGGATGAGGTGGACAAGGAGCGCGACGAGGCCGAAGGCGTCATCAAGGACATCAAGGACAAGCTCCAGGACCTCATGCCGTACGGCACCGGCAAGCGCAACGACGGTTCCTGGGCCCCCGAGCTGCCCTCCGGCTCCGACAACATCACCTCACGGATGCGGATCATCCGCGACGAGATCAAGAAGACCTTCAACCTGCCCTTCGAGGTCGGCTGCTACCGCTCGGGCGGCGGCGGCGAGCACCCGCTCGGCCGGGCCTGCGACTTCATGATGAGCACCGGCGGCTCCATGCCCACCGCCGCCAACCAGGCACTCGGCGACCAGATCGCGGCCTGGGCGATCAAGAACAAGAACCGCTTCGGCGTGAAGTACGTCATCTGGAAGCAGCGCATCAACATGGGATCGGGATGGCGGGCGATGAGCGACCGCGGCAGCATCACCGAGAACCACTTCGACCACCCGCACATCTCCATGCAGTGAGTGCGCCCCAGTAGTGTGACCCCTCGGATGTGATCACCGGGCAAGGAGGGGCACCGTGGCGCTGCAGCCACCGCCGGGACTGGCCATGCTGCTCAACATCGTCGTCTCGTGGCCGCTCGTCGACGAGGACCGGCTGTACGCGGCCGGTACCCAGTGGATCTCCTTCGCGATGACGGCGGTGCGCGTCTCCTCGACCGCGGCCACGCACGCCGCCCAGACCACCGCACGCAACGAGGGCGAAGGCGTCCGGGCGTTCGACGGCGAGTGGCGCGACACCTCCGCACGCTCCGGCGACGCGGTCACCGCCGCGCTGCTCATCGGCGGCGCGTTACAGATCTCCGCGACGATCGTGCTGGCCATGAAGGTGGCGCTGATCGTCCTGCTCATGCGGCTCGCCCTGCACCTGTCGCGGCTGGTCGCGGCCTCTGGCCCCACCGCCGGCGCCTCGCTCGCCGCCGTGGGTCCGGTCGTGGGCGGCGCCAGGACGACCGCGCGGGAGATCATCCGCCGGATGGTCGAGCTGCTGGAACGCAGCGCGCTGCGCCTGTTCGGACGCGCGTCCGCGCTGCTGCGCAAGCCGGCCTCCAAAGCGGGGTCCGGCGCGATCCCGCCCGGCAGGCGGCCGCCGACACCCCTGCGCGGCCCCGGCAACCACCTCGAGTCGGCGGCCGACAAGAACGTCGACGTCTCGAGCATCACGCCGTACCCGATCTGGCGGCGCGACCGCCCGCCGGTCTACCGCGCCGAGGACAGGTCTCCCGACGAGATCTTCGAGCGGGGCCTGCGCCCGCGCGACCCGTCGATGACGAACCTGTCCGACTACGTGCTCAAGGCCAAGCCGTCCGCCTTCGTCGGGACCAGCACGCGGATGGACATCGACAACGCCGTCCCGCGCCGCTACGTCTACGAGGTCGACGCCCCGGGCGGGATCGACGTCCAGGACACCGTGAAGGCCGCCCGCCATCTGGCCCACGAGCGCGAGATCGCCTTCCCCGGCGGAGTGCATCGGAGATACATCACCGGCGCCTGGCCGCAAGGGGTGCCCAAAACGCCGCAGAACTTCATCCGCAACCCGCACTACGACCCCTTCCCCGGAGGATCGCCGTGAACGACGTCCCACCGCCCCCGCCGCCGATCACCGACGAGTTGCGGCGGCAGGCACGGCAGAGCCCGGGGACCTGGATGTACGCGATCGACCCGTTCTTCGACCCCGGTGGGGAGGTCCCGCCGTACGGCATCATCGGGGCCTGGCAGGTCGACGCGCGCGGTGAGATCACCGGCGAGTTCCAGCACAACGGCGGATACCGGCCCTCGCCGGTGGCGCTGGGCCACCCCGAGCCCACCGACCCGCTCGACCGGGCCCTGCAGCTCGCCTCGACCGGCTACGCCACCGGCGGCGACGTCGTGCCGCTGCTGCTGGCGGCGGAGGTGATCGTGGCCGCCGGGCCGGGCGGCGGGGTGCCGGTGTTCGACACGGGCGAGGGCCGGGCGGCGTTCGCCTACACGGCCCAGGACCACTTGCCGCGGTCCCTGCCGGACGGGGCCATGGACTGGCAGCGCCTGCGCGGGGGCGATTTGGTCGCGCTCCTGCCCGCGGACGTGGGCGTCGTCGTCAACCCGGAAGGGCCCGCCGGTGTGCTCCTCGGCCCCGCGGAGCTACGCCAGTCGTGACCGGCGTGGAGCCATGCCGGTCATGACCGCTCCAGCAGCCGTCTGACGCGCGCGACTTCCTCCTCGCCGCGCCGCTCGGCGGCCTTGTAGTTCGCCTCCATGACCCGCACGTCCTCGCCCGAGGCCACCTGCCGCTCCCCCAGCGCCTCGCAGACCTCCAGCGCCTTCTTGGTGACCTCGAGGTAGGCGGCCTTGACCATGGTCGCGGGCACCTCGTCCCAGGGGTCTCCTTCTCCCTCGAGACCGGCGCGCAACTCCGCCACCGCCTCCAGCCACGTCGCGCCGGTCTGGCCGAGGCCCGCGCCGGTGCCGCGCAGGTCGGCGTGGGAGACGTCCGGGCCCCGGTCGAACCCGGTCACCGCTCCTCCAGCCGGCGCACGACCAGCTCCACCCCGTCGGCGAACTCCTCCAGCCGCCCCAGCACGCTGTCGTGCGTTCCGCCCATCGTCTGGGCGAGCCGCCGGGGATCGGCCGCCTCCAGTCCCGGCGCGTTCGCCCGCAGGTCGTCCAGGGCGGCGTTGACCGCGCTGAGGATCTCCCGCGCGAGGTCCTCCGAGGCCATGCGCATGACCCGGGGGTTGAGACGCAGCTCGTGCAACCGCCCGTCCGGCCCGGCCACCGCCCGCACCTGCCCGTCCGCCGCCACGCCGTCGCCCTGGAAGACGGCGTCGGCGGGCGCTTCCTCCGCCTGCTCCAGTGCCTGGAGGGCCTGAGTCAGCATCTCGCCGATGGGGTGCCCGTTCTCGTACATGGATCTCTCTCTATCGCACCCGTACGCGCGCGAACCACCCCATGTGGATGAACAACGGCTACTGGAGCCAGCCGAACAGGCGGGCGGCGGCGTCGCGGGCGATGAGGAAGCCCACGATGGCCAGCGTCCAGCCGACCATGGAGGCGGCGTTCCTGAGGATCCAGTCGCGCAGTTTGGCCAGCTTCGGCTCCAGCCGGTCGCCCGCCAGGCCGCGCCCGGCCATGAGGGCCAGCGGCGGCAGCACCATCACCAGCACGTACCCGGCCAGCACCGGCCCCCACTGCATCGGCGTCAGCCCGGAGGCGGTCATGATGCCGATCGCGGCCAGGTAGGGCGCCATCGTGGCCACCTCGACCACACCCATCGTCAGCGCCAGCGACACCATCGTGCCCGGCCCGCCCAGGCGCGGCTCCCACTGCTTCTTCTGCTTCTTGGAGTCGAAGCGCCAGCTCAGCAGGAACAGGCCCACACCGACCACCAACTGCACCCACAGGAAGGTACGGCTCTGGAAGACGTCACCGAAGTTCTCCAGCAACGCCGACAGGCCCAGCATGAGCGCCACGCCCACCAGGAAGTAGAAGAGCGTGATCGTGGCCAGGTAGATGATCATCCGGCCGACCTGCCTGCGGTCGGAGGCCAGCATCATCACCAGAGGCACACCGAGTGTGCCGAAACTCGTGCTGTCCACCAGGGCGAGCCCCACCAGCGTCAGGAGGACTGTTGTCGTCATGGTCACCCATCCTGCCGCCGCGACCGGCGCCCCGACTCCTACGCGCGAGCCAATCCGGCCTACACCTTTCTGCCTACTGTGGCGGTCCGATCCCGGCGTCGAGCTGCTTGACCAGGGTCTTGGGGGCGATCATCCGGTAGGCGTCGGTGACGATCTCCTTGATCTCGGCCCAGTCGACGTCCACGTCCAGGTAGACGCCGAGCCAGCCCCGGTGTCCCACGTACGGCGGGCGGAAGTAGTGCTCCGGGTCCTCCGCCACCAGTTCCTGCTGCACGCCAGGCGGCGCGGCGCACCAGAAGCCGAGCCGGTCGTCGTGGTGGTGGTCGGCGAACGTCACGAACGTCTTCTTGTCCCGCACGAACCAGGTGGGCTCGCCGTGGCTGAGCCGTTCCGTCGTCTCCGGCAGGTCCAGGCAGAGATTCCGCAGGCGTTCCAGCTGGTCCATAGTCTTAGGCTATGCGCATCGAACCACCCGTGGACGGCGACGAGCGAAGCACGCTGGAAGGCTTCCTCGACTACCACCGGCAGACACTGGCCTGGAAGTGCGAGGGGCTCACCGACGAGCAGTTGCGGACGCGGGCCCTGCCGCCGTCCACGATGTCGCTGCTCGGGCTGATCAGGCACATGGCGGAGGTGGAGCGGGCCTGGTTCCGCCGCCGTCTCGGCGGGCAGAGCGACCTGCCGTTCATCTACGTCACGGACGAGGATCCGGACGCCGACTTCGACCGCGTGGACCAGGACGACCGGGCGGGGGCGTTCAAGACGTGGGAGAGCGAGGTGGCCGCGGCCCGCGAGGCGGCCGCGGGGGTGCCGCTGGACGGGGTCGTGCACCGCACCCGCGAGCCGCTGACGGTGTCGGTGCGCTGGGTCTACTTCCACATGATCGAGGAGTACGCCCGCCACAACGGCCACGCCGACCTGCTACGCGAGCGGATCGACGGGGCCACGGGCGAGTAGGGGCCTCAGCCGGACAGGCGGATGGGGTTGACCAGGTCGGCGTAGACGAGCAGACCGGCCATGATGATCATCACCATGGCCAGCACGTACGTCAGCGGCAGCACCTTGGCGATGTCCACGTGACGAGGCTCGGGCCGGCGGAAGACGCGGGCGAAGGCGCGCTTGAGCCCTTCCCAGAGGCCGCCGGCGATGTGGCCGCCGTCCAGCGGCAGCAGCGGGATCAGGTTGAAGACGCCGATCGCGAGGTTGAAGCCGGCCAGCAGGTTGATGAAGGTGGCGATCTTCTCCTGGCCCGACAGCAGGTCGGAGGAGAGGATCTCGCCGCCCATCCGGCCCGCGCCGACGACGCCGACCGGGCCCTGCCGGTCACGTTCCTCGCCGGAGAAGGCGGCGTGCCAGACGCCGACCATCTTCTCCGGCAGGTCGAGCAGCGATGCGGCCACCCGCCCGGTCAGGCTGACCATGTGCCCGGCCACGAAGCCGATGGACTGCGTCTCGTAGACCTCGGTGGGGTAGACCCCGAGGAAGCCGACATTCTTGTCGACCTTCTTGGGGTCGTCCCGGTTCGGCCGGTCCTGTGCGATCAGGTTGACGTCCAGCGTCGACGGCTGGCCGTTCCTGATGATCCCGAGCTTGACCGCGCCCGCGCCGTACGCGCGGATCTTGTCGGTCGCGTCGTCCCACGAGGTGATCTTCACGCCGTTGAAGGCGACGATCTCGTCGCCCACCTTCAGGCCGGCCTGGGCCGCGGGGGTGGGCCGGTCACCGGGCTTGCACTCCAGGCGCTGCTCCGCGACGGGGATCACGCAGGTGGTGGATTTCGGCGAGACGACCGGCTTGAGGACCGGAACGCCGAAATACATCAGCACGATGGCGAAGAAGACGAAGGCCAGCACGAAGTTCATCAGCGGGCCGCCGGACATGATGATGACCTTCTGCCACCACTTCTTCCGGTAGAAGACCCGGTTCTCGTCGCCGGGCCGTACCTCTTCCTGCGCGATGTCACGCGCGGAGTCGATGAGTCCCTGGAACGGCCCGGTCGAGACCTGGCGCAGCTTCGCCGGGTCGTCGCCGGGACGCGGCGGCAGCATGCCGATCATCCGGATGTAGCCGCCGAGGGGGATCCACTTGACCCCGTACTCGGTCTCGCCCTTCCGCTTCGACCACAGGGTCGGACCGAAGCCCACCATGTACTGCGTCACCCGCACCCCGAAAATCTTCGCGGGGACCATGTGGCCGAGCTCGTGCAGCGCGATGGAGGCCGCCAGACCAAGGAAGAACAAGGCGAATCCCGCGATGGTGAGCCAGATCATCTAGGGGCGCTCCAGGGTCACGGAAGGTCTTGACAACCCCAGAGTAGTCGAAGTTTCCACACCTGAATGGCTTGCGCACGCTTTGCGGAATCGACAAACTGCGTTGACAGTGCGCAGTCGCGCGATCACCCTGGGGTATGACGAAGGGAGCACGTTGATCCGGATCCTCGTTGCCGAACACCTGCCGCTCGTACGGCGAGGCTTGGTGTCCTCGCTGGAAGCCGAGGCAGACCTGTCGGTCGTGGCCGAGCTCGGCAACGGCGAGGACGTGGTGCCGGAAGCCCTGACGCACCTGCCGGCGGCGGCCGTCATCGACCTGGACCTGCCCGGCGGCGGCCTGGCCGTCACCACCCGCCTGCACGAGAAGGCGCCCGGCTGCAAGGTGCTCGTCGTCTCCGCCCATCCCAACGCGGGGCAGGTGCGGGGGGCGTTCGCGGCGCACGCGCTCGGGTTCATGAGCCTCGACGTGGGTCCCGAGCAGCTGGCGGAAGGCGTGCGGCAGATCGCGGCCGGCCGGCGGGCGGTGGACTCCGACCTGGCCGTCGCGGCGCTGGAGTCGGCGGCCAACCCGCTGACCCGGCGCGAGCTCGACGTACTGCGGATCGCGGCCGGTGGAGCGCGGTCCACGGAGATCGCCGATCAGCTGTTCCTCTCAGTGGGGACGGTACGCAACCACCTGTCGCGCATCATGTGCAAGACGGGCGCGCGCAACCGGCTCGACGCGGTCCGCATCGCCAGCGACTCCGGCTGGCTCTGAGGATCTTCGCAGGTGGCACACCAGCCGAGGCTCCGGCTGGTGCCCGCGGCCGAGCACGGCGGCGGCCTCCCCCACGTTGGCCACACCGACCACAGACGCGCGGCCCGCGAGCGACCACGGGGCCACCTGGCTTCTGGCCGGGCCCCGGCGGAACCGCGCCGCTCCCCCGGGACCCGGGGATCTTGAGCTGCTCTCAGCGGAGCCGCACGATATTGCGCCTCTTTCCGCGCGGCACGGGGGGTTGACCCTCTGAGAATCTCAGGCCGCCACCGGCCCCTGCCAGTGACCGCGCACACCATCTGCGCATGAAAGAGCACACAGGGTCACCCGTGTGAAACGTCACGGCCGCCAGATCAGCACCAGGGCGCAGTCGTCGTTGTGTCCCGACGACATCGAGTTGACCAGCGCGCGGGCGCCGTCGCGGAAGCCGTTGGGCAGCAGCCGCTCGGCCTCGCCCAGCAGGCGGTCCAGGCCCGCGTCGATGTCACGGCCCGGCTGCTCGATCAGCCCGTCGGTGTAGAGCAGCAGCGCGTCGCCCTTGCGCAGCACGCCGCTGTCCGGCTCGCAGTGCAGGTCGGGCACCACGCCCAGGACCACGCCCTTGGCCGTGGCCACCTGCCAGCCGCCGGTGCCCGCGTCGAGCTTGACCACGGGCGGGTGCCCCGCCGAGGTGATCGTGTAGGCGCCCGTGGCCAGGTTGATGCGTACGTGCACCGCCGTCACGAAGCCCTCGTCGCCGCGCTGGCGGTGAAGGTAGGTGTTGCAGGCGGGCAGGAAGTCGTCGACGGAGCCGAGCAGCCCGCCGAACGTACCGGACAGCAGCAGCGCCCTGGTGCCGGCGTCGACGCCCTTGCCGGAGACGTCCACGAGCGCGATCTCCAGGTTGTCGCCGTCGCGCATCGAGACGAGGAAGTCGCCGCCGAAGGAGGAGCCGCCCGCCTGCTTGAGCACGACCTTGCCGCCCCAGTCCTTGGGCAGCGCGGGCAGCTCGCCCTGGCTTTTGAGCCGGTCGCGCAGCTCCAGCAGCATCGCGTCGCCGCGCAGGCCCTGCACGCCGAGCTTGCCGCGGGTACGCGCCATGAGCACGGCCAGCACGGTCGTGAACCCGATCGTCACCATGAGCCCGAGCCCGACCCTGCCGACGCCCAGCGTGATCGCGATGTACCCCAGCGCGACGGCCACCACGACCAGCAGCTTGGCCAGGCTCCGCAGCCGCAGCTGCAGCCCGCCCACGAGCGTGATGAGGATCAGCAGCGAGGGCGAGAACCACTCGGTCGACACCCGGGCGGCCAGACCTCCGACGACCAGAGTCAGCACACTGAGGGTGATCGTGAGATTCCGGTCACGCGCCAGCGGTCCCCGCCTGAGGAACCGGACAACGGGCACCAGAAACGGCACCCGCACGAGGAGCGCGCGGAGCCGTGGCGGGATCAGCGGCGCCGGACGGGAACTCATGATGCGGATGACTGTATCGGTCTCATACCCGTTTGGGCAGCCCACTTGACCAACGCCTTGATCATTACGAACGGATATTGGGTGGCCCTACCCCTTTGCCCGCTCTTACGGTGGACGGATGACGTACCCGATCCGTCCCATCGATGAGTCCGAGTGGTCCGCGTACTCACGAGTACTCGGCGAAGGCTTCGGCTGGACCCCCGCCCCGGTGCAGAACGAGCGCTTCAAGGCCCAGACCGAACTCCCCCGCACGCTCGCGGCCTTCGACGGCGACACCGTGGCGGGCGTGACCGCCGTCTTCAGCCTGACCATGACCATCCCGGGCGGAACACTGCCCGTCGCGGGCGTCACCGCCGTCAGCGTGCTCCCCTCGCACCGCCGTCGCGGCCTGCTCACCTCACTCATGCGCCGCCAGCTCAACGACGTGCACGAACGGGGCGAGGCCGTAGCGGCACTCTACGCCTCCGAGTCGGCCATCTACGGCCGCTACGGGTACGGCAGGGCCGCGTCGGAACTCAGCGTGTCCATCAACAAGACCGGCGCCGCCTTCAAGCGCGACGCGCCGTCCGACCCGGAGCTGCGGCTGCGGGTGGCGAAGCCGGCCGACGTACGCGAGCAGCTGGAGAACCTGCTCTCCGAGGTCATCACCCGCCGCCCCGGCCGCTACGCCAGGAACGAGCACTTCTGGAACGGCGCCCTGGCCGACGAGGAACCCGACCAGGGCGGCAACGGCACCCTGCGCTGCATCCTGGCCGAGGACGCCGGTGGCGTACGGGGATACGCCTTGTTCCGCATCAAGTCGTCGTGGGACGACGACGGCATCCCGAACGGCGAGCTGAAGCTCTACGAGATCGAGGCCAAGGACCCCGCCGCGCATGCCGCGCTGTGGCGCAGCGTCCTGGACCGCGACCTCGTCACCAAGGTCACCGCCGGCATCGCGGTCGACGACCCCATCACCGCGCTCCTCGCCGACCCGCGCCAGCTGCGCGCCGGGTGGTCGGATGAGTTGTGGGTACGGGTGGTGGACGTGGAGAAGGCGCTGTCCGCCCGTGCCTACTCGGCTCCCGTGGACGTCGTCATCGAGGTCGAGGACGACGTGTGCGAGTGGAACGCCCGCCGCTGGCGGCTGACCGCCGACACCACGAGCGCCTCCTGCAAGGCGACGGAGGAGCCGGCCGACATCACGCTGCCGGCGTCGGCGCTGGGCACGGCGTACCTGGGCGACGGCCAGCTGACGACGCTGCTGGAGGCGGGCCTGCTGTCGGAGCACACGGCGGGCACGGTCCGTACGCTGGCCACGGCCATGTCGTGGAGCCCGAAGCCGTGGGCGGGGATGGTCTTCTGACGTAGGGTCGGGGGCATGGCATTGCAGAGCCTGCAAATCACCGCGATCACCGCGATGCGCGCACGAGACGTGTCACGGCCGAGCAAGGAACAACAGGAAGCGGCCGACCGCCGCCCCCTACGCGACGAAACCCCCCGCCGCGACCCCAAACGCCCCACCCCCCAACCCCACTGACCCCACACCCCCACCAAGCCGGCACCCCACGCCTCGTCCCGGCACCACACACCGGGACACGGATCGGCCGGCGGTGCCCCGGGCGACGGGACGCAGGACGGCGACAATGCGACACCCGCGACCATCTCGCACGACGACGCGGCAGCGCCACAGCGGCGCACCCCCACGCTTTTCCCGCGCCGCACGGCGAGACGCGGGACGGCGGTGCCCGGCGCCGCCTTACGGCGGCCAGCGTGACCGCGCGCGCCACACGAGATAGCGCGGCAGCGCCTTACGGTGGCGCACCCCCACGCTCTTCCCCGGCGCCGCGCGGTGGGATGGGGGTCGGTGGTGTTCGGCGCCGTCTTGCGGCGGGCGGGGTGGGGCATGGTGGGTGGGTAAGGGCGGAGTTGTTACGGCGGGCGACCCCGTGAGCCCTCACGACCATCGCTCGACAGACCCCAGCCCACAACGGCGGGGCGGGCAAGCCAGGCCCCGCCGTAACACAGCACCCAAGGCCCGCAACACAGCACCCAGGCCCGCAATGCGAGCACAAAGCTAGAGAAACAGTCCCCCCGTGGCGAGGAGGTTCTGGCCGGTGAGCCAGGCGGCGTCGGGGCTGCAGAGGAGGGCGATCACGCTGGCGACGTCGGCGGGGGTGCCGAGGCGTTGGAGGGCGGTGTAGGCGGGGATCGTGGCCAGGGCCTCGGGTGGGTTGGTGGAGCGGAGCAGGTCGGTGTCCGTCGCGCCCGGGGAGACGGCGTTGACGGTGATGCCGCGTCCGCCCAGTTCACGTGCCGCGACCTTGGCGAACTGCTCCACCGCCGCCTTGCTCCCCGCGTACAGGGTCAGGCCGGGGGCGGGCATGGCGGTGTTGAGGGTGGAGAGGTTGATGATCCGGCCGCCGTCGCGCATGACGCGCCCGGCCCATTGGATGGCGAGGAAGGTGGCCTTGGCGTTGACGGTGAAGACCCGGTCGAACGCCTCGTCGTCGATGTCGCCGATGAGGGTCGGGGTGCTTTCGGCGGCGTTGTTCACGAGGATGTCGAGGCCGGGCAGGATCTTCTCCGCCTCGGCGAACAGCCGGTCGAGGTCGGTGCGGGATCCCTGGTCGGCCTGTACGGCGTGGGCGCCGGTCGACTCCGTCACCTCGCGGGCGGCGTCCGCGTCGCTGCGGTAGGTGAAGACAACCTGGGCGCCGTCGGCGGCAAGGCGTTCGACGACGGCGCGGCCGATGCCGCGCGAACCACCTGTTACCAATGCTCCTTTGCCCGAAAGATCAGTCATGGGAACAAACCTACGCCCGCAGCATGATCTTGCGGGCGGCCTCCTTGGACAGATGGTCGATGTACAACTTGCCGTCCAGATGGTCCGTCTCGTGCTGGAAGCAGCGGGCCAGGGAGCCGCGGGCCCTGACGCGCAGCGGGCGTCCGAGGCGGTCGAGTCCTTCCACGGTGACCCCGGCGGCGCGGGGGGTCTGGGCGTATTGGGGCTTGCCGGTCGTACGGTCCGGCACCGACAGACAGCCCTCCTCGTCCATGACCGGGGCGGGGTCGTCCACGGTCAGCACCGGGTTGACCATGTGTCCCTTGCGTCCGCTGATGTCGTACACGAACAACCGCCGCGACACCCCGATCTGCGGACCGGCCAGGCCGACGCCGTCCACCGCGTACATCGCCTGGAACATCTCGTCGATCAGCTTGCGCAGTTCCCTGTCGAAGTCGCCGACCGGTTCGGCCGGTGTACGCAGGACAGGGTCGCCGATCACGCGGATCTCGCGCATGGATGCTCCGTAAGGGTTGCCGTAGACGAACGCTGATTACCTTAGCCAGCGCGCGGTCAGGTACGGCCTGCCGCGGCGGACCGTGTGGAAGACTGGTCCGGTGCGTGTCTACATCGGTGCCGACCATGCCGGCTATGAGCTGAAGAACCACCTGGTGTCCTGGCTGAAGGACAACGGCCACGAGGTGATCGACTGCGGCCCCGCCGTCTACGACGCGGAGGACGACTACCCAGCGTTCTGCCTGCGCGCGGCCGAGGGCGTCGCCGGCGACCCGGGCAGCCTGGGCATCGTCATCGGCGGTTCCGGCAACGGGGAGCAGATCGCGGCCAACAAGGTCCGGGGCATCCGCGCGGCGCTGGCGTGGAGCGAGGAGACGGCCCAGCTCGCCCGCGAACACAACAACGCCAACGTGATCAGCGTGGGGGCGCGCATGCACACGGCGGAGGAGGCCACCCGGTTCGTCGAGGTCTTCCTCACCACCACCTTCAGCGGCGCCGAACGCCACAGCCGCCGCATCGCCCAACTCGAAACCTACGAAACCATCGGCCAGCTCCCAGCCCTCCCCGACGCCCCGTAGAGGCCCTTTTCCCGCTTTGTTGTGCTCGTTTGCGGCGGTGCCTGTCACGGGCCTTGGTGCTGTGTTGCGGGCCTTGTGCGGTGTTACGGGCCTTGGGTGCTGTGTTACGGCGGGGCCTGGCTTGCCCGCCCCGCCGTCGTGGGCTGGGGTCTGTCGAGCGATGGTCGTGAGGGCTCACGGGGTCGCCCGCCGTAACAACTCCGCCCTTACCCACCCACCATGCCCCACCCCGCCCGCCGCAAGACGGCGCCGAACACCACCGACCCCCGTCCCACCGCGCGGCGCCGGGGAAGAGCGTGGGGGTGAGCCACCGCAGGGCCAGGTGCAGAGGCGTCTCGTGAGATGTGGGGCGCGTTGTGGCGTGGGGAGAGGGGTGGGGTGGTCAGAGTTGGAGGCTTTTGGTTTCCAGGTATTCGTCCAGGCCGAGTTCGCCCATTTCCCGGCCGATTCCGGATTGTTTGTAGCCGCCGAACGGGGCCTGGGGGTTGAAGGAGCCGCCGTTGATGGCTACCTGGCCGGTGCGTAGGCGGCGGGCCACGGCCACTGCGCGGTCCTCCGAGCCGGCCCATACCGCGCCCGACAGTCCGTACTTGGTGCCGTCGGCTATCTGGACGGCCTCGTCTTCCGACAGGTACGGGATGATCGACAGGACCGGGCCGAAGATCTCCTCCTGCTCGATCGTCATCCCAGGCGAGACCGCGGCGAAGATCGTGGGCTCGACGTAGAAGCCCGTGGGGTGGGGGGGCTCGGTGCCGCCGTAGACCAGGCGGGCGCCCTCTTCCTGGCCCCGGTTGATGTAGTGGACGACGCGGTCGCGCTGGGCGGCGGAGACGAGGGGGCCCAGGCGGTTGTCCTCGTCGAAGGGGTCGCCGACCGTGTACTTGGCCGCGGCCTCCACCGCCAGGCCCACCGCCTCGTCGTACTGGTCGCGGTGGACGAGCATGCGGGTCCACGCCGAGCACGTCTGGCCGGAGTTGACGAAGCAGTTGGCCACGCCGACCTTCACCGCGGCGCGCAGGTCGGCGTCCGGGAGGATGATGTTGGCGGACTTGCCGCCCAGCTCCAGGGCGACCCGCTTGACCGTTTCGGCGGCCAGCGAGGCCACTCTGCGGCCGGCGGTGGTGGAGCCGGTGAAGGAGACGAGGTCGACCTCGGGGTGGGTGGCCATGGCCTCGCCGACGACCGGGCCGCGGCCGCTGACCAGGTTGAAGACGCCCGGCGGCAGGCCCACGGCGTGGAAGATGTCGGCCAGCGCGTAGGCGGCGAGCGGCGCCACTTCGCTGGGCTTCAGGACCACCGTGCAGCCCGCGGCCAGGGCCGGGGCCACCTTGCAGATGATCTGGTGGAGCGGGTAGTTCCACGGGGTGATCGCGGCCACGACCCCCACGGGCTCCTTGACGATCAGGGAGTTGGCCACACGCTGCTCGCGCGGGTGGGTTTCGGCCAGTTCGGCGTAACCGGCCAGAACGCCCGCCGGCATCAGCGTCTGCACCTTCAGCGCGAAGCCGAGCGGCGCGCCCATGTCGGTGGCGATGGTCTGGGCGATCTCCCCGGCGCGCTCGGTCAGCAGGTCGGCGGCGGCGGCCAGCAGTTTGCCGCGTTCACCGCCGTCGGTCGCCGACCAGGAGGGGAAGGCCGCGCGTGCGGCTCTGACGGCGGCCTCGACGTCGTCGGGAGCGCCCGCCGGCACCCGATCGATGATCTCCTCTGTCGCGGGATTGACGACGTCGATCGCTTCTCCCGACGCGGAAGCGGTCCAGGCACCGCCGATATAGAGCTGACGCATAGCCCCCATCCTCGCGCGCCCGCCGTCACATTGCGAGGGCTTGGCGCATCACGTGGTGGGCCTGCTCCACCGCTCGCACGTCGCATTCCGGCCGGACGTGAGTGCGGGCCGTGGCCAGGACCCGGTCACCTTCTTCCAGCAGCGTACGGCGAAGCGCCGTGGAAAGCGGCAGATGTCCGAGATCCCGGAAAACTCGCAGGATTCGCACCAGCACCACGGGATTGTCCCTTGCCGACACCCGGATCATCCCGAAAGCGTGCTCGGCCAGCCTGGCGGTGTCGGTGCGCCAGGTGACCAGGCGTACCCGTCCGCGCCGGTCGGTGCGGCCTTCGGGCTCGGCCGGGATCGGGATGAGCCGGCGGAAGGCCTCGCCGAGCCATTCGACGCAGGCCAGCCCGGTGTTGGTGTCGTTGATCGCGCGGGACAGCGCGCGCAGGGCGATCTCCACGATCCGGTTGACCGGCCCGACGACGGTGGAGCCGGTGCGGGGCAGCGGGCACAGGGTGATCCAGCGGTCCATCCGCCGCAGGTCGCCGCGGGTGAGGGCGACCGGGGTGGAGGTGACGGCCACGGGCGTTCCCTGGATGACGAACGTGCCGGGCAGGTGGACGAGCGTGACGACCGTGTCGCGGCGCACCGCCCAGCGGACGATCGGGCGGTCGTGGACGAGGTCCAGGTAGCCGGAGCGGGCGGCGAGGATCGCGCTGCCCTCCGCCGCGGGCGGTTCGGCGGGCTCGCCTTCGAAGTCGCGGTGGAGCAGCCAGTCGACCTCGCGTACCAGGCGGGGCAGGACGACGGGGATGCGGACCTCGCTGACGACCGCCTGCACGAACAGCACGAGCATCACCAGGCAGGCGCCGGTGAGCAGCTGGGTGGCGAACAGGCCGAGCGACGGGATGACCACGTCGCGGCTCATGGAGCTGGTGGTGCGGTTGCCGAAGATCCAGGTGCCGAGGAACAGCCCGATGGTGACCTGGACGACCCGGTTGCGCAGGAAGTCGCCGATCAGGCGCGGGCCGAGCTGGGAGGAGGCGAGCTGGACGGCGACCAGCGTGAGCGAGATCAGCAGCGTGATGGAGCTGATCAGCGCGCCGGTCAGCGTCGCGAGGCTGCCCTTCACGCCCTCCTTCAGGTCGCTCAAGGTCGAGGCGTCGGCGGGCAACGTGAACTGGTGAAGCTCCAGCTCCTCCAGGAGCGCCTGCGCGGCCGTGCTGCGCTCCAGCGCCACCTGCAGTTCCTCGACCGCGTACGCGCCGAGGTAGGCGCCGGACATCATCAGCAGCGGCACGAACCAGATCGTGTCCCGCAGGCGCTCCCCACGCGGCTTCAGCGAGAGGTAGTCGCCGATTCCCCCGAATCGTCCCACGCAGGGGTTCTACCCGAATACGGGCTCCCTGGTACGCGTGCGCTTGAGCTCGAAGAAGTCCTCGAACCCGGTCACGAGCCGAACGCCGTCCCAGAGACGGCCGGCGTCCTCCCCGCGCGGGATCGAGGTGATCACGGGGCCGAAGAAGGCGTTGGAGCCGACGCGGATGACCGGGGTCCCCACTTCCTGGCCGACCAGCCCGATGCCCTCGTTGTGGGAGGCGCGCACGTCGTCGTCGTACTCCTCGGAGTTCATGGCGGCGGCGAGTTCGGGGTCCAGGCCCGCGGCGCTCAGCGCGGATTCGACCAGTTCGCGCAGCTTGGCGAGGCGCTTGATGCCGCGCTCGTTGTGCAGGCGGGTGCCGAGTTCGGTGTACAGGGGGCCGACGGCGGCCTCGCCGTACTTCTGCCTGGCCGCGGCGACGACGCGGACCGGCTCGATGGCCCGCGCGATCTGCTCGCGGTAGGCCTCGGACACATCCTTGCCCTCGTTCAGCACGTTGAGGCTCATGATGTGCCAGCGGATCTCGATGGGACGGACCTGCGCCACCTCGATGAGCCACCGGGAGGTGACCCACGCGTAGGGGCAGAAAGGATCGAACCAGAGATCTACAGGAGTCTTCTCAGTCACGCAGGGTCATAACCTGGAGGGGAATGAAGGCTATTCCCATCATGGGAAGATTCCGGCAAACCCCGATGAAGTGGTGTAGAAGGAGCGGAACTTGGCAGGGAACCTTACCCGGGACGAAGCACGCGAGCGCGCCCGGCTGCTCAAGGTCGAATCGTATGAGGTCGCGCTCGACCTGACCGAAGGCGAAGAACGATTCGAGAGCGTGACGACCGTCCGCTTCAACGCGCAGCCGGGCGCCTCGACGTTCATCGACCTGCACGACGCGCGCGTGCGCCAGGTGACGCTGAACGGCGTCGACCTCGGCGCCGCCGCCTACGACGCGGAGAAGGGACGTTTCCCGCTCGACGGCCTGGCCGAGAGCAACGAGCTGCGCATCGACGCCGACTGCGCCTACACGCGCTCCGGCGAGGGCCTGCACCGGTTCGTCGACCCGGTCGACCAGAAGGTCTACCTGCACAGCCAGTTCGAGACCGCCGACGCGCACCGGATGTACGCCTGCTTCGACCAGCCCGACCTGAAGGCCACCTTCCAGCTGACCGTGCTGGCGCCGGCCGACTGGGAGGTGGTCTCCAACGCCGCGGCGGACAACGTCGAGCCGCTGCCCCAGGAGGGCGGCAAGCACGGCGCGGTCCACGCGGACAGCAAGTGGGTGTTCCCGGCCACGGCCGTCATGTCCACCTACATCACGGCGCTGGTGGCGGGGCCGTACCACAAGGTCACCGCCGAGCACGACGGCATCCCCCTGGGCATCTACTGCCGGGCCTCGCTGGCCGAGCACCTCGACGCCGACAACATCCTCGAGGTCACCCGGCAGGGCTTCGACTTCTTCCACAAGGTGTTCGGGGTCCGGTACCCGTTCGGCAAGTACGACCAGCTGTTCGTGCCGGAGTTCAACGCCGGCGCGATGGAGAACGCGGGCTGCGTGACGTTCCTGGAGGACTACGTCTTCCGCTCCCGCGTCACCGACGCCGTGGTCGAGCGCCGCGCCGAGACGATCCTGCACGAGATGGCGCACATGTGGTTCGGCGACCTGGTCACCATGCGCTGGTGGGATGACCTGTGGCTGAACGAGTCGTTCGCCACCTACATGTCCGTGCTGTGCCAGGCCGAGGCCACCCGCTGGGGCCAGGGCGCGTGGACGACGTTCGCGAACGTGGAGAAGTCCTGGGCCTACCGCCAGGACCAGCTGCCGAGCACCCACCCGATCGCCGCCGACATCGTCGACATGCAGGCGGTCGAGGTCAACTTCGACGGCATCACCTACGCCAAGGGCGCCTCGGTGCTCAAGCAGCTGGTCGCCTACGTCGGCCTGGACAACTTCCTGGCCGGGGTCCGCGACTACTTCAAGGACCACGCCTGGGGCAACACCGAGCTCAAGGACCTGCTGAGCGCCCTGGAGCGCACCTCGGGCCGTGACCTGTCGTCGTGGTCGAAGGAGTGGCTGGAGACCTCCTGGGTCAACACGCTGCGCCCCTCGTTCACGGTGTCGGCCGACGGCCGGTTCGAGAGCTTCGAGGTGCTGCAGGAGGCTCCGGCCGACTACCCGACGCTGCGCTCGCACCGCGTCGCGATCGGCCTGTACTCGCTGGTGGACGGCGTGCTCACCCGGACCAAGCGGGTCGAGCTGGATGTCGTCGGCGCCCGTACCGCGGTGGCCGACCTGGTCGGCGAGCAGCAGCCGGACCTGGTGCTGGTCAACGACGACGACCTGACGTACGCCAAGATCCGCCTGGACGATCGGTCGCTGCGCACGCTGGTCGAAGGCGGCATCACGAAGTTCGCCGACTCGCTGCCGAGGGCCCTGTGCTGGTCGGCCGCCTGGGACATGACGCGCGACGGCGAGATGTCCACGCGCGACTACGTCAGGCTGGTCGTCTCCGGCGGCGGCACGGTCAAGGACCTCACGGTTCTGCAGACGGTGCTGCGGCAGGCGCGTCTGGCCGTCCAGCAGTACGCCGACCCGGCCTGGCGGCCCGAGGGCCTGGCCCAGCTGGCCACGATGGCGCGTGAGCTCATCGCCGGGGCCGAGGCGGGCTCGGACTACCAGCTGGCCTACGTGCAGGCCTTCGCCGGCGTGGCCGTCGGCGAGGGCGACCTGGACGTGCTGGCGGGCATCGTGGACGGCTCCGCCGTACCGGATGGCCTGACCGTCGACGCGGACCTGCGCTGGACGCTCATCCACGCGCTGGTCTCCGGCGGGCGGCTGGGCGAGGCGGACATCGCCGCCGAGCTCGAGCGCGACGCCACCGCGACCGGCGAGCGTTCTGCGGCGCTGTGCCGGGCGGCGATCCCCACGCCCGAGGCCAAGCAGGCCGCCTGGACCGCGATCGTGGGCGGGGAGCTGGCCAACGCCGTCTTCCGTACGACGGTCGGCGGGTTCCAGGACCCGCACCACCCGGAGCTGCTGGCGCCGTTCAGGGAGAAGTACTTCGCCGAGGTCGGCCGTGTCTACAAGGAGTGGAGCTTCGACGTCGCGCAGGGCTTCGCGGTGGGCTGCTTCCCCGCGCTGCAGGTCGAGCAGGAGACGCTGGACGCCGCCCAGGCGTACCTGGCCGGGGGCGACGTGCCGCAGGCACTGCGCCGCATGATCCTGGAGGGCGAGGACGGGGTCCGGCGCGCGCTGCGCAACCGGGCCACGGACGCCGCCGCCTCCTGACCACGGGCACCGCGAAGCCCCCGCCGGGTCCCGTCCGGCGGGGGCTTCGCGGTCTCACGCTGACGCGCCCCCCAGCTCGTCTTCGCTGGCACTGGCCGGAGCGGTGCGGTCGCTGACATCACCGCCTCCGCCACAGCCAGTACCGCCCCCGTGTCCCCCGTGCCTCCACCTTGCCGACGCCCGCCTGGACGGAACACCTCTAACCTTCCAGGTTCACAAAAGTCCGCACATCTCCCCTCTTGACAGGTGAGGAGCCCCGGCCGCATATTTTCACCACTAACTTTATGACTAAAGAAAGTCGAGGGCAGTCGAAGGAATGGCAGGCACAGACCGCGGCGACCTCACCCGGACGGCGATCCTCGCCCTGCTGGGCACGGTGGGACCGCTGAGCCGTACCGAGATCGCACGGGAGCTGGACCTCAGCCCCGCGAGCGTCACGCAGCTCACCCGCGAGCTGATGGGCTCGGGCATGCTGGAGGAGCTCGACCTCAAGCCGTCGCGCGGCGGCCGGCCCGCGCAGCGGCTCGGCCTCGTCGGCAGCGCGGGCCGGGCGCTCGGCGTGAAGGTGACCGCCGACCACCTGGTGCTCGTGGACGTCAGGCTCGACGGCGAGGTGCTCGGCTCCTGGGAGCGGCCCTTCGACCCGGCCGCCCCCGGCTGCCTCGACGAGCTCGGCGCGGCCATCGCCTCGGTGCTGGAGGAGATCGACGGCGCGCCGCCGCTGCTCGGCGTCGGCGTCGGGGTGCCGGGCAGCGTCGAGGACCAGGCCGTCGGCACCGTGAACGCGCCCACGCTCGGGTGGCAGGCCATGCCCGTCGGCGACCGGCTGCGCCGCCGCCTCGACCTGCCGGTGCTGGTGGAGAACGACGTCAACGCCCTCGCCGCTGCCGAGCGCCTGTACGGCAGAGGCCGCACCCACCGCGACTTCCTCGTGCTGACGATAGGCCGGGGCGTCGGCGCCGCCGTGGTGGCCGACGGGCGCGTGTACCGCGGCGCCAGGGGCGGCGCGGGCGAGTTCGGCCACGTCCCCGTCGCGCCCGACGGGCCGGTGTGCGGGTGCGGCGCGACCGGGTGCCTGGAGGCGTTCGTGGGCGCGGCGGGCCTGGCCGCCGCCGCCCGCGCCAAGGGCCTGCGGACCGGAGACCCGGCCCAGGTCACCGAGGGCGCGGCCATCAGGGAGCTGGGACGGGCGGCGGTCCACCCCGGCGCGGCGCGCGAGGTGTTCACCGACGCGGCCGCCATCCTCGGCCGCGCCACCGCCGGGCTCGTGAACGTGGTGGACCCCGAGGTCGTGGTGGTCCTGGGCGAGGGCACGGCGCAGTGGGCGCACTGGAGCGAGAGCTTCCACGCCACGCTGCGCGCGCACCTGCTGCCTGGGCGGCGCGACATCGCGGTCGAGGTGGAGAGCTGGGACGACACGAGCTGGGCGCAGGGCGCGGCGGCGCTGGTGCTGGCCACCCCGTTCGACGCGGCGGGGGCGGCGGGCGAGCAGGGCCGCCTGGTCCGCGCCCGGCTGATAGGAGCCGCGACGTGACCGGCCCCCCGACCACGACGGCGCCCAGGACCGCGGTACGGGCGGCCCCCATGAAGCCCGTCTCACCCAGGCGCGGCGGCAGGTGGCGCTACGCCGGGACCGTGGCCGTCTTCCTGCTGCCCAGCGCGATCCCCCTGATGCTCTACACGATCATCCCGATGCTGGGCTCCCTCTGGACGAGCCTGCACGAGTGGGACCTGATCACCGACATGCGCTGGGTCGGCCTCGGCAACTACGCCGAGCTGCTGGGCGACCCCCAGACCCTGACGGCGTTCGGCAACACCCTGTACTTCATCGCCGGATACCTCCCCCTCGTCTACGCCGGCGGCCTGGGCCTGGCGCTGCTGCTCAACCGGGCGATGCGCGGCAGGAGCCTGCTGCGCGGCATCTACTTCCTGCCGGTGATCACCAGCTGGGTGGTCGTGGCGCTGATGTGGAAGTGGCTGCTCAACCCGGCCAGCGGCCTGGTCAACTGGGCGCTCGGGCTGGTGGGCGTCAGCGGGCCCGGCTGGTGGACCGACCCCGACTGGGCGATGCCCTCGGTGATCCTGGCCTCGGCCTGGAAGGACCTCGGGTTCGTGATGGTGATCCTGCTGGCGGGCCTGCAGGCGATCCCGAAGGAGTACCAGGAGGCGGCGCTCGTGGACGGCGCGTCGGCCTGGCAGCGCTTCCGGCGGATCACGCTGCCGCTGCTGTCGCCCTCGACGTTCTTCGTGGTCGTGATCTCGCTGATCAACGGCTTCCAGGTCTTCGACCAGGTGCGGATCATGGCGGGCGGCAACGCGCAGGTGGTGGTCACGCAGATCTACGACCTGACCTTCCGGTACGGCAGGGCGGGCATGGCCTCGGCCCTTTCGTGGCTGTTGTTCGCCGTGGTGCTGGTCGTGACCGCCGTCCAGATCAGGGCGCAGCGCAGGTGGGTGACCTATGGGTAGGGCAGCCAGGTATCTGCTGGTGACGCTGGGCGCGGCGGTGATGCTGTTCCCGTTCGCCTGGGCGGTCATCACCTCGCTGACGCCGGGTGACGCGGTGCTGGCCGTACCGCCGGACTTCACGCCGGACGGCGCGGGCCTCGACGCCTACCGCAAGCTGATGGAGACGCTGCCGTTCTGGCGGATCCTGCTCAACAGCGTGTGGATCGGCGTGGCCTCGACGGTGCTGCAGCTGCTGACCAGCGCGATGGCGGCCTACGCCTTCGCCAGGCTGCCGTTCCCCGGGCGCGGGGCGCTGTTCAGCGTGTATCTGGCGACGCTGATGATGCCGCTGCCGGTGCTGGTCGTGCCGCTGTTCATCGAGATGCGGACGCTGGGCCTGGTCGACACCTACTTCGCGCTGCTGGCGCCGACGATCGCCTCGGCGTTCGGGGTGTTCCTGCTGCGGCAGGCGATCAACCAGGTGCCGAAGGAGTTCGACGAGGCGGCCGTGCTGGACGGGGCCGGACATTTCCGGATTTTTCTGTACATCGTGCTGCCGCTGATCCGGCCGGCGCTGGCGACCTTCGCCATCTTCGGCTTCATGGCCAGCTGGAACAGCTACCTGTGGCCGTTGATCATCATCAAGTCGCCGGAGTTCATGACGCTGCCGCTCGGCCTGGCCACGCTCCACGGCCAGTTCACGACGCGGTGGGACGTGGTCATGGCCGGCTCGGTGGTCAGCGTGGTGCCCATCCTCATCCTCTACGTCTTCGCGCAGAAGCACGTCATCGCCAGCGTGGCCCAAACAGGGCTCAAGTAAAGGAACACGGATATGTCGCGAAAGATCATGACCACTCTGGTCGCCACCGCGCTGCTGGCCACCGCGTGCTCCCAGGGATCGGCCACCAAGGCCCCCACCGACGAGGGCGGCAAGACGACGCTGCGCTACTTCACCTTCTCCGCCGCCCCCGACCACGTGAAGGACCTCGACGCGATCACCGCGGCCTTCGAGAAGGCCAACCCGGCCATCGACGTCGTGGTGGAGACCGCCCCCTACGAGCAGTACTTCACCAAGCTCCAGACCAGCATCGCCGGCGGCACCGCCCCCGACACCTTCGAGCTCAACTACGAGAACTTCGTCACCTACGCCGGCGCCGGCTCCCTGCTCGACCTCGGCGCCGTCGCGGGCGACGGCGACAGCTCCGCCTACGCCGCCGAGTCGCTCAACTCCTTCAAGCACGACGGCAAGCAGTACGCGCTGCCCGCCTCCTTCTCGACCGTTGTGCTCTTCTACAACAAGGACCTGTTCGAGAAGGCCGGGATCGAGCCGCCCACGGCCGACTGGACGTGGGCCGACGAGCAGGCCGCGGCCGAGAAGCTCACGGACAAGAAGGCCAAGGTGTACGGCGACTACCAGCCGGTCCAGTTCTTCGAGTTCTACAAGACGCTCAAGCAGGCCGGCGGCGAGTTCCTGTCGGCCGACGGCAAGAAGTCCGCCTTCAACTCCCCCGCCGGCGTCAAGGCCGCCACCTGGCTGGTGTCCAAGGTCGGCAAGACCATGCCCACCGAGGCCGAGATCGGCGGCACCGCCGACTACGACACCAACCTGTTCAAGTCCGGCAAGCTCGCCATGTGGCACAACGGCATCTGGCAGTTCGCCGGGCTGAAGGACGTGCCGTTCGAGTGGGACGTCGTCGTCGAGCCCGGTGACTCGGCCAAGGCCAGCGCCGTCTTCCACAACGCCGTCGCCGCCTCGGCCACCACCAAGAACGGCAAGGCCGCCTACGCCTGGGCCAAGTTCCTCAGCTCCTCCGACGTCGCGGCCAACACCCGCATCGCCTCCTCGTGGGAGCTGCCGCCCGTCTCCGACCAGCAACTGCTGGCCGGATATCTCAAGGACCCCAAGCCCGCCAACCGGCAGGCCGTCTTCGACTCGCTGAAGTCGATCGCGCTTCCTCCGGTCATCAAGCGCCAGCAGGAGATGCAGGACGCGGTGACCAAGGAGCTGACCGAGGCCGCCGCCGGCCGCAAGCCCGTCGAGGAAGCGCTCAAGTCCGCCGCCGCCAAGGTCGACGCCCTGCTGGGCTGACCGAACAGATCTGCTGAGGAGTTCCGCACCCGTGTCCCTCGTCGCCCACAGCCTCGACGTGATCCGCAGGTACCAGTCGTCCAGCGGGGCCTACCCGGCCTCGCCGTCCTTCTCCGCCTACCAGGGCTTCTCCTGGCTGCGCGACGGCGCGTTCATCGCCGAGGGGGTGAGCAGGCACGGCGACGCCGACGGCGCCGCCGCCTTCCACCGCTGGTCGGCGGGCGTCATCGCGGACCGCGCCGGGCAGGTCGAGTCGCTGGTCTCCCGCGAGGGCCCGATCCCGCCCGGCGACATGCTGCCCACCCGCTTCACCCTCGACGGGCTCAACGGCGACGACGGGTGGTGGGACTTCCAGCTCGACGGCTACGGCACCTGGCTGTGGGCGCTGGCCGAGCACACCCGCCGCCACGGCGCGGTGCCGGAGACCGAGAAGGGCGTGCGCACCGCCGCGCGCTACCTGTCGGCCTTCTGGTCGCTGCCCTGCTACGACTGGTGGGAGGAGAACGTCGAGCGGCGGCACGTCGCCACCCTCGGTTCCATCCACGCCGGTCTGCGGGCCGCGCGGGCGCTCGGCGCGCTCTCCCCCTCCGAGGGTACGGCCGCCGCCGAAGCCGTGGCCGGGATCGAGGCGCTCGTGTCGGCCGAAGGCGTGGTGGACGGACGGCTGCGCAAGTGGCTGGGCAGCGACGCGGTGGACGGCAGCCTGCTGGCCTGCGTGGAGCCGTTCGGTCTCTACCCGGCCGCTCATCCGGTCGGGGCGGCCACGGTCGCCGAGGTGGAGCGGCAACTGGCCCGCGACGGCGGCGTCTACCGCTACCTGAAGGACACCTTCTACGGCGGCGGCCGCTGGGTGCTGCTGGCCGGATTTCTCGGCTGGAACCACGCCCGGTCCGGCCGGCCGGACGAGGCCCGCCGCTACCTGGACTGGATGGCCGCCCAGGCCACCCCCTCCGGCGACCTGCCCGAGCAGGTGTCCGACCTGCTGCTGGCCCCCGAGTACGAGCGGGAGTGGCTGGACCGCTGGGGCACCGTGGCCACGCCGCTGCTGTGGTCGCACGGCATGTACCTGATCCTCGCCGACGAGCTGGGAGTCTCCTCATGATCCGTCACCGGCCCTTCGGCTCCGGCCACCCGTACGCGCTGACCGAGGATCAGCGCGTGCCCGCCTCGCCGCTCGCGGGTGAGGCGGTCGAGCTGCGGGTGCGGGCGTCGGCCAAGGTCAGCGCGATCGAGTGCGAGTGGCACGAGGAAGGCGCCCCGGCGACCGGCCTCACGCTGACCCGCACGGGCGACACCCAGCCCGCCGGCACCCAGCCTGATGGTGACGACAACCAGCTCGACGGTGGGCATCTGGCCGCCGCTCAGGCCAGGGCGGCGCGGGCCGCGGCGGGGTCGTGGAGTGTCACCACCCCGGCGCTGGAGGCGGGCAGGCGGTACCGCTACCGGTTCCGCGCGCGGCTGGCGGACGGCGGCAGCCGTACGAGCGGATGGTTCGAGGTGACGGCGGCGGTCTGGTCGGAGGGCGGCGGGAAGCTGCACGGCGAGCGGATCGTGCCGGGCAGCGTGCGGTGGCTGAGCGACGGTGACGGCGTGCGGCGGGTGCGGTTCGAGCTGGAGCTGGACCGCGGCGAGCACGTCGTCGGGTTCGGGGAGCGCTTCGACGCCGTCGACCAGCGCGGGCGCGCGCTGGACGCGGTGGTGTTCGAGCAGTACAAGGCGCAGGGCGAGCACGGCCGCACCTATCTGCCGATGCCGTTCGCCCTCGTGGTGGGCGGGGGCGGCTGGGGCTTCCACGTGGTCACCAGCCGCCGCACCTGGTACGAGATCGGCGACACGATCCGGGTCGAGGCCGAGGTCGGGCCCGAGGCGGAACTGACCGTGCGCACCTACGACGGCGGCCCCGCCCAGGTGCTCGACGCCTTCCTGGACGACGCCGGGCGGCCGGTGGAGCTGCCCGCGTGGGTGTTCCGGCTCTGGGCCAGCGGCAACGAGTGGAACACCCGGCAGCGGGTGATGGCCGAGATGGACCGGCACCGCGAGCACGACATCCCGGTGGGCGCGCTGGTCATCGAGGCGTGGAGCGACGAGAGCACGTTCACCGCCTTCCGCGGCGCCGTCTACGAGCCGGCCGAGGAGCCGCACAGCTACGCCGACTACACCTTCCCCTCCGACGGCCCGTGGCCCGACCCCAAGGGCATGGTCGACGAGCTGCACGAGCGCGGCGTGAAGGTGCTGCTGTGGCAGATCCCGCTGCAGAAGACGCGCCCGCACCCCCGCCATCAGGCGGCGGTGGACGCGCGGCAGCTGACCGAGCGCGGCTACGGCGTGAAGGAGTCCGGCGGACGGCCCTACCGCAACCGCGGCTGGTGGTTCCCGCTGGCGCTGATGCCCGACCTGTCCTCGCCCGAGGTTCGGGACTGGTGGACGGCCAAGCGCCGCTACCTGGTCGAGGAGGTCGGCGTCGACGGCTTCAAGACCGACGGCGGCGAGCACGCGTGGGGCCACGACCTGCGCTACGCCGACGGCCGCTCGGGCGCGGAGGGCAACGGGCTGTTCCCCGTGCACTACGCGCGGGCGTTCGGGGACCTGCTGCGGGCCTCCGGCAAGGCGCCGGTGACGTTCAGCAGGGCCGGGTTCACCGGGTCGCAGCCGCACGGCGCGTTCTGGGCCGGGGACGAGGACTCGACCTGGCCGGCGTTCCGCAACTCGATCAGGGCCGGGATCACCGCCTCCGCCTGCGGGATCGTCTACTGGGGGTGGGACCTGGCCGGGTTCTCCGGGGAGGTGCCGGGGGCGGAGCTCTATCTCCGGGCGGCGGGGACCTCGTGCTTCATGCCGATCATGCAATACCACTCGGAGTTCAACCACCACCGCACGCCGAGCCGGGACCGCACGCCGTGGAACGTGGCGGAGCGCACCGGTGACGACCGGGTGCTGCCGGTCTTCCGCCGGTTCGCCCATCTGCGCGAGCGGCTGGTGCCGTACCTGGCGGAGGAGGCGCGCAAGGCGGTCGGCGGGGGCGCGCCGCTGATGCGGGGGCTGTTCTTCGATCACCCGGACGATCCGGCGATCTGGCGCTTCCCGCTGCAGTACAAGCTGGGGGACGCGTTGCTGGTCGCGCCGGTCACCGATCCCGACATTTCGGAAATCTCGGTCTATCTACCTGAAGGCGCGTGGGTCGACGTCTGGACCGGCACGCGCCTCGACGGCGGGCAGGAGGTCACGCTGCCCGCTCCCCTCGACCGCCCGCCCGTGCTCTGCTCCGCCGAGCGCTGGCCCGAGCTGTCCGCCGTCTTCTCCGTCTGAGAGGTGCTCCACCCGTGATCCGCTTACGGTCGGGCGTCGTCGTCGCGGCGATCGTCCTGCTTGCCTCCCTCGTCACCGTCCCCGCGTACGCCCTCGACGGCGTCTTCCACCACCCGACCGGCATCGACGACCTGTACTCCAGCGAGCCCCACGAGCGCACGCCGCGCGACCCGATGGCCGGGGAGGCGGTGACGGTCAAGGCGACCACCTGGCCGATCGAGCCCGGCCAGACGGTCTGGGCCACCTGGACCAAGAACGGCGTCAACCAGACCCCGGTCGGCGCCGCCTGGGACCACAACAGCGGCAACAACAGCTACTGGAAGATCAACCTGGGCACTTTCGCCCGCGGCGACAAGATCAGCTACACGGTCAACGCGGACGTGAACGGCGGCGGCCAGAAGTCCGTCGGCCCGTTCCCGTTCACGGTCACCTCGTGGAGCTCGCCGACCAACATCACCGGCTTCACCAACAACGGCACCTCGGTCGACGTGACCACCGGCGACAGCGCGGGCGGCCTCACGCCGAAGATCCGCTTCGCCTTCCCGGCCGCCGAGCGCTTCCGCACCCAGGTCGCGCCGAACGGCCAGGGCCTGAACATCTCCGGCGCCTCCGGCTACACCGTGTCCGACTCGGCGGGCACGCTGACGATCTCGACCAGCGCGATGGTGCTGAAGCTCCAGAAGTCGCCGTACCGGCTGTCGGTCTACAAGTCCGACGGCACCACGCTGATCACCCGGCAGGACGCGGCGAACCTGCGCTGGGCCAGCGACGGCGCCACGACCGTGACCAAGATCGAGGACGCGTACAGCTCACCCTCGGGAGAGCGCTTCGAGGGGTACGGCGAGCGCTACGACCGCCTCGACCAGCGCGGCACCGAGGTTCACAACTACGTCTACAACCAGTACCGCGACCAGGGCGCCACCCGGCGCACCTACCTGAGCGTCCCGTTCTTCCTGAACTCGGCCGGCTACGGCCTCTACGTGAACACCAGCCGCTACGCCCGCTTCGCCCCCGGCGACCGGGCGGCCTTCACCGTGGACACCGGCGGCGCCCTGAACTCCACCCTCGACTACCACGTCTTCACCGGCACGCCCGCGAAGATCGTCGACGACTACACGGCGGTCACCGGCCGCCCGCAGCTGCCGCCCAAGTGGGCGTTCGGCGTGTGGATGTCGGCCAACGAGTGGAACACCCAGGCCGAGGTGGAGAGCGAGCTCGGCAAGGTCACCACGAACAAGATCCCGCACACCGCCCTGGTGCTGGAGCAGTGGAGTGACGAGGCCACGTTCTACGTCTGGCACGGCGCCACGTACACGCCGACGCCCGGCAGCGGCAAGCTCTCCTACGCCAACCTGAGCTTCCCCGCGGGCACCGCCTGGCAGAACCCCAAGGCCATGGTCACCAACGCTCACAACAAGGGCGTGAAGGTGATCCTCTGGCAGATCCCGGTGCTCAAGGAGAACTTCGACAGCAACCCGCCGACCGCCCCGCAGCAGCACCTCAACGACAGGGCCTACGCGCAGGCGCAGAACTACGTCGTGAAGAACCCGACGAACGGCCCCTACCGCATTCCGACCGGGCAGTGGTTCGGCGACAGCACGGTGCCGGACTTCACCAGTGCGTCGGCGACCAGCTGGTGGATGAGCAAGCGCGACTACCTCATGGACGAGGTGGGCATCGACGGCTTCAAGACCGACGGCAGCGAGGCGATCTTCGGCAGGGGCGTGCAGTTCGCCGACGGCCGCAAGGGCGACGAGATGCACAACGCCTACCCCAACAGCTACACCCAGGCCTACAACGCCTACGTCAAGGGCAAGAACGCGCAGAACACGATCTTCAGCCGGGCCGGCACCGCGGGCGCGCAGGCCAACTCGATCTTCTGGGCGGGTGACCAGAACTCCAGCTTCCCCGCCTTCCAGGAGGCGGTGCGGGCGATGATCTCGGCGGGGCAGTCGGGCGTGCCGTACACGGCGTGGGACCTGGCCGGCTTCACCGGCGACTTCCCGAGCGCGGAGCTGTATCTGCGCAGCGCGGCGCAGGCGGTGTTCTCGCCGGTCATGCAGTACCACTCGGAGAAGGCCAATCCGCCGGTCTCCGAGGCGCGCACGCCGTGGAACGTGCAGGCGCGCACCGGCGACACCACGGTCGTGCCGACGTTCCGCAAGTTCGCCAACGTGCGGATGAACCTGATCCCCTACCTCTACACCGAGGCCAAGGCCGGCTCGGTCACCGGCGCTCCGATGATGCGCGCGATGAGCTACTCCTTCCCCGGTGACGCGGCGGCCGCGGCGCAGGACCAGCAGTACATGTTCGGCTCGCAGCTGCTCGTGGCGCCGGTCACCGCGCAGGGGGCCTCGTCCAGGAACGTCTACCTGCCCGCGGGCGAGTGGTACGACCTGTGGAACGGCGGGCGCTTCACCGGTCCGGGCACCAAGACGTACGCGGCCGGGCTGGACACGATCCCGGTCTACGCCAAGCCGGGCGCGATCATCCCGCTGAACCTCAACGCGGACTACGAGCTGGGCGGCGAGATCGGTAACAGCGTCTCCAGCTACACCAATCTCGCCTTCCGGATTTATCCGGCGGGGTCCACCTCCTACTCGTATTTCGAGGATTCGGCGGGCGTGAGCCGTACCATCTCCAGCGCCGAGAACTGGGGCGCGCACACGGCCACGGTCACGGTCCCCGCGCTGACGACCACCAGCACGCTGCAGGTGGCCTCCACCAAGCCGGGCACGGTCACCGGCGCCACGGCGCGCGCCACGCTCGCCGACCTCAAGGCGGCGTCCGAGGGCTGGTGGTGGGACCCGGTCCAGCAGCTCACGCACGTCAAGCTGGCCAGTGCCACCGGCAACCGCACGATCGTGCTCAACGGCGTGGACAAGGCCGCCTACGAGGCCGAGTTCGCCGCCGGGACCGGCACGAGCACCAACAACGACCACCCCGGCTACACCGGCACCGGCTTCGTGGACGGCTTCGCCCAGGCGGGCGACGCGGTCACCTTCCAGGTGAAGGCGGACGCGGCGGGCAGCCACCAGCTGAAGTTCCGCTACTCCACGACCGTCGCGGCCACCCGCACCGTGTACGTGGACGGCGTCTCCGCCGGCACCCTGCCGCTGCCCGCCCAGCCGAACTGGGACACCTGGGGCACGGCCACGCTCCCGGTCAGCCTGACCGCGGGCGCCCACACCATCAAGATCGAGTACGCGAGCAACGGGATCAACCTCGACAACCTGGCGGTGGCCCGGCCATGAGACGCGTCCTGATCCTCCTGGCCGCGTTGCTGGCCCCGCTGCTCATCGCCCTGCCCGCGCAGGCGGCGGTGCAGCGGGTCCAGTTCACCAGCGGCTCGACCTACCTGATCGTGGAGTTCCTCGACGACGACCTGGTGCACTTCGAACTGGCCAACGGCAGCAGCCCGGGAACCGGCGCGCCGCTGTTCACCACGCCGCAGATCGCCAAGAAGGACTACACCGGCCCGACCAGCTTCAACCAGTCGGGCAACACGCTCACCACGGCCGCGATGAAGGTCGAGGTCACCCCCGGCACGCTGTGCGTGAAGGTCTCCGACCCCACGCGTCAGCTGTACGAGGCCTGCCCCCGCAACCTGGGCCAGGCGTGGAAGGGCCTGAGCCTCACCAAGGGCCAGATCCAGAACGCCTACGGCCTCGGCGAGCAGTTCTTCATGGGCGGCAGCGCCGACGGCGACTGGGTGGGGCGCACCCGGACCCCCGGCGGCCAGTACGGCAACGCCATGGCCTACGACACCGACAACGGCCCGGTCGGCAACGCCCAGATCCCGGTGCTGTTCGCGGTCGGCGCGAGCAACCTCAACTACGGCCTCCTGCTCGACCAGGTCTACAAGCAGGAGTGGAACCTGACCGGCGACCCCTGGACGGTCGACACGTGGGGCGACCAGCTCCGGTGGTACACGATGACCGGCGCCGACCTGCCCGACCTGCGCAAGGACTACCTGGAGCTGACCGGCCGCCCGCCGGTGCCGCCGAAGAAGTCGCTGGGCCTGTGGGTGTCGGAGTTCGGCTACGACAACTGGGCCGAGATCGACAACCGGCTCACCGGCCTGCGGACGGCGAAGTTCCCGGTGGACGGCTTCGTGCTGGACCTGCCGTGGTTCGGCGGGGTGACCGCCGGTTCCGACAACACCCGCATGGGCTCACTTTCCTGGGATACATCAGCCTTCCCCAACCCATCTGCCGCTATTTCCGATTATCAGGCGAACAAGGGCATCGGCCTGATGACCATAGAAGAGTCCTACATCGGCAAGAACCGGCCGGAGCACTCCGACATGGCCGCCCGCGGCTACCTCAACCGGGCGGGCTGCGCGACCTGCCTGCCCGCCTACCTCACCACCAACGACTGGTGGGGCCGCGGCGGCATGATCGACTGGACCCAGGACGCCGCCGGCGACCACTGGCACACCACCAAACGCAAGCCGCTGATCGACCAGGGCGTCCAGGGCCACTGGCTCGACCTCGGCGAGCCCGAGATGTACGACGCGGGCGACTGGACCGCCGGAGTCCTGCCCGGCAAGCACGCCCACGCCGACTACCACAACGTCTACAACCTCAAGTGGGCCGAGAGCATCGCCCGCGGCTACGCCGCCGGCACGACCAAGCGCCCCTTCCTGCTGGCCCGCTCCGGCGCCGCCGGCATGCAGCGCCACGGCGTCGCCATGTGGTCGGCCGACATCGGCTCGAAGCTGACCGCGCTGGCCCAGCAGCAGAACGTCCAGATGCACATGTCGATGTCCGGCATCGACTACTTCGGCTCCGACATCGGCGGCTTCCGCCGCGAGATGCTCGACTCCGACCTCAACGAGCTCTACACCCAGTGGCTGGCCAACGGCGCCTGGTTCGAGGTGCCGGTCCGCCCGCACACCGAGAACCTGTGCAACTGCGCGCAGACCTCCCCCGACCAGATCGGCCACGTGCCCAGCAACCTCGCCAACCTCCGCCAGAGGTACGAGCTCACGCCCTACTACTACTCGCTCGCGCACCGGGCCAACCGGACCGGCGAACCGCTGGTGCCGCCGCTGGTCTACCACTACCAGAACGACCCGAACGTCCGGGAGATGGGCAGCGAGAAGCTCATCGGCCGCGACCTGCTCGTCGGCGTCGTCGCCGGCAAGAACGAACGCAAGAGGAACATGTACCTGCCCGCGGGGACATGGTTCGACTACCGCACGGGCGAGAAGCTGACCAGCACCGGCCAGTGGTTCAACGACCGGCCGCTGTGGGTCGGCGGCGAGTTCCGGCTGCCCGCCTTCGCCAGGGCGGGGGCGATCATCCCCAAGATGTTCGTGGACGACAAGACCATGAACGTGCTGGGCAAGCGGACCGACTCCAGCACCCGCGACGAGCTGGTCGCCCGGGTGTACGCCGATCCGGCGGCCTCGAACTTCACCCTCTACGAGGACGACGGGGCCACCACCGCCTACCAGGGCGGGGCCGTACGGACGACACAGCTCGGACAGCAGCTCAGCGGCTCGACCGCGACCGTCACGGTGGCCGCGTCCAGCGGCACGTACACGGGCGCGCCGGCCGCGCGGCGCAACGTCGTCGAGCTGGTCGCCGACACCCAGGCCTCGGCGGTCACGCTGAACGGCACGCCGCTCACCCAGCACGCGGACAAGGCCGCCTTCGACGCGGCCGCGAGCGGCTGGTACAACGCCGGCGGCAACCTCGTCGTGGCCAAGTCGGCGAGCGTGAGCGTCACCACGGCCAAGTCGTTCGCGTTCACGCTCGGCCAGGCGCCGGTGTCGATGACGTTCTCCTGCGCCAACGGCACCACCACGCCCGGCCAGTCCGTCTACGCCGTGGGCGGCGTCCCGCAGCTGGGCGACTGGTCGGTCGCGAACGCGGTCAAGCTGTCGCCGACGGCGTACCCGACCTGGACCGGCACGATCGGCAAGCTCCCGCCGAACACCCCGGTCGAGTGGAAGTGCGTCAAGCGTCAGGAGGCCGGTTTCCCCGACACCGCCGACCAGTGGCAGCCGGGCGCCAACAGCGCCTTCACCACCCCCGCCACCGGCAGCGGAGGCACCACGACCGGCGCGTTCTGAACAATGCGGGCGCTCCCCTCTTCCGGGGGGCGCCCGCTTCTTGATTCCCGCGTGGCAGGCAGGTGCCGGTGTTAGCGTTGAAGGCGTGCTCGGCTCGGGGACCACACTCAACGATCGCTACCAGCTGACCACCCGGATCGGCGGTGGCGGCATGGGCGAGGTCTGGCGTGCCACCGACACGGTCCTCGGCCGCGAGGTCGCGCTCAAGGTGCTCACGCCCGCCCTGAGCGAGAACGCCACCTTCGCCCAGCGCTTCCAGAACGAGGCGCGGGCCATGGCCACCCTGCGTCACCCCGGCGTCGTCGACGTCTACGACTACGGCCTGGCCACGGTCGGCGAGCGCACGCTGAGCTACCTGGTGATGGAGTACGTCGAGGGCGAGTCGCTCGACCGGGCGCTCGACCGCGAGCCGCTCACCCCCGCCCACACGATGCGGCTGGTCGCCGAGGTGGCCGACGCGCTGTCGGCGGCCCACGCGCAGGGCATCGTGCACCGCGACGTCAAGCCGGGCAACCTGCTGCTGCGGCCCGACGGCCGGGTGGCGCTGACCGACTTCGGCATCGCCCACTCGGTCTCGGCGGGGCAGCTCACCGCCACCGGCGCGATGCTCTGCTCGGCCGGCTACTGCGCGCCGGAGATGGCCACCGCCAGCGACGTCACGCCCGCCGTCGACGTCTACGCGCTGGGCGTGGTGGCCTACGAGTGCCTGACGGGGCGGCTGCCGTTCGACGGCGACACCCCCGTGCAGATCATCTACAAGCATCTGCACCAGCCGCCGCCCACGCTGCCCGACGACATCCCGCCGGGCCCGCGCGCCGTCGTGGCCAAGGCGCTGGAGAAGACACCCGACCGGCGCTGGGCCTCGGCCGCCGACATGGGCGAGGCCGCGCGCAGGGCGCTGGCCGACCCCCACGCCTCGCCCGCGCCGCGCCGCCGCCGGGCGCTGGTTGGCGCGCTGACCGTCTCGGCCGCGGTGCTGGCCACGGCGGCCGTGGTGGGCTCTCTGTGGTTGCGCCCGGTGGCGCCGCTCGAGCAGCAGAGCATCCTGCCTCCCGGCGGCAACGCCACGGTGACGCCGCCGACCGAGCGCGAGCAGGTCAAGGGCAAGCCGGCGCTGCCGCCCGCCAAGACCTCGCCCACCCCCAAGCCGACCCCGACGGCCACGAACGAGCCTGAGCCGACGCCGACCGTACCGACCCCCACGGTCACTCCCACCGCCGAGCCGACCCCGACCGCGGAGCCCACGCCCACGGTCGAGCCCACGACGCCAGGACCGGAGGAGCCGACCGGCGACCCCACCGGCCAGCCGGGCGAGATTCAGTGCGTCCGCGAGCCCTGCCCGTCGTGATGGGTGGTGCCCGACTTCGGGTTCTGATCTGTCCAGTGCATATCCATGACAGCTAGTGCATCGCTCCGGGGCCCTGCGGACCATCTCTAAGCTTGCAGGGTGACCGTCAGAACACACCGCGCGCTCCCGGGTCCCGGGGCGACGCGGGTGGCTTCCGAGCCGTGAGAGAGTGATCGCGTGGATACGACTCGTGATCTGCTCGTCGCGCTGGCCCACCGCTATGCCTTCGCCGACCTCGGAGCGCTCTCCTCGGACGAGGAGGTGGCCGCCGTGTGCGAGTTCGGGCAGCGGCTGCTCTCCCTGGACGCCGAGGACTTCGCCGTCGAGGCACGGGGCGTGCCGGCCGACCTGAAGCGCCGGGCGCGGGCCTGCCACATGCCGCAGACGCCCCGTGAGACGCCGCGCGGCGCCCTGGAGTCGCTGCGCCCCGCCTACGGCCTGCTGCTGGAGGTCATCGCGATCCGGTGGCACCGCCGCGAGCTGAGCCCGATGATCGCCGCGGTGCACATCGCCAGCGAGTACCTGCCGCTGCTGGCCTTCGAGCCGCAGCTGGGCCACGCGGGCGACCCGGCGCGCTGGCCGGACGGGCTGAGCGCCGACGGCAGCAGGTTCGGCGTGATCGGCGACCGCGACTGCGACCACACCAAGTCCGAGCAGTCGGCGACCAACCGTACGCTGCGGGTGGCCGGTGAGCCGCCCGAGGGCTGGCGGGCCTACTTCGACCGCCAGCACAGCCAGGTCGCCGGCGCGCTCGCGGTGTGCGTGGCCACCTGCCGCAAGCCGTGCACGGCCATGGACTGGATCGCTCCCGGGCCGCGCCGCGAGCTCGGCGTCCGCGCCCGCAGCGCGCTCGCCTTCGCCGAGACCCCGCTGGTACGGCTGCGCCACGCCGCCCCGGTGGGCCACGGCTTCGGCGTGCCCTCCCCCGAGGAGGTGCTCGACGCGTGGGAGCGCAGCCGGGGCGCGCTGGACAAGAACGACGTCGGGGCGGCTGCGCTGAAGGACGACGGTTTTCCGCTGCCGGGCCTGCCCTCGTTGTTCTCCGCGATCGCCGACCACCCGATCGTGCCCTCGACGCTGCTGAAGGGCGTCAGCGACCACGTGGCGAGTCTGCTAGTCCGGGGGTAGCAGGACCAGGTGCGCGGGGGTGATCAGGCCGAAGCGCAGCGCGTGCTTGACGATCGAGCGGGGTTTCCAGTCGACCCCGGCCCCCTGGCCGGGCGGCTGGAGCCGGAACTTCGTGCCGGCCAGGAAGTCCACGTGGTAGTTGATGGCCGAGCGGCTCAGTCCCAGGGCGGCCAGCCGCTGGCGTACCTCGGGGACGCTCGGCACGCGGTCGCGGGCGGGGTCGCGCAGCTGAGGCTCGCACAGTGCGGCGAGCACGAGGAAGTACTTGGCCGCGGGGTCGAGCGGGTAGGGCTGCGGGGTGCCGGTGGCGCCGCCGGGGTCGTGCTCGGTGGCCAGGCGGCGCTTGAGCGGGGCCAGCACGAGGAAGGTGAGCTGGTCCTGGCGGCCGGGCACGCGAACCCTGGCGGTCTCGAACGGGATCGGCGCGTCGACCGTGCCCGGTGACAGCCGGACGAATCCGCCGCCTTCCAGGTTCTCCACGACGTAGGCGTAGCGGCGCGACTGGTTGGAGATCTCCCAGTAGTCCTTGACAGCCCGCAGCAGTCCCGCCTTGCGCGAGACGGCCGGGTCGTCGAGCGGCAGGTCGACCGGGGTATCGGCGGTGCCGCGACCGAAGGTGAGCGATTCTCCTGGCCGCAGGTGCCGGGTTTCGACGGCCGTGCTGCCCTGGAAGTCGCGCTGGACCGTGATCACTTCCACGACCGGAGCATAGGCCGCCGTCGCGCGTGACATAACGTCATCTTCTTGCCATTGGCCGCAACAGCACTGGCGGGCCGCGATCTGGCTTCCGAGCATGGAGATCCCCCGGTCATGGAGACGCGGCATGGACAACTACTACGCCATCGTCGGCGCGGAGCGTAACGACCCGGCCGACGTCATCAAGAAGAAGATCACCAACGAGCTCCGGCAGTGGCAGAAGCGCACCAACAGCTCCGACCTCAGCAAGCGGCAGGAGGCCGAGCAGAAGGTGGCGCTGCTGACCAAGGCCAGAGAGATCCTGCTCGACGACGCCCGGCGCAAGGGCTACGACCTCCAGCTCAACGCGTTCCTGGCCGCGGGCGGCGGCTCCCAGGCGCCGGTCACCGCCTCGTCGGCGAGCGGCGACTGGCTGCAGCAGGCCCGCGACTATCTCGCCATCGGCGACTACAACTCCGCCGCCTACTGCGCCCGCGAGGCGCGCAACACGCTCGGCGCCTCCGCCGAAGTCTGGAGCCTGTTGGCACGTGCCAACGCGGGCCTGGGCAACCTCAACGAAGCGCTGTACGAGGCGCAGCAGGCCACCTCGCTCGACGCGGCCAACCCCGACCGGCAACTGGAGCTCGGCGGCGTCTACGAGGAACTGGAGCAATGGGACCGGGCGCTGTCCTGCTACGAGCAGGTCAACCGGCTGACCGGCGGCTCGGAGGAGGCCGACCTGGGCATCGCCGGCAGCCTCGCGAACCAGGGCCGCTACTCCGAGGCCATCCCGGTGCTGGAGAAGCTCCACCTGCACGGCTCCAACAAGCGCATGGCCGCCTACTACCTGGCCGACGTGCTGCTCGCGCACGCCGAGACGATCCCCGTGGCCAAGCAGGACGACGGGTACTACATCACCTCGGCCGAGGAGATCGCGCAGATCCGGATCGTGCTGAACCGGGTCAGGACGCTGAGCGACGACGAGCAGATCATGATGCGCCTCGCCGACCAGGAACAGTACTTGATCGCGATGGAGACCAAGCACCTGTTCGGCGTGACCGCCTGGAAGATCACCAAGACCGTGATCCTCTGGGCGATCATCGCCTTCGTCATCGTCGGCATCCTGAGCAACGCGGGGTCCGGGGGGTTCTTCCTGGGTGTGCTGCTCGGCGGCGGGGTCGCCTGGCTGCGTATCCACCTGCAGATCCGCAACCACTACCTTCCGCAGTGGCGCATCAACGCCAAGATCGTCCGGGGGCGCTGATGGCGGTCATCGGCATCGACCTCGGCACCACGTACTCGGCGTCGGCCATCGTGCGCGGGCCCTCCCCGGAGATCCTGGAGAACCGCGAGGGCGAGCGGCTCACGCCGTCCGTCGTGGTGTTCGAGAACGGCACGCCGCTGGTCGGTGTGGAGGCCAAGCGGCTGGCCGCCGTGCTGCCCGACGACTGCGTGGAGTTCGTCAAGCGGAAGATGGGCGAGCCGGAGGCGGCGTACGTGGACGCCGACGGCAAGGAGTACCGGGCGGAGGAGGTCTCCGCGCTGGTGCTCAAGCGGCTGGCCGCCGACGCCTCCATGCAGCTCGGCGAGGAGGTCAGGGACGTCGTCGTCACGGTGCCCGCCTACTTCGACGACGCCCGCCGTACCGCGACCAAGGACGCCGGCGAGATCGCCGGGCTCAACGTGCTCGGCCTGATCAACGAGCCGACCGCGGCCGGGATCGCCTACGGGCTCAACAAGCAGCAGAGCGGCGTCTTCCTCGTCTACGACCTGGGCGGCGGCACCTTCGACGTGACGATCATGCGGGTGACCGGCACGGAGTTCGACATCATGGCCACCGGCGGCGACCGCAACCTCGGCGGCTTCGACTTCGACAACCTGCTCATGGGCCACGTCGCCACGCGCATCCGCGAGCAGGGCGGGCCCGAGGTGCGCGAGTCGGACAAGGGCGAGGCCGAGCTGCGCGGCCAGTGCGAGCAGGCCAAGCGGCGCCTGACCAGCATGCCGCAGACGATCGTGCGGGTCAGCGCCGAGGGAGCGAGTTTCCAGGTGCCGGTCACCAGGGCGGAGTTCGAGGAGCTGACCGCGAGCCTGCTCAGCCGTACCGAGGTGACGGTCGAGGAGGTCATGGAGAAGGCCGGCGTCGACTGGGACAAGATCGACCGGATTCTGCTCGTGGGCGGCTCGACCCGGATGCCGATGGTCAGCACGATGGTGCAGCGCATGTCCGGCCGGGTGCCGGACATCGGCATCAACCCAGACGAGGCGGTGGCGCTGGGCGCGGCCGTCTACGCCGACACGCTGGGCGCGGCGGCCAGCGGGGCGATCGCCCGCATCCCGGTCGCGGTCAGCGACGTGACCTCGCAGAGCCTCGGCACCATCGCGCTCAACGAGCGCAACATCGCGCAGAACTCCATCATCATCCCGGCCAACTCAAAGATCCCGGTGAAGCGGGAGAAGAGCTTCTACACCGTCCAGCCAGGCCAGCGGGTGGTCGACTTCGAGCTGACCGAGGGCGACGACGAGGACCTGCGCTACGTGACGGTCCTGAAGTCGACGGAGCTGATGCTGCCGCCCGGCCTGCCGGACGAGGCCGAGATCCGCGTGGTCATGGCCTACGACATCGACGGCGTCGTGCACGCCGAGGTGTTCCTGGGCGCGACCGGGCAGTCGCTGGGCGCCGTCGAGCTGCAACGCGACAACAACCTGGGGGCCCACGCCGTCGAGCAGATGCGCAACGCGATGCGCGACCTGGAGATCCTATGAGTGAGGAACTGTCCGAGAAACTCGACGTCCTGACCGACCTGTTCAAACGACGCCTGTCCGACGACCTGGACAAGCGCAAGCTCCTTGAGGAGCAGGCCCGCCGTATCCAGCAGGCGGAGGGCGCGCTCTTCCGCGACCTGCAGCTGCCGCTGGTGCTCGGCGTGGCCACCGTCATCGACCGGATCGACCGCCACGAGGCCGAGGAGGGCGACTTCGCCCTGGCGATCAGGGACGAGCTGCTCGAACTGCTCGCCGTCAACGGCATCCGCGAGGTGCCCACCGACACCGCCTTCGACCGCGCCACGCACGAGGCGGCGGCCGCCCGCCCGGAGGAGGGCAGCGAGCCGGGCGCCATCCTCGAGGTGTGGAACCGCGGGTACGCGCGGCACGGCTGGGTGTTCCGGCCGGCCAGGGTGGTCGTGGCCCTGTGAGCGTCGCCCATCGCGAGGCCGCGATCAGGGGACTGGTCGCGGCCTTTCGCGCCTACGCGCCCGTGGCCAGGAAGGTCGCGGCCGAGGCGCAGCTCGGGGCGGAACGCGACAGGCAACAAGCCGTTCGGCGGGCCGAGCGTACGGCCGAGGCGGAACGGCACCGGATCCAGGCCGCGGTGCGGCGGGCGATGGACGGCGCGAGGGAGACGGCGGCTGCCACAACCGCGGAACTCGCGCCCGGCGTCGCCGGTCTGCCCTTCTCCGGGGCCGAGTGGGGGTCTCTCGGCACCGCGGCCCCCACACATGTGCGGGTCGGCGTCTGCGGCGAAGTGCCGGTCGTCGTCCCGCTGCTGCCCACCGCGGGCTGGTACGCCGCGGGGGACGGCGCCGCCGGCCTGATCCTGGGCGCGGTGCTCAGGGCGGTGGCGGCCGCTCCGGCCGGCCGGGTCCAGGTGGACTCGTACGACCCCAGGCTGACCGGGGCGCTCGGGGTCTTCGGCGAGGCGCTGCCTCGTTCGCTGTCCGGTGTGGCCGAGCTCGCCGAGCGGGTCGGCGACCTGGTCCGCACCCTGCACTCGCGGGCCCAGCGCATCGCCCAGTCGGGCGGGTGCGCGTTCGAGGAGCTGGCGGAGCCGTACCGGCTGATGGTGGTGCTCGACTACCCGGCGGGTGTGGAGGAGAGCGTGCAGCGGGACCTGCTGCGGGTGGCCGAGTCGGCGGCCGGGCGCGGCGTCTGCTTCCTCGTCCAGCACAACGCGGCGATCCAGCCCGAGCGCGGCGTGGAGCCCGAGCGGCTGGCCGCGCTGTTGCGGCGCGTGGAGGCGGGCCGCGAGCGGATCGTGGTGGCCGGGCTGGAGAACGTGGCCTGCCGTCCCGACCCGCCGCCGGGGCCGGAGCTGTTCGCCGCGGTGGCCGGGGCGGCGGCGGGCGCGCAGTTGCCGAGGGTGCCGTTCGCCGGGACGCTGCCGCCGCGCCGCGACTGGTGGGCGCGGGTGGAGAAGGGCGACGGCCTGCGGATCGCGGTCGGCGCCGAAGGGCGCGAGCCCGCCTGGGTACGGCTCAGCAGCAGCAACCCGCCCCTGCCCAACATCCTCATCGGCGGCTCGGCCGGACAGGGCAAGTCGAACCTGCTGCTGGTGCTCATCCACGGCCTGGCCGCCCGCTACTCCCCCGCCGACCTGGAGATGTACCTGCTGGACTTCAAGCAGGGCCTGGAGTTCGAGCGGCTGGGCGGCGAGCGCTGGCTGCCGCACGCCCGCGTGCTGGGCGTCTTCAGCGACCGCGAGTTCGGCCTGGCGGTGCTGCGGCACGTGCACGAGCAGATGGAGCTGCGCAGCGAGACGTTCAAGCGGCTGCGCGTGACCGACATCGCCGGCATGGACCCGGGCCCCGACCGTCCGCCGCGCCTGTTGCTGGTGCTCGACGAGTTCCAGGTGATGCTCGCCGAGGACGACCCGATCGCCGACGAGGCCACCGCCCTGCTGGAGAAGCTCGTCCGGCTCGGCCGCGCCTACGGCGTGCACGTGGTGCTGGCCACCCAGACCATCGAGGGCATCCAGCGCCTGGCCACCAAGCGCGAGGCCATCTTCGGCCAGGTCCCCAACCGGATCGTGCTCAAGACCACCGCCGCCGACTCCCAGTCGCTGCTGTCCTCGCACAACACGGCCGCCGCCGGGCTGCGCTTTCGCGGCCAGGCCGTGCTCAACGACGACTACGGCTCCCCGGAGGCCAACCGCGTCGCGCTGATCGCGCACGCCCGCGAGGAGGAACTGGCGGCGCTGCGGGCCGAGCTGTGGCACCACGCCCGCGCCGAGCGCCGCCCGCGCGTGTTCAAGCAGGACGAGCCCGCCGACCTGGCCGCTCTGCTGCACCATCCGGTGGAGTCGGGACCCGGCCTGGTCCGCCCGTGGGTGGGCGTGCCGGTGGCCGTCACCGAGCGTCCCGCCGCCTTCGACGTGCGTCAGGAGCCGAGCGCCGGGCTGCTCATCCTGGGCGACGACGCGGCCGCGGCCCGCGGCGTGCTGGCCGGGCTCAGCGCCTCGATCGGCAAGGCGCGCCCGGCCGACCGGTTCGTCTGGCTGGACGGGCTCGAGGAGGCGCGGGCCGTCCCCGGGCAAATGGCCGAGCTGCGCGAGGAGATGCGCGAACGCGACGGCGGCGAGCCGTGGGTGCACGTGCTCGGCTTCGGCATGCACCGCGCCAGGATGCGGATGGGCGACGACTTCACCTCGCCCGCCGACACGCTGAAGGAGATCGTCAAGGACGGGCCGGACGTGGGCGTCTTCTTCTACGGCTGGTGGAACCGCATGAACGTGTGCACCGAGCACCTCGGCTTCGACCGCTGCCACGTCAGCTCCTACCTGTTCCTGCGCCACCCGGTCGAGGCCGTCCAGCAGGTGTGCGGGCCCTTGGTCGCCTGGTCGGCGCGGCCCGGCCGGGGCTGCTGCACGACGGGCTGTCCGGGGAGCCGCTGCCGGTGGTGATCTTCGGGTGAGCGCGTGGGAGGAGTACACCGAGGCGCTCGGGGTGCTGGCGCGGGCGGCCGAGGCGGGGCGGGGCCGGCTGGACGCGGTCGAGGCCGCCGCCGGGCGGGCGGTGTCGGCCGCGGAGAAGCGGCTGGCCACGGCCGTACAGGAGAGGCAGCAGGTGGAGAGGCGGCTCGGGCAGCTCGACGGGCTCTGCCACAAGGTCATGACCGAGGGCGAGGTGCCTCGTGAGGGCCTCGCGGACCGCTTCGACCTGGGGGTTCCCACCACGGCCAGGGCCGCGCTGGCCACGCTGGAGCGGCTGGAGGAGGGGCTGAACGAGAGCCTCGCCGAGCTTCGGTCGGCCCGTTCCCTGGTCACGGCCAATCCGCCGCCGCCCCCTCCTCCGCCGCCCCGGCCAGTGGCGCCGCCGTCCCGGCGACCGGTCTGGATGTACGCCCTCATCGGGGCGGTCGCGCTCGTCATCGTGCTGGTCCTCGTGATCGGAGCCGTATAGATGTCCCAGATCCAGCAGGTCAAGCAGCAGCTGCACGACGTCGCCTACCAATCCAGGCAGGCGGCGGGCGGCATCCAGGCCTTCGACGTGAAGTTCTCCCAGGCCGTCGCGCGCGTGCAGGAGCTCATCGGCGGCTCGGCCACCGCCGCGGACAAGCAGATCATCGCGGTGCTGCAGGAGGCCTCGCGGGCGGTCAAGGCCGCGGCGGGCTCACTGCACAGCGCGGCCAAGACCGCGACCGACTACGCCAACCGGGTGTGAGATGAACGGCTCGGAGTTGGAGCGGATCGCGCGGGCCCTGGTGGAGAGCCTGGGGCAGGCCGACCGGATCGCGGCCGAGCTCTACGTGGCCGCCGGGCGGATCACCCGTCTGGCCGCGCTGGTGGGCGCGTTACCCGACCCCGGCGCGCGGGCCGCCGCCTCGATGCTGAACGCGGCGGCGGCCAAGTGCGTGCTGGCCGCGAACCTGCTGCGGCAGGCCGGCAAGATCGGCGCCGACTGGGCGAGGCAGGCGGTCTGGCGTGCCGGCTGACCTGCGTCCTGGCGACGCCCGCCACGTCGGCGGCTACGAGATACTCAACCGGCTCGGCGAGGGCGGCCAGGGCCTGGTCTACCTGGGCCGCTCCCCCACCGGCGAGCTGGCCGCCATCAAGGTGCTGCGGGCCGGCTGGACCCACGACGCCGAGGCGCGCAGGCGCTTCGCGGGGGAGCTGGCCGCCGCGCTGAAGGTGCCGAGGGCGTGCACCGCGGTCATCCTGGACGCCGACATCGACGGCGACATGCCGTACATCATCAGTGAGTTCGTCAACGGACCCTCGCTGGACACCGCGGTCAAGCGCGACGGCCCGTTCTCCGGCGCCGCGCTCGAACGCCTGGCCATCTTCACCTCGACCGCGCTGGCCGCCATCCACGGCGCCCGCATCGTGCACCGCGACTTCAAGCCCGCCAACGTGCTCATCGGTCCCGACGGGCCGCGCGTGGTGGACTTCGGCATCGCCCGCGCATTGGAGGCCACCGACTTCTCCCGCCACACCCAGATCGGCACTCCGCCGTACATGGCGCCCGAGCAGTTCGGCGGGGGCCCGCTCGGGCCCAAGGCGGACGTGTGGGCGTGGGGCGCGACGATGGTCTTCGCCGCGTCGGGCATGCCGCCGTTCGGCACGAGCGGGCACTTCGCCGCGCTGGCCAACCGCATCGCGCACGCCGAGCCCGAGCTCGGGCCGCTGTCCGGCACGCTGCGCACGCTCGTCGAGCGCTGCCTGGCCAAGCGGTCCGCGCGCCGCCCGACCGTGATGGAGCTCTTCCAGGCCCTCGTCGGGTACGGCGAGCCGCTACGCCGGCCGGTTCCCCCGGTGGCCGCCCCGGAGACGGTCTCGGCCACGCCGGAGCACGTGCTGCCGTTCTACTTCGTCTGCGACGAGTCAGCCTCGATGATCGGCGAGCCGCTCGACGCGGTCAACGCCGGGCTGGAGGCGCTGCGGCTGGAGATGGCCCACGCCCCCGCCGCCACCCGGCTGTGCGTGGTCGGCTTCTCCGGCACCGCCGAGGTACTGCTCCCGCTGGCCGACCTGGCCGCGCTGGACGTGCTCCCCCAGCTGCGCGCCCGCGGCGGCACCCGCTACGGCCCCGCCATGGAACTGCTGCGCGCCACCATCGAACGCGACGTCTTCCTGATCAAGGCCGACGGCGGCACGGTCTACCGGCCCACGGTCTTCTTCCTGTCGGACGGCAGGCCCAACGACGAGAGCTGGACCACCTCCTACCGGGATCTGCTCTCGCCCGCCTTCTCCGCCCGGCCGAACGTGATCGCCTTCGGGGTGGGCGACTGCAACGCGGAGACGATCCGGCAGGTCGCCACCCACGGCGCCTTCCTGGCCGACCGCACCCGGCCGGTCGGCGCGGCGCTGAAGGAGGTGGCCACGGCGCTGACCACCTCCCTGCTGACCTCAAGAGGCAAGCTGGTGATTCCCGAGCAGGTGCCGGGCTTCGCCTCGCTACCGCTGGACGAGGTGTGACGACAGCTGCGACAGGTCGCGCGAGGCGCCCGTCGAGGCCGACGTGGTCATCGCCGCGTAGGCCTGCAGTGCCGCGCTGACGGGGCGCTTGCGGTCGCGCGGGCGGTATCCGCCCAGCTCGGTCAGCAGGCGCTCGCGGCGGGCGGCCAGCTCGGCCTCGGGCACGCGCAGCTCCAGCAGGCGGCCGGGGATGTCGATGTCGACGATGTCGCCGTCCTCGACCAGCGCGATCGCGCCGCCCTCCGCCGCCTCGGGCGAGGCGTGGCCGATCGACAGCCCCGAGGTGCCGCCGGAGAAGCGGCCGTCGGTGACCAGCGCGCAGACCTTGCCGAGGCCCTTGCCCTTCAGGAACGAGGTCGGGTAGAGCATCTCCTGCATGCCGGGTCCGCCCTTGGGGCCCTCGTAGCGGATGACCACCACGTCGCCCGCCTTGACCTTGCCACCGAGGATGCCCTCGACCGCGTGGTCCTGCGACTCGAACACCACCGCGGGGCCGGAGAACTTCCAGATCGACTCGTCCACGCCGGCCGTCTTCACCACCGCGCCGTCGCGGGAGATGTTGCCGTAGAGCACGGCCAGGCCGCCGTCGGCGCTGTAGGCGTGCTCGCGGTCGCGGATGCAGCCATCCGCGCGGTCGAGGTCGAGGTCGTCCCAGCGGTTGTCCTGGGAGTACGGCTTGATCGTGCGCACGTTGCCGGGCGCGGCGTGCCACAGCTCGACGGCCTCGGGCGAAACCGTCGGCGAGACCGGGTCCCACTCCTCGATGAGCGTGCCGAGCGTGCCGCCGTTGACCGTCGGGACGTCGCGGTGGATCAGCCCGGCGCGGTCGAGCTCGCCCAGGATGCCCGGGATGCCGCCGGCGCGGTGGACGTCCTCGACGTGGTACTTGTTCGTGGCCGGCGCCACCTTGCACAGGCACGGCACCCGCAGCGAGATCTCGTTGATCTCCTTGAGCCCGAAGTCGACCTCGCCCTCGCGGGCCGCGGCCAGGATGTGCAGGATCGTGTTGGTGGAGCCGCCCATGGCCACGTCGAGCGCCATCGCGTTCTCGAAGGCCTCGCGGGTGGCGATCGCGCGCGGCAGCACGCTGGCGTCGTCGTCCTCGTAGTAGCGCTTGGCCAGCTGGACGATCGTGCGGCCGGCGTCCTTGAAGAGCTGCTCGCGCCGCTTGTGCGTGGCCAGGATGGTGCCGTTGCCGGGCAGGGCCAGGCCGATCGCCTCCGCGAGGCAGTTCATGGAGTTGGCGGTGAACATGCCCGAGCACGAACCGCAGGTCGGGCAGGCGTTCTCCTCCATCTCCAGCAACTCGGCGTCGGAGACGCTGTCGTCGGCGGAGGCGATCATCGGGTCGATGAGGTCGAGCTTCTTGCCGAGCGTCTTGCCCGCCTCCATGGGCCCGCCGGAGACGAAGACGGTCGGGATGTTCAGCCGCATGGCGGCCAGCAGCATGCCCGGCGTGATCTTGTCGCAGTTGGAGACGCAGATCAGGGCGTCGGCGCAGTGAGCCTCGACCATGTACTCCACGGCGTCGGCGATCAGCTCGCGGCTGGGCAGCGAGTAGAGCATGCCGCCGTGGCCCATCGCGATGCCGTCGTCGACGGCGATCGTGTTGAACTCGCGCGGGATCGCGCCCGCCTCCCTGATTGCCCCGGCGACCACGTCGCCGACCTCGCGCAGGTGCACGTGGCCCGGCACGAACTGGGTGAAGCTGTTGGCCACCGCGACGATCGGTTTGCCGAAGTCGCTCCCGGCTACGCCGGTCGCCCGGAGGAGGGCCCGGGCTCCGGCCATGTTCCTACCGTGGGTGACCGTACGTGACCTGAGGGCGGGCATTGAGCTTCTCCCATCGTGAGTGAGTCCTCACCATGGTACGGCTATCGCCCGACAGCTGAGACGCATGTCCACGGCTCGGGATAACGGTGACAAGATCGACCGACGGTGCTATCGAGGTTCGCATGACTTCGGGGCGCGTCGAGTCCGACCTCACGGCCAGGGTCGGCAACTTCATCCACACGATAGACCGGCTGTGCCGGCGACCGGCCCGGGGAGAGGGCGTGCAGGACTCCCCGCACGTCCCGGCCGGCTTCGAGCGGCAGGAGGAGGAACCGCAGGAACGCCCCCAGCACACCGGCCGCCGCGGCATCCCGATCATGCGCCTGCGCAACGCAGGCGACTGGCCCGAGTTCCTGGTCAGGGACGCCGTCGCGTTACGGCCGGTGATCTCCACCCGCATCCGGCGCTCCAAGCCCGAGATCGCGCCCGGCGACACCGTGCCCGTCATCCTGGCCAGGATCGTCGCCGACCTGAGCGCCGGCGCCGAGCGGCGCTCGTCGGCCGACGGCAAGCTCAGGCGCATGCCCGGCCTGCGTTTCCCGCGCTACCGGATGACGGTGAAGGTCCTGGCCGCCTGGACGGCCCGGCACGCCGACGCCGGCCCCGACACCGAGGAGGCGGCCCGCGAGGCGCTGCGCGCGGTCGACCGCACCTGGGGCTGGGGCATCGAGGCGGCCGAGCGGGGCGGCGAGAGCGTGCCGTTCCCGTTCAACGTCCTGCTCAGGCTGGCTCCGCCGTTCCTGCACGACTGGCGGCTCAGCGGGAAGGCGCCCCTGCTCAGCGGCCGGCTGCGCGCGCTGCGGACGGCGCTGGCCCAGGACTCGGCCAAGGCCGGGCTGCCCGCGCTGCTGGCCGACCTCGACCCGGCCGACTCCGGGCGGGTCGACCGGCTGCTGCTGTCGGCCTTCCTCGACGACCTGAGCCTGCAGTACCGGCGCACGCCGCTGCACGTACGGGGCGCCGGGCACGTCTTCTACCCGCTGCTCCTGCTCAACGAGCACGGCGGGGAACTGGTCGAGCTGATCGCGGAGCGGCGCTCCAACCTGGAGTCGTTCGACCCGGTCGTGGTGGTCACCTACCTGCCCGGCGGTGACCCGCCCACCGCCGAGGAGGAGGACCCGGTCTCGGCGCTGATCCGCTGGCGGCGCGAGCTCGTCGCCTCCGGGCGGGCCGCGGCGCTGCAGGTGCTGCGCGAGCCGCTCGACGTGCGGGCGCCCGGCCTGCCGAAGGATCCGGTCGTGCTCAGCACCGCGAGCCGGTTCTGGGTGCCGCCGACCAGGAAGCCGCCCTGGTGGTCCACGCCGGTGGCGATCGCGTTGTTCTGGAGCGTGCTGGCCGCGACGGCCGGCGCCTACGCGGGGCAGACCGTGGCCTGGCAGCGGACCTCGTGCGCCACCGGGCTGTGGACGCCGTGGGCGGAGTCGGGCAGGCAGCTCATGGGCGCGGAGTGCGTCGGCGTGGCCGAGCCCGGGTACCTGTTCACGCCGAGCACCGCGGAGATCGCCCAGGTTCACCGGCGCATCCACGAGGAGAACCAGCGGGCCGCCACCCTGCATGCCGATCAGGCGCAGGCGGCGCGGCCGTACGTGACGATCGTCTATCTCGCCGCGCTGACCTCAGGCAACCGCGACTCGCTCGCCGCGGTGCGCGAGGGGCTGGCGGGCGTGGCCATCGCGCAGAAGAACCAGAACGACTCCTCCGGCGCCAGCGAGCCCATCGTGCGGCTGTTGGTCGCCAACGGCGGCGGTCGCATGCAGTACGGCGAGGCCATCGCCCGCCTGCTCGTCTCCTCCAGCGAGGCCGAGGCGCCCATCGTCGGCGTCGTCGGGCTCGACCAGAGTCGCAGGCAGACCGTCGCCACCATCCACGCGCTCGGCAAGGCCGGGCTGCCCATGGTCGCCTCGACGCTCTCCGCCGACCGGCTGGTGGAGGAGTCGCCGTTCTACTTCCAGGTGGCGCCGCAGAACAAGCGGCAGGCCGCGGTCGCCGCCGCCTTCGCGACCACGCTCGGCCTGCCGGCGCGGGCGCGCCTCTACTACTCCCACGACGTCAGCGACTACTACAGCGACAACCTGCGCAAGCAGGTGTCCGCCCGCTTCACCGAGGCCGGGTTCGCGGTGGAGAACCGGCGCTTCACCCCCATCGGCAGCCCCAAGCCCGGCCCCGAGGACCCCAACGATCACCCCTACGCCGGCGAGCCCCGCCAGGCCGGGGTGAGCGCGTGCGACGCGAAGGGCCTGGTGTACTTCGCCGGGCGCGGCATCCCCGACTTCCAGGCCTTCATCAAGGGCGTGAACGAGACCTGCCCGGCCACCCCGCCCACCATCCTGGCCGGGGACGACATCTCCCGGTACGCCGCCGACGTACGGCTGCGCGGCGAGGTGGGCCAGGTGCCCTTCTACTACCAGTCGTTCGCCGTGGCGCCCAACCGGTGCGGTCAGCCGCAGCCGCACGACTTCTACGACCAGCTCTTCCGCACGTTCACCTTCGAGTGCCAGGAGCCGGGCGCCGGGCGCACGCTCGACGGGCACGCCGCCCTGTCCTACGACGCCGCCGAGACGCTGATCACCGCGATCCGGCGGCTCGGCGGCCCGGTGCGGCACGCGGTGCCCGTGAACTCGTACACGGTGTGGCGGCAGCTCAGCATGTTGCACACCGCCTCCGGTCCGGCGATCCAGGGGGCGACGGGCGGCATCGACTTCGGCGGCGGGACGGCCCGGCAGTACCCGCGCGACAAGCCCGTGCTGATCCTGCGCGCCAAGGGCGCGGAACGCCCCCAGCAGGTGGGCGCCTGCGGCCCGCCCGCCGGGTCGAGTCCTTGGTGTTCCGAGGTGGCGGAGAAGTACCGGTGATCAGGCGGGCAGCCGGACCGCGGCCAGCTGGGTGGACTGGGCCACCAGGCGTCCCTTGCCATCCCAGACGTGGGCGACCTGGTCGATGCGGTCACCGCCGACGTCGGTGGCCTCCAGCTTGACGCGGACCGGCCCCGGCGCGGGCAGGCGGCGGACGTAGGCCGACAGCTGGATGGTGGGCATCCAGCCGGGCAGCCCCAGGTCGAAGGTGACCGGCGGCACCGGGTCGAGGGCCACGAGAAGGCTGAGCGGGTCCCAGTCGGACCCGTCGCCGAGGCGCTGCCAGGTGGCGATCACGCCCTTCTTGCTCGGCTGCCCGAAGGCGAAGGCGAGGTGGCCGGGGTTGATGCGTTCCTCGACCACGCCCATCAGCGGCACGGGGAACGGCGCGCCGGGCGGGTCGACCGGCGACAGGAAGCACTCCTGCTCGGGCGGCAGGTCCACCGGCTCCGAGGCCGTCCACCAGGGATCGGAGTCGTCGAGGCGGCCCAGCGTGATCAGGGCGGAGACACGCGGCCTGCCCTCCTGCGACAGGTCGGCGCGCACCTGGGCGACGCTCTTGCCCACGCGCAGCCTGGTCACACTCACCTCGGCGTGGCCGAAGCCGGGCGGTTCGATGAAGGCGCCGCTGACGGCGGTCACGTGGGGGTGCCCGGCGCCGGCCTCGGCCACCGCGGCGCGGCCCAGGACGGCCAGCAGGTAGCCGCCGTGCAGCTTGGTGCCCACGGCCCACTGCGGGTCGAGGGTGGCGGCGTATCCGCCGTCTTGGGGGGTCACAGCGGTCGCATCACGAAATATCGCCATGCGCTCAGGTTGACATCGTTAACTTAACAACGTCAATGTGAGATGCATGACCAGGACCAGAGCCCGGCGCGGCGAGGGAGCGCTCCTGCGCGAGGACATCCTGCGGGCGGCCGAGGACCTGCTGGCCGAGTCCGGCACCGAGGAGGCACTGACGCTGCGGGCCGTCGCCGCCCGCGCCGGCATCTCGACGCCGTCCGTCTACCTGCACTTCGCCGACAAGGAAGCCCTGCTGGAGGCGGTCTGCCTGAGGGTCTGGGACGAGCTGGCCCGCCTGTTCCGCGAGAACGACCACGGCGACCCGTTCCGCGCCCTGGGCCGCTGCGGCCGGGCCTACGCGCGTTTCGCGCTGGCCCATCCCGTGCAGTACCGGGTGCTGCTCATGAAGCCACCCCCGGGCGACCGCGCCGCCGCGCCCAGGGGAGCGGCGGCCGTGCCGGAGGCGGCGGCGGCCTGCTTCGGGCACATGGTGGCCGTCGTCGAGCGGTGCGTGGAGTCGGGCATCCTGCGCGGCGACCCGAGGCGGCTGGCGCTCACGCTGTGGTCGTCGATGCACGGGTGCGTCGCGCTGGTGCTGGCGCAGCCGGGCTTCCCGTGGCCGGACGTGGACGAACTGGTCGACCAGGCGGTGATCGTCGCGGGCTTCGGCAGCGCGATGCTGTCCCGGGTGCCGGAGACAGGCATCCCTGCCAGCGACGAGCTGGCCGGGGACCTGGACGACCTGGCCGAACGCCTCAGCCGTCGCCGTAGCGAGGAGGAAGGACGCTCTCGGCGATCTCGTACAGGCGGTCGATCTCTTCCTCGGTGAGCGCGTGCTCCCGCTTCGTGATCCACTTGCGCGCCCGGGTGCCCTCGTAGACGTCGACGCCGCGGATGGTCATGACCTTCCACGGCACCGGCGGCCCGTAGATCGCCAGCGAGGGCACGACGGCGATCTCGCGGCCGAAGGCCTTGCTGATCAGCTCGGCGGCCTGCGACGCCTCCAGCTTGGCCTCGGTGATCCTGGGCTTCATGTCGAAGGGGCCGTGGAAGAGCTTCTTGCCCATCTGCACGCGTACGGGCAGCCGCTTGTCCCACTTCTCCGAGTCGACCGCGTAGACGCCGGTGGGGCCGATGACCAGGTGGTCGATCTGGGCCTCGCTGCCGGGGATCGCGCGGGCGTGGAGCGTGCGGTAGCCGCTGCGTTCGAGCCTCTTGAGCTGGCCTTCCGTACGGCGTTCCGCCACGGAGGAACGCCGCCAGGCGGGCACGGTCGAGGCGGATCGGGCGCGGTAGACGGTGTCGGCGATCGCCGCGGCGATCGCCGCGGTGACGCCGATACGCCAGTCCCGGACGAGGATCCCGACGACCACGCCGACGCCTATCGCCAGCAGCGCGCGGTTGCGCAGGCGGCGATATCGAGGCTGCCGCAGCAGCGCGCGCACCGAGGCGCGCTCGATGGGGGCATACGTCGACGCGGGCGTCGCGGCCGGCGACTTCTTGGCCGCGGGGGCCTCATCTTCCGGCCTGTCGCTCACCCAGATCGGTGACGTATTGTGACCGTCTTCTCGCTGGAGGTCGGAGTCCACGTAACTCAAGGTAGCTTGCTGATCGTCGGGTTTCCTAGTGTTAGGGCGTCCATACTTTTATGGCCCAGGTCATCGTGTTCCTCGTCCGATTTCCGGGTATCTATTACATTCTCCGCTAGAGATCCCTACTGTTCAGTAGTGTGAGTGCTATTCACGATCTCTCGGCTCTTGACCAGGGCAAAGCGATCAGGAACGGCGAGCTGTCGCCGCTCGAGCTGACCCGTCATTACCTTGATCGCATCGACCGTCTCGACGCCGAGGTGGGCGCGTACGTCACCGTCACGGCGGAGCGGGCGATCGCCCAGGCACGGGCGCTGGAGAAGGCTCTGCCCGACGGCCCGCTGGCCGGGGTCCCGGTGCCGATCAAGGACCTGAATCTGGTCAAGGACGTGCCGATCATGTTCGGATCGGGCAGCTACCAGGGCTTCGTCGCGCCGGTCGACGACACCGTGGTCGAACGGCTGCGCGAGGCCGGCACGGTCATGCTCGGCAAGACGGCGACCCCCGAGTTCGGGCTGCCTTGCTACACAGAGACAAATGTGTCACCTCCTTCCCGGACGCCGTGGGACCTCACGCGTTCGGCGGGCGGTTCGAGCGGCGGCGCGGCGGCCGCCGTGGCCGCCGGTCTGGCGCCCGTCGCGCAGGGTAGCGACGGCGCGGGCTCGATCAGGATCCCGTCCTCCGTGTGCGGCCTGTTCGGCATCAAGCCGACCCGCGGCCGCATCAGCTTCGCCCCGATCATCCCTGACCTCGCGGGAATGTCGACCAACGGGCCGATCGCCCGGAATGTCGCCGACGCCGCGGCGCTGCTCGACGTGATGGCCCACAACAACCCCGGCGACCTCTACCTCGCCCCGCCGCAGGCGGGCACCTTCCTGGAGTGCGCCACCCGGCAGCCCGGACGGCTGCGCGTCGCCCGCTACGCCGAGCCCGTGGTGCCGGGCACCGAGGTGGACCCCGAGGTCCTGGCGGCCTACGAGGAGGCGTCGAAGACGCTGGCCGCGCTCGGGCACGAGGTCGTCGACATCGCGCCGCCGTTCGGGCCCGAGCTGGTGCCGCAGTTCGTGACGCTCTGGTACGCCTTCGCCTGCATGCATCCGGTCGCCGACGACCGGCAGGACACGCTCAGGCCGCTGACCCGATGGCTGCGCGAGCGCGGCTTCGCCACCCCCGCGCCGTCCTTCCTCCAGGCGCAGTCGGCGCTCCAGCTCGCCACGAGGATCGCGCTCACGGTCACGAACGCCTACGACGCCGTGCTCACCCCGACCGTCACCCTGCCGCCCCGGCCCGTCGGCTGGTTCGAGGAGGGCGACGACCCCGAGCTGACCTTCGAGCGGATGAAGCGCTTCGCCGCCTTCCCGGCGATCTACAACGTCTCCGGGCAGCCAGCGGTGAACCTGCCGCTCTACTGGACCGAGGACGCGCTGCCGATCGGGGTCATGCTGGCCGGCCGTACCGGGGAGGAGGGGGTTTTGATCTCCTTGTCGGCTCAGGTCGAGGCGTACCGGGGCGGATTCTGGGGTGATCGGCGGCCCGAGGTCTGGTAGACCCTGGAACCTTACAGATGGCCGCACAGAGGGCGAGGACGTTACAACCATGGCCATGCGCACCGTTCTCATCCAGACCGACACGGCCGTGGCGGCCGAGCTCAATCCCGGTGAATCCGCCACGTTCGGCCGCGGCGCCGACGACGTCCCCGTGGACATCGTGATCGCCGACCGGGCCGTGTCGCGCATGGCCGGGCGCATCACCGCCGTCGACGACTACTGGCTGATCGCCAACCTCACCACCGACCGCACCTACGTCGTCGAGAACCCCGAGGGCGGCGGCGAGTTCGTCAAGGTGCCGCCGCAGCGGATGGGCATGCCGGTGCCGTTCGAGTTCTCGCGGGTGATCCTTCCCGCCGAGCACGGCACGACCGGCTTCCTCGTCTTCGCCCCCGAGCACGTGTACGGCAAGGCCGCCACCGTGGCCGGATCGGGGGCGACCACCATGGGCGTCTTCCCGCTGGACCGGACCGCCAAGTACTTCCTCATCCTGGTCGCGCTCTGCGAGCCCCGGCTGCGCGACCCGTCCAGCACCGTGGTGCCGACGGTGCCGCAGCTCATCGAGCGGCTGTCAGGACACGGCCTGACCAGGAGCGGAGCCAACTTCCACATCGACTACCTGGCCAGGACGAAACTGCGGGTGAAGCAGGCCGACGAGGGAGGCAAGGCCGACTGGCAGCGTGCCGCCCTCATCAACCTGGCGCTCCGCTTCAACCTGGTGATCGACACGGACCTACGGCTGCTGCCCTAGCTCTTCTGGTACTCGCCCCGATATTTCATGATCAGGTCCACTCGCTCCTTCGTGAACGGAGGGATGCCCTTGGAGCGCTTCATCGGCTCCACGCCGGACAGGAAGAGCGCGGCCAGGTTGGCCGCCGGGTCGCCCTTGATGTTGGAGATCTGCGGCCCGAGGACGCAGAAGAAGCGGCCCATGGACTGCACGGACAGCTCCACGCTGTAGGGCGGGCGCGGCTCGGGCTGGGCGAGACCGTTCGGCTGCCAGTGCCGCAGCACTCTGGGGGTCCAGCGGGCGATGCCGAACTCGTCGTTCTCCTTGTCGGTCAGGTCGGGGTCGAAGTCGCTCATGACCTTCAGAACCGCCGCGATGAGCGCGGGCGAGAGGCCCTTGACGTCGGCGCACCAGGTTCCGGCCTCGATGATCATCTGACGGTACTGCTGGGGCACCGGGGCGTCGTCGCGCAGGTCGTTGTGCGGCTGGGCCGCCGCGCTCGGGGTGGTGCCGCCGGTGCCGGGCGGCTGCTCGGGGCCGCCGCCGCGGGTCAGGAGGACCGCCACGACCGCGCCCGCGAGCACCAGGGCCGTGCCGCCGGCCAGCAGCGCCTTGCCCGATGGCGTACGCGGCTTGGCGGCCGTTTCCCCGGGCTTCGGCTCGGAGTCGTCGCCGGGGAGGTCGGCGGCCACGTCCGGCTCGGTGCCGCGCAGGGCCGCGTCGAAGTCGGCCACGCTCCGCCAGCGGCGATCCGGGTCGGGGTCGATGGCCTTCATCACCGCCGCGCTGATCCGCTCGGTCACCTCGGGGCGCAGGCGGTGGGGCGCCAGCCGTACCGCGCCGGAGCCCGGAACCTGGCCCGTCAGCAGGTGATAGGCGAGGGCCCCCAGCCCGTGCACGTCGGCGCGCTCGTCGGGCGCGCCGTCGAGTCGCATCTGCTCGGGGGCCATGTAGCCGGGCGTGCCCGCGGCGATCGTGTGGCTCGTGGCGTCGGCGAGCGCCCGCGCGACGCCGAGGTCGGCCACCATCGCCCGCTCGCCGCCACCCGTCACCGTCCGGAACAGCACGTTGGACGGCTTCAGGTCACGATGCACAATGCCCAGCTGGTGGAGCTCGCCGACCCCGCCGGCGATCTCGCCGAGCAGCCGCAGCGTCTCCGGCACGGGCAGGGGCCCGTCCGCGAGGCGTCCGGCGAGTGTCCCCATGTCCGCATAGGTCATGACAAAGTACGGCCTGCCGTCTGGAAGCTCGCCGATGTCATGAACCTGCACGATGTGCGGCGAGTCGGCCTGGCGCAGAAGCCTGGCCTCCTTGACGAACCGCTCCCGGACCGCAGGCTCCACCGACCAGTTCTCGGCGAGCACCTTGATGGCGACGTAAGACTGCAACTGGTCATCACGCGCCAGCCACACCGACGCGAAGGCGCCGGCGCCGAGGGCACGCTCAACCGGGTAGCGACCGATCGATTCTGGGGTGTCCACAGCAGTTTTGACCTCTTGTGGGGGATCTTGGTTCCCGACTCTCTCATATGAGGTCTGGCCGGGCAGCCGAACCGGGATTACGGTCATGGTGTGAGCAGCGCGTGGCAGATCCTCGGCTTCCTCATCGGTGCATCCCTCGGCATCTTCGTGCTGATCAGCCTGCTGGTCCTGGCGCCGGGGCGCGGCGGCGCCCGCAGGACGGCGGAAGGGCCGGTCTGGCTCGGCGGGCCGTCCAGAAGCGAGTCCGGCGTCAGCACCTCCGACCTGGTGCTGGCCGACCGGGCCGCCCACTGGGCGCGGACGCCGGAGGTCGACTGGGTGAACGCGGCCGAGACCGCGGAACCGGGCAGGAACATCGGCGGGGCGACGGCTGGATGGTGAGACGATGCGCGTACTGACCGCGGCCCAGGCCGACGACCTGCGCCAGGCCCTTCTGCTCGCCGAGCGCCGCAGCGGGCTGCGCTTCGGCGTCTTCCTCGGCAGACCCGTCGGCGGGCGCCGCCACTTCGCCGAACGCCTGCACGCGGCGCTGGGCGACGACGCCGTCAACGGCGTGGTCGTCCTGGTGGACCTGGAGGGCAGGGCCCTGGAGATCGTGACCGGCGAGAGCGCCCGGCTGTGGCTGTCGGACGGGGCCTGCCGGCTGACCGCGATGTCGATGGCGACCGCGTTCAGCGTGGGCGATCTGGTCGGCGGTCTCCTGTACGGCATCGCCGCCTTGGGCGAACAGGCGACCGCCCGCCGCTGACGGTTCCCCGGCCTCCCCTGAAACCCTCCAGGCTGTGCGCCTTCCCGGCCTCTCCTACAAAGGACATGTCAGGAAGTTCCACATAGATACGGGGGAGGAAGTCATGCTGTGGTTCGACGACGGCGTGGGCTGGGGCTGATCCCACGACCATAGGAGGGTCCGATGGCGGAGAACAGCCTCGCCGGGCTGGTGAGCCCGCAGGCACAGGCGCTCTACGACCGGCTCACCTCCAGCGGGGCGCTGGAGCTGGACGTGGACGTCGACGGAGAGGCCCCGGAGACCCTCGAACTGCTCTCGATGGGCGTCGCCTTCCGCGGAGGTGAGGGCGACGCCCTGCTCCGACCGGTCGGCATCGCCGCCGCCCTCCGCACGCTCCTCGACCGCGAACACGCCGAACTCACCGGCCGCCAGGCCCGTCTCGCCGCGGGCTGGCGAGCGCTCGCCGGCCGCTGGGGCGCCCACGACGACCACCCCGCCTCTGCGCCGATCAGCGGCATCCAGGTCATCCCGACGATGGCGGAGGCCGCCGCCAAGGCCGTGGAACTGTACGCCGCCGGGACCCGCCTCGTCCGCGCCGCCTTCACCATCGCCTTCGAAACCGAGCCCACGCCGCACCGCCTCCTCCTCCCGCCTCCGGCCGCCCTGGAAGGCGGCGCCCGCTACCTCGGCCTGTACGACGCCGCCTACAGCAACGTCCCCTGGGGCCGGCGGCTGATGAGCGACTCCGCCGTGGCCGGTGAGACGGTACGGATGCGCAGAGCCATCCCCACCAAAATGATCCTGGTCGACGACGCGATGGCCCTGGTCGCCGCCACCGCGACCGGCCTGCCCGCCCTCCTTGTCACCTCGCCCGACCTGCTGAGGATGCTGGCGGACTGGTTCGACCTCATGTGGCGGGACTCGGTGGACGCCGAAGGCGAGGACATCCCCCTCACCAGGGCCCAGCGGCGGGTGGTGCTGCAACTGGCGGCGGGCAAGACGGACGAGCAGATCGCGCACGAGACGGGGATCAGCGTCCGCACGGTCCGGCGGCACATCGCGGTGGCCATGAGCGCCCTGGGCGCGGAAACCCGCTTCGCCGCCGGTGTGGCCGCCGGCCGTAAGGGCTGGATCTGACGTCCCGTGTACGGCCCGGCCCCTCCTCAGCCGGCCGGCACCCCGCCCGGACGCGGGCCGTTCGACGACCGGACTCCCGAGACGGCCGAGGGGCGGCGCGCACGCCCGGACCGGCCGAGAGCACCACGCGACCGGGACCGGCGGCACCAGCCGAGAGCACCGCGTGACCGGGATGGGCGGCGCGAAGTCCGCACAGGCTTTCGAAAATTGTCGGTGCCAGGAGCTAGTGTTTGGGTATGGGTATCGATGTGAAGTCTCACACCCGCCCGCTGACGACCGCCGAAATCGCCGCCCTCGCCCTCTCCCTCGCGCACCTGGGAGCCGGCCCGCAGGCCGTCACCGCCCGGCGCGGCCTGCGCAACGTCTTCGAGCACCTCGACCTCGACGACGACGTCATCGCCACCACCCTGGCCACGCTCACCGATCCCCTGCCCTCCGACGTGGCCTCCCGCGCCCGCGTCATCGCCGACGCGATCACCAGCCGCCTCATGATCCGCCTGCACTACCAGGACGCCTCCGGCCACGTGACGATCCGCGACGTGGAGCCGGTGACCTGCCTGGTCCACCGGGAGTACTGGTACCTCGTGGGAGTGTGCCGGATGCGGCGCGGCATCCGGGCGTTCAGGTTCGACCGCGTACTGGCCGTCGAGCCCACCCTCACCCCGTCCCGCCCCCACCTGGCCGACCGCTTCCTCCCGTTCCAACGCCGCAAGGTCGCCTGACCCCAGCCCCGTGCCCCAGCTGCCCGCCGGCCGGGGCACCCCCATGCCGGGTGGGGAATCTTGGGGGTTGGGTGACCTACTCCGCCCATGGTCGTTGGCGTGATGGCTGGCAGGCTCGCGCTCATGCGCGTTCGGGGGATCTCGCTCATCACCGCCTTCACGGTCACCATGGCCGCCTGCTCCGGCGTGGAGACCAGCCCCCCGGCAGCCGCCGGCCGGCCCGCGGCGCCCGGCGACACGATCGCCGCGGTCTTCGAGCCGGCGTTCCGGTGGCCGCCGACGGGCTTGGTGTCCGGGTCACCGGCCGGCCTGACGACCGCACCTCTGACAGGCCTTGCGGCCGTCCTGCCCGCCGGATGGGCGCCCGGCCCCTCTGGCGGGCAGGACGGCCCTCGGAGCTACACGCAGCCAAGTCTTCCTGGCGGTGTGTCGGCGGCGAGCTCGGGCGAGCGGGTGCTTGGGGTGCCGGGTGACGGCGGGCGGCCGTTGCCGGACGAGTTGCGGGGGAAGCTGGACAGGGCGCTGGGGCGGTATCTGGCCTCGCGGCCCGGCCGTGCCGCCGTGGCCGTGTACGACCGGGTCGCGGCCACCCGCTACGCCTACCGGGAGCGCGAGCCGTTCATGCTGGCCAGTGTCGCCAAGGTGGACATCCTCCTGGCCCTCGCGCTGAAGGCGCAGGAGGAGGGGCGGCGGCTGACGAAGCGCGAGCGAAGCGTGGCGGGCAGGATGATCCGGGTCAGCGACAACGACTGCGCCCACGATCTGTACCGGGCGGTCGGCGGCCGCGACGGGCTGACCGCGGTGCTGCGTGAGCAGGGGGTCCGGCGTACCTGGCCGGAGAACTCCTGGGGCACCACCCGCAGCCGACCGTCGGACCAGGTGAAGGTGCTCGACCGGCTCACCGATCCGGAGGGCCCGCTGACGGCGGCCAACCGGCGGTTCGCCCTGGAGCTGATGTCGAGCGTCGTGCCCGGGCAGGACTGGGGGGTGAGCGCGGCGGCGGGGTCCGGGCAGGTCGCGCTCAAGAACGGCTGGCTCCCCGCCAGCGCCCACGACGGCCTGTGGACGGTCAACAGCGTGGGCCGCCTCCAGACCGGCGGCCACGACCTGCTGCTCGCGGTGCTGTCGGAGCGCAGCCCGGCCATGGGGTACGGCGTGGCCACGGTCGAGGCGGTGGCACGGCTGGTGGTCAGGACGATGACGAAGCCCGCTCCCGCGCCATAACGATCCGATGAAGGTCGGCCGTGGTTTGCGGCCTCCGTGCGACGACGATTAGTAGCTCGTCCGCAAGTTCGGCACAATGACCGATGTGCGAGTTGGACTGCTCGGGCCCTTCGAGGTCCGGAACCGCGATGGGGCCACGGTCGAGGTGCCCGGCGTTCGGCTGCGCGCGCTTCTTGCCGCACTCGCCCTCGAACCCGGCCGGATCATCACACGGGCGAGGCTCGTGGACTGGATCTGGGGGGAACAGCCGCCCGCGGACGAGGTGAACGCCCTGCAGGCGCTGGTGTCCCGGCTGCGCAGGGTGCTGCCGGACGGTGTCATCGAGGCGGACGCCGGCGGCTACCGGCTGGCCGTGGCGCCTGATGCCGTGGACGTGGCCCGGTTCGAGCAGCTGGTCGGCCAGGCCCGCGCCGCCGAGCCCGCCGATCGGGCGGAGCTGCTGCGCTCGGCCCTGGAGCTTTGGCGCGGCCCGGCCATGGCGGACATCGCCCTGCAGGACAGCGACGTGTTCGACGCCGTGGTCGCGCGCCTGGACGAGCTCCACGTCGCCGCGCTCGGCGATCGAGTGGACGCCGACATCCGGCTCGGCCGTGGCTCGGAGCTGGTCTCCGAACTGACCGATCTGGTCGCCACGTACCCGCTGCGTGAGGGGTTCGTGGCCGCCCTCATGCGGGCGCTGGCCGAGGCCGGGCGGGGCAACGAGGCGCTGACCGTGTTCCAGCGCACGCGCGAGCGGCTCGCCGAGGAGCTGGGCGCCGACCCGTCGGCCGAGCTGTCGGCGCTGCACACGGCGCTGCTGCGGGGCGAGCTGGGCGAGCGGACGGAGAACCGCAGGACGAACCTGCGCGCCGAGCTGACGAGCTTCGTCGGCAAGGACGGCGATGTCGGCGCGGTCGCCGGCCTGGCCATGGGGCACCGCCTGGTCACCTTGACGGGATCGGGCGGCTCCGGCAAGACGAGGCTGGCCACGGAGACCGCGCGGACGATGCTCGGCGAGCTGCCCGACGGGGCGTGGCTGGTCGAACTGGCCTCGGTGCAGGCGGGCGGTGAGCTGGCGCAGGCCGCCCTCACCGCGCTGGGCCTGCGTGACCAGCCGTTGCTCGGCGGCGCCAGGGGCGGGGAGCCGATGGACCGGCTCCTCACCGCGCTGCGCGAGCGCACGATCCTGCTGGTCCTCGACAACTGTGAGCACGTGATCGAGGCGGCCGCGGCCTTCGCCGACCGGCTGCTGGGCGAGTGCCGGCGACTGCGGATCCTGGCCACGAGCAGGGAACCGCTCGGCATCACCGGAGAGGTGCTGTGGCAGGTCGAGCCGCTCGCGCTGCCCGCGAAGGGCGCCGAGCCCGCCGAGATCGGATCCTCACCCGCGGTGCGGCTGCTGCGCGACCGCGCGGATCTGGTCCGCAAGGACATCGGCTCGGACCCGGCCACGCTGGCGGCCATGGAGCGGATCTGCCGGGCGCTCGACGGGGTGCCGCTGGCGATCGAACTGGCCGCGGCGCGGCTGCGGACCATGTCCATCGATCAGCTGGCCCGCCGGCTCGACGACCGCTTCCGGCTGCTGACCAGCGGCAGCCGTACGGTGCTGCCCCGGCACAAGACGCTGCGCGCGGTCGTCGACTGGAGCTGGGACCTGCTGACCGAGGCCGAGCGCGGCGTGCTGCGGCGGCTCTCGGTGTTCTCCGGCGGCGTGAGCCTGGAGGCGGCGGAACGCGTGTGCCCGGAGGAGGCGCTGGACGGGGAGCTGGTCTTCGACGTGCTGACCGCGCTGGCCGAGAAGTCGCTGCTGCTCACCGACGACGAGGGCGCGCCGCGCTACCGGATGCTCAACACCATCAGGGAGTACGCGGCCGACCGGCTGACCGAGGCCGGGGAGACCGAGTCGGCCCGCCGGGCGCACGTGGCCTACTTCACCGAGCTGGCCGAGACGGCCGATCCGCACCTGCGTACGGCCGCGCAGCTGGAGTGGCTGCGCACGATCACGCCCGAGCACGACAACATCAGTACGGCCGTGCGCGTGGCCATCGCCGAAGGATGGGCCCAGGAGGCGATGCGGCTGGTCGGGGCCGCGGGCTGGTACTGGTTCCTGGCCGGGCACCGGGCCGAGGGCACCGAGCTGAGCGTGGCGGCCTGTTCCGTGCCCGGTGAGGCCACCGACGAGGTGCGGGCGCTGGCGTACGCCATCTTGACCATGTTCCTGACCTCAGGGATCGGCCGCGACCAGTATCAGGCGGAGGACTGGATCCACGAGGCTCACCGGCTCACCCAGCGCAGCAGGTCGCGCCATCCCCTGCTCGGGTTCGTCGAGCTGTGGGAGCAGATGCTGCGCGAGCCGGCCGGAGAGTTCCTGCGTGCGCTGGAGCCGCTCATCACCGGTGACCATCCCTGGGTGCGTGCGCAGGCCAGGCTCACTCGCGGCCGGATGCGGCTCACGCTCGGCGCCGACGAGACCGACGTGGACACCGACATCGAGACCTCCCTGTCCGAGTTCCGCGGGCTGGGCGAACGGATGGGGACCTCGCTGGCGCTGACCTTCCAGGCCGACCGGCTCGCCATGCGCGGCGATTTCGCCCGCGCGTGTGAGCACTACGAAGAGGCGGCGACTGCTCTGCGCGAGCTGGGCGTGCGGGAGGAAGTGGCCAGCCTGCGGGCGCGGCAGGCGCAGCTGTACTGGCTGCTCGGCGACGAGCGATCCAGCGTGAGCGCGATGTCCGACGCGGAGCGGAGCGCGAGCGGGATCACCTGGCCGGAGGAGCTGGCCGATCTGGAGCTGTCCAAGGCGCAGCTCGCCCGCTGGCGCGGCGAGCCGGACGAGGCACGCCGGCACGTGGAGGCGGTGCGGACGCTGACGGGCGACGAAGGCCCGAGTCTCCTGACCCGCACCAAGTCCCTGGACCTGCTCGGCTATCTCGAGGAGGACCTGGAGCAGTCGCGCGCGCACCGCGGCGAGGCGCTCCGCGCGGCCGAGGAGGCGATGTATCCGCCGCTGGTGGCCGAGGTGTTGATCGGGATCGCGGATCTCGCGCTGCGCCGGGGCGAGTACGAGCAGGCGGCGCGGCTGCTCGCGGCCAGCGACGGGGTGCGCGGCGCCGCGGACCTGTCGCAGCCGGACGCCTCCAGGATCAGCAGGGAGACGCGCGATCGCCTCGGTGAAACCGCGTTCACCGAGGCGGTTCTGGCCGGACGGGAGCGGGACTGGCGGGAGCTGGCCGAGGTCACGCTCGCTTCGTGAACGCCGCGCGCGCCCACAGGTAGCCGACCAGCGAGAGCCCCACGCACCAGGCGACGGCCGCGATGGCCGAGCCCGTCGACGGCGTGCCGGTCAGCAGCCCGCGCAGGGTTTCGATGATCGGGGTGAACGGCTGGTACTCGGCGAACTCCCGCACGCCGGGCCCCATCTTGTCGGCAGGCACGAACGCGCTGCTCAGGAAGGGAAGAAGCATCAGGGGGACACCGGCAAGACCCGCGCTTTCCGGGGTCTTCGCGGAGAGTCCGGACGCGACGGTCAGCCAGCCGATCGCCAGCACCGTCAGCGCGACGATGCCGATCGCGCCGAGCCACTGCGGGAAGCTCGCCGTCGGGCTGAATCCCATCAGCAGCGCGACCCCGATGATGATCGCGATGGACACCAGGGTCCGCAGCATGATCGCGATCACGTGCGCGTTCAGCACCGCGGCCCGTGACACGTCCATGACCCGCAGCCGGTTGATGAATCCGGTCGTCATGTCGGAGTTCACCGCTGTGGCCGTGGGGCCGATGCCGTAGCCGATGGTCAAGATGATCAGGCCCGGCGTCGCGTAGTCGACGTAGTCGGTGCCGACGCTGAACGAGCCGCCGAAGACGTAGACCATGAGGAACATCACGAAGACCGGCACGATGATGGCGTTGAACAGCGCCAGCGGGTTGCGCATCGTGTGCCGGAAGTTGCGCCGCATCATGGTCGCGGAATCCGCGAAAGAAGCTGAGATGGCGTTCATCGGGAGCTGACCTCCTGGTTGCCGTGGCCGGTGAGAGCGAGGAAGACGTCGTCGAGGTCCGGTGTGTGCACCGACAGTTCCTCGACTTCCACGGACTGGGCGTCGAGCCGGTCGAGCAGCGCGCGCAGCGACCGCACCCCGCCGTCGCCGGGGACGCGCAGGGCCAGCTCGTCGTCGTCCTTCGTGGCCCCGCGCAGGACCTGCGCCGCGACGTCGAGGGCGCGCCGGTCGGCGAACCGCAGCCGGATGTGACTGCCGGGGATCCGGCGCTTGAGCTCGTCGGCGGTGCCCTCGGCGACGATCCGTCCCTGATCGAGTACGGCGATGCGGTCGGCGAGCTGGTCGGCCTCTTCGAGGTACTGGGTGGTGAGGAAGATGGTGGTGCCTTCGGCGACCAGTTCCCGGATGATCTCCCACATGGTGCGGCGGCTGCGCGGGTCGAGTCCCGTCGTGGGCTCGTCCAGGAAGATGATCTGCGGCGCGCCGACCAGCGTCATGGCCAGGTCGAGCTTGCGGCGCATGCCGCCGGAGTAGGACACCGCCCGCTTGCCCGCCGCCTCGGCCAGATCGAAGCGGTCGAGCAGCCGGGCGGTGACGCGCTTGCCCTTCGCCTTGGGCAGGTGCAGGAGATCCGCCATCATCAGCAGGTTCTCCTCGCCGGTGAGGAGTTCGTCCACCGCGGCGAACTGGCCGGTGACCCCGATCGCCGCGCGCACCGCCTTGGTCTGCGTGGCGATGTCGTGCCCGGCGACGACCGCCTTCCCGGCGTCGGGGGTCAGGAGCGTGCTCAGCACGTTCACCGTGGTGGTCTTGCCGGCGCCGTTGGGGCCGAGCAGGGCGAAGATCGTGCCGGTTCGGACGTTCAGGTCGATGCCGTCGAGGACGGCTTTGTCTTTGTAGGCCTTTCGCAGCCCCTGGGCGGCGATGGCGGAACCGTTCATGACCGCTACGGTCGCCGACCGCTCTGATGCGGCGCCGTCACCGTCCTGACACGGCCGCTGACACGGCCTGCGGGATCAGCCGCAGCAGCCGCCTCCGCAGCACCCGCCCCCGCCACCACCGCCACGCGGAGCGGCGGCGCCGCCGGTCATCGCGACCGTGGACAGCAGCTTCACGGTGTCCTCGTGCCCGTCCGGGCAGGTGGCGGGGTCGTCGGAGGCGGCCATCGGGCGCGACACCTCGAACGTGGAGCCGCATGCGCGGCAGCGGAAGTCGTAACGCGGCATGCCCCTACATTAGGGCGCGTAGGTCACGTGGGTGTAGTCCGCGTGCGGTTCGAAGCCGATCGACTGGTAGATCGCGTTGCTCGTCGGGTTGCCGAGGTCGGTGAAGAGCACGATCTCCTTGGCCCGTTCGCCGAGGCCGGCCCGGCTGGCGTGGGCGGTGACGGCGGCGCCGTACCCGCGACGGCGGCAGGACGGCGGCGTGTACACCGGCCCGATGCGGCTGACCCCGCCCTGTGCGGGCGAGAGCGCCGCGAACGACACCGGAGCCCCGCCGGACACCCAGAGGAAGATGTCACCGGCGGCGATCCTGCGCAGCACCCGCTCGGTCATGTCGCCGCGGTCGGCGGAGACGCTGACCTCCTCGCCGAACGCGTGGTACCAGCTCACGAGCAACGGCAGATCCCCCGGTACGGCACGGCGCGCCTGCCCGGGGACGTCGGGGCAGGTGAGGTGGCCGAGCCGGTACAGCCTCTCCTCGACGGCGCCGGCGAGCACCGCCCCGCGCGACCGGGTGAAGACGGAGACCAGTTCGCGCGGCCCCATCACCTCGGGAATCTCCCGATCGGCCAGGGCCCCGGCCAACTCCTCGACGGCCTCGGGGGGCATCGCGGCCAGCCCGAGCGGAGCCGGAGGCGTACGGAAGGCGGCCCCCCGGACCTGCCCGTCCACGCTCCACCACCCGTAGTAGGCCCCCTCGGCGGGCATGCCGGCGCGGATGACCGCCATCACGGTGAGCGGCACGGTGTTGCGAAGGGGATCGTCGAGCAGGAAGGCGGTGGCGGCGTCGGGGAAGGCGGCGAGGTCCGCCGTGAAAGACCACATGCCGCGATCCTCGCAGGTCGCGGCATGTGGTCTCCAAGCGGTTTCGTCAGGCAGCGGCTTCCAGGTACGGCGCCCACTGCGGGTCGCCCACCATGGAGGCGCCGATCAGCCGCCAATGGGCACCGCGCGGAACCGCCGGGGACACGCGCAGCGACCATCCCAGTTCCTCCAGGAACTTGTCGGCCTTGCGATGGTTGCACGGGGTGCAGGAGGCGACGCAGTTCTCCCACGTGTGCGTGCCACCCCGCGAGCGCGGGATGACATGGTCGATCGTCTCGGCCTTCTGACCGCAGTAGGCGCAACGGAAGTCGTCGCGGCGCATGAGTGCGGCCCTGGTCAGGGGGATGCGGGACCGGTAGGGAATACGGACATATCTCCTGAGCCTGATCACCGAAGGCACCTCCAGCGTACGGCTGGCCGAGCGGAGCACCGCTCCCCTGCCGTCACGGTGGACGACGTCCGCCTTCTCCCTCAGCACCAGCACGATGGCACGGTGCAGCGAGAGCGTGGTCAGTGGCTCATAGGTGGCGTTCAACAGCAGGACCTGGCGCATCACGAGGACTCTCCCCGCTGGGCGCGTATCAAAGGGGACATGCCGTGGCATGTCCCGGCTGGCGGCCCCTCCTGGGGCACTGATGCTTCCGTCACGTGGACCTCCGCCGGACGGCCCGACGGATGGTGTCACCACGGCGCCGCCCTCTGCCCAAGTCTGTCGTCAAAAGAGCGCATCCCGCCACCTCTTAACGAACTAGAGGGACGCACGGTGTGTTTTATGCCCGGATCACCTGCGCTTTACGCCCCGCCGGTAGGGTCAAGGCATGTATCCGACCGCACGCCGAGAAGAGCTCGTCGACGACCTGCACGGCACCCCGGTGCCCGATCCCTACCGCTGGCTTGAGGACCCGGACAGCCCGGAGACCCAGGGCTGGCTGCTCGGGCAGGAAGCGCTGTACCGGGATCAGGTGAAACCGCAGCGTTTCCGCGAGCGGATCGAGGAGCTTCTGCAGTCGGGTTCGGTCGGCGTCCCGGTGTGGCGCGGCGAGCGGTACTTCTTCTCCCGCCGCATGCCCGGCCAGGAGCACGCGGTCTACTACGTCGTGGATCCCGACGGCGCCGAGCGCCCCCTGATCGACCCCATGGCGATCGACCCCTCGGGGCTGACGACGCTCGACGCGGTGCAGCCCGACAAGGAAGGGCGGCTGCTGGCGTACCAGATCTCGGTGGGCGGCGACGAGGAATCGGTGCTGTACGTCATCGACGTGGCGACGGGCGCGCGACTGGAGGGGCCGATCGACCGCTGCCGCTACTCCCCCATCGCGTGGCTGCCCGGCGGCGAGGCCTTCTACTACGTGCGCCGCCTGCCGAGCACGGAGGTTCCGGAGAACGAGCGGCAGTTCCACCGCCGCGTCTACCTGCACCGCGTCGGCACCTCCACCGAGGACGACGTGATGATCTTCGGTGCCGGGCTGAAGATGACGAACTACTACGGCGTCTCGGTCTCGCGCGACGGCCGCTGGCTGCAGATCTCCGCCTCAGAGGGTACGGCTCCGCGCAACGACCTCTGGGTGGCCGACCTGACCACCTCCCCTCTCGACGACCCCGGCCTGGTCGTCGTCCAGGAGGGCGTGGACGCGCAGACCGGGCTGCACTTCGGCCGCGACGGCCGCCTCTACGTGCACACCGACCGCGACGCCCCGCGCGGCCGGATCTGCCTCGCCGACCCCGCCGAGCCGCAGGTCTGGCGCGACCTGATCCCGGAGGACGCCGAGGCGGTGCTGTCGGACTTCGCGATCCTGGACGATCTCACCAGCCCGGTCATGCTGGTCGGCTGGACCCGCCACGCGATCAGCGAGATCAGCGTGCACCGCCTGGAGGACGGCGAGCGCCTGGGCGAGGTGCCGACGCCGGGGCTGGGCTCGATCGGCGGCATCTCCGAGCGCCCCGAGGGCGGCCACGAGGCGTGGTTCGGCTACACCGACAACACCACCCCGCCCACCATCCAGCGCTACGACGCCCGCACCGGCGAGACCACGCTGTGGGCGGCCTCCCCCGGCGCGGTCGACGTACCGCCGGTCAAGACCTCGCAGGCCGTCTACACCTCCAAGGACGGCACCGAGGTCCGCATGCTGATCATCGAGCCGGTCGACCGCGACGGCCCGCGCCCGACGATACTCAACGGCTACGGCGGCTTCGGCATCTCCATGACGCCCGGCTACTCGGCCTCGATCCTGACCTGGGTCGAGGCGGGCGGCGTCTACGCCATCGCGAACCTGCGCGGCGGCGGCGAGGAGGGCGAGGACTGGCACCGCGCCGGGATGCTCGGCAACAAGCAGAACGTCTTCGACGACTTCCACGCCGCCGCCGAACACCTGATCGCCACCGGCGTCACCACCTCCGCGCAGCTCGGCATCTCCGGCGGCTCCAACGGCGGCCTGCTGGTCGGCGCCGCCCTCACCCAGCGGCCGGAGCTCTACGCGGCCGTGGTCTGCTCGGCTCCGCTGCTCGACATGGTGCGTTACGAGCTGTTCGGCCTGGGCGCGACGTGGAACGTGGAGTACGGCTCGGCCGACGACCCCGAGGGGTTCGGCTGGTTGTGGAGCTATTCGCCCTATCACCATGTGCGGGAGGGCGTGCCGTACCCCGCGACGCTGTTCACCGTCTTCCAGTCCGACAGCCGCGTGCACCCGCTGCACGCGTGGAAGATGTGCGCGGCCCTGCAGCACGCGAGCGGCGCCTCACGGCCGGTGCTGCTGCGCAACGAGACCGAGGTCGGGCACGGGGCGCGTTCCCTGAGCCGCACCATCGACCTGTCGGCCGACACCCTGACCTTCCTGGCGCGGAACACGGGGCTGTGAACCGGCGGCGGCTGGCCGCGTACGGCATGATCGTGCGCGGCGAGGAGATCCTTCTCGCCCACTACGTCAACGGGGAGACCCGGCACTGGACGCTGCCCGGCGGCGGCGTCGAGCACGGCGAGGACCCCTACGACGCGGTGGTGCGCGAGGTCGAGGAGGAGACCGGATACACCGTCGTGCCCGAGGTGCTGATCGGCGTCAACAGCTTCCATCCCCGGCCGGAGTTCCAGGCGGTGCGGCTGTTCTGGGAGGCGCGCGTCGTGGGCGGGGAGCTGCGCTTCGAGGTGGGCGGCAGCACCGACAAGGCGGCGTGGTTCCCGCTGGCCGGGGTGGAGAGGCTGGAGCGCTCGGAGGTCGTGGACCGCGGGCTCGAACTGCTGCGCGCGCGGCCGAAGAGCGGGCACCTATAGTCGGAGTGTGGACGACCTGACGGTGGTCGAGCGGGTCCCCGGGCCCGCGCTGCGGCCGTACGTCATGGGGCTGTACGCCTACCGCGAGCGGTACGCGCAGCCCCATGTCCGCCAGGAACCGGCCCTGCCGGGCGCGGTGCTCATCATCGGGTTCGGCGCGCCGATGCAGGTCGACGGCGGCCGGTTCACTTCCTTCACCGGCGGCCTGTCCGACCGCTACACCGTCACCACGACCCAGGCGCCCACCGAGGGCGTGGAGGCGCTGCTCACCCCCTTCGGGGCACGTCGCCTGTACGGCGTGCCGATGCGTGAGCTGACCAACCTGGTGCTCCCGGCCGACGACCTGCTCGCGGGCTGGACGCAACGGCTCGGCCAGGTCGAGGGCTGGCCGGAACGGCTGGCGCTGTTCGAGTCGATGCTGACCACGCGCATCCACGGCGGCCCCGAGCCGCGCGGCGAGGTCGGCTGGGCCTGGGGGCGGCTGCTGGAGTCCGGCGGCTCGGTGAGCGCGGCGGCCCTGGCGGACGAGATCGGCTGGAGCCATCGGCATCTGGTCGCGCGGTTCCACGACGAGATCGGGCTGGCGCCCAAGGCGGCGGCGCGGCTGATCAGGTTCGACCGGGCGCGGCGGATGCTGGGCTCCGGCGTCCCGCCCGCCCAGACCGCGGCGGCGTGCGGCTACTACGACCAGGCGCACATGAACAGGGACTTCCGCCTGCTCTGCGGGGAGACGCCCGGTCAGATTTTTCCAAGACCTCCGGCGGCGGCCACGGCAGACTCGGCCGTATGACACGCACCGTTTTCGCGCTCGCGCGCTACGAGGACCCGGCCAAGGCCATCGACTTCCTGGCCGCCGCCTTCGGCTTCACCGCCCACCAGGTCAGCAAGGACGACTCGGGCGCGGTCGTACACGCCGAGCTGCTGATCGGCGAGGACATGATCATGATCGGCAAGGGGCAGCCGGGCGGGCCGGGCATCTACGTCGCCGTCGACGACCCCGACGCCCACCACGACCACGCCAAGGCGGCGGGCGCCACGATCACCATGGAGCTGGTCGACCAGTCCTACGGCTCGCGCGAGTACGGCTGCGCCGACCCCGGGGGCAACACCTGGTACTTCGGCACCTATCGCCCATAGGCGTTCTCAGGGGAAGACGATGGTCTTGTGACCGTCGAGCAGCACACGCTGCTCGGTGTGCCACTTCACCGCCCTGGCCAGCGCCACGCACTCCACGTCCCGCCCGATCCGCACGAGATCCTGGGGCGTGTTGCCGTGGCTGACCCGTGCGACCTCCTGCTCGATGATGGGACCCTCGTCGAGGTCGGAGGTGACGTAGTGGGCGGTCGCGCCGATCAGCTTGACGCCGCGCGCGTGCGCCTGGTGGTACGGCTTGGCGCCCTTGAACGACGGCAGGAACGAGTGGTGGATGTTGATCGCCCGCCCGGCGAGCTTCTCGCACAGGTCCTCCGACAGGACCTGCATGTAGCGGGCCAGCACGACCAGTTCGGCCTGGTAGTGCTCGACCAGCGTGAGCACCTCGGCCTCCTGCCTTTGCTTGGTCTCGGGGGTGACCGGCAGATGGTGGTAGTCGATGCCGTAGGACTGGGTGAGCGGGCGCAGGTCGGGGTGATTGGAGGCGACGCCGACGATCTCGATGTCCAGGGCGCCGGAGCGCACCCGGTAGAGCAGGTCGTTCAGGCAATGGTCGAACTTGCTGACCATGATGAGCACCCGCATCTTGCGCGCCACGTCGCGCAGCGTGAACTCCATGGCGAATTCGGGGGCCAGGGCGGCGAACGCCGCCCTGAGCTCGTCCTCGGCCAGGGGCGCGGTGAACTGCACCCGCATGAAGAACCGCACGTCACCGAACTGCTGGCTCTCCTTGATGTTGCAGCCGTGCTCCGCCAGCAGACCCGATACCGCGGCGACGACGCCGGGCCGGTCGGGGCAGGACAGCGTCAGGACGAATTCGGATGTGCTCATGCCTTCACTCTCGAAGAGGTGGGATCGTAGGGCGCCTTACGGCTGATCTGGGCAGAGTACATCTCTCCGGCGACATCCACCTGAGCCTTCTCCATCGCGGCATCGCTCACGAAACCGAGCGCGACCGAGGTGCCGAGCGTCGGGCTGTAGGCGGCGGAGGTGACGTAGCCGACCGGCTCACCGTCGCGCAGCAGCGACTCGCCGCCCCACAGGTGGGCCTCGGGGTCGTCGAGCACGATGGAGACGACGTGACGGTCCGGGTCGTCCATGGCCCGGTCCGCGCCTCGGTAGCCGCCGGTCTTCTTACAGGTGAAGCGGAGTCCGGCCGCTGCGGGCGTGACCTCGGGGCCGAGCTCGCGGCCCCACGCGCGGTAGCCCTTCTCGATGCGCATGGCCTCGATGGCGTAGTAGCCGGCCTGGGTGAGGCCGGTCGCGAGCAGGCTCTCGTAGACGGTGACGGCGAACTCGGACGGGACGTACAGCTCCCAGCCCAGCTCGCCCACGTAGGTCATCCGGGTGGCGCGCACGGTGGCGTAACCGAGGTCGACGAGCCGCGAGGAGCCGACGGCGAATGCCGAAAAATCCGCCTTCGACACGCTTTGCAGGATTTCTCGTGATTTAGGGCCCATGACGCTGAAGACGGCGTATGTACCGGTGGCGTCCACCAGGACGGCGCGGTGCTCGCCGAGGCCCTTGGAGATGACGTCGAAGTCGCGCGTGCTCTGCGCGGAACCCGTCACGATCAGGTACTCGTCGTGCGCCACCCGCGTCACCGTCAGGTCCGACTCGTAGCCGCCCCGGTCGTTGAGCAGGCCCGTGTAGACGACCCGGCCCACCTCGACGTCCACGTCGGCCGTGCACAGCCACTGCAGCGCCGCCGCCGCGTCCCGGCCCTTCAGCGTGAACTTGCCGAACGACGTCTGGTCGAACAGCGCCGCCTGCGTCCTGCACGCGTTGATCTCCGCGTTCACCCGCGGCTGCCACTCGGGCCTGTCGAAGGTGTACGGCGTTGCCGTACCGAAGTAGTTGACCCGCTCCCAGCCCATCTTCGAACCGAAACACGCGCCCGCGGCGGCGAGCAGGTGGTGCACCGGCGAGCGGCGCAGCGGCCTGGCCGTCTCCAGCTCCTTGTTCGGCCAGGACATGGCGTAGTGCAGGCCGAGCGTCTCGGTGACACGGTCCCGCAGCCAGGTGTCGTTGTCCGCCCAGCGGGCGAAACGGCGCAGGTCTGCGGGCCACAGGTCGCTGGTCGGCGCGCCGTTCACGATCCACTCGGCCAGCGCCCGGCCCGCGCCGCCCGCCGAGGCGATGCCCGCGGAATTGAAACCGGCGCCGACGAAGAAGCCGCGCACCTCGGGCGCCTCGCCGAGCAGGAACATGTTGTCCGGCGTGAACGACTCCGGGCCGTTGTAGAACATGCGCACGCCGGTCGTCTCCAGGGCGGGGACGCGGTGGATCGCGTTCTCCATGATGATCGAGAACTGGTCCCAGTCCTCCTCCAGAAGCTGGAACTCGAACGGATAGGGGATGCCGTCCATGCCCCACGGCTTCGCGTCCGGCTCGAACCCGCCCACGACCAGGCCGCCGACCTCCTCCTTGAAGTAGGCATAGCCATCCGGGTCGCGCAGGACGGGCAGATCCGGGCGGACGCCCTCGATCTGCTCCGTGACCACGTAGAAGTGCTCGGCGGAGTGCAGCGGCACCGTCACCCCGGCCATGCGCCCGATCTCCTTGGCCCACTGGCCGGCGCAGTTGACGACGTAACCGGCCTCGATCTCGCCCTCGGACGTGCTCACCGACCTCACCACGCCGTCTTTGACGGTGACGCCGGTGACGCGGACGCGCTCGATCACCTGCACGCCGCGCCGCTGGGCGCCGCGGGCCAGCGCCTGGGTGAGGTCGGAGGGGTTGGCCTTGCCGTCGCCCGGCAGCCAGACGCCGCCCACGACGTCGTCCACCCGCATGACCGGCCACAACTCCTGAGCCTGGGCCGCGGTGATGACCTCGGCGCTCACGCCGTGGTTGCGGGCCTGGGCGGCGGTGCGCCTGAGCTGCGTCATACGTTCGCGGGTACGGGCGACGCTCACACTGCCGCACTGCTTCCAGCCGGTGCCGAAGCCGGTCTCCGCCTCAAGCCTCGCGTACAGGTCGGTGCTGTACCGGATCAGCCTCGTCATGCTCTCGGTGCCGCGCAGCTGGCCCACGAGCCCGGCCGCGTGCCAGGTGGTGCCGCAGGACAGTTGCCCCTGCTCCAGCACCACGACGTCGGTCCAGCCGAGCTCGGCCAGGTGGTAGGCCACGCTGGCGCCGACGATGCCGCCACCGATGATCACAACCTGCGCGCGGGAGGGCAGCGCCTTCAAGAAATGCTCCTCAACCTGTTGATCCCCGGCCAGCTGCGCACGTTCCGCAGCATGGCGATGAAGGCCTGCTCGGCCGGGCCGAGCAGGCGGTCGCGGCGGTGGGCCAGGACGATCGGGCGCGGCTTCGGCACCGGCGAGACCACCACCGCCGCCAGCCGCCCGTCGGCGAGCTCCTGCTCCACGCAGTGCTCCGACAGCAGCGAGACGCCCAGCCCTGCCGCGACGGCCTGCTTGATCGTCTCCGGGCCCCATATCTCGGTACGGCCGGCCGCCTCCAGACCCCACGTCTCCAGCGCCTCTTCCTGGAGTTCCCTCGTGGACGAGCCCGGCTCGCGGATCAGGAACAGCTCGCCGGCCAGCTCGTGCGGCTCCGCCGTACCCGTGGAGGAGAGTTCGTGGCCCGGCTGCGTGATGAGGACGAGGCGATCCTCCAGGATCGGCTCACTGACCAGCTGCGCGGCGCTCGGCTCGCCCGCCAGCACCGCGACGCCGATCTCACCGTCGACCAGCCCGCGCTCGACCTGCTGCGCGTTGCCGACCTGGATGCCGATCTCGATGCCGGGATGCCGGTCGCGGAAGGCGGCCAGGAGCGGAGGCAGCAGGTACGTGCCGACCGTGGTGGTGCCGCCCGCGACCAGCGTGCCGGTCTGCAGGCCCGACACCTGGCGGATCGCCGCCACGGCCTCGTCGGCCAGGAGGAAGACGCGCTTGGCGTACTCCAGCATGACCTCGCCCTCGGGCGTCAGCCTGATGCGCGCGCCGCTGCGGTCGATCAGGGTGGTGCGAAGCGACTGCTCAAGCTGCCTGACCTGGTGCGACACCGATGGCTGGCTCAGGTAGAGCTTCTGCGCGGCCGCCGAGAAACCGCCGCATTCGACCACGGTCATGAAGATCCAGAGCCGGTGCAGGTTGAGCTGCATCGCGTTATCCCCTAGCTGCCTCGATGGACTCCCGGAGCGCGTCCTCCAGCTGCTCCAGCCGGTGCCAGGGGATCTCCCCCATGGTGCAGATCCGGAAGAAATCTCGCGAAAGCTGCCCTTGACCAGCGTAGATAACGTATCCACGCTTTTTGAGCTCGTCGTGAAGGGATGCGTACGTCACGCTTTCCGGCAGGTGAAGCATCGTCACCGTGTTGGACCGGAACCGTTCATCAACCAGAATCCGCAGCCCGAGCCGCTCGAACTGCCCCCGCACCAGCGCCGCCCGCTCCCGATACAGCTTCGTCCTGGCCGCGAACCCGCCCGCCTCCTCGTACTCCTTGATCGCCTCGTCCAGCGCGTAGCAGACCTGGACCGCCGGGGTGAACGGCACGTCGCCCTTGCGCTGGCCCTTCAGGTAGCTGGCCGCGTTCAGGTAAAGGCTGCGCTCGGGCACTTCCTGGACGCGTTCGATCGACCGCTCGCCGCACAGGATGAACGACATGCCCGGCTGCCCATGGAGCCCCTTGTTGGCGGTGCCGCAGACGACATCCACCTTGACCTCGGACAGGTCCTGATCCTCGATCGCCGTGCCGGAGATGGCGTCGATCACGAACAACGCCCCGTGAGCAGCCACGACCTCGCCGATCTCCTTGATCGGGTTGATCAGGCCGGTGGTGGTCTCGTGGTGCACGCAGACGACGGCATCGACGTCCGCGTGCTCCGCGAGCGCCGCCTCGACCGCCCGTGGATCGGCCGGGACCGTCCACTCGCTCCTGACCTCGTGGAACGGGATGCCGTGCGCCTTGGCGATCCTGATCATCCGGTCACCGTAGACGCCGTTGTTCACGATGATCACGCCGCGGCCCGGACGGACGGAGCTGATGACCGCCATCTCCATGGCCGCCGTCCCGGAGCCGGTGACCAGGAGCGCCTCGTGGGTGTCGCCGAGGTTCAGGGAACGGGGCAGCGCCTCCCGGATCCTGAACAGCAGCTCGGTGAACTCCGGCTCGCGATGGCACAGGTCGCCGCGGAGCAGGGCGTCTTTGACCCGCTTCGAGGTACAGGCCGGACCGGGATTCAACAGAATGAGCTCTTCGTCCATCATCCACTCGATCTTGGGAAGGTATCGGGCATTACGGACGCTACTTGGCCAGGTCACCGTAGTGACAGCCGCCTTTCCCTATACCCCCCATAACCGTTTCCCCCTTGCCCACCCACCCCCACCCCCCTCCTCCGCCACCCATTCCCTCGCCCCCTTCCCCGCCCAGCCCGTTCCCCCGCCCCACACCCTCGCCCCCTTCCTCGCCCAGCCCGTTCCCCCGCCCCACACCCTCGCCCCCTTCCTCGCCCAGCCCGTTCCCCCGCACCGCGCCCACCCCATCCCCGCCCCGTTTCCCCGCCCCTCCTCCCCCAACCCGTTCCGTCCCCCACCGCTTGCCCACGCCATCTCCCCGCGCTCTTGCCCACCCCTCCTCCCCCAACCCGTTCCGTCCCCCACCGCTTGCCCACGCCATCTCCCCGCGCTCTTGCCCACCCACTGCGCCCGCTCCCGTGACCCCGCCCACCGCCCACCGCCCACCGCCCACCGCGCGACCTCACCACGCACCACCGCCTCCACACCCGATCCCGCCAGGCCCACACCCGACCCCCGCCACGCACCGCCGGCCCCGCACCCGACCCGGCCGGACGACGTGGCCCGCCCCCGCGCTCCACCCGCATCGGCCGTTCGGCCCGCATCCACGTGAGCCGGGGCACACGGCCTCGCCACACCGCCCAACGCAACCGGAACCTGCCGCGACCCAGCAAGCGGCTCGAAGCAGGGCAAACCCGATCACCCGCCGAAGAGCAGCAGTTCCGGGGCGGAGTCCCACATACCGGTTGCCCACGGGAGCAGAGGCGCGCGCCGTGAGCCCGAGGGGGCGTGCGTGACAGGCGCGAGGCGGCGGCAAGGGAGGCAGAGGGCGGAGGGGGCTATGGGCGCCATAGCCGAATGCCTCTTGCCTGGGCGTGGCCGGGCGGAATGGGATGGAGCGCATGCCGTTGGACGTCATCGTGCTGGTCGTGGTCGCGGGCTTGTTCGCGATCGTTTCCGGCATGAACGACGGCGGCGCGATCCTGGCCACGGGCCTCAAACTTCCGACGGTACGGCCCGCCACCGGAATCCTCACCCTCGTCGCGCTGGTGGCACTGATCCCCCTGGCAACGCATCAGGTGGCGTTGACGTTCGTCAATCGTCTGGCCACGTTCCACGATCCGGGCGGCAGATATGCGATGACAATCGCCGTCATCTGTTCGCTGACAGTCGTGCTGGTGTTGAGTGCGAAGGGCCGTCCCACCAGCCTCACCTTGGCCATCGTCGGTGGACTGACCGGCGCCGGGCTCGGCTGGGGATTACCGGTGTCCGCAGGTTCGGTGGCGCTGGTGCTGGGGTTCGGGATGGCGGCCCCGGTGGTCGGCGCACTGGTGGCGTGGGCGGTGACGCTCCTGCTGCTCCGCCTGGCCAACGCTCACAGCCTGCCCAGCTGGCATCGGGTGGCGTTCATCGTGCAATGCGTGGCCTATGCCGCCAACGACGGCCAGAAGATGCTGGCGGTGTTCATCATCGCCGGCGGCACCCCAGACCTCGACCTGGGCACGACCGCCCTGACCGCCGCCCTCTTCGGGCTGGGCGCCCTGTACGGCCTCCCGAAGGCGGGCCGCCTCCTGTCCCGCGAGATCATCGTCTCGCGGCCCCTGCACGGGGTGGCCGCCGAACTCGCCGCGGGCGGCACGGTCATCGCCAGCGCCGCCGCCGGCATGCCGGTCAGCATGACCCAAGTGGTAGCCGGCGCCCTCATCGGCGCCGGCATGACCGGGGGCGGCGGCCGAGTCCGCTGGTACGCCGCCGTCAAGATCGCCACCGCCTGGCTTCTGACCCTCCCCGCCAGCGCCCTCCTGGCCGGAATGGCCGCCTGGACAGCCAAGGCCGCCCTCCCATGAACCACACCCACCCGATGACCTCACATACCCGAACCCGCCCACATCGCAAGAGCTTTAGGTGAGTGGGTGGGTGGAGCGGAGGGTGGGTGTGGTGGGGCGGTTGCGGCGGGTTCGGGATCTTGTTGCGGGGCGGATGGATCGGGCGCTGACCGGGGCGTTGCTGGGGCAGCTTGAGGCGACCAAGGACGGGGCTTGGCTGGCCATGGCGATGATCGGTGGGGAGGTGGGGCGGACCGGGGCGCATGAGCAGATGCGGGCCATTGAGCATCTGGGGGATGAGGAGCGGCGCAGGCTTGTGGATGAGTTGAAGAGCGCGCTGGTCACGCCTATTGATCGGGAGGATTTGTTTCGGCTGTCGCGGTCCATTGATGATGTGCTGGATTCTTTGCGGGACTTCGTGCGGGAGTCGCATCTTTATCGGGTGCCTGATCAGATTCGGTTTTCGCCGATGCTTGATCAGGTGATCGTGGGGATTGATGCGCTTGAGGATGCGGTGCGGAATCTCGCGGCTCGGCCTTCTGCCGTTGCGCATGACGCGCTGGAGGCGAAGAAGGCTGGTGGGGCTGTCCGGCGGATGTACCAGTACGAGATTTCGCGGATCTTCTCTGGGGAGGTCACTTCCCTGGCGCTCAAGGAGCGGGAGCTCGTACGGCGGCTGGAGATTGTCGGGATGGCGATCGGGGACGCTGCCGACGCCATCGCCGACGGGGCCATGAAGCGGTGAACCCAGGGCTACAGGGACAGAGCCGGGGCCAGGTGTTCCAGCTGGGTGAGGGCGTGGTCCAGGTTGGGGCGTTCTGGGGACAGGGGCTGGAGGGCCACGTGGTCGGCGCCCGCGTCCCAGTGGGCCTGGATGCGCTTCACCACCGACTCTTCGGCGCCCCAGGCGACGATGGCGTCCACCAGGCGGTTGCTGCCGCCGTCTGCCAGGTCGGCCTCGGTGAAGCCGAGGTCTTTCAGGTTGTTGGTGTAGTTGGGGAGCTGTAGGTAGGGGTGCATGTGGGCGCGGGCGATCTGGCGGGCCTTTGACGGGTCGGGCTCCAGGAGTACGGCCTGCTCCGGCACCAGCAGGCGGTCCTTGCCCAGGAGGGCGCGGGCCTTCGCGGTGTGCTCCGGGGGGACGAAGTAGGGGTGGGCGCCGGAGGCCCGGTCGCGGGACAACTCCAGCATCTTCGGACGCAGCGCCGCCAGCAGGCGTGGGGCCGGGTGCACCGGGGTGGGGACGTCGGTGGCCGTCTGGTCCATGGCGTCCAGATAGGAACGCATGGCGCTGATCGGCTTGGCGTACGTGTGACCCCTGCCCTCCACCAAGACGCCGTGGCTCACGCCGATGCCCAGGATGAACCTGCCTTCGAAGGCCTCGCCCAGCGTGGCGGCACCGGCGGCCATGGCCGTGGCGTCCCTGGCCCAGATGTTGGCGATGCCGGTGCCTACCGCCACCCGCTGCGTGGCGGCCAGCAGGATGGCGGCGGCCGCGAACGGCTCCCGGCTGCCTGGGCCCTCGTTGACCCACAGCGTGCCGTAGCCCAGGGATTCCAGCTTGGCGGCCGCCTGCCGTGACGCTTGTGCGGGGCCGCGGCCCAGGAGCGGGTGCCAGACGCCGATGCGACCGTCCATGGTCGGGGCCTCCCTGAGGGTAGAGTGTTCGACTGAGATGGAACAGTACACGAGTGTTCGACCGCAGTCGAACAGAACACGGTCGCTCAGCCACACCTCTCCGGTCGAGGTGAGCCTGCAGGCTGCCCTGGATGCCCTGGCCGATCCCATGCGGCGGCGGATCGTGCGCGAGCTCGCGTCGGTGCCCGACTGGACGCGGCCCTGCGGCACGTTCCACGACCTGCCGATCGCCAAGTCCACGCTCAGCCACCACTTCTCGGTGCTGCGCGGCGTCGGGCTGCTCGAACAGCGCGACGAAGGCGCCCGTCGCCTCAACCGGCTACGCAGGCCTGAGTTCGACGCCAGGTTCCCCGGGTTGCTGACGCTCGTCCTGGGCGAGGACGAGGACGCACCGGAGCCTTAGGGCGCGGCCATCCCAACGGCGCGGATCTCCTCCGGCACTTGCGCGAAACGACCGCGTGGCAGTCCCAGGGGTGAGCGCGCGAGGGGCCGGTGCCGCCGGGCGTGCGAAAGCGGGCGAGGGTCAGTGCGTGCAATAGCGGCGTGGGTCAGCGCGGCATCGGCGCAGGTCAGGCGCGAGTGCAGGGTGGTCAAGTGCGGGCGCCGGTCGAGTGCGGGCGGGGGCCGCGTGCGGGTCAGGTGCGGGTGCGGGTCAGGTGCGGGGCGGGGCTGGGGCGGGTGTGGAGAGGCTGGGCGGGTGAGGGGTTTGGGTGGTGTGACCCCCCAGCATGTACGGCGGAGCCCGCCCACCAGGCGGCCCCCGCCGTACCAGAAAGCCGTACCAGAAAGCCGGACCAGAACAGGTGGTCAGGAGACGGTGACCTGGTCGATTGCCCAGTACCAGTTGTTGGAGGCGTCGAAGTACCGGAACTTCACCCTCATGGTCGAAGCCCCGGCCGGCACACCCACCACAAGGCTCTCCACCTGGGAAACAGTCTCGGCGGTGTAGTTCTTGACGAGCACGTCGCCCCCGCCGTCAAAGGACACCAGTACCTGCGCCTTCTGTGCCCCTTCCGGCCGGTAGTGCGTGGTGTATCCCACCCGTACGGACGCCTTCCCGGCCACGGAATAGCCGCCGGTCACCAGGGTGGAGTCGAACGGCCCGGAACCGTGCGACTTGTCGTCCCACTCGTCGGAGTCGGCAACGGCGAACGTCCCTCGGCCGCGGACGTTGAGCTCCCGCCACTGGTCCCGCTGTGCCCGCGACCAGAACTCGTCGGTGGTCAGCGACCATCCGCGCCACTCCTGCACGCCCCCGCTGGGCATCCGCGAGGTGTCCAGGGTCCAGGAGGCGGGCACGTTGTGGCTGAAGCCCAGCACCCCGGCCGGGATGCCGGTCTCGTCGACCCGTCCCGACAGCGGCACGTTCTCGAACGGGTCGCCGGTCCGCTGGTCGATCCGCCTGCCGTCGATTCCGGCGGGCGCCGCGAGGCCGAGGGCGTTGAAGACGGTGGCGGTCACGTCCACGAGCCTGGTGTCGAGCGGCCGGGCGCCGGCGGCGATGCCCGGTCCCGCGGCGAGGACGAAGGTGCGCCGCTCCTCCATGGACGAGCCGCCGTGACCGCCGCCGTCGGTGTGGCCGTGGTCGGTGGTGACGACGATGGTCCAGCGTTCGCCCGGGTAGCTGGGCCGGGCCTTGATGGCGGTCAGGAGGCGGCCGACGTAGGCGTCCTGGGTGGCGATGGCGCGCAGGTAGGCCTGGCTGGCGGCGCCGCTGTTGTGGGCGACGATGTCGGTGTTGCCGAAGTAGACGAACGCGGCGTCGGGGTTCTGCTGGCGCAGGACCGTCTCGGCGGCGGTGGCGATGCGGGCGTCCTCGGCGGGGTAGCCGTTGGCGTCGCCGTCCAGGATCACTCTGGAGTCGATCTTCGTGCCGAAGGTGCCCTGGTCGCCGAGGGGTTTCCAGTCGAGGGCGGCGAACGTGGAGTAGGCGGGGCTGAGGTTCTCCAGCCGGGTCAGGAAGTCGGGGTAGAGGTCGTAGCGCTTGCCGCTGAAGGAGTTGTCCTTGACGCCGTGCCTGTCGGGCCAGACGCCGGTGGCGATCGTGGACCAGCCGGGGCCGCTGGAGGTGGCGGCCATGGGGTTGGTGTACAGGAGGCTGGCGCCGAAGGTGCCGGTGGCGATGAGGTTGTCGAGGTTGGGGGCGTCGGCGGCGGCTATGCGGTCGTGGCGCAGGCCGTCCATGCCGATGACCAGTACTTTGTCGGAGCTGATGCCGTCGGCCACGGCCGGTACGGCGACCGCGCCGAGAGGGGCGTCGCTGGAGTTGAGTACTTTGTTCTCCGGGGTTCCGGGATCGGCTGAAGCGGCGGGTGCCGGGACGACCACGGCGGCCAGGACCAGTAAGGCGGCTGACGCGATTCTGCGCACGGGCGTTTCTCTCCTCGCTCGCGGTTCCGGTCGAGTCGCTCGGGGCTCCGAGTCGAGGGCTCCGAGCTTGGGGCTCCGATTGAGGATCTCCGGCGGCGGGAGAGACGTGAAGACCATCTTTCCGATGTTCTCCATCAAGGATTCAGGGGGCCCAATTGAGCACCAGCGACCGTCCTGCCGCGCGCGTCGTCTGCCTGGACAGCGAGGGCTCGGTGCTGCTCATGCACTGGCGCGACCATGTCAGCGGCCTGGATCTCTGGGAGCCGCCGGGTGGCGGACTCCACCCGGGTGACGAGCCGATCGACGCGGCCCGGAGGGAGCTGTCCGAGGAGACCGGACTGCCGGGGGACGTCGTGACCGACCGTTATGTCGATGTGGCCCGCGACTTCACCTGGCTGGGGATCCGGTATGTGAAGACGGAACCGTTCTTCCTGGCGCGATTGAGGTCGGTGTCGCCTGTATGCACCGACCAATCGCTGACTCTCGAGGAGCGTCAGACCTACCTGGGTTACGGGTGGTTCGCCGTGGACGCGCTACCCGATTCGGTCGAGCCGCCGGAGCTCGCCGAGGTGATCAGGGAACTGATGTAGGCGACGGTCTCGCCGACCTCGCCGAGGACGGCGACCGTGTCGCCGCGGCGTACGACGTATCCGCCGTCGACGCTGATGGTGACGGGCCCGGCGACGAGCACGGGCCCGTCGGATTCGGGTGGGTGGTAGCGGTTCTGCGCGAGGGTGAGCCGCAGCCGGCGTACGAGCAGGGCCCGCACGCCCAGAGCCGCCAGGCCCTCCTGGACCCAGCCGAGCAGCTCCAGCTGCTCATCCTCCGACCGTTCTGTGTGGACAGCAGACATTGGTACCTCATGTCCTTGTCGTTGGCGCATTCTTGATACCAGAGTGCACTCGGATGACTACCCTAGGTACAAGGAAGAACAAGACTGTATGGCTCGATGCTTCGTTTGTAGAACCGTGTAGAACCCCCTGGAGCACCCGATGCCCTCCGCTCGCGAACTCGATCCTGGTTCGAGCCCGCTTGCCTTTTTTGGCGCGGAGCTCCGCGAACATCGCGTTCGCGTGGGTTTGTCGCAGGAGCAGCTCGCCGAGCGGCTCAACTACTCGCTGTCGCTGGTGTGCGCGGTCGAACTCGCCAAGCGCACGCCCTCGCGTGACTTCGCCGAGCGGGCCGACGAGGTCCTCGACACCCGCGGCGAGCTGATCCGGCTGTGGCCGCTGGTACGCCAGGCGGCCTACCCGGCCTGGTTCCGCCCATGGCTGGAGATCGAGGAGTCGGCCAGCACCCTGCAGACGTGGCAGCCCCTGCTGGTCCCCGGCCTGCTGCAGACCGAGGACTACGCCCGCGAGGTGCTGATGCGTGAACCCGCCGCCACCGCCGAGCGGGCCGAGGAGGCCGCGGCGGCACGCATGACCAGGAAGGCGATCCTGCACCGGCCGGACCCGCCCATGTACTGGGCGGTCCTCGACGAGTGGGTGCTCCACCGGCAGGTGGGCTCGGCGGCCACCATGCGCGGGCAGGTGCGCGCGTTGCTGGAGACCGCCGACCTGCCCAATGTCAGCGTCCAGGTGGTCCCCAAGGAGTCCCCGGCGCTGGCCGGGCTCACCGGCGCGTTCGTCATCGCGAAAGTCCCGGGAGAACCCGATCTCGTCTACGTGGAATCGGCCAGGGAGGGGTACGTATCCGATCGTCCCCCGGATGTCGAGTCGATCGTACGGAGGTATGACGTCATCCGGTCACTCGCCTTACCCGTTCACCCAAGCCTAGATTTGCTGTCGAAGGTAGAGGAGGAGATATGAGCGCTCTCCATTGGCGTAAGTCCCGCCGAAGCGGTAGCAACGGCGGAGACTGCGTTGAAGTGGCCGTCCTCGCCGCAACCGGGGACACCGCCACGCACAAGTCCGACCAGGACCGGCTCTTCGTCCTGCGCGATTCCAAGGACCCCGACGGACCGCGGCTGTACTTCACCGAAGCCGAGTGGGAGGCTTTCCGCCTCGGCATGAAGGACGGCGAATTCGACGATCTGATCCGGCCGATTCCGTAGTCAGGCCCAGCCCCCGCCAGACATGTCCCTCCCATGTGTGGGTACGCGTGTGCCCGCACATGGGAGCATGATCTGATGCGACTGACCGTTCTGGGCGGATGTGGGGCCTGGCCCGCCGCGGGCGAGGCGTGCAGCGGTTACCTCGTCGAGCACGAGGGTTTCCGGGTGCTGGTCGATCCCGGGTACGCCACGCTGCCGAGGCTCCTGGCGATCGTTCCCGCTGAGCAGATCGACGCCGTGCTGGTCAGCCATGGCCATCCCGACCACTGCGCCGACCTCAATCCCCTGCTGCGCGCCCGCGCCCTGGGCGACCGGCCGCCCGCCGCGCTGCCCGTGTACGCGCCGCCGGGCGCGCTCGACGCGGTCCTGGCGCTGGACAAGGCGAGGATGCTGGCGGGCAGCTTCCGCCTGAACGAGGTGGCCGACGGCGAGGTGGGCCCCTTCCGGCTGCGGGTCTTCGACCTGCCGCACCACGTGCCCAACGCCGGCCTGCGCCTGAGCGCCGGTGGCGCCACGCTCGCCTACACCGGTGACACCGGGCCGAGCCCGGCACTGGCCGAGCTGGCCGGGCAGGCCGACGTCTACCTGGCCGAGGCCACCTATCCGGAGACGGTTCCCGAGGAGGACGCGCCCTACCTGACCAGCGCGCGGCAGGCCGGGACGGTCGCCGCCACGGCCGGAGTGGCCCATCTCGTGCTGACCCATCTGTGGCCGGGCCACACCGACCGGCCCGCGCTGGAGGCCGCCGGAGCGGAGTTCGCCGGGAAGGTCTCCGTCGCCCGCGCCGGGCTCGTGCTGGACCTCTAGGCGGAGCGATCGCCCAGCTCGGACAGGGTGGTGGCCATCAGGCCGCGCAGCAGCTCGCCGCCGACCTTCTCATGCTCGGCCTCGACCGCGAGGCCCTCGGCGACCCTGGCCTGGTAGATCTCCCGTTCCATCTCGTCGGTGTACGGCTGCGCCGTCAGCGCCACCACCACCGCGACCCGCGTGCCGGGGCCGGGCAGGACGCCGACGGCATGCGTGCGCAGGCAGGTCTCGTCGGCCGCGCCGTACCAGCCGCATTTGACGGCGGCGCCGGAATCGCCCAGCGCCTCGCGCGCGCCGTATGTCTGCCCGGTCCCGACCGCGCGCATCCAGCCCAGGATCGCGGCGGCGACGGGCTCACCGGCGAGGGCGGCCTGGGCGAGTACGGCGTAGGCGGTGGCCACCTCGTCGGCGGCGATCTCGACCGAGCCGAAGCGCGACGGGTCGGAGTTGGGCGGCGACCAGGAGACCCCGGTACGGCGGGCGATCGTGTCGAGGATGACCCGGGGCCCGACCGACAGCCAGAGGTTGAGCGTGTCGGCGTTGGAGGAGACGACGACGGCGGGCTCGGCGTGGCGGCGCCAGCGCTCGGTGTCGCCGATGTGCCCGGCGGCGGCCCAGGCGTAGAGCGGTTTGAGCAGGGAGGCGCAGCGCAGCCGGTCGAGCCCGGCCCTGGCGGCGATGGATCTGGCCGGCGGACCGGCGTAGCCGCGCGCGATGCCGGCGGCCTGGGCGCTGGCGCCCGGCGCGAGGTCGCGGAAGAGGTCGTCGAAACTGGTAACCGCCACGTGTCTTACGGTAGCCGTTCACCCCATCGGGATTCATACCAATGACGATCTGGAGCGGGGCCGGGCAGCGGCGTCGGCTCCGGGGCGCGCAGCCCGTCGAGGGCGAGGGTGAGCAGCCGGTCCCTGAGGTGCGGCACCCCGGCGACGGGCCGGTTGAACTGCTCGATGAGCAGCGCGATGTCCAGGTCGGTGACGTCGGGCCGCAGCGCGCCGGAGGTGCGGGCACGGCCGATGAGCTCGCCGATGGCGGCGCCGGCCCGCTCGCTGACCTGCCACATCTCCTCGGTGACCGCGATCGTCCCGGCCACCGGCGCCAGGCTGCCCGAGCCGAAGTCCACGCAGGCCCGGATGTATCCGGCCAGACCCAGCCAGGGGTCCTCCTCGCGCAGCCCGTCCTCGGCCGCGCCCGCCGCGCGCTCCATGGAGGTGACGGCGAGCCGCTGCAGGAGCTCCTCCTTGGTGCGGTAGCGCCGGTAGAGGCTGCCCATGCCGACGCCGGCCCGCTTGGCGATGGCCGAGACGGGCGCGTCGAAGCCCTGGGTCGTGAAGACCTCCAGGGCGGCTTCGAGCAGCTTGAGGTCGTTACGCCGGGCTTCGGCCTGCCTGCCTCTCATGCAGTCAGGATAGCGGTTTGCGGAGCGTTCCGCTCCGTTATAGATTTCTTTCCGGAGCGTTGCGCTCCGCTATTGAGGTGAGGTGTGCGATGAAGGCGATCGTCCTGCGGGAGTACGGCGGGCCGGACCGGCTGACCGAGGAGGAGGTCCCCGATCCGGTGCCGGGACCCGGCGAGGTGCTGGTCGAAGTGGCGGCGGCCGGGGTGACGTTCGTGGAGACGCAGGTGCGCGCGGGCCGGGGCCCGCGCCGGGTCGAGCTGCCCGCGGTGCTGGGCAACGGCGTGGCCGGCCGCGCGCTGACCGGAGAGCCGGCCGGGCGCCGCGTGGTGACGACGCTGGGCGGCACCGGGGGCTACGCAGAACTGGCCGTCGCGCAGGCCGGGCAGTTGATCCCGGTGCCGGACGGGCTGTCGGCCGAGGAGGCGGTGACGCTGCTGGCCGACGGCAGGACGGCCATGGGGTTGTTCACCGCCGCCGCGCCCCGGCCGGGTGAGTGGGTGCTGGTCGAGGCGGCCGGCGGCGGGGTGGGCAGTCTGCTGGTGCAGCTGGCCGCGGCGGCGGGTGCCCGGGTGATCGGCGCGGCGAGCAGCGCGGGCAAGCGAGCCCTGGCGGAGGAACTCGGCGCCGAGCTGACCGTCGACTACACCGATCCGGGCTGGACGGGGCGGGTGCGCGCGGCCGTACCGGATGGGCTGGACGTCGTCTTCGACGGCGTCGGCGGCGAGATCGGCGCGGCGGCGCAGGCGCTGCTGCGCGACGGCGGCCGGATCAGCGCCTACGGGATGGCGGGCGGTCCCATGACCGTGCCAGAGGCGCGCCTCACCGCCGTCACGTTTCCCTCGACGGACCTGCGCGAACTGGCCCGGCTGGCGATGGCGGAGGCCGCGGCGGGACGGCTGCGGCCGGTCATCGGCCGGCGGCTGCCGCTGGCGCGCGCGGCCGACGCGCACGCCGCCATGGAGGCCAGGACGGTCACCGGCAAGACCCTGCTGCTCCCCCGGACGGGTTAGGCGAGGGCGGCGGCGAACCGGTCGCGCAGTTCGTTGAGCCGCTTGACCGGCTCGTTGCTGTACACCAGCCGGACGTAGCGGCGGGCGACCTCCTCGCCCCAGGCGGTCATCGGGGTGGCGGCGATCCTGCCGCGCGCCAGCAGGCGGTCGGACAGCTCCCTGGCGCCGATGCCGAGTTCCTCGGCGTCCACCAGGCACGACCAGCCGCCCGCCGCACGGACCAGCGGAAGGCCGGCGAGCTGGCCGACCACGGCCTCGTGCCGGGCCTGGTACTCCGCGACCGCCTCGGCCACCCCGCTGGGCTCGCTGATCGCGACGGCCGCGCCGATCTGGGCGAAGCCGCTGGCCACCGTGGTGTTGTAGGTGACCGCGGTCAGCACGCGGGACAGGATGTCGGCGGGTCCCGCCACCCAGCCGATCCGCCAGCCGATCATCCGGTACTCCTTCGACATGGAGCCGATGACGATCGTCCGCGCGGCCAGGCCGTCCACCCGGCACGGGTTGATCCTCGGGTGGCCGTCGAAGACGATGCGCTCCATGGCCGCGTCGTAGATCAGGTAGGCGTCCAGGCGTTCGCACGCCTCGGCCACGGCGCTCCAGTCCTCGTGGGTGAGGACGACGCCGGCGGGCATCGACGGGCTCATCATGATGATCGCCGCCGCCTCGGTGACCTGGGCGAGCGCGTCGCGGTCGAGGCGCCACATGCCGCCGTCGACACGCAGCGGCACCAGGTGGGGCTGGGCGGCGGCCAGCCGTACGCGCTGCAGGAGGCCGGCGTAGGTCGGGTCGGTGAGCACCACGCGCTGGCCCGGCTCGGTGGTGGCGAGCAGGACGGGCATGACCGCGGCGGTGCCGCTGGAGGTCACGACGATCTGGCGGGCGGGGTCGTAGTCGTGGCCGGTGCGCTCGCGCAGGTCGGCGGCGAGCGCCTCACGCAGCACGGGCAGGCCGTTGAAGGGCAGCCAGCTGTTGCCCTGGCCGGTGGCCAGCGCCTGCGCGGTCGCGGTGACGGCGTTCGGCGGCGGTGGCACGTCGGTGTCGAGGTTCTCCATGCGCAGCACGTCGGGGTCGGCTCCGGCGGCCGCGGCCACCCGGTCGATGTCGAAGGTCTGGACATGGGCAAAGCGGGAGTTGTTCCGCATATGGAACACGGTCTCTCCGCGCGGCCCTGCTGTCAATACTGGGATCATGGAAACTGAACGGCTGATTCTGCGTCCGCTGACCGGGTCCGACTTCGACGCCTACGCCGCCATGCTCGCCGACCCCGACGTGGCCGGCGGGCTCGCCGAGACCGTGGGCACCACGCCGGCCGACGCCTGGCGCAGCCTGGCCACGTTCATCGGCCATCGCGAGATCCTCGGCTACTCCCATTGGGCGCTGGTGGAGAAGGCGAGCGGCCGCTTCGTCGGCCGGGCGGGACCCTGGCAGCCGCACGGCTTCCCCGGCCTGGGCGTCGGATGGTGCCTGGCCCGCGAGCACTGGGGCAAGGGCTATGCCACCGAGGCGGCCAGGGCCGCCCTGGCCTACTGCTTCACCGAACTCGGCGCCGAACAGGTGATCTCGCTGATCCTGCCGGGAAACACCCGCTCGATCTCGGTCGCCGAGCGCATCGGCCACCGCCACCTGCGCGACCTCGACTACCGCGGCCGGCGGGTGCACCTCTACGGCAGTGATCACCGGCCCGGGTGACCGGCGTCAGCACCACCAGCGCACGCCGCACGGCCGGCCGGCCCGGCTCTCACCCACGACGAACTTGACCGGCTGGCCGAACACCAATGGAGTGCCCGGCTGCGGTGACTGGAGCAGCACCCGGTCGGTGCCGCGCGGAAGGCCGCGCTCGGGCTGGGTCGCCACGTCCACCAGGCCCATGACCGGCTGGAACACGATCGCCGCCCAGGCGCCGCTCCTGCCCACGACGCGCGGCATGCGGGGGTGCTCGCGGTAGAAGCGGGACTCGGCGGCGGTCAGGAACGAGACCTCGACCTTGGCGCCCCAGGCGAGTTTGGTGCCGGGGGCGGGCCGTACCGCGAAGATGCGGCAGACCTCGTCCGGGCGGCAGACCGACAGCGGCGAGATGCCCTTCGGCGTGAGGACCAGACCGAGGCCCTGCACCTCACGCTGGACCACCGCCAGCTGGCGCCCCACGAGGTCGGGCACCGCGACCTGTGGCAGGAAGGACAGGGCGGCGGTCTCGGGGACGCGGGCTCCCGGCCGGTCGGCGTGGCCGCACCCGCCCGCCGTCCCGAGTCCGAACGCCATCACCATCGAGATCACCGCGGACACGGGAGACCTCACCGCCATGCGTGCCTCCAGGCCTGAGCGCGAAGCCCCCCGACCCCGAAGCGATCACGTTATCGCCTACCCGGAGGACCAGAATGCCCTTTGTCCGCTAATGGACATCACTGGTCCCAGGCGTCACCGCTGGTTAGCCGAGCGTGCGGTCGGCCGGACCGTCGTAGTTGTCCGGACCCTGCATCGACAGGTCCAGCGGCTGGACCATGTGCGAGTTCGACGAGGCGCGCCAGCCCTTCTCCCTGGTCATCTCCTCGATCGAGTGCGCGCACAGCGACAGCGACCTGCACACGATGAACAACGCCTTGAGCTGCGGCGGCTCGTAGCCCATGTCGAGGCCGATGCAGCCCATGGCGCCGGGGCCGTTGATCCAGATCCGGCGGCCGAAGACGGCCTCGGTGGCGTCCTCCATCGCGCGGGCGATCGTGACGTACCGGCCGGTGACGCCGAGTTTGTCCGACAGCTCCATCAGGCGGACCGTACGCGGGTCGCGGATGTGCTGGGCGTGGTGGAAGCCGGGCATGCGCTCCTTGATCGCGCGCATCTCGGCGACGACCTTCGCGGCGGCCTCGGTGTCGGCGATGCCCTCCGCCTCGGCCCGCGCGGCGACCTTCAGGAACAGCTCGGCCGGGCGGTCGGCGGTGCCGTGCAGGCGGCCGATGCCGGCGACGCCGGCGGCCACGGCGGAGTTGAGCTCGGCGCCGCCGCTGGTGGCGAAGCGGACCGTGGCCGAAGAGGGGGACATGGCGTGCTCGGCCATGTTCACCATGATCGCGTCGGTCATCCTGCCGACCTCGGGCGTGGGCAGCTCGCCCTTCAGCACCAGGTGGAAGTGCTCGGCGAAGGAGATGTTGCCGGTCAGCTCGTTGACGTCGTAGCCGCGTACGACGATGCGGTCCTTGTTCTTCCACGCGATCGCCGTTTCCCAGGCGAAAGGCTTCTTGTCGGTCAACGGGGTTTCCTCTCTGGGAAGTACACACATGCCGGGTCGATCTCCTCGCGCAGGAGGCGGATCTCCTCGGGGTCCGGCGGGACCACAAGGTCCAGCGACTCACGAAATTTCGGGACAAACCCGGTGTGCTCGCGTACGGCGTCCGCCGTCGCGCCCGGCATCAGCGCCGTGACGGTGAGGGCCGAGTCCTCGGCCTCCATCACGCACAGGTCGGTGACGACCTTGACGCGCAGGGGGCCGAGTCCGGCTTTGGCGCGTTCCCCCGGCCCGCCCAGGAACCCCGGGCTGGTGATGTAGTCACACCGAGCCGGGAACCGCCGCCTTTCATGATTTGTCAGGATGACGACCTGCGAGCAATGGCTGGCGATGTCGTTCGCCCCACCGCTGCCCGGCAGCCGCACCTGCGAGCCGTCCGGCCTGGCGACCCAGGTGGAGTTGATGTTCGCGTACTCGTCCACCTGCGCGCCGCCCAGGAACCCGGTCCTGACCAGCCCCCGCTGGACGAGCCCGCCGAGGGCCTCGAACAGCGAGCCGTGCCGGGCGGCGCCGCGCATCAGCCTCGGGTCCACGACCGAGACCGGGGTGGGCACCACCTTGGGAAACACCACCCCCGACTCGATGACCAGCTTGGCCTCGGGGGCGTGCGTCTTCTGCGCCAGGGTGGCGGCCAGCAGCGGCAGCCCGGTGCCCACGATGACCAGGTCGCCGTCGCGGATCTGCCGGGCGCCCTCGACCACGAGCAGTTCGCGCGGCAGCGCCTCGCCGCCTCCCCTGGTCACGTCGCTCACACCAGTCTCCGCATCTGCTCCACGAGGCCGTCGCGCAGGGCGCCGGACGCGTCGCGGGTCTTGAGGTAGTCGTCGAAACCGCCGCCGAGGTTGGCCGCGATCCAGGCGCGCAACTCCCCGTCCCCGGTACGGCCCAGCGCCTGGTACTCCTTGATCTCCGCCTCGGCGAAGTCGTAGGCCCGGTACACGGAGGTCGGGAAGGCGCCGAAGGGCTGCTCGACGACGGCGGTGACGTACGCCTCGGGGATGGTCACCTGCTCGGGCCGGTCGGCGAAGGCGCCGGCGGGCAGCACCTGCTCGGCCGAGACGATGGTGACGCGCGCCGCCCGGACCATGTCCACTTCATGCGACGTAACCCCCTCGATCACGATATTTCCGGAAGTGTCGGCGCGATTCGCGTGAATCACCGCCACGTCCGGTGTCAACGCCTTCAGCAGCACCACGGGCTTGTTCGTCCACGGATCCACCGACTCGACGGCCACCCCGGAGGTCACCAGGTCCTCCAGCAGATCCGTCCCGAGCAGGCTGCGCGTCGGCAGGAACGGCAGCCCGAGCGCCCCCGCCGCGAACCGCGTGGCCATGGCCAGGTGGGAGTGGTCGCCCACCGACACCTCGCCCCGCTCCACCGCCCGCCGCCAGGCGAACAGCGTGCCGTACCGCTCAAGGTTGCCCGTGCCCTGCTCGGTACGGGCGACCAGCCCGGAGGCGACCAGCATGTCCAGCGGCAGCGACAGGTTGCAGCCCACCACGGTGAGCCCGCCGATCCCCTGCCTGATCACCTCGTGGACCAGCGCCATCGGGCAACGGTTGATGTTCTGCCCACCCATCCCGACGACCGCGCCGGGTTCGACGAACCGGGACACGGCCTCGGTGGCGGTCAGTAACTTACGCACGCCGACCGCCACTCGGTGTAGAAGTCCCAGACCTGCGGCGAACACTCGGGCGGGCCGAACTGCGACAACTTGGCGCCCATGTGCGGCAGGTGCGCGTACGCGCCCACACCCGGCCGGTTGACGTGCAGCATCCCGGCCTCGAAGCGTTCCAGCGCCTCGAAGATGAGGGCCGGGTCCTGGGTGAAGATGGTGCCGCTCATGCCGTACTTGACGGAGTTGGAGATGCGCATGGCGTCGTCGAACCCGTCGCAGTCGACCACGGAGAGCACCGGCCCGAAGATCTCCTCCTGGGCGATCTCGCTGTCCCACGGCACGTCGCGCAGCACGGTCGGCTCGACGTAGAAGCCGTCGCCGGGAGCGCGGCCGCCGCCCGCCACGACCTTCGCGCCGGTCTCCTGGGCCGTTCTGATCGCGTCCAGGCAGGCCTGCATGCGCGCCTCGTTGATCACCGGGCCGATGTCGGCGCCGACCTTGATCTGGGCGACCTCGGCGACCAGCCTGTCCAGGAACCGCTCCTTGACGGCCTTGTCCACGATGACCCGTGAGGTGGCGCTGCACCGCTGCCCGGACTGGCCGAAGGCGCCGAACGCCGTGGCCTTCACCGCCTTGTCGAGGTCCGCGTCGGCCAGCACCAGCACGGCGTTCTTGCCCCCGAGTTCCAGTTGCGTGCGCAGCAGGCGAGGCGCGCCGGCGGTGTGGATGGCCAGGCCCACCGGCAGCGATCCGGTGAAGCTGATGCCGGCCACCCTCGGGTGGGAGACCAGCGCCTCGCCCGCGGCGATGTCGCCCTGCACGAGGTTGAGCACCCCGGCGGGCACGCCCGCGTCCACGAACGCCTCGACCAGCAGCGCCGCGGTCAGCGGCGTGAACGGCGACGGCTTGAGCACCGCCCCGCACCCGGCCAGCAGCGCGGGCGCGACCTTCCACATCGGGATGGCCAGCGGGAAGTTCCACGGCGTGACCAGCCCGACGACGCCGATGGGCGCGCGGAAGGTGTAGGCGAACGTCCGCGGCTCCTCCGCCGGCAGCGTCTCGCCCTTGAGCCGCCGCCCCTCCCCCGCGGTGAAGTCGAGGATGGCGAGGGCCCGCTTCACCTCGCCGCGGGCCTCCTTGAGCAGCTTGCCCTGCTCACGGGTGATCGCCTGGGCGAAGTCCTCGGCCCGTTCCTCGATGAGGCGCTCGGCTGCCCGCAGGTACTCGGCCCGCTTGATCGGCCCGAGCGCCTTCCACGCCGGCATGGCCGCGGCGGCCGCCTCGACGGCCAGTTCGACGTCGGCGCCGCCGGACTCGGCGAAGTCCCCGATGTGGTCGGAGACGTCGCCCGGGTTGATGTTCGGCCGGGTCTGCCCGCTCTCGGGGGCACGCCATTCGCCTCCGATGTGGTTGAGCAGGTAGCGACTCGGGATCGTCGCCATCGAGTTCCTTTCCTCTCATGGTCTAGTACGGCAAAGCCTCATTGCCAGGGATGTTCCGGACAAGGGGGATAAGCCTGATGCCCCCGATAGACAGCGGCTATACGCCTCTGCCTATGGCCGCCATAGGCAATTCACACATTGGCCGGGCCGTACACCTGGACTAGACATGCCGAAAGCCACCCCTCTCGATGGCAAGGCGCGAGTTCACCCCGAATTCACCTCCTTGAAGCCCGAGGGATATCCGACATAAGCCAGCATTCGGTGCGAAATCCCTCAGAAGGGTAGATAAAGGATGAAACTTCGTATCGGGGTTGCTCTCGCATCCCTGTTCGCGCTGACGGCCTGTGGCGGAGCGGGCGCGAGTGACTACGACTGGGCCGCCGCACCGGACGCAGCGAAGATCGCCGAGCAGGGCAAGGACCTGCCCACGTACGGCCTGGCCCCCGACTGGGCCAACTACGGCGAGGTGGTGAAGGCGTTCTGCGCCAAGCACAACGGCACCTGCGCCCACAAGGACACCGACATGTCCTCCTCGGAGGAGATCGTCCGCATCGACGCGGAGAAGGCCAACCCCATCGCCACGGCCAGCGACATCGGCCTGATGTGGGGCCCGGTCGCCGAGGCCAAGGGCGTGGTGCCCGTCTACCAGCCGCCGTCGGCGGCCAAGCTCAAGGACTGGCAGAAGGGCAAGGGCGGCTGGGTCGCCACCTTCGTCGGCGCGCCCGCCTTCGTGGTCAACACCGACAAGGTCAAGAACCCGCCCAAGAGCTGGGCCGACCTGCTCAAGCCCGAGTACAAGGGCATGATCTCCACCAAGAACCCGGCCTCGTCCGGCACCGGCCAGGCCATGGTCGTGGCCGCCGCCGTCGCCAACGGCGGCTCGGCCGAGAACCTGGCCCCCGCCTACGGCTACTTCAAGAAGCTCAAGGACGCCGGCAACCTCAGCGACGTCAAGATGAGCGAGGAGACGCTGGAGAAGGGCGAGGCCCCCATCCAGATCAACTACGACTTCAACGGCATCGCGCAGAAGGCCGCGCTGAAGGAGAAGAACGTCAACGTCGAGGTGATCATCCCGGCCGACGGCTCCGTCTGGTCGCCCTCCGGCCTGATCATCAACAGGTACAACACCCAGAAGGGCGACTTCCTCAAGGGCTTCCTCGAGTACGTGCTGTCCGACGAGGCCCAGCTCCTGTTCGCCAAGTTCGGCGCCCGCCCCATCCGCGCCCTGAACGGCGACCTCCGGGTCCCGGCCGAGGCGAAGGCCAACTGGCTGCCGGAAAGCGCGTACGCCCCCGTGAAGGAGATCGAGATCACCAAGGTCAACGTCGAGACGATCGTCGCCGACTGGGAGGCCAAGGTTCTCGCGTGACCTCCCACGTAGAGGGACGACCGGCGATCCTCACGCGCCGGTCGTCCCCCCGCAGATTCCTCACCAAGTGGGGGCCCGCGCTGCCCCTGCTGCTGTTCACGGCGGCCACGCTGGTGCTGCCCGCGATCATGCTGGTGTACGAGAGCTTCGCGCTGCCGCACGGCGGTCTCGGCTTCGAGCACATCACCAAGGTCGCGAGCAACCCCGTGGACCGCCAGGCCATCGGCGGCTCGCTGGCGCTCGGCGTCGCGCAGGCCACGCTGGCCACCGCGATCGGCGCCCCCGCGGCCTGGCTGATCACCCGGATGCGGCTGGGCGGGCGTGCCTTCTGGCTCTCGCTCATGAACGTGGCGTCGAACTTCGCCGGCATCGGCCTGGCCTTCGGCTTCGTCGCGCTGATCGGCTCCACCGGCATGCTGACGCTCATCCTGAAGGCGCTGCTCGGCATCGAGGGCAACCCGTTCCCCTCGACCGGCTCCTTCAACGGCATGAACCTGGTCTACCTGTACTTCAACGTGCCGATGTTCGTCCTGCTCACGCTGCCCGCGCTGAGCGTGCTCAAGGACGACTGGCAGGAGGCGGCCGAGGTCTGCAAGGCGACCCGCTGGCAGTTCTGGCGGTATGTCGGCGTCCCGGTGCTGGCGCCGTTCGTGGCCGCCGGCTGGCTGCTCGTCTTCACCTGGACGATCGGGGTCTACGCCGTCGCGTACGCGGTGGCCGCCTCGCCGGGCTCGCAGAAACTCATCACCCTGCAGATCGGCACCACGCTGGAGACCTCGGTCTTCGGCCTCGGCCGCGCCGCCGTCCTGTCGGTGCTGCTCATGATCCTGGCCATCGGAGCCACCGTGCTCTACCGGCTCTGCCTCAAGCGCGCCGCGAGGTGGTTGTGACCAGACGTGTCCTCCTCGGCCTGCTGGCCGTCTACTTCGGCCTGCCGCTGCTGGCCGCGCTGCTCTACTCGGTGGCCACGCGGTGGACCGACACCCCGCTGCCCGACGGCTACACGCTGAGCCACTGGATCAACGTCTTCGCCAAGCCGGACGTGGTCGGCGCGCTCGGGCGTTCGCTGCTGCTGTCGGCCGTGGTGGTCGCCATCGAGATCGTGCTGGTCGTGCCCGCCGCGTACTGGTCGGTGGTGCACAATCCGCGCATCGGCTCGATGATCCAGACGATCGCCGTCATCCCGTTCGCGATCCCGTGGGTGGTCGTGGGGGCGGGGATCCAGCTCGTCACCAAGTCGGTGGCGCCGCAGTTGTTCGGCACGTTCTGGCTGCTGGCGGCCTCGACCGCGGCGATCGCCTTCCCGTTCATGTACCGGGCGGTGGAGAGCTCGCTGCTGGCGGCGGGAGCCGTACAGCTGAGCGAGGCCGCGGCGACGTGCGGGGCCGGCCCGATGCGGACGCTGGTCAAGGTCATCGTGCCGGCCATCCGCGGCGGCGTCGTCTCCGGCGCGCTGCTGGTCATCGCGACCGCCATGAACGAGTTCGCGCTGGCCAAGATCCTCACCGGCGTCAGCTTCGAGACGCTTCCGCTGTGGTCGGCCCGCCAGTTCGTCTCCCGTACGCTCGGCGACCCCAACGCGCTCGCCGTCGTCACCATCTTCACCTTCGGCCTGCTGTTCGCGCTGTCCGCCCTGGTCGTCTGGCTCGGCCGCGGCCGGGTGAGCGCGAGCATGGGAGGGAACACCATCTCATGAGCCATGTCGTACTCGACCGCATCACCAAGCGCTTTTCCGGCCACACCGCGCTCAACGGCGTCAGCGTCCACGTGGAACAGGGCGAGATGCTGGCGCTGCTCGGACCCTCCGGCTGCGGCAAGACCACGCTGCTGCGCTGCATCGCCGGCCTGACCGCCTTCGACAGCGGCCGGCTGACCATCGGCGGGGCCGACATGTCCGGTGTGCCGGTCAGGAAGCGGCCGATCGGGATGGTCTTCCAGTCCTACGCGCTCTTCCCCAACCTCACCGTCCGCGGCAACGTCGCCTTCCCGCTCACCGTGCGCAAGGAGGACCGCGGGCGCACGCGGGAGCGCGTGGACGAGATGCTCGCCCTCGTCGGCCTCGACCAGCTGGGCGACCGGCTGCCGAACCAGCTGTCCGGCGGCCAGCAGCAGCGCGTCGCGCTGGCCCGCGCCCTGTCGCCCGGCCCCGAGGTGCTGCTGCTCGACGAGCCGCTGTCCGCCCTCGACGCCCAGGTACGCACCCGGCTGCGCGACGAGGTCCGCCGCATCCAGCACCAGGTCGGCATCACCACCGTCTTCGTCACCCACGACCAGGCCGAGGCGCTGGCCATCTCCGACCGCGTCGCGGTCATGAACGCCGGCGACATCGAGCAGTGCGGCCCGCCCGCCGAGATCTACACCGCGCCCTCGACCCGCTTCGCCGCCGGCTTCGTCGGCAACCGCAACACGCTCGAACTGTCCGCGGTCGACGGCAGGGTGCGCGCGGGCGGGGCGTTCGACGTGCCCGCACCGTCGGAGCGGGTCCTCGCCATGTTCCGCCCCGAGGACGTCGAGCTCTCCCGCGAAGGCGAAGGCGAGGGCGCCCGCGCCACCGTGGACGTCACCGTCTTCCTCGGCGCCACCACCCGCGTCTACACGCAGGTCCAGGTCAACGGCCACCCCGCCACGGTCTTCGCCGACATCTCCTCGCGCGCGGCATCCGGCCTCACACCGGGCGACGAGGTCCGCGTGCGCGTCGCCGACGCGCACGTCCAGGTCTTCCCCGCCTGACTTTTCCGGTACGGCCCCGCCGGGCGCTCACCCGATCGCCCGGCACAAGCCCGCCCAGGCGCCCACCCCGACCGTCCAGCGCGAACGCGGCCCGGCGTTCACCCCGGTCAGCCGTTTCCGGTGGCCAGGACCCACGCCAGCGTCAGCGGGACAGCCGACCCCACGACCAGGAGCACCAGCACCCGCAGCCATCCCGGCAGCCCGCGCTCCGTCACCACCGCCGCGGCCGCCCCGCTCAGCCCGAACGCCATCACCGCCGACACGCTGTCCGGCACCGTGTCGGTCCACACCGGCAGCACCCACTGCCCCAGCAGGACCAGCGCGACCAGCACCGCGGCCAGCCACCCGGTCGCCGCCGCCCGTGCCACGTTCACCAGCCGCAGCAGGTACCCGGCGCCGACCAGCACCGCCGCCGAGATCGCCGCCTGGGACCCGAGCAGCGTGGCCAGGCATCCCCAGTCCTCGCAGCCGACGGCCTGGTAGACCAGCTCGACACTGGCCCACCACACCAGCCCCAGCGCGGCGTAGACCGCCGCCGCCCTCGCCCACCGCCCCCGCATGGCCCCATCATGGCCAATCATCGTGATCTACGCGAGGTCGGCGGCCCGCTTCTCGTCCCAGGCGGCCTCCGTGGTCCGGCCCAGCTCGCGCAGCGCGACGGCCCGGTTGGCGTGCACGTCGGCCTGCGGTTCCAGCTCCAGCGCCCGCGTCAGGTCGGCCACCGCGCCCTCCAGATCTCCCGTCTCGTAGCGCAGCACGCCCCGGTTGGCCCAGGCCGCGGCCAGCTCGGGCGCCGCCGCGAGGGCCAGCTCGAACGCCTCGTGCGCGGCGTCGTACCGGCCCGCGGACGTCTCCAGCTGACCGAGCACGGCCAGCAGGTGCGGGTTGCCCGGCGCCAGCAGCAGCCCGGCCGTCACGTCGGTCCTGGCCTCCTCGTCCCGCTCGGCGGCGGCCAGCAGGCCGGCTCGGTTGATGTAGGCGTCGAGGTAGCCGGGATCCAGCACGATCACGTGGCCCAGGTCGGCCAGGGCGCCTTCCTCGTCGCCCTCGGCCAGGCGCAGCTCGGCCCGGTTGTAGTACGCCTCGGGCAGCGGCGGGCCCGCCTCGATCGCCGCTTCGTAGTCGGCCAGCGCCTCGGCATACCGGCCGAGCCGGAAGCGCAGGTTCCCGCGGTCGACGTAGTAGTCGGGGAAGGCCGGGTCCAGCGCGATCGCCGCGTCGTAGTCCTGGAGCGCCTCGCGCGTACGGCCCGCTCCGGCCAGCAGTTGCGCGCGGTTGGCCAGCAACACCATCCGGTGCACCGGGTGCCGCTCCCCCAGTTCCTTGGCCAGCTGAAGCGCCGACTCGACCAGCTCCAGCGCCCGCCCGGCGTTGCCGAGCCGCAGCTCCACCAGGGCCAGGCCGTTGCGGTCGAAGCCGAGCTTGAAGGCGCGCTCGACCGGGTCGGGCAGCAGGGTCGAGATGGCGATCGCCTGGTTGAGCCAGGCGCGGGCCCGGCCCAGGTCGCGTTGCGCGGGATCGGGGTGGCGGGCGTCCAGCATGGCGGTGCCGTACGCGCCGGCGGCGTGGACGGCCGGATCCTGGCTCACGCGCCGCACGTGCTCCCACAGCGCCCGCGCCTCCCGGGCACGGCCGAGCCCGCCGAGCGCGGTCGCGGTGCGCTGGGCGAAGCGCCACCACAGGGTTCCTCCGGCCGGGGCTCGGTCCATGCCGCGCTCGCCCAGTTCGGCCACCGCGTGCAGGAACCCCTCCCGCACGCACCGATCGACGACGCGCCACAGTTCCTCGGCGTCGCGCTCGTCGCCGGGATGGTCGGGACCGTCTTCATAGACGGTGAAGCTCAGCACCTCCGCCGGAACCCTGCGCATCAGCACGGTCAGCAGTTCGGCGTCGGTGGGGTCGGCCCATGCCGCGTTGCTCACCACGACGGCGCCGCCGGGCGCAGCGGCCGCGCGCACGAACTCGGCCAGTCCGTTGGCGATCCTCAGCGTACGGCGGGGCGCGGGGACCAGGATCCGCTCGTCGTCGGGCAGTTCGGCGTCGAGCGTCACCCGGCGGGCCGGCACCCGGTCGCGAAGACCGGGCGCCGCCGCACGGATCTCGATGTCGTGGGCCGCCACGAGACGTTCGGAACGTTCCATGGCGGCCGGCACGAGGTGGTGCAGTAGCGCTGCCCCGACGGTATAGGGACCATGAGGCAGCCGGTGCGCGTCGATCGGCGGCACCAGCAACGCCATGTCGTCCACTCGGGCCGGTGGTGCACCCTGAACCCTGAGATGGGACCTCTTCTCGATCACCCCTGGTGAATGACGCTGGAGGTCCCGGTAAGCTTCGCGGTTCCTGGCTTACGGACGACGATGCGCTTCATGGTGTACCTCTCTAGTACGGGGTAATTCACCATTATTCGGACACTCCACCGAATATCAAGATTTATAAGGAATAAGCCGGAGGCCAATAGGTTAGAACTTGTTGTAGCTTATTGGCCGTTATTTGTTGATTAGTTGGGCCGAAACCAGCTTGCGGCCGTGACCTTCTGCTGTTCGGCTTCCTCGATGAGCGTGCACAGGCAGCGACCCAGCAAGGTCACCGACTGGCAGCACCCCGGTCCCGTGGCCGAGCGCGCCCGGACGATCGCCGTGGCACGCTGGAGCAGGCGGTCGAGACTCGGCTCGCCGCTGCCCTTGACGGCTCGGTTGTTCCATGGGCACGACTCCCGTTCCGCGCAGGCCATCGCCTTGACCGGAACGATCGGCAGCGCCGTACGGACCAACCTGAGTGGATCGTCGCGTTTGACCCGAAGGTCCGCGAGGACCTTCGCCGCGCGGCGCGAGACCCGCAGCAGCCCGGCGTCGGAGCCCGGCGGCGGCTGCTCGGTCTTCTCCGCCTCGCCCGCCATCGGCGGACCGCCGCGGCCGGGCACGACGAGCAGCATCGCCCCCGCCATGAGCCCGCCGCCGATGATCAGGCTCATCCCGACCGGCTCGCTGAACCACAGCACCGCGATCGCCGCCACCCAGAGCGGTTGCGACGACATCAGCACCGCGCTCGGCACCGCCGGCACGTGGATCTGCCCGTAGGAACGTGCCAGGAAGCCCAGCGCGCACGCCACCACGGACAGGTGCGCCAGGATCATCCAGTCGCCCCCGGTGGACGGGACCACGATCCCGTCGCGCGCCGCGAAGGCGCCGGTGAACAGGCCGATCGTGGCCAGCTGGATGACGGTGACGGCATAGGCGTCGTAGCCTTGCCCGGCCCTGGACACCCGCGCCAGCAGCAGCGTGTGCCCCGAGTAGAGCGCCGCCGCCCCGAGCGTGACGGCCAGCGCGACAATGGATAGCTCGTGGTCCTCGGCCCCGCTCAGCAGGGTGAACACCGTCATCCCCGCCATCGCCAGCGCCACTCCCATCCACACCCGCGTCGGGACGCGGACCCGGAAGAGCGCCAGCGCGAGGAGCGGCGTGATGATCACGCTGCACCCCACCGCGAAACCGGACACCGAGGAGGGCAGACTCTCCAGCGCGACCGCCTGGGCCGTCTGCCCCACACCGAACATCACCCCGAGAACGATCGCGTTGGTCCAGGTGGACCGCGAAAGCCCCCGCAGACACCCCGGCCGGAGGAGAACGAGTGTGATCGCCGCGATGGTGTATCGCTCGGCGAGCAGATCCTCCACTGGTAACCGGTGAATGAGGTCCTTCATCAGCGGAAACGCCGACCCCCAAGCGGCGCTGACGAACAACAGAAGCACGGCTCCCAGGAGGGGTCGGGGAGCGGGCACGCCTGCCATGGGAAAAGCATGGCACTACAATCAGCAGCCGCCGGTGTACAGCCCGGAGCTGGTGAGGCTCCTCTACCACTCGGAGTGAAGGGCCTCACTCACGGGTCCGCACACCCCTACCCGGCCCCTTTGACGAATCGTCCATTCCCCACAATTCTCCCGCCCACCTTGGGCATCTCTTCCCACGCGCCCCCGGACGCGGAAAGGGCGCCAGTGGTGACTGGCGCCCGGAGAAGGACGGATCAGCGGTCCGCGACCGCCGCGGAGGTGAGGCGCTTCTCGATGAACACGACGGTCAGCGACCCCACGCGCCGCCGTGAGACCTCCAGCCACCCCAGCGCGAAGTACAGCGCCAAGGCGGCCTTCTGGTTGAGCGTGGTGTCGCCCTGGACGCTGTGGAAGCCGAGCTCCAGTGCCCGCGCCTCCAGAGCCTGCACCATGGCCCGGCCGAACCCGCGCCGCTGGAACTGCGGATGCACCCGCAGGCGGCACATCTCGGCCATGCCGGCGTCGACGGGCTTGACACCGCCCATGGCCACGACCCGGCCGTCGACCTCGCCGACGAGGAACTCGCCGCCGCAGGCCAGGTAGATCTCCTGGATGCGAGGGAAGTCGTCGTCGTAGTAGACGCCGTCGCCCGGTGCCAGGCCCACCTCCGCGAGGCAGATCCGGTGCAGAGCGAGGATCGTGTCAAGGTCAGACCAGCGGTAGCGCCTGATCTTCAGGTTCATGCACCATTGCTCCCTTCCCCGACGGGCGCCTTGAAGAGCTGACTCCGGTAGCCAGGCAGGTCGGGGTGGTTGGGTTCCTTGGCTCTCACAGACTGCTCCAGCTGCAGAGCGGGCCGCATGACGAGTTCGGTGCGGTACTCGTCGCTCAGTTTCGTGAGAGCGGCCGTGCCTATCTTGAGGGCTTCGTCGACGTCGCCCTCGATCAGGCGGCACTGCGCCTGGTCCAGGCGGATGAGCGTCTGGTCGAGGATGTGGTCGGAGTACTTGTCGAGCGCCTGGCCGAGGACGACCTCCGCTTCGAGCGTCTGCCCGAGCTTGGTGAGGACGTCACCCTGATAAAAGTAGAGCTGCTTCTCGGTGTAGCCGAAGGCGACGTCTTCCTGCTCGTGCGCCTTCATGTGGGCGAAGGCCGTCCTGGCCCGCGTCAGCGCGCGCTTGGCCTGGTCGACGATCTCCTTCTTGCTGTCGGTGCCGGAGATCATGGCGAGCGCGCGGGCCTCGACGACCGGCGCCATGGCCTGCGCCGCGCAGGACGTCTGGCCGGCCAGGTCGCGGCTCTTCTTCGCGAGGTTGAGCGCTTCGCGGGCGTCGCCGTAATAGAGGGGTACGAGGGCTTCGCGAGCGGTGACCCACGCGCGCAGGGCCCGGTCGCCCGTCTCGTCGGCCGCGGTACGGCCGGTGCGGAAGAAGGATCGGGCCAGCCGGTGGTCGCCCAGGTTGATCATGATCATGCCGCTCAGCCCGGCGAGCTGGGCGGCCATGCGGCACAGCCGTTCCTGAAGGTCGATCGGCTGCCTGCGCGACATCGCGGTGCGCACCGCGCTCAGCTCCAGCAGCACGTCGCACAGGAGCCGCAGCGGGGCGGTCGTGGTGTACTGCCGGCCGAACGCGAGAGTGGCGTCCTCCCACTGGTCGAGCATGGCGGCGGAGACGGAGGACGAGACCAGCATCTCGTCCATCCGTCTCCTGATGCCCTCGGCGGCGCCGATGACCTGGGCGTCGAGCTTGAGCGACGTGTCGCCGCTGAGCAGCTTTAACAACGTCCTGCGCATGACGTTCTCGTGCTCTTCCCCGGCCTCGTCCGTCGGCTCGGCCGAGGAGGCCGGGACCCAGATGTCGCGCGGGCGGTCGATCTCGATGGTGTCGATCGTCTCGCTGCGGACCACGCCGGGCATCCGGTGCCCGTGTCCGCAGATGCAGGGGCCGTCGTAACCGAGCGACTTGGGCTCGACCCGGTAGACGCTGCACAGGTAGTGGAGGTATTCGGGTCCGGGCCGCTTGAGCCCGCTCTCGTACGCCGACAGCAACGTCTCACCGATGCCCGGCGGCGGCTTCTCATCTCGTTCGAACAGGGCGCGCACCTGCTCGATGACGTCTGCCAGCGCGATGCCGTGGCTCAGGCGATGACCTTTGATCTTGGTCGTCCCGAACTGTGGCTCACAGGCTTCGTGGATCTCCTCAGCGATCTGGGCAGCGGTCCGGCCGGCGGCGAGGCCCTTGGCCCGGATCCGCCGTGCCATTTCCGTTTCCCTGTGCTGTCTGCCGGACATCCCGGCCCCTCTCACACACGTCCCGACGGGTCCGCTACCGCTGACGCAGCGTAATCCGAAGATAGCACTGCGCCTACCAAGAACTATGGCCCATTAATGACAGGTTGAAAACGTCCTCTTGAAGCTTACGGTTAAGGATCGTCCCCCCGCGGACTGTTTCTTACAACCCACTAGGGAGAAGGTCGCTCCCTGTGCACGGGGGGGCCTCGTTGCGTCACCGGCCGACTTGAGTCATCTTTTGCTCACCAGCAACGATTCAAGGGAGGCATCGAGGTGGGAGGCGACAACGTCGGACACTTGGAGAGGCTCGCGGCGGAACTCTGCAGCCATGGGCTGCTCGCCAGAGTAGTGCGGACGCAGTCCGGCCGGCTCTTCGTACGGGTCATCAATCCAGCGGCCACCAGCCTGTCCGAAAACGTCACCTGCCGGCCGAACGCCGACGTCCCCGACTGGTGGTACTGCTGGTCATGGGGCGAACGGATGCACACGGCCGACGATCCGGCCGGTGCAGCGACCAAGGTCGCACGCGTGCTCGCCGCGGTGGGGGAGTGACCATGCGGTGATCCGGGTGGAGCGCAGCCACCTCGGCTCACCGCGCCCAGCGCGGCCTCTCGGAGCCGGCGGGGTGCCCGGTGCGGAGGGTTTCCGTTTGCGGAATCCTTGGGCATCTCGCCGGTTCCGGCCCTTTCTCAGCTCGTAACGCTTGGACCGCCTTCCGGGTCGAACCGGAGGGTGCATCGGGGGATCCCTCCCGGAGAACGGCACGGGACATGCTTCCGGGTGTGTGTCCCGTCCGAGCTGTCCGTCACCGGAGCGCCAAGCCCGCCCTCCGCGGCCCCGGGCCCTGGCGACCCCGTCTTCCCCGGCGTGATGTGACGGCGGCCGGTTCGGTCGGCGGTATCTTTTGAGGCGATTTGCTCATTAGTGACCGTCGACCGAACCGCATCCGGAGGGGATCCACCTCGTGCTCGTCACGCCACAGCCATCACCGTCGCCGTCGCCGTCGTCCTCCACCGGCTTGAGTGACACGATCGACAAGTTCGGCACGGGCATGGCCGACCTCTGCAGCAAGGACACGGTGTTCTGCAGTGGCCTCGCGCAACTGATGGGCAACAGCGGCTGGGCGCCCGTCGTGGCCACCACGATCACGATCATCCTCATCCTGGTCATCGCCATCGTCATCAGGAACGTGGCGCACCGCCTCATCGGCCGGGTCGTCAACCGGGCGTCGAACACCACCCCGATCGCCGGCCGTTTCCGCAAGAACGGCGCCGCCACCGACGGCATCGACGCCCTCCTCAGCGAGCGCCGCAAGCAGCGCGCCGAGACCATGGGCTCGGTGCTCAAGCACATCGCCTCGATCGTCATCATCGGCACCGCCGTGCTGACCGTCCTGGACCGGCTGACCATCCCCATCGCCCCGCTGCTCACCAGCGTCGGCATCCTCGGCGTGGCGATCGGCTTCGGCGCGCAGGAACTCGTCAAGGACTTCATCGCGGGCATGTTCATGCTGCTGGAGGACCAGTACGGCGTCGGCGACGTCGTGGACGTGGGCGCCGCCGTGGGCACGGTGGAGGCGGTCACGCTCCGGGTGACGCGGCTGCGCGATGCCGACGGCCGGGTCTGGTACGTGCGCAACGGCACCATCGCCCGCGTCGGCAACGAGTCGCAGGGCTGGTCGCGCGCCTACATGGACGTCCCGGTGGCCTACGACTCCGACGTGGCCGCCGTACGCGAACTGCTGCAGCGGGTCACCGCGGAGCTGTGGGAGGACCCCGAGTACCGCGAGTCGGTGATCGTGGAGGAGCCGAGCGTCTTCGGCGTGGAGCAGCTGTCGGACAGCTCGCTGGTCTTCCGGGTCTCGGCCAAGACGCTGCCGGCCCGCCAGGCCGAGGTGGCCCGCGAGCTGAGGCTCCGGGTCAAGGCCGCCCTGGACGCGGCGGGAATAGCCATCGCTCCCTAACACTTAGGCTTATACCGTGACTGAGATTTCCTTCTACGACGCCGTCGGAGGCGAGGAGACGTTCCGGCGCCTCGTGCACCGCTTCTACGAGGGCGTCAAGGAGGACCCCTTGCTGCGGCCCATGTACCCGGAGGAGGATCTCACCGGCGCCGAGGACCGGCTGCGCGGGTTCCTGATCCAGTACTGGGGCGGGCCGACGACCTACAGCCAGGAGCGCGGCCATCCGCGGCTGCGCATGCGCCACGCGCCGTTCCAGGTCGACGAGGCCGCGCGGGAAGCCTGGCTGCGGCACATGCGCGACGCGGTCGAGGATCTGGAGCTGGCCGAGGACCTGGAGAAGCGGCTCTGGGACTATCTGGTGTACGCGGCGCACAGCATGGTGAACACTCCGACATAGCGGGCATGACACGCCACATGGATATCCCCTGGTGGCGTGATGCCATCGTCTACGAGATCTACGTCCGCAGCTTCTCCGACGCCTCCGGTGACGGTGTCGGCGACCTCCCCGGGATCCGGGAGCGCCTGCCGTACCTCAGAGACCTGGGTGTGGACGCGATCTGGCTGACGCCGTTCTACACCTCGCCGATGGCCGACGGCGGGTACGACGTGGCCGACTACCGTGACGTCGATCCGCTGTTCGGGACGCTGGGCGACTTCGAGTCGCTGGTCTCCGACGCGCACGAGCTCGGGCTGAGGGTGGTCGTGGACATCGTGCCGAACCACAGCTCCGACCGGCATCCGTGGTTCCAGGAGGCGCTGCGGGGCGAGCGGCGCGAGCGCTACCTGTTCCGGGAGGGCGGGGCGCTGCCGCCGAACAACTGGCAGTCGACGTTCAGCGGGCCCGCGTGGACGCGGGCGGCGGACGGGCAGTGGTATCTGCATCTGTTCGCGCCGGGCCAGCCGGACTTCAACTGGCGCGATCCCGAGGTGCACGCGGAGTTCCTGGACGTCCTGCGGTTCTGGCTGGATCGCGGCGTGGACGGCTTCCGCATCGACGTGGCCATGGGCCTGTACAAGGCCGAGGGGCTGCCCGACGTCGAGGACCAGTCGTTCACGTCGGTCTCGCCGGTGTGGGGGCAGCCGGAGGTGCACGAGGTGTACCGGCAGTGGCGCAAGGTCCTGGACTCCTACCCCGGCGAGCGGATGGCCGTCGGCGAGGTCTGGACGGACAAGGCGGAGGATCTGGCCCAGTACGTGCGCCCCGACGAGTTGCACCAGAGCTTCAACTTCGCGTGGCTGCAGGCGCCGTGGTCGCCGACGGCGTTCAAGAAGGTGATCGACGAGACGATGGCGACGGTCCCGTTCGCGACCTGGGTGCTGTCCAACCACGACGTCGTACGGCACCGCACCCGCTACGACACCGAAGACCCGGGCACCGGCCTCAAGCGGGCAAAAGCCGCATTGCTCACCATGCTTGCCCTGCCCGGTAGTGCATACCTCTACCAGGGGGAGGAACTAGGCCTCCCCGAGGTGAAGAATCTTCCCCCGGAAGCCCGCCAGGACCCGGTCTTCCTCCAGTCCGAGGGCAAGCTCCCCGGCCGCGACGGCTGCCGCGTGCCGATTCCCTGGACCGCCGGAGGCGCCTCGTTCGGCTTCTCCCCCGGCGACGTCAAACCCTGGCTCCCCCAGCCGGAGGCCTTCGGCGAACTGAGCGCGGAAGCCCAGACCGGGCAGACCACCTCGACCCTCGAGTTCTACCGCCAAGCCCTGACCACCCGCCGTGAACTTGTACATTCCCTGCCATACACCGTGGAGTGGCTGGATTCCCCCGAGGGCGCGCTTTTCTTTACCCGTGGCCCGCTGACCTGCGTGCTCAACTGCGGCCTGGAACCCGTGCGGCTTCCGCCGTACGACAGCGTGCTTCTGTCGAGCGGCCCGCTCGACGGCGGCCTGCTCCCGCCCGACACGGCGGCCTGGCTCCAGCGCCCCTAGCGCTGTGACCGCGTAGGTTGGGATCCGGCCCACCGCAGGCTTCTGCTGTGCCTCACCCCGACCTACGCGCTACCTGTGCCGGCGGTGGCGGGCGCCCCCTCAACACCGCAGTCCAGGAGTGCCGAAAGGGACAAGTTCCCGCGAAGGACGGCGACAGAAGAACGGCTCAGGAGGCGGACGGCCCGATCTCCCCCGCGAAGACGATGACCTGGTCGATGAGGCTCCGCCGCAGATGGACGACGTCCGTTCCCGCCAGGCGGGGGCCTCCGCCCGGTGTGGTGAAGACCCACTTGTACCGGGCCCACTCGTCAGGCATGTCCACCGCTGAGCAGCGCACCATCGTGCCGGTCCCCGCAGGGTGGCGCCGAATGTCCCGTACGAACCGCTCGACCGCCGCGATTCCTTCGCTGCGGCCCAACGGCCCCCAGAAGATCACGTCTGAGGTCAGGGCCTGGGAGAGCAGGGCGGTCACATGGCTGTCGTCCGAGGCGTTGAACGCGGAGATGAACGTGTCGATCGCGGAGCGTGCCGTCTCTTCCTGCATGCCCCAGTAATACCAGCCGTTGCGCGTGCGCTCGTCCCGCGAGCCGCCTTCCGATCACGGTGGACGTCCCGGTCACAGCACTGGACAGCCCGCGGGCGTCATGGCGCCCCCCGGCCCCGCTCCGACCCGACCGGGATCACCGGCAGCGAGGCCAGGCACAACACCAGCCCGACCCCGAACCCCGCCCAGAACCCCGCGTGCGCGATCAGCACACCGAGCAGCGGCGCTGCGACCAGGGCGACGACGTTCTGGATGCCGTTGTGCGTGCCGAGCACCCGCCCCGCCCAGCCGGGCCCGGCCAGCTCCCCCGCCGCGAGATAGGCCAGCCCGTTCCCCGCCACGGTGAGCACCGCCGCCAGCGCCAGCGTCACCGGCCCCGCCCACGCGATCGCCGCCGCCCCGGCGGCCGCCTGCGCGCCGACCAGCAGCGCCAGCACCGCCGCCGTCGTGACCGTGAGGATCCGCAACGGCGCCATCCGCAACCCGGTCCGGTCCGACCAGCGCCCCACCGCGATCCGCACCACCGCTCCCCCGATGGCCGCCGCCCCGAAAAGCTGCCCCGCGTGCACCGTGTCCCACCCGTAGGTGCCGACGAGGCAGGCCACGCCGTACGTGCTGACCGCGATCTGCGGCACGACGTGCAGCGCGCTCGTGCCGTGCACCCGCCACAACACGCTCTTCCGGTACGGCGAGGCCGCCTGCGGAGCGCTCGCCGCGGACAGTTCGCGCGGCGGCTCGGCCAGCAGCAGCCCGGCCAGGACCGCCGCGACCAGGCAGAACCCGGAGCAGACCAGCAGCACGCCGGACAGCCCGTACGCGCTGGACACCGCCGGCAGCAGGAAGCCCGCCACCGCCATCCCGAGCGTGTAGGAGACCTGCCGCAGCCCCATCGCGACGCCGCGCTCCGGCGGGTCGAACCAGCGCAGCACGATGCGCCCGCCGCCCACCATGGCCGCCGATCCGGCCGCGCCCGCGAGCGCGAGCAGCGCGACGACCGCCCACGCCGCCTGCGCGAACGCCGCCGCCGCCAAGAACACCGAGGCCAGCCCGACCCCGGCGCCGAGCACAACCCGCTCGCCGCGCCGGTCGGCCAGCACGCCCCAGGCGACGAGGGCGAACAGGATCCCGATGCCGGGAGCGTTCCCGATCACCGCCGCGACGGGCAGCGACACCTGGAAGTCGCGCTGGATGTCCGGCATGACCAGCGGAAGCCCGAAGAGCCCGAGCGTGACGCTCGTGTGGGCATTGACGCCGAGTCCCAGCATCCCCCAACGCCTCATATCGCCCACAACCTCCGATATTTCACGACCTGAGGCTGTTTGCGCGAGCCCGTATTACTCCGCGAGATACCGCTTGAGATAGATGAGCTCGTCCTCCAGCAGCCGGCGCGGCGCCGCACGGTCCACGTCATAGGCCACGAGCACCGACCGGGCGGTCACGAAGACCTCGTGCTCGTCCCGGATCTCGTACTCCAGCGTGAACCGCACCGGCCGCACCTCGGTCACCCACGTCTCCACGCTGACCGGATCCGCCCGGAACGTGAGCGGCCGCCGGTAGTCGATCTCATGCCGGGACACCACGAGCCCCTTGAACGGCGCGTCCCCGGCACGGTACGGGTCGATGTGCAGCATCCCCAGCCGGGCGTCCTCCAGATAGTCGAAAAACCGCACGTTGTTGACGTGCCCGAGCGAGTCGATGTCGGCGAACCTGACCATCCTCGGGAAGATGTGCCGCTTGGCCGGGGATCTCTTGACCACCCCACCACGCTATCGACTGTCATCGCGTGGTCATGGGCTGGGGATGCCGTTGCCGTCGAATCCACGTCCGGCCAGCACATCGTCGAGGCTCACCCGGGTCCCGCCGTGGTCGCCGCCGGACTGGGCCAGCTGGATCAGCACGCCGTGCGCCTCCTTCGGGTGCAGGAACACCTCGCGCCAGCGCGGATCGCCGGTGTTCAGCCCGTGCAGCCGGTACCCCTTCCCGGTCAGCCTGGCCACCGCCGCGTCCATGTCCGTGACGTGGAAGTTGAGGTGATGGACCCCGCCCCTGCCGCGGGTCAGCTCGAAGAAGCTGTCGAAGAAGGCCGATCCGGCCAGGGGTTCCATGAGCTCGACCTTGCCGCCTCCGGTGTAGGTGAGCTGCACGGTCCGGTACCCGGCCGCCCGGCTGTCGCCACCGCCGCCCAGGTGCCGTCCGCCCAGAAGGTCCTGGTAGATCGGGAGCAGGTCCCTGATCCGGGGGGCGGCCACCGCCGTGTGGTCGAACGTCACGCCGAGGCCGTCAAGATCTTGTTCCAGTCCCACGCTTTGGCTCCTCTCGCGCCATCTAGAATTTCATTCTAGACATGGACGGGCAGGTGCCGCGCGGCGGGCCGATGTTGCGCGGCGTTCACAGGTTGCTGCGCGGCCTTCAGGTGCTGCGTGGCTTACAGGTGCTGCGTGGCTTACAGGTGCTGCGTGGCTTACAGGTGCTGCGCGGCTTACAGGTGCTGCGCGGCTTACAGGTGCTGCGCGGCTTACAGGCTCTGCGCGGCTTTCAGGTGCTGCGCGGCGTAGGAGCGCCAGGGGCGCCATCGGTCCTCGCCGGGGTGGTTGAGGCGGACGTCCGGGTCGTGCAGGGCGCGCATCCGGATGAGGGCGGCCTCCCGCTCGCCCAGGCCGGGGAGGTCGGCGAGCCGCTTGCCGGCTTGCTGCGGGTCGGCGGCCTCGTCCAGGCGCAGGCTGCCGTCCACGAGCGCTTCCAGCAGTGGCCCAACGACCGTCAGGTCGTCGTCGAGTCGCTCGGGATGGCCAGGATCCCTGCCCCGTTGCGCGGCCGGGGTTTCGCCCTCCTGCGAACCCTCATGCAGGCGACCCCGCCTCTGGGCGCCGCCGCCCTCACCATGCTCGTGATCGCCGCCGGTCCCGTTGTGGCACTTGTCTGGGCAGGCGGGGCCGTGACGGCGGGTACCACGTCCGACGTGAGAAGCGATCCCCCCGATCGGCGCGAGCGCACGTCGGCGGGTGGCGTGGGGGCGGCTCCGCCGTAACGGATGGGCGGCGCACGGAGCGAAACACCTCAAGCGGCCGCGAACCACCAGCCATCCATCACAGGCAGGAGAAAGGCGCGCACCAGAGCCTGAAACGCCCCACGACCGGGAACCAGAGAAGCGCCTGAAACGCGCAGGCCGCCACCCTCGCGGACGAGGACGGCGGCCTTGTACGGCGAGCGACCAGAAACGGGCTAGTCGCGGTGGAGCTTGCGGTAGGTGACGCGGTGGGGGCGGGCGGCGTCGGCGCCCAGGCGCTCGATCTTGTTCTTCTCGTAGTCGGCGAAGTTGCCTTCGAACCAGAACCAGTTCGAGCCCTCCTCCCAAGCCAGGATGTGCGTGGCGATCCGGTCAAGGAACCACCGGTCGTGGGAGGTGATGACGGCGCAGCCCGGGAAGTCGAGCAGGGCGTTCTCCAGTGAGCCCAGCGTCTCGGTGTCGAGGTCGTTGGTGGGCTCGTCGAGCAGGAGGACGTTTCCGCCCTGCTTGAGGGTGAGTGCGAGGTTGAGGCGGTTACGCTCGCCGCCCGACAGCACGCCGGCCTTCTTCTGCTGGTCGGGGCCCTTGAAGCCGAACGCCGCGATGTACGCGCGCGAGGGCACCTCGACCTGCCCGACCTTGATGAAGTCGAGGCCGTCGGAGACGACCTCCCAGACGTTCTTGCTCGGGTCGATGCCGCCACGCGACTGGTCGGCGTAGGAGATCTTGACAGTGTCGCCGACGATGATCGCGCCGTTGTCGGGCTTCTCCTGGCCGGTGATCATGCGGAACAGCGTGGTCTTGCCGACGCCGTTCGGGCCGATGATGCCGACGATGCCGTTGCGGGGCAGGTCGAAGGTGATGTTCTCCATCAGGACGCGGTCCTCGAAGCCCTTGGTGAGCTTCTCGGCCCTGATCACCGTGGTGCCCAGGCGCGGGCCCGGCGGGATCTGGATCTCTTCGAAGTCCAGCTTGCGGTGCTTGTCGGCCTCGGCGGCCATCTCCTCGTAGCGCTGCAGACGGGCCTTGCTCTTGGTCTGGCGGGCCTTCGGGTTGGAGCGGACCCACTCCAGCTCGTCCTCCAGGCGCTTCTTGCGCTTGACGTCCTTCTGGCCTTCGACCTTCAGACGCTGCGCCTTGGCCTCCAGGTACGTGGAGTAGTTGCCCTCGTAGGGGTAGCAGCGCCCACGGTCGAGCTCGAGGATCCAGGTGGCCACGTTGTCCAGGAAGTAGCGGTCGTGGGTGACGGCCAGGACGGTGCCCTGGTACTTCTCCAGGTGCGACTCCAGCCACTGCACGCTCTCGGCGTCCAGATGGTTGGTGGGCTCGTCGAGCAGCAGCAGGTCGGGCGCCTCAAGCAGGAGCTTGCACAGCGCCACCCGGCGGCGCTCACCACCGGACAGCGTCGTCACGTCGGCGTCCGGCGGCGGACAGCGCAGCGCGTCCATCGCCTGCTCAAGCTGCGAGTCGAGCTCCCACGCGTTGCGGTGGTCGAGCTCGTCCTGCAGCTTGCCCATCTCCTCCAGCAGAGCGTCGCTGTAGTCGGTGGCCATCAGCTCGGCGATCTCGTTGAAGCGGTCGAGCATCGCCTTGGTCTCGGCCACCGCCTCCTCGACGTTGCCGAGGACGGTCTTGTCCTCATTGAGCGGCGGCTCCTGCTGGAGCATGCCCACGGTGTAGCCGGGCATGAGCTTGGCGTCGCCGTTGGAGGGATGATCAAGGCCCGCCATCATGCGCAGCAGAGTCGACTTGCCGGTGCCGTTCGGGCCGAGCACGCCGATCTTCACACCGGGCAGGAACGAAATCGTGACGTCGTTCAGGACAACCTTGTCGCCATGCGCCTTGCGTACGCGCTGCATCGTGTAGATGTACTCGGCCATGCCCTCTAGCTTAGGGCGTGTGTCACCCCGCCCTGGCCACGGTTGCGGTTAACGTGTGCGGGTGCGCCAGGGACGGGTCGAGGTCATCGCGGGGCCGATGTTCGCGGGCAAGAGCGAAGAGCTCCTGCGGAGGGTACGGCGGGCCGTCATCGCCGGCCGCCGGGTCGAGGTGTTCACCCACCGGCTGGACGTGCGCAGAGGCGCGGACCGGATCTCCTCCCACGCCGGCGCCGGCCACCCGGCCCGCTCGGCCGCGACCGCCGCCGAGATCGAGTCCATGGCCCACCCCGCCGCCGATCTGGTCGCGGTCGACGAGGCCCAGTTCTTCGGCCCCGATCTGGCCGAGGTCGCCGACCGGCTGGCGGTACGCGGCGCCGTCGTGGTCGTCGCCGGTCTGGACGTGACCTTCGACCGCCGGCCGTTCGAGCCGATGCCGTCTCTGATGGCGCTGGCCGAGCACGTGACGAAGCTCACCGCGATCTGCCTGGTCTGCGGAAACGACGCGATCTTCCACGAGCGGGTGACCCAGGTGGACGGCAGCGCGACCGATGTGGTCGCCGAGCACGTGGGCGGCGAGGACAAGTACCAGGCCCGCTGCCGGGTCCACGTCAGAAGGTAGGGCTAACCCCCCTATGGTTCGGGGTGTCCACGGGCTTAGAACGGGGGGAGATCTTCAACAGACTCATCAGCATGACCACCGAGACGATCGCGCGGCCGGGTACCGGCAGCGACTACGCCCGGCTACTCCAGCGCGTGACCGATGCCGGCCTGATGCGCCGGCGCCCCGGCTACTACGTGGTGCGAATCGGCCTCATCCTCGGCCTGTACGCCGGCGGCCTGGCCGCCTTCTTCGCGCTCGGCGACTCCTGGTGGCAGGTGGGCGTGGCCGTGTTCTTCGCCGTCATGTTCGCCCAGGTCGCGCTGGTTTCCCATGACATCGCCCACCGTCAGGTCTTCCGTACCGAGAAGCCCACCAGGATGACCGGCTGGGTCACCGGCAACCTGCTCGTCGGCATGGGCTACGGCTGGTGGATGGAGAAGCACACGCGCCACCACGCCAACCCGAACCACGAGGAACTCGACCCGGACGTCCGCCCCGACGTCATCGTCTGGTCCAAGGAGCAGGCGCGCTCCAGCAAGGGCCTGGCCCGCATCATCGGCCCCCGCCAGGCGCTGCTGTTCTACCCGCTGCTCCTGCTCGAAGGCCTGAACCTGCACGTGTCCGGCTTCCGCTCGCTGACCAACCCGAAGCTCAAGTTCAAGGCCATCGAGGGCGTGCTGCTGACCGTTCACGTGGTCGGATACCTGGCGGCGTTGTTCATGGTGCTGTCGCCGGTGAAGGCGCTGATCTTCCTCGCCGTCCACCAGGGACTCTGGGGCCTGTACATGGGCTCGGTCTTCGCCCCCGGGCACAAGGGCATGCCCACGCTCAAGCAGGGCGAGAAGCTCGACTACCTGCGCCGCCAGGTTCTGACCACCCGCAACGTGCGCGGCGGCGTCGTCACCGACATCGCGATGGGCGGCCTCAACTACCAGATCGAGCACCACCTGTTCCCGAACATGCCCAGCCCGCACCTGCCCCTCGCCCAGTCGATCGTCCGCGACCACTGCGCCGAGATCGACGTGCCCTACTACGAGACGAGCCTGATCCAGTCGCACCGCGAGGCCCTGCAGCACATGCACGAGGTCGGCGAGCCGCTGCGGCTGGGCAACCTCGAGTAGCCGCCGGGGGTGTCGAAGGGGCGGGCGCGGGAGGGGAGCGCCCGCCCCTTCGAGGTCAGTGCCGGTGGCCGTCGTCGCCGTGCTGCGGCTCCGCGGAGTTCTCCACCGCCGTGTACGGCACCGCCGCCACCTTGGCCATCGCGCCGGAGACGGCGGCGGCCGGGTCGGGACGGCCCGCGTGCGCGCATTGGCCGGTGGCGGCGCCGGTGATCCGGTTCGCCGCGCCCAGGTTGGCGGGGGCCGCGCTGTTTCCGGTGCACACCAGCGCGCCGCGGACGGTGCTCCCGGCCAGCGCCGGCGCCTGGTTCCCGGTGAGAACGAGCGCCCCGCGCACCTCGGTCCCGGCGATGACCAGGGCGTCCGTGGTGCCCTTGATCTCCGCCGCGCCGTTCACGCGGCCCTTCAGCAGGTGCACCTGTGCCGCCTTGGACGTGCTCAGAACGCCCGAGATGCTTCCGCCCCGCATGACCAGGGAGGCGCCGGGCCGTACCGAAACGGGACCGGTCACCTTCGCTCCTTCCAGGCAGGTGACACCGGAGGTGACCACCAGCGCGCCGCGGTGGGTGCCCGTGACCGTGCGGTCGCACGCGGGCGGCGGCGCCATCGTGGCCACCCGGAAGCTGCCGGCCCGGCCGTAGTTGCCCGCGGCGTCGATGGATCGGTACTCAATCGTGTGGCGGCCGCGCGCGAGCTTGCCGTACACGAGATGGTCGATGACGGTGCCGCTCTCGCTGAACGTCCACGGCAGGTCGGCCGAGGTCGGCCAGCCGAAGTAGTTGAACCAGCCGTCGCCGTCCACGCGCGACTCGGACACCACGTAGCCGTCCTTGTCGTCGCGGCCGGTCAGCCGCATCGTGAACGGCCCGTTGTACAGATACAGATCACCGTCTTTCACCACAGGCTCGGACAACTCGTAGCCGGTCGTGGGCGGCGTGCCGTCAACGGTCCAGGTCACCGTGTCCGCCCCGGCGCTCGCGGTGAGCGTGTGGACCCCCGGGCTCAGGTCCTTGAGCACGAAGTCGCTGCCCGAGTCGCCCACCTTCGTGCCGTCCAGCTTCCAGGTCACCGGGACGAGCTGCCGCGCCGGATGCGTGGTCTCCACGTACATGACGTCGTCGCGTCCGGCCGGCCTGGTCGCGGGGGCGGCCGAGACGATGCCGGGAGCCAGCCCGTCGGGCGGCGTGGTCAGCGCGGTGTCGACCGTCCAGGTCCTGCTGCGGGTGAGCGCGGCGCGCACCGCCGGGTCCCGCACGAACTCCGTGGTGTCCGCCACCGTCGCCGTGACCGTGTGCGTCCCGGGCGACAGGTTCAGGGCACGCAGGTCAAGAGCGTCCTCGGTCGAGGGTACGGCGGCGCCGTCCACACTCCAGGCCACCTTCAACGCGTGACCCAGCGGCCGCATGGGCTCCACCCACAGCACCCGGTCCGCCCCCACCGGCGCGTTCACCGGCGTCGAACCCTGGATCACGTCCGTCTTCGCGGTGATGCGCTGCACCATCACCTCGCGGCTGACCTGGTCGAAGTAGTAGCCGAGCGACTTCATCATCGAGTGCCGCGAGGGCCGCCACACCCCCGTCGAGGCGTACAGCCCGCCCTCGAACCGCGCGATCGGCCCGCCGGACTCGCTCTCCTCGCCCAGCCAGCGCCACCACTTGCGCTTCTGGTCGAGCATCTGCTGCTCGGTCAGCAACGAGTGGTGCGCGCTGGACGGCTCCGGCCCCGTGTAGGCACCGCCCGGGACGCCGCGCTGGTAGTAGTCGTACTCGTCCTGGAGCCCGCCGAGGGAGTGGCCCAGTTCGTGCGGGCTGATCAGGGCCGACATCGCGTTGCTGCCGGAGGCGGTGGCGTAGGAGCCGCCCGCGCCGCCGTACGTCTTGCTGTTGCCCAGCGCCAGAATCTGCCGATTGCCCGGCGTGGTGCCCGTGACCATGTTGGCGTAGCGGTTGGCGGCGGAGTTGTTCATCGTGATGAGCCGCTGCACGCTCTGCGCGTTGCACTGCCCCCAGAACCCCATGCTCAGGGGCGTGTTCTTACGCGGTGAACCGAGATCGGGATCGCAGCTGATCCCCGAGTCGGCCGAGACGATGTCCACGCGGTAGACGTTGATGTAGTTCCGGTAGCTCTTGAACGGCTCGATGGACCACATCACGTTGAGATGCCGGTCCACGTCGGTCTTGAAGGCGGCCTGCTCGCTCTCGGTATACCCGTCACCGAGAAGCACCAGGTTGAAACGCTTGGCCGGATCCCCGGTGACCTGCACCGGAACCACCGTCCCCGCGCCGGGCTCGGCGGCGCTGGCGGGAAGGGGGTGAACAAGAAGGGATCCGGCCAGCAAGAGGGCGGCTAAGGCGCCGGTGGCGCGCAATGGGACCTCCGGGGTGTGGTACATGACGTGCTAGTACTATCCGCGCACGCCACCCATCCGTCCCATCTCACCTGGGGATAACCCCAGCGATATGCCCCACCCTCGCGTCGGGGCAGGAGAACCCCCGCGAGCGGCGTGGTGCCTCAGACGCGGGGAATGCCGCCGCCTTGCGGATCCCGGCCACACGGCCTGGTCCTCACGCCTGCTTCCGGACCCATACCCCAAGGCCGCACACGGAGGACAGCGGCGAGCCCGTGCACCGAGGCCGCACGCGACCGCAAGGGCCCGTGGCGAAGCCTCCGCAGGCCATGTGGCAGGAGGGTCTTGTGGGGCGGGGGTGGTCAGGGTGGGGGGAGGGGTGGGTCGGCTGGGGGTTGGGGTGGAGGTGTGGGCTGGACGGCGGGGATGCAGATGCGGTCGCGGCCCAGTTCCTTCGCGCGGTACAAGGCCAGGTCGGCGGCGGCGAGGAGTTCGATCAGATCGTCGCCGTGGATGCTCATGATGGCCACTCCCGCCGAGATCGTGATGGTGATCATGGCGTCGTCGGCGGGGATGGCCATGCGGCCGATGCGGTGGCGCAGGCGTTCGGCGACGCGGCGGGCTTCGGAGATGTCGGCTCTCGGGAGGAGGACCACGAACTCCTCACCGCCGAAACGGCCCACCACGTCGTAGTCGCGGAGCTGGCCGCGCAGGGTCGCGGCCACACCGACCAGGACCTGGTCGCCGACCAGGTGGCCGTGGGTGTCGTTGACACGTTTGAAGTGGTCGATGTCGATGATCAGCAGGGCCAGCGTCTCACCGGTACGGCGGGCGCGGACGATCTCGGTGTCGGCTTCGCGCTGCCAGGCCGCCGCGTTGAGCAGGCCGGTCTTCGGGTCGGTGCGGGCCGCCGCCTGCAACTGGGCGTGCAGGAGGCTGCGCTGCAGCAGGACGACCGGCGGCAGCGCCAGGACCAGCAAGGCCAGGTTCAGGCCGCAGGCTATGGCCACCGTGACGCCCAGGCAGAGCTCGACCACGTCCAGCAGGACGCTCTCCCGGTCCCACAGGACGTCGCGCCAGCGGGTGTCGGGGTCGGCGGTGTGGGCGGCCACGGCGATGAGCGCGGTGTTGAGCAGGGCGAACAGCGTGGCGCAGGCCACCGCGTAGAGGATCGGGGTGCCGCCGCCTCTGGACAGGACGGCCGGGTCGGGGACCAGGCGGTGGAAGACCACCGAGGCGGTGCACCCGGCCAGGCCGATGGCGGCCGAGCTGAACACGCGCCGGTACAGGACCGTGGCGCGCACCCGCAACTGGAGCAACACCTGCAACAGGATCGGCGCGAACAGGGCGTAGACCGGCGGCAGCAGCAGCGCCACCGGCAGCCACCACGCCGACAGCAGGTCGCGTGAGACACCGGCCGGCATGCCCAGCCGCCTGGTCGCCTCGATGCAGACCGCCCCACAGGCCATCAACGCGCCGAACATCAGCAGATCTGACCAGCTAAATTCGGCAGATGTCGCAAAGACCGCAATGGCCGCGACATCCAGGATTACGATCCCTATGAGATAGACCACGAGGGCGCGGCGCTGCCCCAGCAGCGGCCAGCGGCCGGCCAGTGTTGACACACCGTCGCGAGACTTGACCGAGGTGTGACTGGTCGCCGCCATCCCGTCTCCTCTCAGACTAACGATGTGTAACACAATAGTTGCGGAGTGTGCGTTGCGCGACGGGAACCGCTACCTTTGGCTCGGTGGCCTTTGCGTCATGCGGCCACCGAATGGGATGCCGCTCACTCCGCGAGCGGGCCGTGCGGGAAAGGAGCAGCCATGGTGCGGGGCGTGACCTGGACCTGACAGATGCTCTCAACATCTGACACGGGCAACACCATCGGCTGATCCGCGCGGTGTCCGAGCTCGCCAGGCTCGGGGACACCGACACGTCACGGCCGGTGCCCCCTCCTCCTCCGCCCGCCTGAACTCAGGCGGCAGCCCGCTCCTCGACGGGATCGCCTGAGCCGTCGCCTGCTGCGCCGAGCACCCTCACCAGCGCGTCACCGTCGTCGAGCGCGCCCTCCGGCCCCTCACGCCGCACCCGCCGCCGACCACGAGCGGCCTCCGCCGCCACGCCGCCCTTCCCCGGCTCCCGAGCCGCCCCGGCCCCGCCCTTCCCCAGCTCCCCGGCTTCGGCCCTCCGCAGCTGCCCGGCCGCTCCGGCAAGGCCCGGTCCGGGCTCCCGCGCGACTCCGGCATCGCCTGCCCCAGGCTCACCCTCTGGCACGAGACCACCGGCGGCACCGGGGTCACCACCGGCACGCCGGAGCGCGGGGTCACCCGCCTCCCCCACGGACGCGCCCAGCACACGAACCTCCCCCGTCCCGGCCGGAAGGGCGGCCCGGAGCGGGTCGCCGCCGGTCAGGGCGCGCTCCCGAGGCTCCGGCAGGCCGAACGCCGGGTCGAGCTCCGCGGCACCGGGCCGGGGACGGCCGCCGCCCATGGCCCAGTCCTGGGTGTCCTCGTCGAGCCGATCGCGCCGCTCCCTGCTCACGATCGAGGCCCCGCGCTCCGGCTTGCTGAACACGCCGGTCCCCCACCGGAGGTCGTGGCCCACCGAAGAGGCCTCCACCTCGGCCATGAACCGCCGGTCGTCCTCCGCCCCGAACTCCCTGATCCGCAACTTCCCCGACACCACGACCGGATGCCCGACCCGGATCGACTGGGCGACGTTGTCGGCCAGCGCCCTCCAGCACCGTACGGCGAAGCAGACCTTCTCCCCGTCGGCCCACTGGCCGGTCTTCTTGTCGAAATAGCGGTGACTGGTCAGCACCCGCAGCGAGGTCACCCGGACCCCGTCCTCGAAGGTGTACTGGCGCGGCTCGGATGCGACGTTGCCGGTGAGCGTGATGTAGATGTCGTTCATCGGTTGCCTCCCATGCGGCGGGCGGGCTGCCCGCGGACGGAGGCCACGTTCTCGCGAACGGCACCCGGAAGAACCCGCCGAACGCCGTTCTGGGGACAACCGGCCCCTGTGGAGAACTCAGCCCGTGAGGCCCCTCATGGCGCCGGCGAACTCGTTGTGCCTGGTCAGCTCCCGCTCAACCGGCTCCACCACCATGCTCTCCGCCACCGCGCCGACCCGGCGGCGCATCTCCCGCTCCAGCCGCTCACGCTCGCGCGAGGCGCCCAGAACGACGAAGTTCCGCGAGGCGACGGCCGACAAAGCGCCCAGTCCGAGCACGGAGGCCATCATCACCCCGACCCAGGGCAGCGCCGCCGTATCGCCGAGCACCGCGAGCGCGGACGGCAACGAGTCGCCGGCCGTCAGCCCGACCCCCAGCCACACCAGCCCGAGGAAGAACGCCGCCACCAGCGTGTACTGCCAGGCCTTGAGCGCCCGCCACCAGCCCGGCACCCGGTCGAGCTCCGGCGCGACCTCGGCCAGCTCCTCGGTGAGCGCCTGGGGCAGCTGCCCGGAGCGCGAGCGCGCCGCGTGGTGCAGTCCCGTCCGCCACACGTCGGTCATCCCGCCCGACAGCCCGTCGGCCAGCGCCTGCACGGCGTTGACCACCTCGGCGGGCTGCGCGGTGATCCGCCCGGTGACGACCTGCATCTCGTCCAGCTTGAGGCTCTTCAGCGGATCCGGCCGGAACTTCGCGATCCATCGCGGGTACGGCCAGCCGACCCACCGCCCGGACCGCTCGGCGTAGATGTTCTCCATGGCCTCGCCCAGCGCGGGCACGCCGACGGCGTCGCAGAGCGCGTCCGTCAGCCCGACCCGGCGCGCGGCGTCGACGTTGGGCGGCGCCTCTCCCACGGGTGAGGTTTCGGCCAGCCGTCTGGTCAACCGGTCAAGGTCGGCGTCGAGACGCTGGATGGCGGCCCGCCGACGGGAGACCGCATCGGCGATCACGCTCTTCAGGCTGTCGATGCCGCGCCCGGAGACGGCCGAGGTGGGCACGACCGTCGGCTGCGCCACGCCCTCGCGCTTGAGCAGGTCGTTGAGGTCGATGACCAGCTCGGCCAGTTCCTCGTGGGAGAGCCGGTCGGACTGGTTGAGCGCGAAGACGGTGACGGCCTCGTGCCCGGCCAGGTCGGTGACGTAGCGGCGGTGGGTGGAGGCGTCGGCGTACTTCTGCGGATCCAGCACCCACACCACCAGGTCGGCCAGCCCGATCAGCCGGTCGGCCTCGTTGTCGGTGAGCGCCCTGATCGAGTCGTGGTCGGGCAGGTCGAGCAGGATCAGCCCGTGCAGGCGGCTCTCGCCCTTGTCGAGCGCGCTGGCGCGGGCGAAGCGGTGCCGCCACTGCACCTGCAGCCAGTCGAGGAGCGGCGCCGCGCCGTCGAGCCCCCACACGCAGGCGTGGGTACGCGCCGTCGTCGGCCGCCTGACGCCCGTCGGCGACAGTTCGAGCCCGGAGACCGCGTTGAACAGCGTCGACTTGCCGCTGCCCGTGCCTCCGGCCAGCGCGACCACGGTGTGCTCCGACGAGAGCTTGAGCCGGTCGCCCGCGCGCAGCAGCAGGGCGCCCGAGTCGGTGAGCAGCTTCTCGTCGAGCCGTCCGGGGCCGAGCTCCACGATCTTGGAAAGGGCGTTGAGCCGGGGGCCGAGCCCCGGCCTTCCGGTGGTGGTGACAGCCGTCATCGAGCGACCTCGAGGTTGTATGTCGCCTGGTAGAGCCTCGTCGCGGCCGACTCGTCCGGTATCCCGGCCGCGTCGAGCGCCTGCACGTAACGCATGGATTCCTCGTCGAACAGCACACCGATCCTGGCTCGCAGGTCGCTGAGCGCCTTCGCGCCGATGCCGCGCAGCGACTCGGCGCCGAGCAGGGCGTTGACCAGCTTGTGCGGCACGCCCTCGACACTGCCGCCGCTGAACATCGCCACCATGAAGATCAACGCCAGCGAGTCGGCGTCGAACGACACGATCTTGGAGATCGACCGCTTGGCCACTCCTTCGGTCCTGACCAGCTCGGTGACGTGCTCCTGCCAGGCCGCGATGGCCCGGTTGGCGCGGCGTGCGAGCTCGTCGGAGGGGCGTTCGAGCCCCGCCCCGAGCAGCCCGCCCAGCTCCGCGCGGTGCCGCCAGCGGGCCACGACCTCCTCGGAGGCCCGGTTGGCCGCCGCGGCGATCAGCGACTCCAGGCCGGTGCGGATCGCGGTGCGGAAGGCCTGGATGCGCTCGGGCGTCTGCTTGGCCGCCTTGCCGCGCCGGCGTACCTGAAGGGCGCGGGTGAGCTCGCCGGAGCCGGTGAAGTCCTGCCAGCGGGCCAGCACCTCGCCGTTGACCAGCGAACCGTTCTTGGTGGCTCGCTCGATGTCGGACAGCGCGCCCAGGTAGGCGGTCTCGACGTCGGTGCGCAGCTCGTTGCGGAAGGCGACCTGCTGCTCCAACTGCCTGGCCAGCTCCGGCACCCGGGTGCGGAAGCTGTCGAGCACGCCGTCCAGCGTCTCGCGTACCGCGAGGGCCCGGCGCTCCTCGTCGACGGAGAGTTCGGCCAGCCAGAGCCGCAGGTCGGTGACCTCGCTGTCGGGCAGCCTGCCGTCGGCGACCGTGGCCTCGTTGACCACGAACCGGTCGGCGTCGCCCAGGCCGTACTCGGTGAGCATGCGGACGAAGTGCTTCACGACCACGTCGCGCGCCCTCGGCTGCACCCGGGAGAGCACGATCCCGAGCCGGGCGCCGCGCTCCTTGGCCAGCCGCAGCAGCTTCCAGGCGGGCGCGTCGGCGTAGCGGGCGGCGGTGGTGACGAAGATCCACAGGTCCGCGGCGTCGAGCATGCGGTGGGCGACGTCGTGGTGCTCCTCGACGACGGAGTCGATGTCGGGGGTGTCGAGCAGCGCCACGCCCTGGGGCAGCTTCTCGGTGGACACCACGACCAGGCTGTCGAGCCCGGTCTCCGGGGTCGGCTTCTCGATCCGCGTCAGCCCGCCGAGCAGCTCGCCCGAGCCGAACCACGGCAGGTCATCGGGGTGGCAGGCGAGCACCGGCGTCCCGGTGGTGGGCCGGCGCACGCCCGTGCGGCTGATGTTCTTCTCCGCCAGGCTGTTGACCAGCGTGGACTTGCCCGCGCCGGTCGACCCGGCCACCACGATCAGCGCCGGGGCCGTGCTGGTCTTCACCCGGGGCAGCACGTAGTCCCGCAACTGCGCCAGCAGGTCGTCCCGCGCCTGCCGCGCCTCCTCGGCGCCGGGCAGGTCAAGCCCGAACCTCAGGTCGGCCACGCTCAGCCGCAGCGCGTCGAGTGCGACGCCGAGCCGCTGAGCCGCCTCCTTGGGCAGCTCCTCCACGCGCACCGCCGCCGCGGGCGCGCCCTCGCCCTTTTCCTGTACGGCTTCCGCCGCGTCCCCGGCCACCTCGGTGGCCTCGTCCCCGGCCCCGTCATCGGCGGTTTCGTCGTCAGCCTCAGCCTCGACGTCCGCGTGATCGGCTACCTCTGGCGTCTCGGCGGCGTCCTCGTCCTCGGCCTCGGCGGGACCGTCGTCGTCTCCGGCCTCGTCGTCATGCCCGGCGACGTCACCGGTGTCCTCGACGTCCTCGTCCACGCCGCCCTCGGCCGCGACGTCCTCGTCCACGCCGTCCTCGGGGCCCGCGTCATGGGTCGCCGCAGCCTCCGGCGTCTCCTCCGGTGGCTCGCCGTCGCGGTCGGTGGCCGGGTCGGGGGCGGCCGGCCGTACCTCCGCGGGCTGCCTGATGGGCGGCATGAACAGCGTCCGCTCGCCCGCGGACTCCTGGTGCCCGTCACCCATGGCGTTCACGGAACCCGCTCCGATCGAACCATCTCGACCTCCTGGCCGACCTTCACGACGTCGCCGACGACGACGATCGCCGGGGGCCGTATCCCGGCCGCTGAAACGCGGTCGGCCACGGTGGCAAGCGTGGCGGTGACCGCCCGTTGCGTGGGAAGAGTACCGTCCTGTACCACCATTACGGGAGTTTCCGGCGAACGTCCGTCTCGCTGCAAGGCCTCGGCCACCTTGGCCAGCCGTTCCACGGCCATCATGAGCACGAGCGTGCCTTCGGAGCGTGCCATTCCGGGCCAGTCGACCGTGGAGCGCGGATCGTCGGGCGCGACGTGCACCGAGATCACATGGAACTCCTGGCTGACCCCCCGGTGCGTGACCGGGACCCCGGCGGCGGCCGGGACCGCGACCGGGCTGGTGATGCCCGGCACGACCAGCACCGGGATGCCCGCGTGGGCGCAGGCCAGCATCTCCTCGCCGCCGCGCCCGAACACGAACGGGTCGCCGCCCTTCAGCCGGACCACGAACTTGCCCTGCCTGGCCCGGTCGATCAGCACCTCGTTGATGGCCTCCTGGGCCAGCGAACGCCCGTAGGGCACCTTGGCGGCGTCGATCAGCTCGACGTCGGGGGCGAGTTCGTCGAGCAGCGCCCGGGGCGCGAGCCGATCGGCGACCACCACGTCGGCCTGGGCGAGCAGTTGCCGCCCGCGCACCGTGATCAGGCCCGGATCGCCCGGCCCGCCGCCGACGAGGGCGACACCGATGGGTTTCGCCCGGTTACGGCGGGCGTCGACGGTGCCGTCGCGCAGCGCGTCGACCACGGCGTCGCGGATTCCGGCGGCCCGGCGCGGATCGCCGCCCGCCGTGATCGCGACGCTGATCTCGTCGACCTTGCCCGAGGCGGGCGTCCAGGCGGCCGAGGCGTCCTTGTCGTCGGCGCGCACGCACCAGATCCGTTTGGCCTCGGCCTCCGCGGCCACTGCCGCGTTGACCGCGTGGTCGCTCGTGCACGCCTGCACGAGCCACGCGCCGTCACAGTCGCCCACTTCGTACGGCCTGGCGTGCCAGGTGATCCGGTCGGCGGCGATCAGGTCGTCGAGCGCCGGAGTGACGGAGGTCGAGACCACCGTGACCGCCGCACCGGCCTCCAGCAGCGCGGGTACCCGTCGCTGGGCGACCCGGCCGCCACCGACGACGAGGACCCGGCGGCCGGAAAGCCGCAGGCCGAGGAGGTAGGGGCCCATGGGGCGAATCTCCCGTTCGCGAAGGTTGGTGTGTTAGGAGGTAAACCTAACGGAAGATTGGCGATGTGGAACTAGCGGCCGTCAAGTAGAGGCTGCCGGGGATCCCAGCGCGGCCCGCCCTCACCGTCCTTGCGGCGTCTGGCCATCGCTGACAAAGCCTCAAGGATAACGCGGTTGCCGAGGAACGCGGTGATGTCCGCGTGATCGTACGGCGGCGCCACCTCCACCACCTCCATGCCCGCCACCGGCAGTTCGTAGCAGATGCGGCGGACCGCGTCGAGAAGCTGCCTGGCCGACAGCCCACCGGGTTCCGGCGTCCCCGTGCCGGGCGCGTGGCCGGGGTCACAGACGTCGATGTCGACCGAGAGGAAGATCTGGTCGCACTCGTCCAGCGCGAGCGTGAACGCCTCGGTCAGGCACTCCTCCAGCCCACGCGTGACGATCTCCGTCATCTCGTAGGAGCGCATGTTCTGCTCGGCCATCCAGTCGAGCGTCTCGGGCCCCGGCCAGTAGCCGCGCAGGCCGATCTGGAGGAAGCGGTCCCCCCTGATCGCCCCGGACTCGATCAGCCGGCGCATCGGCGTACCGTGCCCGTGCAGGTGCCCGAACTCGATGTCGCCGGTGTCCGCGTGCGCGTCAAAATGGATCATCGAGGTACGGCCCGGCTCGAAGGCCCGCGCGGTGCCCTTGGCGTCGGGCAGCGCCACGGTGTGGTCACCGCCGAGGATCAGCGGGATGGCGCCGGAGGCGGCGATCCGGTGGACCGCGTCCTCGATGTTGGCCAGCGAGCTCTCGACGTCTCCCGAGTACATCTCGACGTCCCCGGCGTCCAGCACCCGAAGGTCCTGGAGGGCGTCCACCCGGAGCGCCAGGCTGGGCCTGGAGCCATCGTGGGGCAGGTAGCAGGCCTGGCGCAGCGCCATCGGGCCGAACCTGGCACCGGGCCGGTTCGAGGTGCCGCCGTCGAAGGGGGCGCCGACGATGACCACGTCCGCGCCCGCGTAGGTGGCCGGATCGAGCACATCGCACCGCTCGACGCCCAGGAAGGTGATGTCGGGTCCGTACATCGCACCATAACGAGTCACAACCCCATCATCACACCCACCACCCCACGCACGGCCAGGCCACTCCCCGGACGCGTGCCCCGGCCGGCGACCGGTGACCCGGGTAGTCCGGGACCCGGGCACACGGCCACGAGACGCGGCCCGGGGACGCGGTGGGCGGTTCCGGGAGACGAGGGCCGGCCGCCCTGGTCACGCTCCGGAACGCGAGAACGGGCGGACAAGAGCTGGGCCGGACAAGGGGCGGATGCGTGCGACGCCCCGAGGGGGCCCCTGGGGCGCATGGAGCCCCAGGGAGGCATGGGGGCGAGGGGCCCGAGGGGGCGAAGGGGCGAAGGGGCTGGTTAGCTGGGCTTTTCGGTCACGCCCGCGGCGTCGAAGGTGGCGACCTCGTGCATGACGCGGACCGCCGCGCACACCAGCGGATGCGCCAGCAGCCCACCCGTCCCCTCGCCCAGCCGGAGCTCCAGGTCGACCAGGGGTCGCAGGCCGAGGTGAGCGAGGGCGACCGCGTGGCCGGGTTCGGCGGAGCGGTGGCCGGCCACGCAGTGGTCCGCGACCGAGGGGGACAGCGCGTGGGCGGCCAGGGCGGCGGCCCCGGCGATGACGCCGTCGAGGATCACCGGCACCCGCGCCGCCGCCCCGCCCAGGATGAACCCGGCGATGGCCGCGTGCTCGAACCCGCCGAGCGCGGCCAGGGTGGCCAGGGATGTCTCAGCCGGAGAACCGACATCGAGAGCCCGGCGGACCACGGCGATCTTGAGGGTGTGGGTCTCGTCGTTCACGCCGGTGCCCCTGCCGGTGACCGCGGCGGCGTCCGTGCCGGTGAAGGCGGCGATGAGGGCGGCCGACGCCGTGGTGTTGGCGATGCCCATGTCGCCGGTGATGAGGCAGCGGGCGCCGTCCGCGATGAGGGTGCGGGCCACGGAGATGCCCGCTTCGAGCGCCTGTACGGCCTGCGCCTCCGTCATCGCCGGGCCGAGGGAGAGGTCGGCGGTGCCGTACCCCACCTTCTTGATCATGAGGCCGGACGCGGGCGTGAGGTCGGCGGCCACGCCCACGTCGACGACGGTCACGGACGCGCCGACCTGGGCGGCGAAGGCGTTGGCCACCGCTCCCCCGGCCAGGAAGTTGGCCACCATTTGCTGCGTGACCTCCTGCGGCCACGGGCTCACGCCCTGGGCGTGCACGCCGTGGTCGGCGGCGAAGATGGCCAGGGCGGCGGGTGCCGGCATCGGGGGCGGTGAGGTTCCGGCCGAGCCCGCCAGGCGTACCGCGACCTCCTCCAGCGCGCCGAGCGCGCCGGGAGGCTTGGTGAGGCGGTCCTGGTGGGAGCGGGCTTCGGCCAGCGCGCGGGCGTCTGCGGGGCGGATCGCGGCGATCGTCTCTTCCAGCACGTCCGCCACCCTAGCTAGTGGACGAGCTGGAGCGCTTCCTCGTAGCGGTCGATGACGACGTCGGCGAGGGTCTCGCAGTCGCCGATCACCTCGGCGCAGCGGATGTCGAGCTCGGGGTGGCCGGCGCCGTAGGCGAGCGCCTGGGCCCAGACCTTCTCCAGCATGACCCCGGCGAACAGCAGGTAGGGGACGACGATGACGCGCTTGGCGCCGAGCCTGCGGCAGCGCTCCAGGCCGCCGGGCACACCGGGCGGGGTGACGGAGACGAAGGCGGTCTCGACGGTCATGAAGTCGTAGGCGTGCGTCTCCCAGAAAAGCCGCGAGACCCGGTGCACCTCGGCGTTGGCGACCGGGTCCGTGGAACCCTCGCCGACCAGCACGACGGCGGTCTCGCCCGGCTCGATCCTGGGGGACTCCTCAAGGACGGCGGCGGAGTCGACGACGCGCAGGCGGGGCCGCTCGGAGACGGGCTCCACGATGTCGGTGGCGGCGTCCTTGAGCCGCTCGGCGAGGACGGCGAGCACGCGGGGGTCGGGGCCGAGGGGGCGGCCGTAGTCGTACATGAGCGTGGGGTGCCTCTCCTGCTCCAGGGCCATGGCGGCGGGGAAGTCGTCGCTGACCCGGCTGAGGCTGAGGGGCAGCGCCACCAGGCGGTGATGGCCGCGCGCCACCAGGGAGGCGACGGAGTCGCTCAACCGGGGGGTCGCACGTTCGAGGTAGCCGCCGGATACGTCGGCGGCCTGCTCGTCGAGGCGGCATCGGAGCCGATGGACGAATCTGCCGAACTCTGCGGAATCGCCGTCATCGTTCGAGCCGTGCCCGATGAGCAGCAGCGGCGGCTTCATGTGTAGGGGTTCTCCGGTGCGTAGACAAGACACGCGAGGATAACCGATCGGCGACGGTTCAGAGAACCCGTGCGTGCACCACGAACACGGGATCGGCGGCGTGCAGGCCGTGTGAGCCGTCGGACTGGGCGGTCAGCCTGGAGGCCTGGATCTGGGTGCCCTCGGCCTGGTAGCCCTGCTCGCGCAGCAGGTCGAGTACGGCGGGCACGTGCTCGACGGTCTTGAGCGCGCACACGAGCGTGCGGGGTCCGCGGGCGGCGCAGGCGGCGATCACGTCGGTTCCGCCGCCGCCGACGAAGACGGCGTCGGGGTCGGGCAGCGGTTCGAGCGCGGGCGGGGCCTGGCCGCGGGTGAGGGCGACCTTGACGCCGTGTTCGATGACGTTGGCGCGCAGGCGGGCGCAGGCTTCCTCCTCGCGCTCGACGGCGACGACGGCCGCGCCGAACCTGGCGCACTCGACCGCGATCTCTCCGGCTCCCGCGCCGACGTCCCAGATCAGGTCGCCGAGGCGGGGGCCGAGCTTGGCCAGGACGAACGCGCGTACCTCTGGCGCGATCCCCGTGCCGAACGGCAGCGCCCACTCGCGCGGCCCCGGCTGTGCCCCCGCCACCCAGCCGGTTTCCCTGGGCCGGTGCAGCGGGTCGAGCACGAGGACGACGTCGGGGTCCTTCCATGGCCGGGTGGTGGCCTCGCCCATGCGGCTGTGGGTGACGCGCTGGCCGGGGCCGCCGAGGTCCTCGCAGACGATGAGGGAGCGCGGGGTGGTGGGCGCGAGTTCGCGGGCCAGTTCGGCGGGGCCGACGCCGTCGGTGCACAGCACGGCGACCTTGGGGTGGGCACGGCAGGCGTTGACGACGCGGGCGAGCTGGTAGGCGCCGGCGGGGGCGACCACGAGGGCGTCCTCCCAGTTCAGCCCGGCGCAGGCGAACGCGCGGGTGATCACCGCGGTGGCGGGCAGCACTTCGGGCTTGATGCCGCGGGCGCGCAGCGCGGCGACGGCGCCGAACAGCCCGGGGTCGCCTTCCGCGAGCACGACGGCAGGGCCTTCGCCCTGTTCGAGGTGGTCGTCGAGGGCGTCGAGGAGCGCGTCGGACGAAGCGGTCGGCGCGTCGATCCCGAGCTCGCCGAGCAGGGCGTCGGGGCCGACCACGAGCGCGGCCGCGCGCAGCCGGTCGGCCGCCATGACCGGAAGGCCGGAACCGTCCCAGCCGATCACCGTGATTGTCACCCCTTCAGAGTGACGTCTTTCCCACCTGCTCGGAAGGGATGTCGGAAGGGATAAGGCCGTACACGACGAGGTCCTCGCCGTGGCCGCCGTTGCGGGCCACGCCTTCGCGCACGAACCCGGCCTTCTCCGCCACCCGCTGCGAGCTGGTGTTCGACGCCGCGGCCCGCAGCTGGAGCCGCAGGAAGCCGTGCTCGGCGAAGATCCAGCGCGCGACGGCGAGCACGGCCTCGCCGATGTAGCCGTGCCCGCGGGCCCACGGCGCGGTCATGTAGCCGACCTCCGTGGTACGCATCCGCCAGTCGGTGTCCTTGAGGTCGACGCCGCCGACGTACCGCCCGCCCTCGCGCTCCTCGACCGTCCACGCGACGCCCGCGCCGTCGGCGCGCGCCTGCTCGACGTGCCGCAGGAAGCCGCGCGCGTCCGCCTCGGTGTAGCCGCGCGGAACGGTGGTGAAGGCCTGCGTCCGCTCGTCGGCGCCGGTCGCGGCCAGTCCGGGAATGTCGCGCTCGTCCGGCCGCCGCAGCCGCAGCCGCGCCGTGAGCAGCTCACGGTGCGGGAAGACCTCTTTGGGGGAACGGCTGTCGCCGCGCAGCAGCCCGAACATGGCCAGATCGTGCGGCCCGTCGTCCTCCAGGACCGCGGCCCGCAGCACGCCTTCCCTGGTGAAGCCGGCTTTCTCGGCGACCCGGAGCGAGGCGGTGTTGTCGAGGTTGGCGGTCAGGTCGATGCGCCGCAGCGCGGTGTGGGCGAAGACGTGATCGGCCAGTCCGGTGACCGCCTCCGGCGCGAAGCCGCGGCCCCGGTAGAGCGGGTGGACGCCGTAGCCGACCTCGGTGGTTCCCGCGGTCCACGAGGTCTTGAACAGGCTGATCGCCCCCACGACCAGCCCTTGGGCGTCGGTCATGGCCAGGTGCGCGCCGGTGCCCGAGCGCCGCAGCTCGTGCGCGCCCGCGGTGAGCCACGGGGTGATCCCGGCGACGTGCGTGGGCGCGCCGGGCGGCAGGAAGATCGCCCCGGACTCGACGATCGCGCGGATCCGGTCGGCGTCCTGAGGGCCGAACGGGCGCAGGACCAGGCGTTCCGTCGTGACGGTGAGCTGTGCGTCGAACACGTGCGAAGGCTACCCAGTCAGGTGCTGATGATCACTTCCAGGGTCCTGGGACCGTGCACGCCCTCGACGCGGTTGAGCTCGATGTCGCTGGTGGCCGACGGTCCGCTGATCCAGGTGAGCGGCCTGGACGGGTCGAGCCTGGCGATCGCGTCGGGGACGCCGCCGACGATCTGGCCGGCGCGCACCAGGCACAGGTGGTAGTCGGGCAGCAGGGTCTGGGCCCGCTCGCCCTGGCGGGTGTCCAGGACGATGGTGCCGGTCTCGGCGATGGCGATCGCGCAGCCGGTGACGACGCCGTCGGCCGCCGCCAGCTCTTCCCGCGACCACTCGCGTTCGCCGGGCACGACCATCCGCTTGCCCGCGGTCAGCTCGGCCACCTTGGCGTCCACGTCGGCGGCGGGCACCACGTGCACGATGGCCCGGTAGTCGTCCAGCCGCTCGGCGAACAGCCCGACCGGGTCGGCCACGGGGACGCTCGTGCGGTAGTCGCGCGGGATCTCCACCTCGGGAGCGCCCTCCACGGCCTTCCTGATCCGGCCCAGGATCTCCTCACGCGCGCCCGTCACGCCCGTATCCATCTGGTCGCTCACCTCTCCTCACTCCCTCCGCGGCCACCCTCGTTCCTCGGGCGTCCACTCGGCTCGCCGCGTCGGGTTCGCTCCCACCAATCTCTGAACGACTCTTCTGGAATGTCGGGCAGGTCCCGGGTGTCGGTCCAGGCCGACAGGGGGCCGGGCAGGCGCTTGGGCACCAGCTTGCGGAAGCGCGTGGCGAGGCGCTGGGCCTTGGCCAGCCGTACCTCGTTGTTGAGCACCCAGCCCGCGACCTTCATGCCCGCGCGCTCCGCCCGGCCGTGCGGGACCTTGGCGCGCAGGTCTACCAGCACCTCCGGGATGTCGATCGCGACGGGGCAGGCGTCGAAGCAGGCGCCGCACAACGACGAGGCGTAGGGCAGCGAGGCGTCCAGTTCGGTGTCGAAGCCGCGCAGCAGCGGGGTGAGGATGGCGCCGATCGGGCCCGGGTAGACCGAGCCGTAGGCGTGGCCACCGGCGCGTTCGTAGACGGGACAGACGTTGAGGCAGGCCGAGCAGCGGATGCAGCGCAGCGCCTGGCGGCCGACCTCGTCGGCGAGCACGCCGGTGCGGCCGTTGTCGAGGAGTACCAGGTGGAAGTCCTGGCCTTCGGCGGAGCCCGTCCAGGTGCTGGTGTAGGGGTTCATACGCTCGGCGGTGGAGCTGCGCGGCAGCAGCTGAAGGAAGACCTCCAGGTCGCGCCAGGTGGGCAGCAGTTTCTCGATGCCGACCACGCTGATCAGCGTCTCGGGCAGGGTCAGGCACATGCGGCCGTTGCCCTCGGACTCCAGCACGACCAGCGTGCCGGTCTCGGCGATCATGAAGTTGCCGCCGGAGACGGCCACCTTGCTGGCCAGGAAGCGCTCGCGCAGGTGGAGCCGGGCGGCGTCGGCGAGCGCGGGCGGGTCGTCGGTCAGGCCGGGCGGCGCGGGGCGGCCCCACTCGGCCATCTTGTCGAGGAAGATCTCGCGGATCTCCGAGCGGTTGCGGTGGATCGCCGGGACCAGGAAGTGCGAGGGAAAGTCCTCGCCGAGCTGCACGATCAGCTCGGCCAGGTCGGTCTCGTACGCGGTGATGCCCTCGGCGGCCAGATGCTCGTTGAGCCCGATCTCCTGGGTGGCCATCGACTTGACCTTGACCACCTCGCGCTCGCCGGTGGCTTTGACCAGGTCGGTGACGATGCGGTTGGCCTCGGCGGCGTCGCGCGCCCAGTGGACGGTGCCGCCGTTGCGGGTGACCGCCTCCTCCATCCGCAGCAGGTAGCGGTCGAGGTGGCGCAGGGTGTGGTCCTTGATGGCCTTCCCCGCCGCGCGCAGCTCCGTCCAATCGGGCAGCTCGTCGACGGCCTTGACGCGCTTGCCGCGGATGGTGTGGGTGGCCTTGCGCAGGTTGTAGCGAAGCTGACTGTCCTGTACGGCTGCCGCCGCGTTGGCCGGAAAGGCGCCGGGCATGCCGAGGAAGGTGCCGCTCATCGTTCCTCCGTCGCGGCCAGGATCTCGGCCAGGTGCATGATCCGCACCCCGGTCCGCTGGCGTTTCATCGTGCCGCCGATGTGCATGAGGCAGGAGTTGTCGGCCGCGCAGAGCACTTCGGCGCCGGTGTCGAGCACGTTGCGTACCTTGTCGGCGCACATGGCGGCGGAGATGGCCGGGTTCTTGACCGCGAATGTGCCGCCGAAGCCGCAGCACTCGTCGGCGCCGCCCAGGGGGATCAGTTCGAGGCCGCGCACGTTCCGCAGGAGGCGGGTGGGGCGGTCGCCCAGGTGGAGGCCGCGGAGCGAGTGACACGTCGGGTGATATGTCACCCGGTGCGGGAAATATGCGCCTACGTCGTCGACTTTGAGGACGTCGATGAGGAACTCCGACAGGTCGTGCACCTTCGGGGCCACCTCCGCCACGGCCGCGGCTCCCCTGCTGCCGGGCCGTACCAGTTTGGGGTACTGCTCGCGCACCATCGCCGCGCAGGAGCCCGACGGCGCGACGACCGCGTCGTACCCGGCGAAGACCTCGGTGAAGTGGCGCGCCAGCCGTACCCCCTCATCGCGATACCCGGTGTTGACGTGCATCTGCCCGCAGCAGGTCTGGGCGGCGGGGAAGTCGACCTCGCAGCCCAGCCGGCGCAGCAGCGACACCATCGCCTTGCCGGTGCCGGGGAAGAGCGTGTCGTTGACGCACGTGATGAACAGGGCGACCCGCACGGCACTCCTTCCTCTCTATGGTCTGACCACTGTATGGTCAGACCATACAACGCGACAAGAGGGGTGCCCGTGACCGACACCGGATGGCGGCCCGTGAAGCGGACCCGCGCGTTCGAGGACGTGCTGGCCCAGATCGAGCACCGCATCGTCGAGGACGGGCTGACCGTCGGCGACCGGCTGCCCGGCGAACGCCAGCTGGCCGAGCAGCTCCGCGTCGGACGCTCGTCGGTGCGCGAGGCGCTGCGCGTGCTGGAGACGCTCGGCGTGGTCTCCTCGCAGGCCGGGCGGGGCCCGGACGCCGGCGCCGTGCTCACCTCACGGCCCGACAGCGCGCTGACCGACCTGCTCAGGCTCCACCTCGGCCTGGCCAGCCTGGAGCTGCGCGAGGTGATCGACACCCGGCTCATGATCGAACGCTGGGCCGCCGCCGGCGCCGCCACCGCCCGCGCCGACACCGCCGCCCTCGTCTCCGCGCTGGAGGGGATGGAGCGGGCGCGGACGGCGGAGGAGTTCGTCGAGCACGACACGGCCTTCCACTGCGCCATCGCCGACGCCTCGGGAAACCGGCTGATCGCCGCGATCATGCGCTCGCTGCGGGAGTCGGTACGGCGGTACGCGATCGAGGCGGTCGAGCAGCTGGGCGACACCCGCGTGCTGCAGGCCGATCATCGGCGCATCCTGGCCGCGATCGCCGCCGGATCGCCCGAGGAGGCGGCGCGGGCGGTCACCGACCACCTGGCCCACGCCTACCCCGCCCTCTTCCCGAAGTCCTAGCCGCCGAAGGCGGCCTTGTTGTCCCCGGCCCACGACGCGAAGGAGCTCGCCGGGCGGCCCAGAACGTCCTGGACCGCCGTGGTCACCACCGCGTTGCCGCCCGCCGCGACGAACGCCCAGCCCTTGGCCGCCGCCTTCGCGTAGGCCGGGTCGGGGATCTGGGCGACGGCCTGCTCGATCGGCACGTCCACCGTCTCCACGCGCCGCCCGATCGCCCGCCCGATCAGTTCGGCCTGGTCGTGGGTGGTGAGCAGGTCGGGTCCCGTGACCTCATAGACCCGGCCGTGATGTCCGGGGCCGGTGAGCGCCGCCACGGCCACCGCCGCGATGTCGCGCGGGTCGACGATGCCCTGGCGGCCGTCGCCGGTCACGTTGGGGATCGGCTGCCCGGCCTTGACCATCTCCGCCCAGCCCAGGGCGTTCGTGGCGAACATCGAGGGCCGGACGATCGTCCACTCGATCCCGGATCCGGTCAGGGCGCGCTCGCCGGCCGCGTGCATGCCGCCGACGTCCTCGGGGTCCTCGTTGTCGCCCGCCCCGATGGCCGAGATCTTCACGATCCTCTTCACGCCCGCCCTGGCCGCCACGTCCACGAACGCCCGGTCGTGCGCGGCGATCTCCGGCCCGAACGCCGTCAGCAGCAGAGCCGCCGACACCCCCTCCACGGCCGCCTCCAGCGACCGCACGTCCCCGAAGTCCCCGCGCACGGCGGGCCCGGCCACCCGGCCGGGATCACGCGTCATCGCCTTGGCCGGGACACCCTGCTCGGCCAGGAGCCGGGTCACTTCACTGCCGATGGTGCCCGTGGCACCGGTGATCAGAATCATGCCGTTCACGCTGCCAGCGGTCCCCCGCGACCTATAGGAAGAATCGGCACGGTGGCGAGGTTGGCACGAGCATGAGAACTCTGGCGCCCCTGAACGCGTCGGCCGAGGTGCTGACCGGCGCCGATCGCGGGGTGCACGTGCGCGGCCCCGACACGGCCGCCGTGCTGGCCTTCCGCAGCGGAGCCGACGGAACCGGACTGGTGGTGCTGGGGCCGAGAACCCAGGCGTCCTATCTCGCCCCGGCCGACGCGCCGCGCTGTGTGACGGTGCGGCTGCGCCCCGGCCGGGCCAAGGCGGCGCTCGGGGTGACGATGAGCGACCTGGTGGACCGGGTCGTGTCGCTCAGAGACCTCTGGGGCACCCCCGCCGACGCCCTCCTGAACCGGCTGTCCGCCCGCGACGACACCGAAGTGGCCCACGGTCTGGCCGGAGCGCTGGAGGAGCGGGTTCGGGCCGGTTCGGCGGCCGACACCGCCCGCGCCGATCTGGTGGACGCCGCCGCGGGACTCCTCACCGGAGCGGGCCGGGTGCCCGAGGTGGCCCGCGAGCTGGGCGTCTCGGAACGGCACCTGCGCAACCTCTTCCACGACGCCGTCGGCCTGTCCCCCAAGCGCTACGCCCGCATCCACCGGGTCCGCAGCGTCCTGGCCGCCGCCCGCGAGGAGCCATGGGCGGAGCTGGCCGCCGAGACCGGCTTCTACGACCAGTCGCACCTGTCGGCCGACTTCCGCACGGTCATGGGCGTCCCGCCGGGCGCCTTCCGCGCCGGCCGGCTGCCCGCCCCGGTCCGGTGCGCCTGGTCACTCCTGTAGGTCGGCGACGCGGCACGAGGCCCCGGCGCAGCCGCGCATGGCCGTCAGCCGCGCCTGCAACGCCAGCACCAGCCCCAGGGGCGCGGTCCCCGCGAGGTTGTTCAGCTGGTCGGGGTCCTGGTTGAGGTCGTAGAGCTGGGTCTCGCCGGTCTGGTACTGGACGTAGGTGTAGTCCTTGGTACGCAGCGCCGCGTAGTCGGGCACCGGCGTCTGCTTGGCCGACATCTGGTTGAGCGGCCGGTTGAACTCGACGAGCACGTTCTTCCGCCATGGCCGCGGCGCCTGCCCGCGCAGGAACGGCAGCAGCGACCGCCCCTCCGCGAAGTCGGGCGTGACGGCCCCGCCGAGCTGGGCGAAGGTGGGGGCCAGGTCCACGGTCGCGGTCAGGTCCCTGACGGTCGCCCCCACCGGCACCCCGGGCCCGCGCACCACGAGCGGCACCCGGATCGCCTCCTCGAACGGCGTGGTCTTGCCCTGTTTGAGGCGGTGGGTGCCGAGGTGGAAGCCGTTGTCGGAGGCGAAGAAGATGTAGGTGTCGGCGAGCTTGCCGCTCTCCTGCAGCGTGGTCATGAGCGAGCCGACCAGGTCGTCGACGCCGAGCATGGCGCGCAGCCTGGCCCGGTAGCGCTCGTCGACGCGGTCGATGGCCCGCTGGCCGAGTTTCGGCAGCGAGCGGAGCCAGACCGGCTCGTTGCCCACGTCCTCGCGGTTGAAGTTCTTGGTCCTGGGCGCCTGGGCGTCGGGGAAGGCTCCGGCGTGCCGTACCGCGGGGTTGGCGGGGTTGTGGGGGGCGACCGGGGCCAGGTAGAGGAAGAACGGCGTCTGGCCCGAGGCCTGGACGAAGTCGCGCACCTTGGTGGCGAGCACGTCGGAGAGGTAGTCGTCCTCGGCCCAGCCGTAGTCGACGAGGGTGCCGTTCTCGTTGAGGCGGTAGCCGTACTCCTCGTAGAGGTTGCGGACGGGCACGCGCCAGTCGTCCCAGCCGGGCGGCACGTAGGTGGGCGGGGCGGACTCGCCCGGGTAGTGGTTGAGGAACTTGCCCATGAGGCCGGTGCGATATCCGGCGGAACGCATCCAGGTGCCGATCGTGGAACGTTCCAGACCTGAGCGGTAGAACTTGTCGAATCCGCCCTCCGGCGCGGTGTTGGTCAGGACGCCGTGGCTGTGGACGTACTGGGATCTCAGGATGGAGCTGCGCGAGGGGCAGCACCAGGAGTTCGTCACGAAGAAGCGGTCGAACGAGGTGCCCTGGCTCACCAGCTGCCGGGTGATGTTCGGAAAGTACTGCAGCGTGCCGGACTCCAGGTCGTCGACCAGGACGAGCACGATGTTCGGCTTGGGCGCCCCCACCGCTCCCGTGGCGAGCGTCGTCCCCATCGCCGCAGGTAGGAGCAGCAACAGGAAGGCGAGTCGACAGAAACCCTTAACCACAGAACAGACTTCCCCGAAAGATGGTGCATTGACACCCAACGGCGTGCGCAGCACTAATAGAACTTAATTCGGAGGTGTCACATGAAGCTCGGGCTGAACCTCGGCTACTGGCAGCGCAACGCCGACGACGCGACCGACGCGGTCCTCGCGGCCGAGCGGCTCGGCTACGACTCGGTCTGGACGGCCGAGGCCTACGGCAGCGACGCCTTCACCCCCTTGGCCTGGTACGGCGCGCGCACGAGCCGCATCAAACTGGGCACCTCGGTGGTCCAGTTGTCGGCCAGGACGCCCGTGGCCACGGCGATGACCGCGATGACCCTGGACCATCTGACGGGCGGCCGCCTGCTGCTGGGCGTCGGCGCCTCCGGCCCGCAGGTCGTCGAGGGCTGGTACGGCCGGCCGTTCGCCAAACCCCTGGCCAGAACCCGCGAGTACGTGGACATCATGCGCCAGGTCTGGCGGCGTGAAGCCCCCGTCACCAGCGACGGCCCGCACTACCCCCTCCCCCTGCCCGGCGAACTCGGCAAACCGCTCAAGCTCATCACCCATCCCCTGCGCCCCGACATCCCCGTCTATCTCGGCGCGGAAGGCCCCAAGAACGTCGCCCTGGCCGCCGAGATCGGACAGGGCTGGCTCCCGCTGTTCGCCTTCCCCTCCAAGATCGAGGAGATGTACGGCGGCGCCCTGGCCGGCCGGGGCCCCGACTTCGAGATCGCCGCCATGGTGATGGTCGTCATCTCCGACGACGTGCGCTCCGCGCTGGACGGCGTGAAGATGATGCTCACCCTGTACATCGGCGGCATGGGCGCCAAACACCGCAACTTCCACGCCGACATCATCGGCCGCATGGGCTACGCGGAGGCCGCCGAGCACATCCAGGCGCTGTACCTCGCGGGCCGCAGGGACGAGGCGTTCAAGGCGATCCCGGACGAGCTGGCCGACGGCATCTCGCTGGTCGGGCCGCCCGGCCGGATCAAGGAGCGGCTGGAGCTGTGGCACAAGTCCCCCGTGACCAGTCTCCTGGTGATGGGCCCGCGTGACGAGGACTCCCTGCGCACGATCCGCGACCTGGTCCTTTCCTGACCTCCCCGGCGTCAGGTCAGGAAGGCGCGCAGGACGGTGATCAGCGCGGCCGGGTTGTCCTCCTGGACGAGGTGGCCCGCGTCGGGCACGACCGCGAGCTCCCAGTTCGGGAGGCGGTCGGCCAACTGCTCGGCCACGGCCTGGGTGAGCACCCTGCTGCGGCCGCCGCGGACCAGCAGCACCGGCACCCCGGCCAGCTGGGCGGGCAGTCCTTCGACGGCCGCGAGTATGGCGGGGAAGTCGGGGGGACGCAGATCGCCCTTCGGCACCCAGTCGCCGCCGGGCCCGCGGCGGAACAGGGTGCCCATCCGGTGGGCGACACCCGCGCGGCCGGCGCGCGGGTTGACGCGCAGCGCGGCCTCCACGACCGTCTCCAGATCCGCCACCGGGCCCAGTCCGAACATGAAGGCCCGCACTTCCCTGGTGCTCTCGAAGTCCACGCCTGGCGCGACGTCGACGAGCGCCAGCCGGTCCACCAGGCCGGGCCGCGACTCGGCCAGACGGGCTCCCACCACGCCGCCGAGTGACATGCCGGCCAGCCGTACCCGGTCGAGGCCGAGGTGCTCGGCCGCGGCGGCGACGTCGGCGGCGTGGGTGTCGACGCGGTAGTCGTCGGACCAGTCGCTGTCGCCGTGTCCGCGCAGGTCCAGCGCGATCAGCCGGGCGTCGCCGCGCAGGCCGAGACAGACGAAGTCCCAGGTGCGCGCGGTCAGCCCGCCGCCGTGCAGCAGGAGCACCGGGGTTCCCGTCCCGCCCCAGTCGAGCCCGCGCAACCGGCAGCCCGCGCGGGTGAAGCGGATCTCGCGAGGCGGCGCCGGATCGTGGATCGTGACTCCGAGCGCCGCCGCCAGCTCAATCGTGGTTCGCACGATGCCTCCTTACCTTGGGCCCTCAAGGTAAGAGAACTACCTTGGCTAGTCAAGGTAGAGTGAGCGCGTGACCGGCCGAGTACGACGCAAACCCGATGAAGCCAAGCGGATGATCCTTGAGGCGGCGAGCAGGCTGCTCACGGCCGGCGGTCCCGCCGCCGTGCAGGTACGCGCCGTCGCCGCCGAGGTCGGGATGACCGACGCCGCGATCAACCACCACTTCGGCACCCGCGAACAACTCCTGGAGTCCCTGCTGCGGTTCGGCGGGTCCAAGCTGAAGGCCGAACTGCGCACCGTCCTCGGCGCGTGGGCCGACGGCCCGGTCGACCCCGCCGCGCTGGTCCACACCCTCTACACGCTGTACGCCGGCGGCTACGCCGCACTGGCGATCGCGCTGCACCAGTCCGGCTGGCGCGACCCCGGCAGCGGGCTACTCGACGAGGTGGTGGACCGCCTGCACACCCAGGCCCGCCTGCACTGCGCGAGCACCGGAAGGACCCCGCCCTCACGCGAGGCGATCCAGCTCACGATGGCCGGACTGCACCAGGCCGTCGCGCTGGAACCGCTGTTCGGCGGCGAGTTCCGCAGAAGCGTCGGACTGGACACGACCGCCCGGGACCGCACGCTCGACTGGTGGATCACCCTCCTGCGCACGACCCTCACCGGGCAGAGCGGGCCGAGGTGATCCGGGCCGCCGGGGTCAGCCGAGTACCCGCCGGGCAGCCGCGAGCTGCCGCACCTTGACCGCTCTCAGCTCCCGGAACTTCCCGGGGTGGGCGCGGATGGCGGCGTTCTGGACGCGGGTCTCGGCCGCGGCCCAGATGGACACGACGCCGGTCTTCTCCTTGCACCGCACGTCCCGCTGGGCGGTGCGGATCTCCTGCGTGGTGGGCGCCTTCGTCGACCAGCGCCGGTCGGTGATCGCGGCGAGCGGGTCGGCGTAGCGGAAGCCCTCCTCCGCCATGCAGGCGCTCCAGGAGCGGAAGGCGCGGGTGACCCGCCTGTCGCGCTGGGCGGCGTCGAACGTCGCGAAGATGACCTTGTTGAAGAACGCGGCGTCGGCCTTCTGCGCACCGCCGTACATGCTGTCGCGCGCTTGCTTGAGGCACGCCTTCGCCGCCTCGCGTACGCCCGGCGGAGCCCCGGTGACGCGGGCGAGTGCCTTGACCCCGCGAGCGGCCACGGCCGGCCGGTACGGCGGCGCGTGATAGCCGAACACGTCGGCTACCCGCGACTCGATGACACCGTAGCGACGGCGATGCGGCGGCTCGATCTCGCTCTCGCCGGGACCGGGCAGCGCCTGCCAGGCCAGGCCGCGAGCGTTCATGCAGTCGCGGACGACGACGTCCTCGGCGACATCCAGGGTCATGTCCTCGGCGGGGCTGAAGTTGTAGGCGTCAAAAGGAATGGTGAGTTGCCGCACTTGCGGATCGGGTTCTGGAACGGCGATCTCCTGCGGCCTTTTCGACGGCGTTTCCGTTTCGGTCGGCGAGCAGCCGGATGCCGCTCCGACGAGGAGCACAAGGGCCATGCCCCATCGCCGGATCGGCATGCTCATCTCCTAGATGCGAATTATTGCCGCTGAATTACAACGGCTATCTCAGCGAATCCGTCTTGTTGTCGAAGCCGTTGTTCGTGAGGTCCTTGTCCTCGCTCTCGGCCAGGGCCTTGTAGCCGGACGAGCCGGAACAGTTTGTCCTGGCATAGAACTTGATGTTCCGGTTGTATTCGTTCTGCTGGGAGCTCGCCATGTTCCTGTACTCGGGTGGGAGGTTCCCGCAGACCCCGGGCGAGGGCATGGTGATCCGGAGCGCGAGACCGCGGAAATCGTCGTGTTCGTACAGGCACAGGCGGTTGTTGGCACAGCGGCCCGCGGCGTCGGCGCGACTGTCGATGACTTCGACGGTCAGCTCGTCGGCAGTGGGTTCGATCGGGTCGTCAGTCGCCTGGGCAGCGGGACCGAATCCCGCGAACCCGACGACGCCGAGCGCCAGGGCGCTGATGACGAGAGCTGCTCTTCGCTTCATGTGCATTTCCCTTCCTTGACCTGTCGACAAGGGGGCAATCGCGATGAGGGCAGCGTGGTGCCACCCTCCAGATCAGCTTCTCTGGGCCCCCTTGAGAAGCTGACTGGAAATTTACCGCCAATTCACAGGAATGGTCAATATCGTCATTGCGACTCTGCATTCACACAGCGCAGTTATGCATAGCTGCAAACAGGAAATATTCCTTATGCGGGCATGGCGAAGGCGCCATTGTGAACACTGTAATCACAAGAGTAACGCGTGCACAAGATGTGTACTGTGTGCGCATCAGTGCACAGTGTAAATACCCGAGGTGGTAGCCGCGTAGCGGTTAGGGAAGCGGGCGGGCGCCGCGGAGGAACTGTTCGACCGCGGTCTCCACGAGTCCGTCGAGGAGCTCCGGAGGGACGAGTTTGCCGTTGATGAGCGCGGCGATGCCCTGGAGGGTCGCGAACAGGACGATCCCGATCCTGGCGGTGTCGCCCTCCTGGAGCTTGCACTCCGCCTGCCCCTGAAGGATCAGTTCGATCATCAGCCCGAACGGGGCCTCGGCCGCCTCGGCGATCTGCTTCGCGTCCGGCCGGTGCTTGCTGGTGTACATCAGCTCAAGCAGCGCGGCGTTGTCGGTGGCGAAGCGGGTGTACGCCGTCATCGTGGCCCGCACGCGGGAGGCGAAGTCCTCGCCCGCGCCCGCCATCGCGGTGCGCAGCGTGGTGTTCAGGCGGGCGAATCCGGCCACCGCGAGCGCGTCGAGCAGCGCCTGGCGGTTCGGGAAGTGCCGGCGCGGGGCGGCGTGGCTGACGCCGATCTCCCTGGCCAGGTCGCGCAGCGCCAGCTGGTCCGCGCCGTGCTCCCGCAGAACGCGTTCGGCCGCGTCGAGCAGTGCGGCGCGCAGGTTTCCGTGGTGGTAGGGGCGCTCCTCGGTCACTTCTGGCACAGGGCCGAGGTTAGCAGATGTCCCCGTTGACAACATTGTTGTCGGTGCCTACTTTGTAGTCCATGACAACATTCTCTGCTTCTGACGTCCCGTCCATGGCCGGACGCACGGTCGTCGTCACCGGCGCGAACAGCGGGATCGGCCGTGCCGCGGCCCACGTGCTCGCCGCCAGGGACGCGCGGGTCGTGCTCGCCGTCCGCGACCCCGCCAAGGGGCGGGCGGCCGCCGCCGGGATGTCCGGCCGCGTCGAGGTCCGGCGGCTCGACCTCGCCGACCTCGCCTCGGTCCGCGCGTTCGCCGAGGACTTCACCGAGCCGGTCGACGTGCTGATCAACAACGCGGGCGTCATGATCCCGCCGTTCTCGCGTACGGCCGACGGGTTCGAGCTCCAGTTCGGGACCAACCACCTGGGGCACTTCGCCCTGACGAACCTGCTGCTGCCGCGGATCAGGGAACGGGTCGTCACCGTCTCGTCCAGCGGGCACCGGATGGGCTCGATCGACTTCGACGACCTCGGCTGGGAGCGCAGGCCGTACCGGGCGATGGGGGCTTACGCGCAGTCCAAGCTCGCCAACCTGCTGTTCACCTCGGAACTCCAGCGGCGGCTCGGCGAGGCCGGCTCAACGGTGATCGCGACCGCCGCGCACCCCGGGGCGTCGGCCACGAACCTGCTGCGGTTCGACGGCCGGAACCGCGTGCGCTATCTCGTGGCGAGGGCGGCGGTCGGCCTGCTCGCGCAGAGCGACGACGACGGCGCCCTCCCGACGCTGTACGCGGCCGTGGCCGACATCCCGGGCAACAGCTACGCGGGCCCGCGCGGCTTCCTGGAGACACGCGGCGCACCCAAGCTGGTCGGCCGCTCGGCGAGAGCGCGGGACGCCGAAGCGGCGCGGCGCCTGTGGGAGGTCTCCGAAGAGCTGACGGAGGTCACCTTTCCCCGGCGCTTTCTCCAAGCGGCCTGAGACGTGCCTACTTCTTGAGCTTGGTCGTGACCAGGGCAGGGTCCGGCGCCTTGATGGACACCTCCTTGCCCCACCCGGTGAAGGTGCTGACGGCGGTGAACGTCTCGTCCTCCAGCCCCGGGAAGCTGACCACGGCCGCGGCCGCGTAGGTGCTGGTCACCTTGGTCACCAGGCCGGACGGGGCGACATTGATCGTGTACTCGACCGGGGTGCTGTCGCGCCTGGCGAGGATGGTGCTCGCGAACCAGGGCGAGATCTTGTGCAGCTCCTTGAGCGTGACCTTCCCCGTGTACGCGTTGCCGCCGCGCTTGGCCCGCTTGATCAGGGCCGACAGGGTGCCGAGCTCGGCGGGGTTGATGACCTGGCCGTAGAAGCCGTAGCCGCCGGCCCGCATCAACTGGCTGCCGGTCTTGTACCAGGTCTTGCCCTTGGGCATGTCCTCGGCCCAGTTGCCGCCGCTGAGGTAGAGGTCCTTGCCGAGGCCGATCACGCGCTCCGGCTTGCGCGAGTCGGTCAACTCGATCGTCGGGCTGACGATCCTGCTGGTGATGTCGTGCGCGGCGATGCCCTTCTTGCCGAACCCGAAAACGCCCTTGCGCTTGACCAGGTCGACGCTGCTCCCGTCGGCCGACATCATGGTCAGGTCGCTGAAGCGCACCCCCGCGCCGGGCTTCATCAGGCTCTTGAGGACACCGACGGGGTCCTTGGGCGCGGCCTGTGCGGGGAGAGCACCGGCGACCAGCACGCCGGCGGCCGCGACGGCCGCGATCATCTTCTTCATGGGGACGGAGCCTGACAGACCCAGATCACCGGGAGATCACTCGCGTAAGGTCAGAACGTGGATAGTTCGCTCTTCGTCCTCGTCGAGGACCTGCGTGGTGAAGGCATCGGCAGGGTGCTCGACCGGGTGCTGGGGTACGGCGTGGCCGGGGTCACCGTCGGCGCCGTCCATCACGGTTCCCGCGACGTCACCCCGCACGGGCCGTCCAAGCTGACCCTGCGGCACGACGGCGCCCACTTCGCCCTGCCGGACGACCTGTTCGCCGGGCTGCGCCTGGTACCGCCGACCGGCTACACGGACGCCTTCGACGGCCTGCTCGCGGCCTGCCGTACACGCGGGCTGAAGTTGCACGGACGGGTGGTGTTCCTGCGCAACGGGACGCTCGGCGCCCAGCACCCCGACGTGACCGTGCGCAACTGCTTCGGCGACCGCGGCTACCTGACCGACCTGTGCCCGGCCCACCCCGACGTGCGGCAGTACGCGGTGGCGCTGGCCGGGGCCGTCGCCAGGCTCGGGGTGGACAGCGTCGTCGCCGAGGGGCTGCACTACCGGCCGTTGCGGGCCGAGCGATCGTTCGTGCCGCTGGGGCCGATGGACGCGTACCTGATGGCCCTGTGCTTCTGCGACCACTGCGTGGCACGGGCGTCGGCCCTCGGCATCGACGCCCGCGCGGCGCGCGAGGAGTGCGCGCGGATCGTCGGCGGCGTCCTCGACGGCGACCCGCCCGCCGAGGGTGAGGTGACCCGCGCCGCCCTGAGCGCCTACGCGGGCCCCGACGTCGTCGCCTACGCCCGCGCCCGCGCGGAGACCGTCACCTCGCTGGTCGCCGAGGTGGCGAAGGCGGTGACCTGCGAACTGGTCTTCGTCGACCCGACCGGCGCCGTGAAGGGCTACCGCGACGGCCTCCCCTCCCCGGCCCTGGCCGCGCACGACGCCTGGCTGCTCGGCGTCGACCCGGCCGCGCTGGCCGACCTCGTCTCCTCCTTCGCCGTCCTCGCCTACGCCCGCGACGCCGCCCGGGTGGCCGACGACGTGCGCGCCTACCTGCGCTCGGTCGGCAAGCATCGGGAGGTACGCGTGGTGCTGCGCCCGGGCTACCCCGACAACGACTCGGCCGACCGCCTGACCGCCAAGGTGCGCGGCGCCCGCGCGGCCGGCGCCCACGCCGTCGACTTCTACGCCTACGGCCTGGCCAGCCACCGCGTCCTCGACCGCATCCCCCAAGCGCTCTGTGGGAGCGAGGGCGTTCATGTCTGAGCCGAGCATCCAGATCGTCCCCTACGACCCGGCATGGCCCGTACTCGCCGCCACGGCGATGCGCGAACTGCTGGACACGCTGCCCGGCGCGTTCGCGGAGATCGAGCACATCGGCTCGACCGCGGTTCCCGGCCTGGCGGCCAAGCCGATCATCGACCTGATGGCGGCCGCGGAGGATCTCGCGCCGGTCGAACGGCGCGAGTCCGCGCTCACCGGCCTCGGCTACGAGCGGCACTTCAACGGCATGACCGACCGGCTCCTGTATGTGCGCGCGAGCGGCGGCGTCCGCGCATACAACCTTCACGTGGTCACGCTCGCCTCCTGGCCGACGCGCAACCAGCGCTTCTTCCGCGACTACCTGCGCGAGCACCCTGAGGACGCGGCCCGCTACGCCGAACTCAAGCAGGCGCTCGCCGCCACCGGGATCGATCCGGGCGACTACGCCCGCGCGAAGACGGAGCTTGTCCAGGAGCTGACCGACCGCGCCCGGCGGGAGCGTGGCCTGCCGCCGGTACCCGTCTGGGAGAAGTGAGCTACTCTCCCGCCGCTGCGACCAGTCCGGTGATCAGCATGTCGAGGGCCGCCTCGAAGTCCTTCTCGCGGTCGACGTCCGGCACGGCGGCCGGCAGGCGGCTGAAGTGGGGCAACCGGTCCGGGCCGGATTCCGCCGGCCGGCGACGCCGCGCACGTACACTCGCCGATCGGCGAGTAGGGCCTCAACCATCGAAGCTCGCCCTGGTCGTGAAGGGGCAGGTGGACGATGCCTGCTCGACACCCACACCGCAGAACGCCGGCCGGTGGCCGAACGCGTGCTGCGCGACACCCGCGCCCAGGTCGCGCTCATGCGGCCCGGCGCGCAGGTGGACGCCCGACGCGAGGTGCTCGCGGAAACACTGGAACTGCCGGACGCCAAGCAGCACTTCATCGCCATGGCCAACGGCGCCGACCTCGACCACGCGCCGGACTCCACGCACCCGATGGCCGGCAGATTCCTGCCGGACGTGCCGCTCCACGACGGCCGCGGACTGCTGATCGGGCCGGAGGCGAACACCGATGATCGGGGACGGCATGCCGGGAAGCCCGCAGGTGACGGGCTCGCCGCCGCGCCGGTCCGGTCGGACGGGTACGTGGCATGGGCGAGCTCGTCAGGCGACGTCACCGGCCTGGCGGACGCGCTCGCCTCCTGGTTCGGCCCGCCCACTATCGTCGGACCGTGCACAGACAAGGAGACCGTATGACCACCGCGCTCATCGTCGGCGATCTGCAAGCGGGCATCGTGGACAACTATCCCTTCGCCGCCGGAGTGCTTCCCGTCGTGGAAAAGGTGATTCCCGCGGCCAGAACCGCCGGCATCCCGGTGATCTTCATCCGGTTCGGGCTGCGGGCCTCGAGCCTCGACGTGTCGGCGGGGAACCAGGTGATCAGCGGCCTGCACGGCGCGGGGACGCTGTTCCACGCGGAGTCCCCCGAGACGCACGTGCACCCGCGCATCCAGCCGTCGCCCGGCGAAGCCGTCGTACTCAAGCACCGCGCCAGCGCGTTCGCGGCCACCGACCTCGACCTGATCCTGCGCGCCCAGGGCGTCGACTCGATCGTGCTGACCGGCGTGGCGACCTCGGCGATGGTCGCCGCCACGTTGTACGACGCCGCCGACCGCGACTACCGCCTCACCGTGCTCAGCGACGGCTGCGCCGACGGAGAACCGGACGTACACGACTTCCTGGTCAACCGCGTCTTCCCGGCCAGAGGCGCTGAGGTGCTCACGGGCGAGGAGTGGATCGCCCGCCTGTGACCATGATCGGTCCCGTGACGTCCGCTGGACGGTCGCCGCGATCATCGCGTGATCGTCCCTGGCGAGGACCCGCATCGTCACTCGACCGAGATCATCACCCAGGCCGACGCCCTCCTGCCCGGCCGAGTGCCCTAAGAGACGATGGAAGCGGCGTGGCGTGGCCCGCGTGGATGGAGCTCTTCGCCCAGACGATCGACCCGGCGAAGAAGTTCGTCGTGTCGATCGCTGTGGACCGGATCGGCTGAAACGCGGGATCTGGGGAGGCCGTCCTACGTGGCCGGCTGGAAGAACTGCCCGCGTGGCAGCGGAAACCGACACCGACGTCTTCGAGCGCATCGAGCAGGAGCACTAGGGTCTCCTCGCTTCAGGCACCCGGCCCCACCTGGGCTTGCCCCTCGGCAGAACGCCCGAGCGGAGCGAGGACCATGCCCTTGTGGGGGTGTGGGGGGGCGCTGAGCCCCCCACGTGTCGCAGCCCGGAGCCTCCCCCAGCGCGAAGCGCCCTCTGAGAGGAGCGGAGGCCCGAGCTAGTCGGGGCGGGGGGCCGGGTCGGCCGTTACCGCGCGGAGCAGTGGCCTGCTCAACGCTCCCGCCCCGATCACTCCTCCGAAGCCCAAGCCCACACACAGGGCCAGCGTGATCAGGCCGTTCACGCTCACCGCGCCCAGCATGAACGGCATCGCGCAGAACGCGCCCACCGCGATCGCGCCGCCGCCCATCACCGTCAGCGGGATCAACGTCTCCGCCCGCCGTGCCTTGTCCAGGACCGACAGCGGCGTCCCGGCCAGCCGCAGCAGCGCGTACGTCTGCCGACGGTCCAGCACCGACGACGCGGCCGTGATGCCCGAGCTGGCGATCGCCACCAGGAACGACACCGACAACACCACCACCGTCCCGGCGCCCACGTCGGCGAGCAGTTGCATGCCGAACCGCTGGTCGTCGGCCTCGGTGGTCGGTGTCCTGCCGGGGGTCAGGCCGTCCAGGGCCGTTCTGGCCCGGTCGACGACCGCGGCGTCCGCGGTGGAGCCGAGGGCGGCTACGACGACCTTCTTCTCGGCCTTCACCGTGGCGGTCACCCCTGCCTTCGACAGCCGTTCCTTCGCCTGGGTCACCGCGTCCTGCGCCGACCCCGACAACACGGTGACACGCAGTTGCGCGGGCCCCGGGTCGGACGAGAAGGCCGACGGGCTCAGCAGCCCCAGGAAGCCCGCCACGAACCCGGTCAGCGCCACCCCGCTGACCGTGCGCCAGGCCGAGCGCGGGTCGTCCACGAGCCGCCGCCCGGCCAGCAGCCGCGCGGGACGGCGGGCGGATCCGGCCGTGATCCGGCCGATCAGCGCCACCACCCATGGCCCGACCAGGTTGATGCAGAGGAACGCCAGCCCGATCACCGCCGCGATCACGCTCACACTGGTGCTCCGGCTCAGCAGGGGAACGACCGCCAGCACCGCGATCAACGCCAGCACGCGGAAGAACCGCAGCCCCGGCGGGGTCTCCCGCTTGGCCACCCCCAGCGGGCTGACGACGACCCGGCGCAGTCCCGCCACCGCCGACAGGCCGACGAGCAGCGGCACCGCCACCAGCGTCGCGGCCAGGACGAGGGGGCTTGGCCACAGGTCGGACAGGTACCAGACGCCGCCGCCGATCTGAATGCGCGACAGCAGGGGTACGGCCACGCCGTACAGGATGGCGCCCGTCAGCGCACCGGCGAAGGCGACGATGACCGCCTCGGCCACGGTCATGGCGGCGACCTGCCCGGGAGTGGCGCCGATGAGCCGGAGCGAGGCGAGGCGCTGGTCCCGGCGGGCGACCGTGAGCCGGGCCGCCGCGCCCCCGAACACGAGCAGCGGCACGATCATGAGCACGGTCGCGATCAGCGCCAGGACCTGGTACGCCTCGGCCTCCTCCGACGCCGCCCCCGCGAAGGAAGCGATCTTGGTGGGCGGCGAGCCCACGATCCAGTCGTCGCTGCGCGGCGCGGTCATGGCGGCGGCGTCGGGACGGTGCCCGATGACGGCGACCAGTTCACCGGGATGAACGAGCCCCTCGTCGCCGATCTGCCCCGCGACCTTGGGATAGCGACCTGCCAACTGGTCGGCGGGCAGTTCCTTGGTCAGGGCGGCCAGCGCGGGCGACAGCCACACCTCCCCAGGCGCGGGAAACCGCGGCAACCCAGGCGGCACAGGCGCCACTCCGGCGGGCGCCACTCCGGCAGCCGCCTTTTCGGGGGTCAGCGCGGCCAGGTCGACGACGGTGATCTGCCGGTCGCGGACGAAGTCGTGGCGCTGGGCCTCGATCGCCACCGCCCCGGTCTGGGCGGCGACGGGATTGCGCCAGGCGCCGCGGTCGGCGCGGGCGTCGAAGGCGAAGTTGGCGGAGACCGCGAACAGCAGCAGCGCGGTGGAGATGGCCACGGCGCCGAAGGTCAGCCAGGTGCCGAGCATGCCGCGGCGGCCCCCGCCATGCAGGAGCCGCCAGCTCAGCGCGAGTGTGGTCTTCATCCGTGCGCTCCCCGGAGTGCCAGGATGTGGCCGTCGCGGACCTCGACCGTGCGGTCGCAGGCGGCGGCCACGTTGGGGTCGTGGGTGACGACGATGAGCGAGGCGTCGTTGTGCTTGGTGGCCTGGACGAGCAGCCGCATGGTGTCGTGGCCGGTGTTCTGGTCGAGCGCGCCGGTGGGCTCGTCGGCGAAGACGACGGCCGGCTTGGTGACCAGCGCGCGGGCGATCGCGACGCGCTGGGCCTGGCCGCCGGACAGTTCGCCGGGCCGCCGGGTCTCCATGCCCTGCAGGCCGAGGGGGGCGAACCATTCGCGGGCCTGCCGTACGGCCTGGAGGCGGGTGACGCCGCCGAGCATGAGCGGGAGCGCGACGTTCTCCTCGGCCGGCAGTTCGGGCAGAAGCTGCCCGAACTGGAAGACGAACCCGAAGCGGGTACGGCGCAGCGCGCTGCGCTGTCGTTCGCCCATGGCGTCGATGCGCTGGCCGAGCAGGTGCACCTCGCCGGAGTCCGGTTTCATGATCCCGGCCAGGCAGTGGAGCAGGGTCGACTTGCCGGAGCCGCTCGGCCCCATGATCGCCACAGCCTCGCCGGCCCGTACCGCTATGTCCACGCCGCCCAGCGCGACCGTCTGGCCGAATCGCTTGGCCAGCGCCCTTCCTGCAAGCACCTCGTTCATGGGGAAAAGCTTCTCGATCAACAGGGGTGCGGCGGATCGGCCGAGCGTCCGGTTGCCCCTCGGCCGAACGGCTGATTCTAGAGTTGGGGCCGTGACTATTCGCGTACTCATCGCCGACGACCAGGAGCTCGTGCGCACGGGCTTCAAGATGATCCTCGACGCCCAGCCGGACATGGACGTGGTGGCGGCGGTGGCCGACGGGGCCGACGCGGTCGCCGAGGCCAGGCGGCTGCGTCCCGACGTGTGCCTGCTCGACATCCGCATGCCGAAGCTGGACGGGCTGGAGGTGACCAGGGCGCTGGCGGGCCCCGGGGTGGAGAACCCGATGCGCGTGGTGATCGTCACCACGTTCGACCTGGACGAGTACGTCTACGGCGCGCTGCGCGCGGGCGCGACCGGTTTCCTGCTGAAGGACAGCGGCCCGACGCTGCTCATCGAGGCCATCAGGGCGGCGGCGACGGGCGACGCCCTGGTGTCGCCGTCGGTGACGGTCCGGCTGCTGCAGCACCTGGCCCAGCCCAAGCGGAGCACCGCGCAGCCCGAGGAGGCGCTGACCGAGCGCGAACTCGACGTGGTACGCCTGGTGGCCAGGGGCAGGACGAACCAGGAGGTGGCCGGTGAGCTGTTCGTCTCACTGTCCACGGTAAAGACGCATCTCGGGAGCATCCAGTCGAAACTCGGTGCCCGGAACCGGGTGGAGATCGCCGCATGGGCGTGGGAATCCGGTGTGGTGAGCTGATTAATTCCGGGGCCCGCGGGATACAAGTTAGGGGAGAACCCAGCGCATGGCCCGGGGGGAGAACTACGTGCGGGCTGTCCAGACACCACCCACAGGGGCTGCCTCCGCCGTCTACCTGACGCTCGTCATCCAGGTCCTTTCCCTCGGGGCCCTGGTCGTCTTCGAGCAGGTCCGCGGCCGCAGCCTCGCCGGGCAGATCGCCGCGCTCGGCGGCGAGGCCCGGGGCTCGCAGGCCGTGGTCGGCGCGGTCACCGTCTTCGCCGTCCTGATGATGTTGCTGGTCGGCACCACCGTCGCCGCCGCCATCGCCTACCTGACCTGGCTGATCCGCGCCAGGCAGGTCAACGTCCCCACCGCGCCCGCGGCTCCCGTCCTAGCCGCGTGGCTGGTGCCCGGCGTCAACCTGGTCGCCCCGTTCGTCCTGGCCGACGAGGTGTGGCGGGGCGCCCGCCCGCCCTTCGACCGGCGCGGGCGCTGGCTGGGGCTGCTGACGGCCTGGTGGGTGTCGTGCCTGGCCGCGGTGTTCCTGGTGGCCGCCCGGCTGCTGGACACCAGCGTGGGCGAGCTGACCGGGCTGGGGCTGACGGAGCTCGCCGTGACGCTGCTGGCCGCGGTGCTGTGCGCGAGGACCGTGCGCGACGTCACCGCCATCCAGCGTTCCCTGCACGACAGCCCGCAGGTACGCCGCCTGCCGCTGGCACGTCCCCGCCCCGCCCGCCACGCCGCCTCCGACGTGGCCTCCTGAAAGACGTGGCCTCCTGAAATCTCATAAAGCGGGTCAGACGGCGATCTGGGTCGGGCCGGAGCTGCCCTGGCTGGCGTGCCAGAGCTTGCGGGGCGGGTTGGCGGTGATGGCCGGGCCCAGGTCGGAGTAGGGCGACAGGAGGAAGCCGTTGGCGTACTCGATCCGCCGCCCGCCCACGTTCTCGCGTTCCTCCGGCGTCTGGGCCAGCAGCGCCCTGACCGCGTCGACGCCCTGTGCGCGCCACAGGCGGTCCAGGTCGACGAGGTCCCAGCAGTCCACGGCCCGCATGGAGATCGCCCGCGGCCCGGTGCGCCTGATCACGCCGCGGGCCACCATCAGCCATGACCCGAACACCGTCGCCGCGCACCGCCCCTGCACCGACTCGAAGAACGTCAGGTCCACCGGCCCGGTCGAGTCGTCGAGCGTGGCGAAGATGACCCGCTGGCCGGAGCGTACGGCCGGCGTCTGGGTGGCCACCTTGACCCCCGCCACCAGCACCTCGGCGCCGTTGCGCTGGTCGAGCAGGTCCTGGGAGCGCACCACGCCGATCAGGTCGAGCAGTTCGTCGTGGAAGCGGATCACGTGCCTGCTCACGTCGATGCCGAGGATCTCCAGCTCGGCCTCGACCATCTCGCTCTCGGTCATCTCGGGCAGTTCGCCGGGCGCGATGTGCTCGGTGAACCCCAGCGGCAGTTGCACCGCGCTTCCGGCTTCCGGCTGGTCCGGTGGCGCGGAATCAGGTATGCCGGAAGGCAGGCCCCCCGGCAGACGATGGCCGCCCGGTGAGCCCGGTGGGGTCGCGGCTCCGTTCTGCCGGGGGGCTGTTCTGGGGGTGTATCCGCGACGCCGCCGCGGCGCGGTGGTCGCGCCGGACGTGGAGGCACGCTCCAGCACGCCGGTCTGGGCGATCAGGTCGCGCCTGGTCAGCTCGCCCGCGCGCCAGCGCTCGCCGCCGGGGTGCAGGTCGTGCAGGGCGTCGAGGCCGCCCACCTGCACGATCCGCTCCATGGTCGGCCGCGCGGGCCGCGCCCGGTCCCAGAAGTCGGCCATCGAGGTGTACGGCTGGCCCGCCACCATCCGCTCCACCTCGGCCTCGCTCACCCCCTTGACGGCGGAGAACGGCACGCGCAGCGCGTACCCCTTGCCGATCTCGGAGATCTTGAACTCACGCCGCCGGTAGTCGCCCAGGTCGGCCGGTTTGACCCGGACCTTCAGGCGTTCGACCTGCCAGTCCTTGCCGGACTTGTTGATGTCGAGCGGCAGGATGGCCACCCCGCACTGGCGGGCCTCGTCGATGATGACCCGCTGCGGGTACATGCCGGGCTCGTGGGTGAGCACCCCGGCGAAGAAGGCGGCCGCGTGGTGCCGCTTGAGCCAGGCCGACTGGTAGGTGGGCAGCGCGAAGGCGGCGGCGTGCGCCTTGCAGAAGCCGAAGGCGCCGAACGCGTCGAGCACCTTCCACGCCTTCTCCACCTCCTCGTCGGAGAAGCCTCGCGACTTGGCCAGCGGGACGAAGTGGCCGCGCACCTTCAGCCGCCCCGCCTCGGTGGCGAGCGTGCGCCGCATGCTCTCGGCGAAGTGCAGGTCCTTCCCCGTCATCACCGAAATGATCTTGAGTACCTGCTCGTGGAAGACGACCACGCCGTGCGTCTCCTTGAGCGCCTCCCGCAGTTTCTCGTGCGGATAGTACGGCTGCCGCCACCCGTGCCTGGCCTCCAGGTACGGCGTGACCATGTCGGAGTTGACCGGCCCCGGCCGGAACAGCGAGATGTCCACGATCAGGTCGTGCATCGTGCGCGGTTCGAGCTTGGCGACGAGCTCGCGCTGCCCCGGCGACTCGATCTGGAAGCACCCCAGGGTACGGCTCGCGCAGATCATGTCGTAGGTGGCCGCGTCGTCGTGGGGAACGGCGTCCAGGTCGACGTCGGCGTCGTCCACCCGCTTGATCTCGCCGAGCGTGTAGGCCATGGCCGACTGCATGCGTACGCCGAGGACGTCGAGCTTGAGCAGCCCCGCCTCCTCGACGTCGTCCTTGTCGAACTGCGACATGGGGAAGTCCAGGAAGCTGCGCTCGACCGGTGTCACGTCCTTGAGCCCGGCATTGCCGATCAGCACGCCGCAGGGGTGCAGCGCGATGTGCCTGGGCAGGCCGTCGAGCTTCTCGGCCAGCCGGAAGACCCGGTCGAGCCCGGCCTCGCCGAGGCGGCTGTCGCGCAGTTCCGGCAGGTCGCTGAGGGAGGCGGTGATCTGGCGGGCGCGGATGTGCGGGAAGGCCTTGGCGATGGCGTCGATCTCGTGGGGCGGCAGGCCCATGGCTCCGGCCACGTCGCGGATGGCGCTGCGGGCCCGGTAGGTCTCCATCATGGACACGCAGGCGACGCGGGCCTCGCCGTACTCCTCGAAGATGGCCTTGTAGCAGTCGAGGCGGCGGGCGGACTCGACGTCGATGTCGATGTCGGGCAGCCCGATGCGGCCGTGGGACAGGAAGCGTTCCATGAGCAGGCCGTGTTCGAGCGGGTTCACCTCGCCGATGCCGATGAGGTAGTTGACCAGGCTGCCCGCTCCGGAGCCCCGGATGGCACACCTGATGTCCATTTTTCGAATCATGTCGGTGATACCGACCACTGCCACGAAATATCCGGACAGACGCTTGCTCTCGATGATCGCCAGTTCCTCGTCCAGCCGTTCTCTGGCGTCGCGCGAGCCCTCCAGCCCGCGGGCGTGCAGGCCGTCCTCCACCCGGTGGCGCAGCAGCGGCACCGGGTCGCCGCCGATCTCGGGCAGGTGCAGGTTCGGCGGCTCGCTCCGCAGCGCCAGCATCGACTCGGGCTCCACCGCGCAGGCCTCGGCGAGCTGCCGCGTGGTCAGCAGCAGCCGCCCGGCCCGCTCGCGGTCGGCGCCGGTGACCTTCAGCGCCACCTGCCACATCTCCTTGGTGCTCTTGAGATAGGCGTGCGAGGTGGGCCGGTCCAGGTGCCGGGGGTGCAGCGGGACGAGCTGCCTGGCCGCGTCGAGGACGTCGCCGACCTGGTGGTCGGCGGGGTCGAGGTAGCGCACCGCGTTGGTCAGCACCGCGGGTACGCCGAGCGACTCGGCCAGGGCCAGCATGCGCACGGCGGTGCCGGAGTCGCGGTAGCCGTACTGGTCGACCAGCTCGATCGCGATCCCGGAGACCATGGAGCGCCACAGGTTGAGCAGCACCCTGGCGTGCTCGTCGCGGCGCTCGGCGACCGCCCTGCCCACGTCGGAACGCGGGCCGAGCAGCACGACGAGCCGGTCGTCGGCGCCGAGTTCGGCCAGCAGTTCGCGGGTGATCCACGGGTCGCCGCGCTCGCCCATGTGGTGAGCGGCGGTGACCAGCCTGGCCAGCCTCGGCCAGCCGCCCTTGCGGGCCAGCACGGTGACACGATCCTCCGCCATGGGCCCGGTCTTCGGCCGCCCACCGGAAAGGCCACCACGGGAAGGGCCACCACCCGAAAAACCACCCGAAAAGCTACTAGGCAGGCCGCCGCCCCGCGAGCCGCCTTGGGAGCCGCCCCCTGAGCCGCCCCTTGAGCCGCCTCGGGAAGAGCCGCTGCCGGCGAACCCGGAGAGATCATCGCTCAAGGAGCCCGGGGGGGCGTCCCAGAAGGACAGGTCGGGACCCGGCGCGCCCGCGTAGATGTCCGGCCGCAGCGCCAGGTTCACCCCGAACACCGCGCGCAGCCCGGCGTCGGCGCAGGCCTGGGCGTGCTTGACCGCGCCGTAGAGACCGTCGCGGTCGGTCAGGGCGAGGACGTCCATCCCGTGCTCGGCCGCGCGGACGGCCAGCTGCCGCGGGAAGGCGGTGCCGTAGCGCATCGAGTAGGCGGAGCTGACGCTGAGGTGCGGGAACGGGCGCGCCATCAATCCCACGCCCGCAGCAGCAGCCAGCCACCGCTGGCGGTGTCGAAACGGAGCTCGTAGGAGCCGGTCTCGCGGCCGGGGCTGGCCTCGACCCGCCAGAACTGCCGTTCGCCCGGGTCCCCCTCGCCGGTCTTCCACCACTCCCGGGCCACGACCCAGTGGTCGAGGACGCGCCGGACGAGGTAGAGGCGGTCACGCCAGACGAATTGGGTGGGTTGCCCGTCACGGGTCCACACCTCGATCGGATCGCCATAGAGTCTGCTCAAGACGCTTCTTCTCCCCGCGGCTCTGGTCCTTCGGTGAGCCACCCGGGGGAAGACGGGTGCTTCTAATACTCGAACATACGTTCTCACGCCCCGAAGTGCAAGTCGCCCGCCTGCCGTATGAGCGGGTTCGCGCCGATCGAGTTGCGGATGCTGAACGTCACGCTGCCGGCCCGGTAGCGGTCGTCCGAGCTCTCCACCGGCCGGCCCTCCTGCGTGGTGGTGATCCGGCGCTGGCGCAGGAGAGGGCTGCCGCGCCGTACACCCAGAAGGCGGGCGTCCTGCGCGCCCGCGGCCACGGCGTCGATGAGGTGCTCGCCATAGGCGAAGACCAGCCCGGTGGAGTCGTAGAGCGCCTGCGTGATCGAGCCGCAGTCGCGCGGGATGGCCTCGACGGCGGCGGCGATCCAGCCCGCATAGACGGTGCGCTCGACGAGGACGGGCTCGGTCTCGAGCGTACGCAGGCGCAGGACCTCCAGGACCTCCTCGGAGCCCAGCCGGGCCGCCTCCGCGGGACCCGCCGCCCGGCGGCGCTGCTGGAGCACCTGGCCGCCGAAGCTATAGCCGTTGGATTTGGCCCACTGGGCAAAGCTGTGCAATTCCGCGAAACTCTGACTGCGTGAGTTGCCGAGGACAATGCGGCGCGCTCCCTGACGGCTGCCGACCAGCCCTTCCGCCACCAGTACGGCCAGCGCCTGCCGCACCGTGCCGCGGGCGGCGGAGTAGCGCGCAGCCAGCTCGGCATCGGTCGGCAACGTGGACCCCACGGGGTGCGCACCTCGAAGAATGTCATCGCGCAGCTCAGCGGCGATTCGTTCATAGCGCGCGACCATTCTCGACCCTTCCCGTTCACGAAAGAGCAATCTTTATCCGACTTACTAGGGGCTGGCCTTGTTTGTACAAGTTCCCCTAGGTTCGTTCTACACCCCCAGAGTGGAGGCGACGTGTTCACTCCTCGCGCCAGCGTGGCAGGCGTCATAGCAGCCCTAACCGTAGCCACCGCCGCCTGCGGCGCGGCACCCGGCACGCAGACCGCCGAGCCGTCGAAGGGCGGGGTGGACGCCAAGACGGCCACCTCCGCCGCCGACTTCGGTGGTTTCGACAAGCTCGTGGAAGCGGCCAAGAAGGAGGGCAACCTCCACGTGATCGCGCTTCCCCCGGACTGGGCCAACTATGGCGAGATCATCAAGACTTTCGAGGCCAAGTACGGCATCAAGATCGAGAGCGAGGACCCGGACGCGGCCAGCGCGGACGAGATCAACGCGGTCAAGACCCGCAAGGGCCAGGACCGCGCGCCCGACGTGCTCGACCTCGGCCAGTCCTTCGCGATCAGCGGCGCCAAGGAGGGGCTGTTCGCGCCCTACAAGGTGCAGTCCTTCGACAAGATCCCCGAAGGCCAGAAGGAGGCCACCGGCCTCTGGACCAACGACTACGGCGGCTACGTCTCCATCGGCTGCGACGCCAAGAAGATCCCGAACTGCCCCACGAGCTTCAAGGACCTGCTCAAGCCCGAGTACAAGGGCAAGGTCGCGATGAACGGCAACCCGACCAAGTCCGGTTCCGCCTTCGCCGGCGTCTACGCCGCGGCCATCTCCAACGGCGGCTCCTTCGACGACATCCAGCCCGGCATCGAGTTCTTCAAGCAGCTCAAGGCCGCCGGCAACTACAACCCGGTCGAGACCACGCCGGCGACCATCGAGAAGGGCGAGACCCAGATCAGCATCGACTGGGACTACAACAACGCCGCCTACGCGCCGCAGCTGGCCCCCAAGGGCCTCGACTGGAAGGTCAACGTGCCGAGCGACGGCAAGTACTTCCAGATGTACGCCCAGGCCATCAACAAGGACGCCCCGCACCCGGCCGCCGCGCGCCTGTGGCAGGAGTACCTCTACAGCGCCGAGGGCCAGAACCTCTACCTCAAGGGCTTCGCCCGCCCGGTCCTGCTGCCCGTCATGACCACCGACGGCAGCGTCGACAAGGCCGCCGCCGAGAAGCTGCCGCAGGTCGACGGCACGCCCACGTTCCCCACCCCCGAGCAGGTGGACGCGGCCAAGGCGAAGCTCGCCGAAGGCTGGGACGCCGCGATCTCCGGATGAGGAAGTCCCGGGGCTGGCTGGGCGCGCTGCCGCTGTTCGCCGTCTACGCGCTCGTCTTCGGCGTCCCGGCCGTCGCCCTGCTGGCCGGGGCGTTCACCTCGCGGGGTGAGCCCACGCTCGACAACATGCGGCTGAGCCTGCAGGGCGGCAACCTGACCGCGATCGTCGGCAGCGTCCAGGTGTCGGCGGTCGTGGCGGTGGCCGGGGCCGTGCTGGGCACGTTCCTGGCCTACGCCGTCGTCACCTCCGGGTCGGGCGCGCTGCGCTCGGCCGTGCTGACGGCCTCCGGCGTGCTGGCCAACTTCGGCGGGGTGCCGCTGGCGTTCTTCTGGGTGGCCACGCTCGGCAACTCGGGGATCGTCAGCGGCCTGTTCGGGCTGCCCTCCGGCGTGCTGTTCACGTTCTGGGGGCTGGTCATCGTCTACCTGTACTTCTCGGTGCCGATGATGGTGCTCGTGATGGCGCCCGCGCTGGACGGGCTGAAGCCCCAGTGGCGGGAGGCGGCCGCCAACAACGGCGCCACCTCCTGGCACTACTGGCGCTACGTCGCCCTGCCCGTGCTCACCCCGGCCCTGCTCGGCGGCGTCGTGCTGCTGTTCGGCATGGCGTTCTCCGCCTACGCCACGGCCGCGGCCATGGGCGCCGGGACCGTCGTCCCGCTGGTCACCCTCAAGATCGCCAACGCGCTGACCAGCGACGTGCTGATCGGCCAGGAGAACGTCGCGCTCGCGCTCAGCCTCGACATGATCGTGGTGGCCGGGCTCGTGATGGCGGTCTACCTGCCGCTGCAGAAGAGGAGCACCCGATGGCTGCAGTGACGGGCCTGGAGAAGGTCCGCGCCACGCAGCGGGGAGGCCGCTGGCGGTGGGCCGTGTTCCTGCCGGCCGCCCTGTACTTCCTGGTGCCGCTCGGCGCCTCGCTCTGGTACACGGTCTACAACGCCGGCACCGGCTTCTCCCTCGCGCCGTATGCCGAACTGCTGACCGCCGAGGGCTTCGCCCAGTCGCTGCTGCTGTCGCTGAGCCTGGCCGTCGCGACGATCGTGCTGGTCCTGCTGCTCACGCTGCCGGCGATGCTGGCCGTACGGCTGGCCGCCCCGCGCCTGCGCCCCGTGATGGAAGTGCTGTGCACGCTGCCCCTCGTCGTGCCCCCGATCACGTTCGTCGTCGGGATCGGCAGGTCGCTGGCGGTGGGCGGCGAGGTGCTCGCCCCGACCCCGTTCTGGGCCACGCTCATCGCGATCCAGAACCCGGGCTTCCCCATGGTGCTCGTGCTCGCGTACGTGGTGCTGGTGCTGCCGTTCGTCTACCGCTCCCTCGACGCGGGCCTGCGCACCATGGACGTGCGCACGCTGGTCGAGGCGGCGCGCAACCTCGGCGCCTCGTGGCCGTACGTGATGTTCCGGGTGATCATCCCCAATCTGCGCTCGGCCATCGCCAGCGCCTCGTTCCTGACGCTGGCCCTGGTGCTGGGCGAGTTCACCGTGGCCAGGCTGCTCGGCTACCAGCCGTTCGCGGTCTGGATCGTGACGATCTCCGGCTCCAGGGGCCAGATGTCGGTCGCGGTCTCGATCCTCAGCCTGCTGCTCATCTGGCTGCTGCTGCTCGTGGTCTCCAGCGTTTTCGGTAAGGAGAAGAAGCAATGACGGCCCAGGTCGAGTTTCGGGCTCTTCGCAGGGTGTTCGGCAAGACGGTCGCGCTCGACGGCCTGGACCTGACCATCGAGCCGGGCGAGCTCGTCGCCCTGCTCGGCCCGTCGGGCTGCGGCAAGACGACGGCGCTGCGCTGCGTGGCCGGGTTCGAGCGTCCCGACTCGGGAGCCGTGCTCGTGGACGGCAAGGACATCACCGCCGTCCCCGCCAACAAGCGTGACGCGGGCATGGTCTTCCAGTCCTACTCGCTCTTCCCGAACCTCAACGCCGCCGACAACGTCTCCTTCGGCCTGCGGGTGCGCAAGGCTCCGGCCGCGCAGCGCCGGGCGAAGGCGCTGGAACTGCTGGAGCTGGTCGGCCTGCCCTCCCACGCCGGCCGCTACCCGCACCAGCTCTCCGGCGGCCAGCAGCAGCGGGTGGCGCTCGCCCGCGCGCTGGCCCTGGAACCGCGCGTCCTGCTGCTCGACGAGCCGCTGTCGGCGCTCGACGCCAAGGTCCGCGTCAACCTGCGCGAGGAGATCCGCCGCCTGCAGCTCGACCTCGGTATCACCACCATCTTCGTCACCCACGACCAGGAGGAGGCGCTGTCGATCGCCGACCGGGTCGCGGTGCTGCGGGACGGCCGCCTGGAGCAGTGCGGCGCCCCCGCCGAGGTCTACGACCGGCCCGCCACCCCGTTCGTGGCCGAGTTCGTCGGCACCATGAACCACCTGGCCGGGCGGGTGTCCGGCGACCAGGTGACGGTGCTCGGCCAGCTCCTGCCCGTGGACGGCGAGGTGCCCGAGGACCCGTCCGTGGACGTGCTCATCCGGCCGGAAGCCGTCCAGGTCACCCCCGCGGCGGACGGCAGGGCCGAGATCCTCGCCGCCTCCTTCCGCGGCGCCTCGGTCCGGCTCAGGGTGGCCCTGGAAGGGGGTGAGGTGCTCGCCGACGTACCAGGTCACGAGGCGGTACGGCTGGCGGCCGGCACTAAGGTGACCGTACGCCTGGTCGAACGACCGGTCCTGGTGGCCACCCGCACGGTCACGGTCCCCGCCCCCGTCACGGAAACAGCAGATGCCGTCTGATCTCCCCGCCGCCGTCCTGTTCGACATGGACGGCACCCTGGTCGACACCGAGGGCCTGTGGTGGCAGGCCACCGCCGACGTCGCCGAGTCGCTCGGCCACGGCGGCCTCGGCCCCGATGACGTCCCCCACGTCCTCGGGCGCTCGGTCGAGGACACCGCCGCCCACCTGGCGCCCGCCGACGCGGGGGCGGTGGCGGTCCGCCTCACCGACGCCTTCGCCGAGCGCATCGCCGGTGGCATCGACCTCATCCCCGGCGCCCTTGACCTGTTGCGCGAGCTGACGGCCGCCGGGGTGCCCACGGCGCTGGTGACCGCCTCGCCGCGCAGCATCGTCGAGCGGGTGCTGCCCAACCTCGACGGGCACCGCTTCGATCTGGTGATCACGGCGGAGGACAGTTCGCGGGGCAAGCCGTACCCGGATCCCTATCTGAAGGCGGCGCGGCTGCTGGGGGTACGGCCGCAGGAGTGCGTCGCCGTGGAGGACAGTCCGACCGGCATCGCCGCGGCCACCTCGGCCGGATGCCGGGTCGTGGTGGTCGATCCTGCGCACGGCCTGCCCGAACTCCACTCCATGTCGGTAAGCTAACCCGCCGTGAGCGGTGAAACCTCCCACATCGGGCGCTACAAACTGATCAGTGTGCTGGGCCGCGGCGGGATGGGCACGGTTCACCTGGCCGAGGACCCCGCCGGCGCGCGGGTCGCGGTCAAGGTGATCAACCCCGAGTTCAGCCAGCACGAGCAGTTTCGCATGCGCTTTCGCCGGGAGGCGGACGCGGCGCAGCGGGTGCGGCGGTTCTGCACGGCCGCGGTGCTGGACGCCGCTCTCGACGGCAACCAGCTCTACGTCGTCACCGAGTACGTGCCGGGACCCAACCTGGAGGAGGCGGTCAAGCAGTCGGGACCGCTGACCGGCTCCAGCCTCGACGCGCTGGCGGTCAGCGTGGCCACCGCGCTCACCGCCATCCACGGCGCAGGGGTCGTGCACCGTGACCTGAAGCCGTCGAACGTGCTGCTGTCGCCGGTCGGCCCGAGGGTGATCGACTTCGGCATCGCGCGGGCGCTGGACGAGCTGGGCGGCGTGACCGGCACCGGCGAGATCATCGGCACGCCCCGCTACATGGCGCCCGAGGTGCTGCGGGGCGAGCCGGTCTCGCCCGCCTGCGACGTGTTCTCCTGGGGCTGCCTGATCGCCTTCGCGGCCAGCGGGCGCGCGCCGTTCGGCGGCGACTCGCTGCCCTCGATGATCTATTCGGTGCTCAGCACCGAGCCCGACCTCGGCGGCGTGGAGCCGGGGCTGCGCCCGCTGGTCGTGGCGGCGCTGCAGAAGGATCCGGCGATGCGCCCGACCGCGCAGCAACTGCTCGACCACCTGGTGGGCAGGCAGGCCGCGCCCGAGCAGGCCGCGCACACCGTGCAGGTGGCCTGGCAGCGGGCGACCACCCCGATCACCACGGCGCAGCCCGCTCCGCCGGGCGGCGGCGCGCGGCGCGTCAAGCTGATCGCGGGCTTCACGGCCGGGGCGGTGCTGATCGCAGGCGGCGTCGTGGCGGCGCTGATGCTGTCGCAGGGCTCGCCGCCGACTCACCTGGGCCGTCTCTACCAGGAGGACTTCACGACCTCCTCCGGCGGCTGGGACGGCACCTACGACGCCGACGACGAGGCCAGCTTCGGCTACAAGACCGACGGCACCTACGGCCTCGACGTCGAGCCGAGCTACGAGCAGCGCTGGGCCAAGGCCCCGGCGCCCTTCGCCAACGCCTCGCCCACGCCCTCCCCCAGCGCCACCCCGACCCCGCTCATGCCGGACTCCGTGCTGATCAGCGTGACGGCGCAGGCCAGGAAGGTCTCCGGCGACGGCGAGTACGGCGTGTACTGCCACAACACCGCGGACGGCACCTTCTACGAGTTCGGCCTCGACACCACGGGCAACGCCCGGATCAGGAAGATCATCGACGGCGCCGGCGGCACGCTCGCGCAGCAGGCGAAGCTCGAGATCAAACCGCAGGCCAAGGTCCGGCTGGAGGCCTTCTGCGAGCAGTCCGGCTCGACGGTGAAGCTGACCATGTGGGTGGACGGCAAGCAGGTGCTGCGGGCCGAGGACCCCAACGGCATCAAGACCGGTCATGTCGGGTTGTTCGCCCGGGTGCCGAAGGACGAGCAGTCGATCATGAAGACCGTCTTCGACGACTTCGAACTGCGCGGCCAGCGCTCGGAGCAGCCCTGACCACCTGCCGGTGATCGCCGGTGTCCGCGCGGCTGGAAGCAATACGCGCGCGCCTGGGTTAGACAGGACTATGCGCGCAGTCGTCATCGCCGCCCAGGGCGGCCCAGAGGTCCTCGAATACGCCGAGCACCCCGATCCTGTCGCGGGTCCCGGAGAGGTGGTCGTCGACGTCGCCGCGAGCGGCGTCAACTTCATCGACATCTACCAGCGCTCCGGCGTCTACCCGCTGCAGCTCCCGAGCCCCATCGGCTGTGAGGGCGCCGGCACCGTCGCGGCCGTCGGCCCCGGCGTCACCGGCTTCGCCGTCGGCGACACCGTCGGCTGGGCGAACGTCCTGGGCAGCTACGCCGAGAAGGCCGTCGTCCCCGCCGACCGCCTCGTGCCCGTGCCCGGCGGCGTCGGCGCCGACCTGGCCGCCGCCACCCTCCTGCAGGGCATGACCGCCCACTTCCTCACACGCTCCACGCACGAGGTCAAGGAGGGCGATCGGGTCCTCGTCCACGCCGGCGCCGGCGGCATGGGCCAGCTGCTCATCCAGCTCGCCAAGCTCTACGGCGCCACCGTCCACACCACCGTCTCCACCGACGAGAAGGCCAAGCTGGCCCGCGCCGCCGGCGCCGACGAGGTCCACTCCTACGACGACTTCGCGCAGACGCTCAAGGACAGCATCGACGTGGTCTACGACGGCGTCGGCGCCACCACCTTCGACGGCGGCCTGACCGCGCTGCGCCCGCGCGGCCTCATGGCCCTGTACGGCGCGGCCAGCGGCCCCGTGCCGCCCATGGACCCGCAGATGCTCAACCGGTCGGGCTCGTTGTTCCTGACCCGGCCCACGCTGGTCCACCACGTCGCCGAGCGGGAGGAACTGCTGTGGCGGGCCCGCGAGGTCTTCGGGTGGATCGCCGCCGGGCAGCTGCGCATCGACGTCTCCCACCGCTACCCGCTGGCCGAGGCGGCGCGGGCGCATGAGGACCTGGCGGCCCGCCGTACGACGGGGAAGCTGCTTCTGATCCCCTGAGACCCCGGCCCCGAGGACGGCTCGCCGTCCTCGGGGCTCGGGTTCACACGTGGGAGCCGCCGTCGACGCGCAGCTCCACGCCCGTGAGGTAGGCGCCGTCGGCCGAGGCCGCGTAGGCGATGGTGCCCGCGATCGCCTCCGGCTCGCCGAAGCCGACCTGCGGCATGATCCGCCCGTAGAAGGAGGCGTCCACGTCCTCGGGGAAGGTCACCGAGCTCATCAGCGGCGTCACCACGCCGCCCGGCGAGACCGCCACGACCCGGACGCCCCGCGGCGCCACCTCCGCCGCCAGGCTCAGCGAGAACGCCAGGACGCCGCCCTTCGACGCCGCGTACCCGGTCATGTAGGGGTGCGCGTGCGTGGCCGAGGTCGAGGCCGTGTTGACCACGACGCCCTTGCTCTCCACCAGGTACGGCATGGCCTCCCGGCAGAACAGGAACGTGCCGAGCAGATTGACCTCGAGCAGCCTGCGGAAGTCGGCGAGCGAGAGCGTGGCCAGCGGCGTCGTCTTGTGGATGCCGGCGACGTTGATCAACGTGTCGATCCCGCCGAACTCCTCGGCCGCCTGGGCCACGGCCTCCTTGACCTGCCCCTCGTCGGCCACGTCGGCGACATGCGGGGTGATGGCCGGATGGCTGGGAATCTCCGGGTTGAGGTCGACGGCGAAGACCCGCGCCCCTTCCTCCGCCAGCCGCAGGGCCGTCGCCCGCCCGATCCCGGTGGCCGCGCCGGTCAGCAGGACCTTCTTGCCCGCGAAACGCTCCATGAATCCTCCACGTCTCACTACGAGACAGCTATGTCTCGTCTAGGATATGTCCTGATGAGCACCTCCGACTCCATGGCGAGAACACGGGACGCGATCCTCCGCGCCGCCGCCACGGCGCTGCGTACCCACGAGCGAGCCGGCATGGCCGACATCGCCGCCGCGGCCGGCGTCGGCCGCGCCACCCTCTACCGCCACTTCGCCACCCGCGACGACCTGCTGGTCGAGCTCGGCCGCTTCGCCGCGGAGGAGTCCATCCGGGTGATCGACGCGGCCGGCATCGACGGCGTCGCGACCGAGGCCGCCCTGACCCGCCTGACCAGGGCGCTGCTGACGTCCGGCCGCGAGTTCTGGGTGGTCAGCACCCACCGGCCGCAGTTGTGGCCCGAGGAGGAAGAGGTCGGCGAGCGGCTGCGCATCCTGGCCGAGCGAGGTCAGCGCGAGGGCGTGCTGCGCGCCGACGTCCCCGCCGAACTCCTGGCCGCCGCCCACGGCGCGCTCATCCTGGGCGCGCTGACGCTGGCGCCGCTGTCGGAGCTGGGCGTGGAGGACGCCACGGACACCATCGTCAGGCTCTACCTCCAGGGCGCCCGGCTCACATCCACGGAAGCGTCGCCTCCACCCTGAACCCGCCCTGCGGCGACGGCGCGGCCCGCGAGACGCCGCCGAACAGCGCGGCACGCTCGGCGATGTTGACCAGGCCGTGCCCGGACCTGCGCCGCGGCGCGGGCGGACGACCGGCGCCGTCGTCGACGACCGTGATGTCCAGCGCCCGCTCGCCGTAGCGGAGCACCACGTCCGCCTCGGCGTCCTTGCCCGCGTGCTTCAGCGCGTTGGTCAGCGCCTCCTGAACGATCCGGTAGGCGGCCAGCCCCAGCCCCGCCGGCACCGCCCTGACCCGCCCCTCGACCCGTAACCGCACCTCCAGCGGATGCCGCTCCACCAGCGCGTCGATCGCCTCGATGCCGGGCTGCCGCTCCCCCGGTTCCTCGCGCAGCCCGCCCAGCAGCAGCCGCAGCTCCGTCAGCGCCGCCTGCCCCGACTCCCTGATCGACTCCAGCGAGGTCCGCGCCGGCCCATGGTCCTCCGCCGCCAGTGCCGACACCGCGACGTGCGACTGAATCACCATGGCGCTGACGTTGTGCGCCACGATGTCGTGCAGTTCGCGGGCGATCCGCACCCGCTCCTCCGCCACCATGGCCCGCGCGCGCCCCTCCTCGGCATCGGCCGCCGCGACCACCCACCGCCGCCGCGCCACCCCCGCGCCCCACGGCAGCGCGCACACCAGCGCCGACATCACCCCCGCCGGCACCAGCACCCCCAGAAGCAGCAGTCCGTGGTACGGCGAGGCCCGCCACCTGCCCACCGTGTAGAAGGCGACCTGCAGGGCGGTGGACGCCCCCAGCTCGGCCCACGAGGCGTTGACCTCGGCCCAGACGTCCCAGCGCCCCACCGCCAGCCACAACACCCAGACCGCCGCCAGCACCCCGAGCGGCCACCGCCGCCGCAGGGCCAGGCAGGCGAAGGCCGCCAGATCCCCCCAGAACGTCAGCGGAACGCTCCCGATCCGGGCCAGCGTCGCCTCGCTGTAGGGCACCTCGATCAGCAGATACGCACACGCGATCCCGGCCGGCGACGCGTCGGCGGCCAGCGGATGCCGCCCCAGCCACGCCACCAGCCTCCGGACCCGATCCCGCAGCTCACCCCGCACGGCCGACCGGCCCGGCACCGGGGTCACGCAGAACGAGAACGCTCCCCGTGTCCGGCACGCCCCCCAGCGCGTCCGGCGACGGGTCGGTGCCGTCTCCGGCAGGAGCCCGCGTCATGGCCCGGCCTCGTCGGCCGGTGGCGGCAGGCGCCGTTCCAGGATCGACGCGGCCCGGCCGAGCAGACTATCGATCATAAACGGGAGTATCGCAGCCCTTCCAGCACCTGGTTACTGTCCGGCCCTGGACGATCGGATGCCCGGGTGCCGCCAGCGGGCTTGGCCGGTTCCGGTCAGTCCTGTACGGCCAGCCGTACCCCGAAGCCGATGATCACCACGCCCGTGAGGCGGTCGAGCAGGCGGCGGACCCTGGGGGTGCGCAGGACGCCGCCCATGAACGTGGCGAAGGCGACCAGCAGGGCACTCCACACCAGCCCCTCGCCCACGTGTACGCCGGCCAGCGCCAGCCCCATCAGCGCGGGCGGCACGTCGTCCGGGATGAACTGGGGCAGCATCGCCACGTAGAACGCGCCGACCTTGGGGTTGAGGAGGTTGGTCAGCAGGCCGCGGCGGAAGGCCCGCGCGAAGGTCTGGTCGGTGACCGGGGCGGCCTCCTGCGGGGCGGGATGGCGGGCGTCCCAGAGCATGCGGGCGCCCAGGTAGACGAGGTAGGCGACGCCGGCCCAGCGCAGGATCTCGTAGGCCAGTTGCGAGGCCGCCAGCAGGGCGGACAGGCCGGCGGCGGTCGCCAGGCCCCAGACCAGGATGCCGGCCTGGATGCCGAGGACCACACCCCATGCCGGATGCCGGCCCGACAGCACGGACGTACGCAGGATCAAGGCCGTGTCCAGGCCGGGTGTCAGCGTCAGCAGGGCGACGACGGCGGCGAACGAGGCGATTGATGCTGCTATGTCCATGGAGGTCAGCGTAGCGAGGCGGCGATGTGCAGGGCGGCGGTGTAGCCGGACGTCATCGCCGGGCCCAGCGTGGCGCCCGGCCCCGGGTAGGTCTCGCCCATGACGGCGGCCGCGACGTTGCCCGCCGCGTACAGGCCGGTGATCGGCTCGCCGTCCCCCCGCAGCACGCGGGCGTCCACGTCGGTGACCACGCCGCCCTTCGTGCCGATGTCGCCGGGTATCAGGGGGATCGCGTAGAAGGGGCCCTTCTCGATCGGCAGCAGGTTCGGGTTGGGCAGGGTCGGGTCGCCGTAGTAGCGGTCGTAGGCGCTGTCGCCGCGGTGGAAGTCGGCGTCGGAGCCGGAGCGGGCGAAGCCGTTGAAGCGGTCCACGGTGGCGCGCAGCTTGAGCGGGTCGAGTCCCATGCGGGCGCCCAGTTCCTCGACGGTCGTGGCCTTCTTGACGAAGCCGTTCTTGAGCCACGCGGCCTTGAACGCCTGGCCGGGGAAGTGGCCGAGCATGATGTGCCGGTTCTTGGTCCGCTGGTCGATGACCATCCAGGAACGCACGGCGTCGCGCGCGTACATGGTGTCGACGAACAGGTGGTACGGCGCCGCCTCGTTGACGAAGCGCTCGCCCCGCCCGTCCACGACGATCATCCCGGGCACGCCGCGGTCGGTGACGAGGAACGTCGGCGGCTCGCCCGGCGGCACCGCGGCCGGCATGCCCCAGACCCGCTCCATGAGGTCGAGTTCGGCGCCGAGCGCGAGGGCGGCGGCGATCGTGTCGCCGGTTTGGGCCGGGGCCGCCGAGCTCCAGCGGGCGTCGGTGGGCAGGGGCAGGTACTTCTCCCGCAGTTCCTGGCTGTGCGAGAACCCGCCCGCCGCCAGGACCACCCCGCCCCGCGCCTCGAACGTCCTGCCGCCCGCGCGTACTCCGGCGACCCGGTCACCGGAGACGACGAACTCCTCGAACGGCGTGTTCACCCAGATCTTGCCGCCCGCCTCGGCCAGCGACAGGCTCAGCCGGCCGACCAGCGCCTCGCCCAGCGCGGCGTAGCGGGCGCCGGTGAGCAGCCCCTTGACCGCGCGCAGCCCGATCTTGGCCGCCATCAGCTTGCCGCGCGTGGTGCGCGTCATCATGTTGACCTCGTGGAACTCCGAGGACTTCATGACCATCCCGTAGGTCGCCAGTTCGGAGCGCCGCATGATCCCGCGCAGCGCGCCGAGCCGGCGCAGGTCGAACACGGGCGGCTCCACCGAGCGGCCCATCGCCTTGCCGCCGGGGAGTTCGGGGAAGTAGTCGGGGTAGCCGCGGGCGTACTCGAAGCGGACGTGGCGGGTCCGCTCGTGCAGGAAGCGCACCATCTCCGGCCCCTTGTCCAGGTACGCCTCCCGGCGTTTTTCGGGCACCCGGTCGCCGACCGTCGCCTTGAGGTAGGCACTGGCCTCCTCCTTGCTGTCCTTCAGGCCGGTGCCGTCGAGGTAGAGGTTGCCGGGCACCCAGATGGCGCCGCCGGACAGCGCGCTCGACCCGCCGTACTTGTCCGTCTTCTCGATGACCACCGCGGTGAGCCCGCGCAACCGCGCGGTCAGCGCCGCGGTGAGCCCCGCGGCGCCCGATCCGACCACGACGACGTCGAAGCTGTGATCCCAGCGCACGACCAACCTCCTCTGTCTCATGACGAGACATCTATGTCTCAGTCACGATAACGCGTCCTATGACGTGATTAGTCCGGCGCTGAACTTCTTGACAGGCGCCAGTCAGAGTGATCAGCTCGTGGTCACGGGAGGCCCCCATGAGACCCGTGATCCCCATGGTGGCGGCCATGCTGACCGTCGCCGCCTGTTCCTCGATCCAACCCGTCCAGCCCCAGAGCCCCGCCCCTTCCACCGGCCCCGTGCGCGCGGGCGGCACGCTCACCTTCGCGCTCAACGCCGACCCCGACCACCTGGATCCCACGCTCAGCCGTTCGCTGGTCAGTCGGCAGATCTTCCACGCCATGTGCGAGAAGCTCTACGACGTCGACGAGAAGGTCCAGGTCATCCCTCAGCTGGCCGCCGCCCTGCCGAGCATCAGCCCCGACGGCAGGACCTACACGATCCCCCTGCGCGCCGGAGTGAGGTTCGCCGACGGCACGCCGCTCGACGCCGAGGCGGTCAAGCGCAGCCTCGACCGGCACCTCACGCTGGAGACCTCCTCGCGCCGCAGCGAACTTGGGCCGATCACGGCCGTGCGCGCCACCGACCCGCGGACCGTCACCATCACGCTCGAACGCCCCACGGCCCCGCTCACCGCGGCCCTGGCCGACCGGGCGGGCATGGTGATGTCGCCCAAGGCGCTCCAGGGGAACTTCGCCGCCGGCCCGGTCTGCGTCGGGCCGTTCAAGTTCGCCTCGCGGGTCCCGCAGAGCAGCATCGAGCTGGTCAGGGACCCCAACTACTACGACGCGGCCAAGGTGAAGCTGGACAAGCTCGTCTACCGGATCATCACCGACGGCAGCATCAGGGCGGCCAACCTGCGCTCGGGCGACGCCCAGGTCGCCGACACGATCTCGCCGGAGGACGTTCCCCGGCTCGGCGCCGACCCGAACCTGCGGGTGCTGCAGTCCGACTCGCTCGGCTACCAGTCGCTCACCGTCAACGTCGGCAACACCGACGGGCTGGGCAAACCGCCCAAGACGCTCGGCACCCCGATCGCCAAGGACGCCCGCATCAGGATCGCGCTTGAGCACGCGATCGACCGCGACGCCCTGGTCAAGACCGTCTTCCGCGGGCTCTACCGGACGGCCTGCTCGCCCGTCTCGCCCAACTCGCCCTATACGAGCGAGCGGGCCCAGCAATGCCGGCCGCACGATCCGGCCAAGGCGCGGCAGTTGCTGGCCGAGGCGGGGGCGGCGGTGCCGTACAAGATCAAGATGGCCGTCACGAACACGCCGCTGAACCTGCGCCTGGCCCAGACGCTCCAGGCCATGGTGAAGGACGGCGGGTTCGAGATGGAGATCCAGGCGGCGGAGTTCGCCTCGCTGCTCGACCTGCAGGACGCCGGCGACTACGAGACGTTGCAGATCGGGTGGTCGGGGCGGGTGGACGCGGACGCCAACCTCACGCCGTTCGTGCGCACCCAGGCGGCGCAGAACGTCGCCGGCTACAGCGACGAGCAGGTCGACGCCCTTCTGGACAAGGCGCGCGAACAGCTCCAGCCCGCCGAGCGCGCGCAAACCTACGCGCAGGTGATCGAACTGCTCCAGCGCGACAACCCGCTCATCTACCTCTACCGGCAGCGCAACATCACCGGCGTCAGCGCCCGGCTCACGGGCGTACAGGGGTTCGCGGACGGCCTGGTCCGCGTGGCCTTCGCCGGCTTCGTGTCGTGACATGCGGCGCTACCTGCTCCGGCGGCTGGCCGAGTCGGCGGTGACGTTTCTGCTGGCGACCATGGTGGTGTTCGCCGGCGTGCGGGCGCTGCCGGGCGATCCGGCGCGCGCGCTGGCCGGTGAGGACGCCACGCCCGAACTGCTCGCCGCCATCCGCGAGCAGTACGGCCTGGACCAGCCGCTTCTCGTCCAGTACACCCGTTACGTCACGACCAGCGTCACCGGCGACCTGGGCACGAGCCTGCGCACCGGCCTGCCGGTGCGCGACATGCTGGCCCAGGCGCTGCCGGTCACGGTGGAGCTGGCCCTGCTCTCGCTCGCGATCGCGGTTCTCATCGGCGTGCTCGCGGGCGTCGTCGCCGCGGTACGGCGCGGCCGTCCCGCCGAGTGGGTCGCCAACGGCTTCGCCCTGCTCGGCCTGTCGATCCCGAACTTCTGGCTGGGCCTGATGGGCATCCTGTGGCTGTCGGTGGCGCTCGGCCTGTTCCCGGCCTCAGGCTATGTCTCGTTCTTCACCGACCCGCTGGGCAACCTGCACCGCATGGTCATGCCCGCCGTGGTCCTGGGCACCGGCCTGGCCGCGGTGATCATGCGGCAGACCAGGGCGTCGATGCTGGAGGCGCTGTCGGCCGACTACGTGCGGACGGCGCGGGCCAAGGGCCTGGCAGAACGCCAGGTGATCGGCGTGCACGCGCTGCGCAACAGCCTGATCGTGGTGGTCACGATCGCCGGGCTGCAACTGGGCGTGCTGATCTCGGGCGCGGTGGTGACCGAGCGGATCTTCGCGATCCCGGGCTTCGGCAAGCTGACGGTCGACGCGGTCTTCCAGCGCGACTACCCGATCATCCAGGGCGTGGTGCTGGTCACCGCCACCGCGTACATCGTCATCAACCTCCTGGTCGATCTGCTCTACTCGGTCATCGACCCGCGGATCAGGGTCGCATGAGGGCCGTGCGCAGGCTCCTGCGCAATCCCCTGACCGTCGGCGGGCTGCTCGTCCTCGTGATCGGCGTGGGGGCCGCGCTGCTGGCGCCGTGGCTCGCGCCGCACGCCTTCGACCGCGCCGACTTCGGCGGCCTGTTCCGCCCGCCCGGCTCGCCCGGACACTTCCTCGGCACCGACGACCTCGGCCGCGACATCCTCTCCCGCATCATGTACGGCATGCGGGCCTCCCTGCAGGTCGGGGTGTTGTCCGTGCTGCTGGCCGTGGGCATCGGCGTCCCCTTGGGCCTCATAGCCGGATATTTCAGGACCTTCGATGGCCTGGTCTCCCGCCTGACCGACCTGGTCCTGGCCTTCCCGTTCCTCATCCTGGCCGTCGGCTTCGCCGCGATCCGCGGGCCGTCGCTCACCAACGCCGCCCTGGCCATCGGCATCACCCAGATCCCCGGCATGATCAGGGTCACCCGCTCGGAGACCCTGCGGATCAAGGCGCTCGACTACGTGGACGCCGCCGTGGCGGCCGGTGCCCGCGACGGCTGGATCGTCACCCGGCACGTCTTCCCGAACGCCACCTCCGCGATCATCGTGCAGGCCACGGTGGCCGTCCCGATCGCGATCATCGGGGAGTCCGTGCTCTCCTTCCTCGGCCTGGGCGTGCAGCCGCCGGTGCCGAGTCTCGGCACGATGCTCTCCGACGCCCAGTCCTACAGCTCGACCGCGCCCTGGACCGCGGTCGTGCCGGGCATCACGATCCTGCTGGTCGCCTTCGCCTTCAACCTGGTCGGCGACGGGCTGCGCGACGCCCTCGACCCGAAGGAGAGCCGCCGATGATCGAGGTGTCCGATCTGTCGGTCGGCTTCCGCACCGAGGACGGACCGGTGCGGGCCGTGGACGGCGTCTCCTTCGACGTGCGGCCCGGCGAGGTGCTCGCGGTGGTGGGCGAGTCGGGCTGCGGCAAAAGCGTCATGGCGATGGCGCTGACCGGCCTGCTGCCGCCGACCGCGGCCGTATCCGGCTCGGTGCGCTTCGAGGGCACGGAGCTGGTCGGCGCCCCCGCCCACCTGCTGCGCTCGGTGCGCGGCAAGGACATCGCCTACGTCTTCCAGGAGCCCGCCACCTCGCTCAACCCGGTCTTCACCATCGGCAGGCAGATCGTCGAGGCGGTCCGCGCGCACACCTCCTCCTCCAGGAAGGCCGCCGCGCGCCGGGCCGCGGAACTGCTCGACCTGGTCGGCATCCCGCGTCCGCTCGAACGCCTCGGCCACTACCCCCACCAGCTCTCCGGCGGCATGCGCCAGCGCGTGATGATCGCGATGGCGGTGGCCTGCGGCCCCAGGCTGATCGTGGCCGACGAGCCGACCACGGCGCTCGACGTGACGATCCAGGCGGCCATCCTCGACCTGCTGCGCGACCTGCGCTCCAGGCTCGGCACGGCGGTCCTGCTGATCACCCACGACCTGGGCGTGGTGGCCGACTCGGCCGACCGCGTCGTGGTCATGTACGCGGGCCGCGTCGCCGAGTCGGGCACCGCCCGCGCCATCTTCACTCGTCCCCTGCACCCCTACACCAGGGGCCTGCTGGGCGCGGTGCCCGCCGGAACCGGCCGGCGGCTGACCGAGATCCCCGGCATGGTCCCCGTGCTGTCCGGCTCGCCCGACGCGTGCACGTTCGCCAACCGGTGTCCGCTGGCCGTACCCGAGTGCCTGACGGACCGCCCTCGGCTCCGTAGTCGCGAAGGCCACGAAGTCGCCTGCATAAGGGCCGAAATATGAGTGCGTTGTGTGAAGTAGAGGATCTGGTGCTGCATTTCGGCCGGGTACGCGCGGTCGACGGAGTGAGCCTGCGCGTCGACCGCGGCCAGGTGGTCGCGCTCGTCGGCGAGAGCGGCTCGGGCAAGTCCACCGTGGGCCGCTGCGTCGTACGGCTCCTGCAGCCCACCTCCGGCCGGATCCTGCTCGGCGGCGTGGACGTGACCACCCTGAGCAGGCGGCGCCTGCGCCCCCACCGCCACAAGGTGTCGATCATCTTCCAGGACCCGGCCGGCTCGCTCGACCCCCGTTTCCGGGTGGGCGAGATCGTCGCCGAGCCGCTGCGCGTCGGCAGCGAGCGCGTGCCGGGACGGCAGCAGGCGGCCCGCGCGCACGAGATGCTGGAGAAGGTCGGCCTGCCCGCCCGCATCGCCGCCCGCTTCCCGCACGAACTGTCCGGCGGCCAGCGCCAGCGCGTCGGCATCGCCCGCGCCCTGGTCTCGGGGCCCGACCTGCTCATCGCCGACGAGCCGACCAGCGCGCTGGACGTCTCCGTGCAGGCCGCCGTACTCAACCTGCTCGCCGACCTGCAGCGCGACCTGGGCTTCGGCTGCCTGTTCATCACCCACGACCTGTCGGCCGTGGAGTACCTGGCCGACACCGTGGCCGTCATGTATCTGGGCCGGATCGTGGAGAGCGGCCGGGTGCTCGCCGCGCCCCGTCACCCCTACACGCAGGCGCTGCTGTCGGCCTCGCCCTGGCCCGATCCCGACGCGCAGCGGGCCAGGACCCGCGTGGTGCTCTCCGGAGAGCTGCCCTCGCCCGCCGATCCGCCTTTCGGGTGCCGGTTCCATACGCGGTGCCCGGTGGCGGAGGCGCGCTGCCGTACCGAGGAGCCGGTATTGCGGCGGGTGGAGGGCGGGTCGGTGGCCTGCCACCTGGTCGGCGAGGACGGGTCGGGACCTCAGCTGATCACGCCGGCGGCCAGTCGAGCAGCCGCGCCCCCAGCACCGCCGTCTCCAGCGTGAACCGCTGCGTCGGCTCGTCCGGTGAGAAGCCCGTCAGGCGGCGGATGCGCTCCAGCCGGTAGGTGACGGTCCTGGTGCTGACGCCGAGCCGGCGCGCGGCCGCCGCCTGGTTGCCGTGCACGGCGAAGACGGCCGCCAGCGTCTCCAGCAGCGGCTCGTGGCCGCCGCGCGCGCCGAGCAGCGGGCTGAGGACGCTGCTGACCAGGTCCTCGATGGCGGCCCTGTCGCGCAGGAGCACCGGGAAGACCAGCAGGTCGGCGGCCTTGACCACCGGGGCGGCCAGGCCGAGGCGGCCCGCCAGCTCCAGCGCCCGCTCGGCCTCCCTGAAGGAGGTGACGACGCCGCCCGGACCGCGCTGCGCCCGCCCGACCGCCACCCGCCAGCCGGGCGCGAACCTGGCCCGCACGTGGTGGGTGAACTCCCCCACCGCGGCCGGGAGCGTCGCCGGTGACACGCACACCAGCAGGGACTCGCGCGCGGCCACCAGGATGTTGTGCGAGCCGAACCTGGCGACCAGTTCGCGTTCGATCCGGTCCTGGTCGCCGTCCTCCATGCCGCTGGCCACGGCCACCACGTACGACTCGGCCAGGCGCAGCCCGAAGTGCTCGGCCCGCTCGGCCAGGCGCTCCGCGCGGCCCTGGAGCAGGTCGTCCACGAACTCCTTGCGGGCCGTTTCCTCGCTGCGCAGCGCGGCGTGCTGGGCCGCCTCGTAGCCGTCCATCAGCGCGGCGACCAGCCGGCGCAGCGCGGGCGCCGCCGTACCGTCGGCCGCGGCGAGCGCGTCGTCCACCAGCACGCGCAGCGGGACGCCGCGCACGGCGGCGCTCTCGCCGATCGCGCGGCACTCCTCGACGGCCGCGCGGCCCGGCAGCCGCCCCGCGGCGGCGTGCTCGGCCACGAGGCGCCGCAGCGGCTCGTCCATCTGCCCGTCAGACTCCTACGTCGCGCCGGTCGAAGGCGAGGACCGCGGTGAGCGCCAGCACGACCGCCGCCCCCGCCAGCACAACGTAGTCCCACGTGGGCAGCCCCTGGTAGACGGGCCTGCCCTCGGCGTAGTAGTGGAACGGCGAGAGCCACTTGAGCCAGGAGATCGCCTCGACGTTCCTGCCGACGGTCACGACCATGTAGCCGGCGACCGCCCACGCGCCGACGGCGGCCATGGCCGGGGCCTTGCGGCCGGTCACCGCGCCCACGGTCACCGTGACCGTGCCGAAGAACACGGCGAGCAGGAAGACTCCGGTGTGCGCGGCGAGAATGCGGTCCACGGCGACGCCGAGGTCGATCGACCGGGCGACGGCCACGAGGACCGCGAAGGTGATCGCCGCGACCAGGAGGAGCGCCGCGACCATCGCGGCGTAGCGCTCCAGCAGCAGCCGCCTGCGGTCGACGGGCAGCGTGATCGTCAGCTCCAGCGTGCCGGACTCCTCGGGCTGGGCGATGGCCCGGTTGCCGAGGATCATCGCGCACACGATGAACATGATCGGGACGAGCAGCTGGTAGACCACGGTCTGGAGGTAGCCGGAGGCGGTGGCGATGTCCTCCATGCCGCCCATGATGTCGCGCAGCGCCCCCGGCGACTTGGCCAGCGCCTGCCTGCTGAGGGTCTCGGGGTCCTCGCGCAGGCTGGCGTAGATGCTGATGTACATGGTCAGGAACAGGCTGATGCCGACCGACCAGCCGACGAGCGACCTGCGGTACTCGCCCAGAGCCTTGGCGATCATGACGCCTCGCTGTAGTAGGTCAGGAAGATCTCTTCGAGGTCGGGTTCCGAGCTGACGAGGTGCACGACGGTGAAGCGCGCGGCGGCCTTGATCAGCGCGTCGGGACGGCCGTCGATCGTGCAGGCCAGCGCGGCGCCGCGGACGCTGAGCTCCCGCACCCCCGGCAGGCCGGCGAACGCCTCGGGCGGCACCGGCGCGTCGAAGTGCAGCTCCACCCGGCGCACCGCCTTCTCCCGCAGCGCCGCGACGTCCTCCACCGCGACCAGGCGGCCCTCCCGTACGATGCCGACCCGGTCGGAGACCTGCTCCACCTCGGCCAGCACGTGCGAGGACATGAGCACGGTCCGCCCCGACACGCGCACCTCGCGCACCATCGACAGGAACTCCCGCTGCAGCAGCGGGTCGAGTCCGCTGGTCGGCTCGTCCAGGATCAGGAACTCCGGCTCGTGCATGAACGCCTGGATGAGCCCGACCTTCTGCTTGTTGCCCTTGGAGAGCTTGCGCATCGGCACCGACAGGTCCGCGTCGAGCCGCTCGGCCAGTTCCCCGATCCGCTTGGACGGCACGCCGCCGCGGATCCGGCCCAGGAAGCGCAGGTAGTCGCGGGCCTTCTCGCGGCCCTCCAGGACCAGTTCGCCGGGCAGGTAGCCGATCCTGGCGCGGGCGGCGGGCTCGCGGGAGCCGTACCCGAGGACCCGGACCGTGCCCCTGGTCGGCCGGATCACGTCGAGGAGCAGGCGGATGGTGGTCGTTTTCCCTGCTCCGTTCGGGCCCAGGTAGCCGAAGACCTCGCCGGGACGGATCTCCAGCGTCAGATCCTCCAGGCCGCGGCGCGCCCGGTAGTACTTCGTCAGCCCTTCGGCCTCCACGACTGCTGTCATGTCCCGGATGCTCCTCCGCCGCCGGGCCGTCGTCATCGCACGAGTCCGGCAGTCGCGGAGACTGCTTGGTTTCCGGCTTCCGGCAATAATGTTGCCTTCGTGGAGACGGCATTCGTGCTCGGCGGCGGCGGGCTGCTCGGCGCTCACGAGGTGGGCATGCTCAGGGCGCTCGACGAGGCGGGCGTGCGCCCCGACGTGGTGCTCGGCACCTCGATCGGCGCGATCAACGGCGCGGTGCTGGCCGCCGACCCCGACCGCGCGGTCGAACGGCTGACCACCCTGTGGTCGTCCGACGTGGTCCGTACGGCTTTCGCCGGCTCATGGGTCTCGCGGCTGTCCACCCTGGCCAGGACCGGCACCCACCTGCATCCGGCCGGACCGCTGCGGCGGATGCTGGCGGCCACGCTCGGGGTGGAGCGGATCGAGGATCTGGCGGTGCCGTTCCAGTGCGTGGCGGCCTCGGTGGAGAGGGCGGCGGCACACTGGTTCACCGGCGGGCCGCTGGTGGACGCGGTGCTCGCCTCGTGCTCTGTGCCGGGGTTGCTGCCGCCGGTTGACGTGGGCGGTGAGCACTTCTTCGACGGGGGGCTCGTGCACAGCATTCCGGTCGGGCGGGCCGTACATCTGGGGGCCCGTCGGGTTTTCGTGCTTCATGTCGGACGGATCGAGCGCCCGCTCAGCGCGCCGACGCGGCCGTGGGAGGTGGGGATGGTGGCCTTCGAGATCGCGCGGCGGCACCGGTTCGCCGAGGAGATGGCGAACCTGCCGCCAGGCGTGGAGGTGCACGTGCTGCCGGCGGGCGCGCCGGAGCCGGTCTCTCCGCTCCGCTATCGGGACGCTTCGCTTATTTCGGCTTATGTCGAGCGCGCTTACAAGGCTTCTTCCCGATATTTGGCTTCAAGAGGAGGATGAGGGCGTGCCCCCACGCATTCTGCGGCGCCTCATCCTCGCACCCCTGGTCATCGTGCTGACCGTCGTGGTGGTCGTCACGCTGCCGTTCTGGCTGGTGGTGGTGGCGGTGGCCTCGCTGCGCCTGCCGCCGCCGCAGCGGCGCGGGGTGCGGCTCATCTGGTTCGCGGCGGCGTGGCTGGTGCTGGAGTGCGGCGCGCTGCTGGCCTGCTTCGCGCTGTGGGTCGCCGCGGGCTTCGGCGGGCGGCTGCGCAGGGACGAGTTCCAGACGCGCCACTACGCGCTGATCAAATGGTTTCTCGCCCGCGTGTACGGCACCGCGGAACGCGTCTTCCGCCTGACCGTCACCATCGCGGAACCCCCGCTTACCGAACAGGAGCAGGCCGCCCGGCTGACCCGCCCGGTCATCGTGCTCTCGCGCCACGCGGGCCCCGGCGACAGCTTCCTGCTGGTCCACCACCTGCTGGCGTTGTACCGGCGCAAGCCGCGCATCGTCATGAAGGCGGCCCTGCAGTACGACCCCTCGCTGGACGTCCTCGTCAACCGCCTGCCCAACGCGTTCGTCCCGCGCCGGGTGACCGAGAGCGGCATCCTGGACGAGATCACCCGCCTGTCCTCGACCATGGAGGACCACGACGCCCTGGTCATCTTCCCCGAAGGCGGCAACTTCACCCCGCGCCGCCGGCGCCTGGCCATCCGCCGCCTGGAGGAGAAGGGCCTGGCCGCCGAGGCCGAGCGGGCGCGCGGCCTCGACCACCTGCTGCCGCCCCGGCCGGGCGGCGCGATCGCGGCCATCGAGGCCTGCCCGTCGGCCGACGTCATCTTCGTCGCCCACACCGGCCTCGACGACCTCGTCACCGTCGGCGACATCTGGCGCCGTCTCCCCCTGGAGGCGAAGATCACCGCCCAGTGGTGGCGGGTGCCGGCCGCGGAGATCCCGCGCGAACGCGAGGAACGCATCCGCTGGCTCTACGACCAATGGGAGAGCATCGACAACTGGATCGCCGCCCAGAAGGTGGCAGGCTAGGACCGGCGGGCCCGGTTGTTCGCGATCAGCTCGTGGTGACGCACGACTTCGGCGATGATGAAATTGAGAAAGCGCTCCGCGAATACCGGGTCGAGTTTCGATTGTTCCGCCAGGCTGCGCAGCCGCGTAATCTGCCGCTTCTCGCGCTCGGGATCCGCGGGCGGCAGGCTGTATTCCGCCTTCAGTTTCCCGACTTCCTGCGTGCATTTGAACCGCTCCGCGAGCAGGTGCACCAGGGCGGCGTCGAGATTGTCGATACTGTCACGGAGCCGCTGCAGCTCCTTTTGCACGAATTCCCGGTCACCGTCCATCAACAATTCCTCATTCCCTGCTGGTGAAATCCCAATTCAGGGAGCTTACTACCATGTCCGTATGAGCACGCACGGCTTCACCCTCGCCGCCGAGGGCCCCTTCGACTTCGCCGAGACCCTGCGCTTCGTCGAGGACTGGCCCGCCACCAGCACGCTCGCGCCCAGCGACGGCACGGCCCTGCGCTTCGCCTACAACGCGGAGTCCGACTGGCGCCCCATCGGCGTGAGCGTGCGCGCGGCGCCCGGCGGCGTCGCCGTGGAGACCAGCCGCCCGGCCGGCCCGGCGATCCGCGCCGAGATCGCCCGCATCCTCTCCCTCGACGTCGACGGCACCGGCTTCGCCGCGCTCGCCGCCGCCGACCCGGTGCTCGGCGACGTCCTGCGCCTGCGTCCCGGGCTGCGCCCGGTGTGTTTCTGGAGCCCGTGGGAGGCGGCGTGCTGGGCGGTGATCGTGCAGCGCTCCTCGATGCACGTCGCCGCGCGCGTCAAACAGCGCATCGCCGAGCGGTACGGCGCCACGCTCGACGTCGGCGGCCACCCCTGCGTGGCCTTCCCTCCCCCGATCTCCCTGGTGGAGGCCGGCGGGCTCGGCCTGCCCGTACGCAAGGAGGAGTGGATCCACGACCTGGCCAGGGCCGCGCTCGACGGCGTCCTCACCACCGAGCACCTGCGCGCCCTGCCGCCGTCCGAGGCGCTCGCGGAACTGCGGACGCTGCCCGGCGTCGGGCCGTTCACGGCCGGGCTCATCCTGATCCGCGGCGCGGGCGCGCCGGACGCCTTCCCCGGTGACGAGCCCCGGTTGTTCGCGATCCTGCGCGAGGCGTACGGCCTGCCGGAGGACGCCCCGCCCACCGCCTACCGGAAGATCGCCGACTCGTGGCGCCCCTACCGTTCGTGGGCCTCCTTCCACTTCCGCGCCGCCGGATATCAGGTGCGCCAGCCGTAGGAGGACTTCTACGCTGGCCTGCCATGGACCATTTCCTCAATGTCGTGGACGTCGAGGCGACCTGCTGGCCCGGCTCCCCGCCGCCGGGCATGGTCAGCGAGATCATCGAGATCGGCCTGACCGTCGTGGACCTGGCGGCCGGCGAGCGCGTGAGCAGGCACGGCATCGTGGTGAAGCCGGCCCGCTCCACCGTCGGCCCGTTCTGCACGGAGCTGACCGGCCTGACCGAGGACGAGGTCGGGCAGGGCGTGCCGTTCGCCGAGGCCTGCCGTGTCCTGGCCGCCGACCACCGGGCGGGATCGCGCCCCTGGGCGAGCTGGGGCGACTACGACCGCAAGCAGTTCACCCGTCAGTGCGCGGCCACCGGCACCCGCTACCCCTTCTCCCGCGACCACACCAACGCCAAGCTGCCCTTCACCGCGGCCCACGGGCTGCGCAAACGCCCCGGCATGGCCCAGGCGCTGACCATCGCGGGACTCCCGCTCGAAGGCCGGCACCACCGGGGCGAGGACGACGCCTGGAACATCGCCGCCCTCATCCTCCACCTGGCGTCCCGGGACGCCTGGTACCCCCCGGAGGCAGAAGCGGAGCGTCGATCGGACCGTGCTCGATGAGGCGCATCATCGCGCCGACGTCCAGATGCCGTTCGACCAGGTCGCCCAGGGCGTCCAGGCGCTCCTCACGCAGTGCGGCGAAGCTGACGCCGGGATCCGGGGCGAAGGCGCGCCCGGCGCGCGCGGCCACGTCGGCGAGGAAGGCGCGGCGGAAGCCGTCGTTCTCCAGGGCGCCGTGCCAGGTGGTGCCCCAGACGTCGCCGACGCGGCAGCCGTCCAGGAAGGGCTCGCCGCCCTCGACGGTGGCCACGCCGTGATGGATCTCGTAGGCGCTCACGGGCTGGCCGTAGGCCAGGCCGGTGGGACGGGCGAGCGTCTTCTCCGGCCGGAACGTGACGGTCACCGGGAGTAGCCCGAGCCCCGGGACGTGGCCGGCGCCGGACTCCACGCCGTCGTGGATGTCGCGGGCGAGCATCTGGAAGCCGCCGCAGATGCCCAGCACCGGTCCCTTTCGCTCCTGTACGGCGCGCGCCAGCCCGTTCTCCCGCAGCCAGGCGAGGTCGGAGACCGTGGCACGGGAGCCGGGCAGCACCACGAGGTCGGCGTCGTCCAGTTCGGCGGGGTCGGTGACGAAGCGGACGACCACGCCGGGTTCGGCGGCCAGGGCGTCCAGATCGGTGAAGTTGGAGATCCGGGGCAGCCTGACCACGGCCACGCGCAGGGTCTGCCTGCCGTACGGGCCGCGGGTGACGACGCGGCGGTTGTCCAGGGCCAGGGAGTCCTCGACGTCGAGCCAGAGCCCGTCGAGCCAGGGCAGCACGCCGTAGACGGGGCGTCCGGTCAGCGTGTGGAGGGTGTCCAGCCCGGGTTGCAGGAGTTCGACCGCTCCGCGGAACTTATTGACGATAAATCCGGAAATATGGGCTTGGTCGGCGGCGTCCAGCAGCGCCACCGTCCCGTAGAAGGCGGCGAACACCCCGCCCCGGTCGATGTCGCCCACCACCACGACCGGCAGCCCCGCCGCCCTGGCCAGGCCCATGTTCGCGATGTCACCGGCGCGCAGGTTGATCTCGGCCGGGCTGCCCGCCCCTTCGCAGATCACCACGTCGTGGGCGGCGCGCAGCCGTTCCAGCGACTCCAGGGCCTTCTCCCGCAGCATGTCCTTGAGCGCCCCGTACTCCAGCGCGTCCACGTCCGTCAGCGGCCGGCCCATGAGGACCACCTGGCTGCGCCGGTCGCTGCCCGGCTTGAGCAGGATGGGGTTCATGTCCGCGACGGGCTCCAGCCGCGCCGCCCTCGCCTGAACCTCCTGCGCCCGCCCGATCTCGGCGCCCCCGGCGGTGACGAAGGAGTTCAGGGACATGTTCTGCGCCTTGAACGGCGCCACCTTCACACCCTGGCGGACCAGCCACCGGCAGATGCCGGCGGTCACCACGCTCTTGCCCGCGTCCGACGTCGTCCCCGCCACCAGCAACGCACCCTTCACCGCGGCATTTTTTCACACGTGCCCCATTTACAGCGCACCGCCCTTCTAGAACAATCTCCTAGAACGTCGCTCTAAGAGAGGTGCCGCATGGTCGGGACGTTCGGATCACCACGAACCGGTGTGATCAACGCACAGGACCGCGCGCCGTACGGCTGGACGCCGCTCGTCGTCCTGTTCATCGTCGGCCTGGTCGACCGCATCGAGTACAACCTGCTGTCGGGCGTCCTCCCTCTGGTCCAGGCGGAATGGGGCTTCTCCGACACCGCAGCGGGATCCATCCCCACGGCCGCCGCCCTCGCCGCCGCGCTGGTGGCCCTGCCCGCCGGGTACTTCGCCGACCGCTACAACCGCACCCGCATCCTCGCCGTCGTCGTCTTCTGCTGGGCGATCGCCACCCTCGGCTCCGGCCTCGCGACCGGATTCGCCATGTTCTACCTGATGCGCGTCTTCCTGGCCGCCGCGGAGAACATCGACAACCCCGCCGCCGGCAGCCTGCTCGCCGACTGGTATCCGCCGCTCTCACGCGCCAAGGCGTACGGGCTCACGCGCGTCACCACCTACCTCGGCGGCATCGGAACCCTGCTCGGCGGCGTGCTCGGCCAGGCCATGGGCTGGCGCAACGCCTTCCTCGTCATGGTCATCCCCGGCGTGCTCACCGCGGTCCTGTGCTGGATGCTGCGCGAGCCCAGACGCGGCGAACTCGACCGGCTGGTCGCGGGCGGCACCACCCCGGCCTCCCCGCCGAAGGCGCCGAAGCAGCCGTTCTGGCCGCAGTTCCGCCTCGTGCTGCGCAATCCGACGCTGATGTTCGTCTGCGTCGGCCTGGCCCTGCTCACGCTCGGCCTGGCCGGGATCTTCTTCTGGCTGCCCACGCTGATGGTGCGCGCGTTCGGCGCCACCCCGGCCACCGCCGGCTCCTACAGCGGCCTGATCACGGTCGCCGGCACGCTCGTCGGCACCCTGGTCGGCTCGTGGCTCGGCCGCAAGTGGCACGGCACCGTCAAGGGCGGGCGGCTGCTGGCCGGCGGCGGCGGCATCACGATCGGCGCCGCGGTGCTCGCCGCCGCCCTCTCCATGAACTCCCTGCTCGCCATGGCCGCGCTCACCCTGCTGGCCTGCTCGCTCATGTCGATCGCCATCCCGAACATGACCGCCTGCCTGGCCGACGTGGTCGGGGCGGGCTCGCGCGGGCTCGGCTTCGCCGTCCTGCAGGTGTTCACGACCGCGGGCGGCGCGTTCGGCTCGCTGATCGTGGGCATCTTCTCCGACCGGCTCGGCTCCCTGGTCGGCGGCATGTACGTGCTGATCGTGCCCATGGTCCTCGGCGGCCTGATCACGCTGGGCGCGCGGGCCTCCTTCGAACGGGACGCCAAGAAGGTCCTCGACGAGGCCAGGGACGCATAGCCGCCAGCACCGCCAGCCCGGCGGCCGTGAAGCTCACCGCCCTGGTCAGCCGGACCGCGCGCCTGATGTCCCCGACCTCGGGCGCGCGGCCGTCGCCCATGGTCGGACGGTGTTCCGTCCGCCCGCCGTACACGTTGGTGCCGCCGAGCGTCACCCCGAGCGCGCCGGCGAAGGCCGCCTCGCACCGTCCCGCGTTCGGGCTCGGGTGCCGATGCCCGTCCTTCTTCAGTACGGCCAGCGCCCCCGCCCGATCCGGCCCCACCGCCACGGTGATCAGCCCGGTCACCCGCGCCGGAACGTAGTTGGCCACGTCATCCAGCCGCGCCGCCGCCCAGCCGAACCGCTCGTACCTGGGCGAACGATGCCCGACCATCGCGTCCAACGTGTTGATCGCCCGATAGGCCAGCAAGCCGGGAATCCCCGCCACCGCACCCCAGAACAACGGCGCCACCACGGCGTCCGAGGTGTTCTCGGCCAGCGACTCCACCGTCGCCCTGGCCAGCTCCGGCTCCTCCAGCTCCGACGGGTCGCGCCCGCACAGGTGCGGCAGGCGCCGCCTGGCCCGCTCGACGTCCTTGTCCTCCAGGGCGCCGGCCAGATGGGCGCCTTCGCGGGCCAGCGTCGTACCGCCGAGCACCGCCCAGGTCGCCGCCGCGGTGAGCGCGGTGCGGGCCAGGGGGTGGCGTACGCGTTCCGCCAGGATGCCGACGCCGGCGGCCGCGCCCACGCACAGGGCGACGTGGGCCACGCCGTTCGGGCGGGCGTCGCCGTACAGGCGCTTCTCCAGAGCGGACGCGGCCCGGCCGAACAACGCGACCGGATGTCCGCGGCGCGGATCCGCGAACATGGCGTCAAGCGCGACACCGAGCGCGATACCCGCGGATCTAGACCAGATGTGCATGGAGTTCATCTTCGTGCACATCGAGCCAGGCGGCCGCCCGGCGGATGCGCTCACCGGCGCCGCCGGCCCACATCGCCGCCCAGGCGCCGCCCTGGTCCGCCCGCTTCCGCATCACGTCGTAGCTGCGGTGGAAGCGGAGCCTGGCCAGGTCGAGCAGGCGGCGCCGGTCTCGGGGCGGCAGGCCGTACGCGTCGCAGAAAAGACGCAGCCGAGCACCCACGTGCGCACCACCGTCCGCTCCCCGCAGGAGCGGATGGCGGTCGAGCGGATCGGCGATGGGCGCCCAGTGGCGCAGCGTGGTGACCACGTCGAACAGCCGCGTCGTGGGCCTGGCCTGGTCGAAGTCGATCAGCGCGACGGCGCGGCCACGATGAAAAATCGTGTTCTCCGGCCGTAAGTCACAGTGCCCGATGACTTCCGGCGCCCTGTCATCATTGGACCCCTCAACCCACCCCTGGGCGGAGAACCCCTCGGTGGCGTCATGAAACTTCCGCAAAAGCTCCGCGAGGCTCCGCAACCCATCCTCGGCCGCGTTGTGCGCGGTAAGCCCGCAGCTACCCGGAATGTAAGTGATGACCTCACGGTCGAACTCGTCGAACCCCACCACCCGAGGCGCCCCGGCGAACCCCGAGGCCTCAAGGTGCCGCAAAAGGGCGTGCACGGCGGGCGTGGACGGGCTTTTCGGACGCCGGACCGTATCCCCGACCCGAACCACCCCGTCCGTCACGTCCCCGCCCCGCAGTGGTGTCTCATGCAGGAGCGTCGCGACCATGCAACGGCATCTTAGACCCCTTTAGACCGATCCCGCCTGGCTTTTTGTGTCGGACCACCGCCCCGGCGCCGCCTGCCCATAACGTGGCCCGTATGCCGATCCTGCTGTCCGTAGTGGCGTTCCTCATGACGCTCCTGGGCGGCCTGGTCGCACACCGCGTCCGCGAACGCCGCAACCTCGTCCTGGGCGCCGCCGCCGGCGTCATGCTCGGCGTCGTAGCCTTCGACCTCCTGCCGGAAGCCCTCTCCCTCGACACCGTCACCCTGCACGGCGTCCCCCTGCCCATGCTCACCTTCGCCGCCGGCTTCCTGGCCGTCCACATCGTGGAACGCGCCGTAGCCATGCACGACACGCACGAAGGCGACTACGCCGCCCACCGCCACACCCACGCCGGCATGGGCCTGGTGGCCGGCAGCGCCCTGGTGGTCCACAGCTTCCTCGACGGCGCCGCGATAGGCGCCGCCTTTCAAACCGACACCGCCCTCGCCGTAGCGGTGGCCATCGGCGTCATCGCACACGACTTCACCGACGGCTTCAACACCTACACACTCACCACGCTGTACGGCAACGCCCGCCGCCGCGCCATCATCCTCCTCACCCTGGACGCCGTGGCCCCCATCGCCGGCGCCACCCTGACCACACTGCTCCCCATCCCCAAGGGCCTGCTGGGTGCGTACCTGGGCCTGTTCGCCGGCTTCCTCCTGTACCTGGCCACCTCCCACATCCTCCCCGAAGCCCACACCCCCCGCCGATCCACCGGCCTGACCCTGGCGGCTACGCTGGCGGGCACGCTGTTCATGTGGGCGGTGATCGGACTGACCGAGTGACACGGGCAAATCGAGTGCGTGACAACTCGCCGGATCATGCACAATAAGGCGGGAGCGCCCTTAGCTCAGCTGGATAGAGCATCGGACTTCTAATCCGACGGTCGCAGGTTCGAATCCTGCAGGGCGCGCTTACTTCATGGCGTTGACCTGCGGAAACATGCGCTTGGCCGCCCGAACGGAACATAGTTCCGGCCATTCCGTGCTCCAACCGTGCTCGCCCGTACCAACCCTGTACACACCATGATCATCATGCCGTTCATCCCTTCCGTCACATGACGAACGGCTTCGCTCCGCCGTGACGCCAGTGCAGCGAAGCCGTCATCTCCCCCGGCCGAGTCGCCCCCTGGTTATACGCGAAGCTGCCGCAGAACGCCTCGGCCCTCGTCGTCGCCCAGCAGGAGGGCCGCGGTCTTCTCCGCCGCCGCCATCGCCACCTGCGGGAAGACCGAGGTGTAGGTGTCGGCGGTGAAGGCGCTGGAGGTATGCCCCAGCGTCTCCTGGACCACCTTGATCTCCACACCCGCAGCCAGCATCAACGACGCCGCGCCATGCCGGAGATCATGCAGCCGGATCGGCGGCAGTCCCGCCAGATAGGCCAGCCACAGGAACTGGTCGGACACGTGCTGCGGATGCAGCCGATCCCCGTCGGCCTGGGTGAACACGAAACCGGTCCCCTTCCACGCCTCGCCCGCCGCAAGCTGTTCCTCGCGCTGCCGCCGCTGATGGGCACGCAGGATCGCGATGGTTTCGGCGTCCAGGGCGATGGTGCGCATGGAGGCGTCGGTCTTGGGCCTGCCCTCGTGGATGCGCCCGGCCAGCTGAACCAGCTGCCAGGAGATACTCGCGGCTCCGGTATCGAGATCGATGTCTTTCCAGCGCAGCCCACACGCCTCGCCCCGCCGCAGGCCTCGAAGCGTGATCAGCCGGTAGAGGGCGAACAGCGGATGCCGGCCGGATTCTTCCAGAAACAGCCGGGTCTGTTCCGGTGTCCACACCATCACCGCCGACGGGCGGCGTACCCGGATGTAGGCATCGATCGGGTCCACCCGCCGTCCTCCGCGACGTGCCTTCTCCGCGCTGCGGTAGGCGCGGAAGTCCTGATGCCATTCCTCGACCCGCTCCCGGGTCCACACCAGCGGCCTGGGCCGGGTCTTGGCCGGCATCTCCAGCACCGCCGCCGGGTTGAAGTCGATCAACCGATCCTGACGGATGGCCACATTCAGCGCATGCCGAAGAGTCGCCCGGATGCTATGCATCGTGGCCATGCTCACCGGACGCCGATACTTCACGCTCGCCCGCACCACACGATCCGCGCTGGCCCGCCGCTCGGCGATGACGTCGTTGAACTCCTCGATCTGCTCGAACATCCCCGCCACGTCCCCGACCTTGAGCTGATCCAGCCGGATACGGCCCAGGTAGGGGGTCAGATACAGCTGGATGTGGCCCTCGTAGGAGCGCCGGGTGCTCTCTTCGATCTTCCGCTTGCGCGTGAGGAACTCCTCCAGCCACCGCCCGACCGTCACCTCCTGGGCCAGGTCCTGGCGGGTGCGCACCTTGCGGCGCACCACCTCGACGCTGGGCAGGACATCGGTCTCGGCCAGCGTCCTCTTGATCAGATCAGCGATCTGATTACGAGTCACAACCTCGCCCGGATCGGCCAGCGCCAGCAACTCGCGCACCTTCCCCAGCTGGTCGCCGGCGGCGTCCTGCGAGGCGAAACCACTACACAGATTGAAAGTTCGGGTGTCATGTTGATCTCAGGTCTGTGGTCAGGCCGGTGTGTGCCAGGAAGGCGTCCAAGAGGGTGGGACGGTACTGCATCTGCTTGAGTCTGCTGCGGATGACCTGGGCGAGGTCGGCGAGCGTGCAGGGGCCAGGTTGCCCAGGCCGCGTTTGAGGTGGGACCACACGCTCTCGACGGGGTTGAGGTCGGGCGCGTAGGTCGGCAGGCGGAACACCGTCAACCAGGGACGCGTCTCGATCAGGCGGCGCATCCGGGCGCCGACGTGGGTGTTGACGTTGTCCCAGAC